>NZ_JBIVIR010000007.1:0-303289 GCF_044749825.1 Streptomyces sp. NPDC088915
GGGGGGACCCTGTGGGAGAGTAGGACACCGCCGAACAATCATTGTGGGAAAGCCCCGCACCTTTATGGTGCGGGGCTTTTCTGCGTTCACGGGCCGTTCCCCGACCGCCTTTTCAGGCCGGCGCGACCAGCTGGGCGTCGTACGCCAGGATGACCGCCTGGACGCGGTCGCGGGCGCCCGTCTTGGCGAGGATGCGGCTCACGTGGGTCTTCACCGTGGATTCCGCGAGGTGGAGGCGGGTGGCGATCTCGGTGTTCGTCCAGCCCCGGCCGATGACCGTGAGGATCTCGCGTTCCCGGTCCGTCAGGGCGGCGAGACGGGGGTCCTCCGGGCGGGGTCCGTGCGCGGGCGACGGCGGCAGGTGGTGGATGTAGGTGTCCAGGAGGCGGCGGGTGAGGCTCGGGGCCACGACCGCGTCGCCGGCGGCCACCGCGCGGACGCCCGCGAGGAGCTCCTCCGGCTGGGCGTCCTTCACCAGGAAGCCGCTGGCGCCGGCGCGCAGGCCGTCGTACGCGTACTCGTCCAGGTCGAAGGTGGTGACGATCAGGACGCGGGTGCGGGCGCCCGTGGCGATGACGCGGCGGGTCGCCTCGATGCCGTCGAGGCCCGGCATCCGGATGTCCATCAGGACGACGTCGGGGCGCAGGCCGTCGACCAGGCGGACCGCCTCGGCGCCGTTCGACGCCTCGCCGACGACGGTCATGTCGTCCTGGCTCTCCAGCAGGATGCGGAAGCCGAAGCGCTGCATCGGCTGGTCGTCCGCGATGAGAACGGTCGTCACGAGGGGGAGACCTCCCGGGGGGTTCGCAGGGGTATGCGGAGCCGGACGGCCCAGCCGCCGACCGGCAGCGGGCCACAGTCGAGTGTGCCGTCGTAGAGGGCCGCGCGTTCGCGCATTCCGGTGAGACCCTGGCCCTGCCCCCGAGGGGCGTGGGCGGCGCCCGTTCCCGTGTCCGTGACCTCCACCCGTACCTCCTCGGGGGTGTGCGTCAGGAGCACGGTCGCCCTCGCGGTGGGGCCCGCGTGCTTGAGGGTGTTCGTCAGGGCCTCCTGCACCACCCGGTAGACCGTCAACTGGGCGCCGGGGGACAGGGGTGGGGCCGGGGGCTCGCCGTGGGTGCGGAGCCGTACCGGCAGGCCCGCCTCGCGTACGCCGGTGAGCAGGGCGTCCAGGTCCGCGAGGGTCGGCTGGGGGTCCCGTACGGCCTCCTGCTCGTCGTCGCGCAGGACGCCCAGGAGGCGGCGGAGGTCGGCGAGGGCCTCGCGGCTCGTCGTGCCGATGGCGTCGAGGGCCTGGACGGCCCGCTCGGGGCTCTTGGCCGCCGCGTACCGGCCGCCGTCCGCGAGACCGGTGATGACCGAGAGGTTGTGGCCGATGATGTCGTGCATCTCGCGGGCGATGCGGGTCCGTTCGGCCGCCGCGGCGAGCCGGACCTCCTGGTCGCGTTCGACCTCCAGGCGGCGGGCCCGGTCGACGAGGCCCGCCGTGCGGTCCTTGCGGGAGCGGACCGTGATGCCGAGGAGGGCGACGAGCGCGTACGCCCACAGGGTGGGGACGACCCGCTGGTCCCAGCTCCCCGGGACGAAGCGGACGGCCCCCGTCACCAGCGGCGGCAGGAGCAGGGCGAGGGCCCACAGGAGCGCGCGGGGCGGGCGGAGCAGCGCGATGTGGAAGACCGGGAGCAGCTGGAGGTACGAGGCCTGGAGAAAGGCGCCCGAGGCGTCGCTGACGAGCGCCGCGCCCGCCATCACGGCCAGGGCGGTCGTGGGGTGGCGGCGGCGCCAGTACAGCGGCACGGTCAGGGCCAGGCTGAGGACGGCCACGAGCCGGGCCGGCAGGGTCGGGTCCGGGGCGGTGTTCCGCCAGCCGCCCGTCGCGTCCACGAGCGCCGCCACGACCCAGCAGGACGTCACCACCGCGTCCCAGGGCCGGGGGTGGCGGGCGTCGAAGGCACGCACGCGCGTGAGGAGGCGGTCGACGTGGCGGCTGAGGCCCGTCCCCGTGTCCGTACGCGTGCCCCCGCTCCGGTGTTCTTCCGTCTCCGTCGTCACGCCGTCATCTTCCTCACACGTCCCGGCGCTTGAGCAACAGGGTGGGGACGGCCAGTGCCGCGGACGCCCACAGGAGCAGGGCCAGGAGGGCCGCGCCGGGGGAGGCCGCGCCCGGGAGCGCGGTCGAGGAGCCGAGGACGCCGGCGGCCTGGGTGGGGAAGTACCGGAGGGCCGTGTCCACCGCCTCGTACGGGAGCATGCCGAGGACCTCGGGGACGATCAGGACTCCGCCGACGAAGGCGCCGATCGCGCCCGGCACCGAGCGGAGGGCGGCGCCGAGTCCGAGGGCGATCACGCCGAGGAGGGTGACGCCGGCGGCGTTGCCCGCGACGGCGGCGAGGACGCCGTCGTCGGTGAGGGAGGCGGCCTGGTCGGTGTCGTCGAGGAAGACCTGGGCGGTGAGGAAGGTCAGGAGGGCCGTCGTCAGGGAGAGGGCGAAGACCATGGCGGTGTAGACGGCGGCCTTCGCCCACAGGACGGGGAGGCGGCGGGGGACGGCGGTCAGGGAGGCGCGGACCGTGCCCGTCGCGTACTCGCCGGCGGTGACGAGGATGCCGAGGACGGCGAGGGCGATGCCGCCGAGCCGGGAGCCGTAGAGGGTGAGGACGACGGTGTCGACGTCGGAGTCGCCGCCGTCGGAGGTGTAGGTGGCGCCCATGAGGAGGCCGACGCCGAGGAGGAACGCGACGGCGGTGAGGACGGTGATCCAGGTGGAGCGGACCGTCCACAGCTTGTGCCACTCCGAGCGGAGGACCCGGGCGGGGGTGATGCCGGGTGCGTTTCCGGGAGTGGTGGTCGTGGTGGTCATGCTGCGGCTCCCTGGTGCTCGGGCCGGCGCTCGGTCCGGTACTCGACGGCGTCGCGGGTGAGGTCCATGAAGGCCTGCTCCAGGGAGGGGGCCTGCGGGGTGAGTTCGTGGATGGGCAGGGCGTGGGCGGCGGCCGCGCGGCCGATCCCGGGTGCGTCGAGGCCGGTGACGAGGAGGGTGTCCGGGGCCTCGGCGGTGACCCGGGCGCCGGGCGGGAGCAGGGTCCGCAGCCGGTCCGCCTCGGGGGTGACGACCTTGACGGAGGCGCCGCCGGAGGACCGTACGAGCGCGTCGACCGTGGTGTCGGCGAGGAGCCGGCCCTTGCCGATGACGATCAGGTGGTCGGCGGTGAGGGCCGTCTCGCTCATGAGGTGGGAGGAGAAGAGGACGGTGCGGCCCTCGGCGGCCAGGGACTTGAGGAGGGTGCGGACCCAGAGGACGCCCTCGGGGTCGAGGCCGTTGACCGGTTCGTCGAGGACGACCACGGCCGGGTCGCCGAGGAGGGCGGCGGCGATGCCCAGGCGCTGTCCCATGCCGAGGGAGAAGCCCTTCACGCGCGTGCGGGCGACGTGGGTGAGGCCGGTGAGCGCGAGGACCCGCTCCACGCGCGCGCGGGGGATGCCGTGGGTGTGGGCGAGGGCCATGAGGTGGTGGTGTGCGGACCGGCCCGGGTGCGCGGAGCGGGCTTCGAGGAGGGCGCCGACGCGGGTGAGCGGGGCGCGGTGGCGGTCGTAGGGGTGCCCGTCGACGGTGGCGCGGCCGCGGGTCGGGGCGTCGAGGCCGAGGATCATGCGGAGGGTGGTGGACTTCCCGGCGCCGTTGGGGCCGAGGAAGCCGGTGACGGTGCCGGGGCGGACGGTGAAGCTGAGGTCCTGGACGACGGTCCTGTCCCCGTACCGCTTGGTGAGGTTCTCTGCTCGGATCATGTCTCCGACGCTAGGAGCCGGGCGGGGGCGGGGCGTCGGACCGGGGTGGTGTGCGGGGGGTCCGGGCGTAGTACCGGGGTACGACGTGCGGAGCGGGGGCTCGGGAAATGCCTTGTCAGGGGCGTGTGCCCGTCGTCAGGATCGGGTCCATGGACTCTCTGATACGTGTCATCCGCGCCGACGAGTGGGAGAAGGCCCGCGAGATCCGGCTCGCCGCCCTCCGGGACCCGGTCGCGCACCTGGCGTTCCTCGACACGTACGAGGCCGCCGCCGGGCGGCCCGACGCGTTCTGGCGGGAGCGGGCGGAGGCCTCGTCCGAGGACGGCGACGGGGCGGTGCGGCAGTTCGTGGCCGAGGGGCCCGACGGCACCTGGGCGGGCACGGTCACGCTGCTCGTGGAGCGGCCCTCGGACGAGGTGCGGTTCGGCGGGGCGGCGACGGTGGAGCAGACGCACGTCGTGGGGGTGTACGTGCGCCCCGAGGCGCGCGGGACGGGCGTGATCGACGCGCTGTTCCGGGCGGGCGTGGAGTGGTCCTGGTCGCTGGCGGAGCCGGTGGTCGAGCGGGTGCGGCTGTACGTGCACGAGGAGAACGCGCGGGCGGCGGCCTTCTACCGGCGGTTCGGTTTCACGGCGACGGGCGAGCGGGTGGCGGTGCCGGGGAGCGCGTCGGCGGAGGAGGTGGAGTACGAGCTGCGGCGGCCGGCGGGGGAGCCGGAGGCCGGCGGCGGGTGCGTGGTCCGGGCGGTCCGGTCCGGTGAGTGGGAGAAGGTCCGGGAGCTGCGGCTCGACGCGCTGCGGGACCCGGTGGCCTCCCTCGCCTTCGTGGAGTCGTACGAGGAGGCGGCGGCGCGGCCCGAGTCGTTCTGGCGCGAGCGGGCGGAGGGCGGGTCGGAGGACCTGGGGACGTGGATCCGGCAGTTCGTGGCGGAGGCGGCGGACGGGCGCTGGCTGGGCACGGTGACGGTGCTCGTGGAGCGGCCCGAGGACGGGAAGACGGTCTTCGGGGACGTGGTGGAGGTGCCGCAGGTCGACGTCGTGGGCGTGTACGTACGTCCCGGGGCGCGGGGGCGCGGGCTCGTCGACGCGCTGTTCCGGACGGCCCTGGAGTGGGCGTGGGAGCGGCCGGCGCCGGTCGTCGAGCGGGCCCGGCTCTTCGTGCACGAGGACAACGCGCGCGCGGCGGCCGTCTACCGGCGGCTCGGGTTCGTGCCGACGGGGGGACGGGCGGCGACGCTCGGGGGCGAGGAGTTGACCGATCTGGAGTATGGGCTGCGGCGGCCGGAGTCCTCGCGCGCCAGGTGAGGCGAAGTCAGGCCCTGGGGGTCAGGGCGTCGTTCGGCCAGCGGGTCCTCGCCTGTTCGCGGGAGCGCATCAGGGCCAGGGTGGGCAGGCCCCGGGTCCTGCCCTCGGCCAGGAGGGCCGGGAGCGCGGGGAGCGGGGCGACGGCGGCGACGTCGTCGAGCACCAGGGTGAGTGGTGGGTCGAGCCGACCGTCGGATGACCGTGCGGCCATGCGGCGGCCGCGCTCGACCACGCTTGCGGCGAGCGCCGTCAGGAGCGGCATCGCGCCGGGGTGGGTGCGGGGGTCCTCGATCGATTCACCCACCACGTAGAGGGTGCCCCCTTCGGAGAGGAAAGATGCCAGCGCCAGCGAATCCGTTCGGTTCGGGGTGCACGCCTCCCTGATGTGGACCGTGGAGAACGCGGAGAACGCACGGGCCGTCAGCTCCTGTGCCAGGCGGCGGCTTTCGGGGTGCGCGGTCAGGGCGGACTCCAGGAGCCCGGCCAGGCCGGACACCGCCCTGGGGTGGCTGCGGAGGATCCGTACCGGCTCGTGGGCGTCGGCGCCCTGGGCCCAGCGGTGCACCTGCCGGAAGGGGCGGCCGTCGACGGCCGCCGCGTGCAGCCAGCAGCGCAGGAGCGTTTCCGCGGTGTCGGCGGTCGCCGCGTCCAGCCGGGAGTGCGGGCGGACCGGGGCGAGCAGGGCGGCGGCCCTGTTCTGCGAGGTCTCCGGGTCGCCGCAGTCCTCGGCGGGTGACCAGTGGAGCCGGTCCGGGGTGTCGCAGAGGTGCCCGGGGTCGTAGACGAGGACCGGGCCGAGCTTGCCGCGCGCGTCCTTGGTGTCCGACCAGACGGCGGGGTCGGAGGTGACGACGAGGACCGGGCCTTCGGCGTCCCGCACCGCCTGGACGGCGAGGGGGCGGCGGACGTCGGGCGGACCGAAGAGGGTGCCGTCTCTGCCGTCTCCTGCGGGGGCGGGGTGCCCGGTTGCGGTCGTGGTTGCGTACGCGGTCGTGGTTGCGTACGCGGGTGCGGGTGCGGGTGCGGTGCGGGGCTGTGGGGGGATCTGTGGTTCGGCCGGGGAGAGGGGTGACCTCGGGGTCTCCCGTACGGGGCTCAGGGGGGTGAGGGCGGGTTCCCTGGTGTGCTCGGGTGGGGTGGCCGGGGTCGGGGTCGGGGTTGAGGTCGGGATGGTGGTGGCGGGGGGTCGGGCGGCCGGATCGGTGGCGGTCGCTTCGGTGAACGCCGGGGCCGGGGCCGACGGGGTGCTTGCCGGGTGGGGGCCTGTGTGGTCCCGTACCGGCTTCCGGGGGTTCGGGGCCGGCTCCCGTACGGGTTCCTCGTACGTGCCCGCCCTGCGGTGGGCGCGGACCGCGCGCCAGCGGGTCACCGTGCCCAGGACGAAGACCGCGAGGACCGCCAGGACCATCGCCTCGCCGATCAGGAGGCCCCAGAAGAGGCCGTACCCGGAGAGCTGGGCCGGCGGGGTGGTCGGCCAGGCGGCCGGGAGGTCCGTCGGGGCCGTCACCAGGGAGCGCAGGGCCGGGGGCGTACCGGTGAAGGCGACGCCGTCCGGCCAGGCCCCGTGGGCGAACAGGCCCGCCAGGCCGGTCGCCGTCCACACCAGGACCGTGAGGCAGAGGAGGAGGCCGAACAGGCCGAGCAGCAGCCCGTCCGAGACGCCTCCCCCTCCCTTGCGCGCCGTGTCCGTCTGTCCCATCCGCCCCACCTGCCTTGCTCCGCCTCGCCGGGCCTCGCTCGCCCGCCTACGCCACCGTGGACTGCGAGGAGCCGTTCATCTGCTGCTCGATGAGCATGGCCCGCTGTTCCGTCTCCCATTCCAGTTCCGGGTCGGTGACCGAGGACTCGGTCATGGCGCGGTCGGTGTAGACGAGCGGGCGTTCCTTCTCGGTGATGAGGTGTTTGACCACCTGCACGTTGCCGTTGACGTCCCAGACCGCGATGCCGGGGGTGAGGGTCGGGATGATCTCGACCGCCCAGCGGGGCAGGCCGAGGACCCGGCCGGTGTGGCGCGCCTCGTCGGCCTTCTGGGCGTAGACGGTCCGGGTCGAGGCCATCTTGAGGATCGCCGCGGCCTCCTTCGCCGCCGCTCCGTCGACGACGTCGGAGAGGTGGTGGACGACGGCGACGAAGGACAGGCCGAGGCGGCGGCCGAACTTCAGGAGGCGCTGGAACAGCTGGGCCACGAACGGGCTGTTGATGATGTGCCAGGCCTCCTCGACCAGGAAGATGCGCTTCTTCCGGTCGGGGCGGATCCAGGTGTGCTCCAGCCAGACGCCGACGATCGCCATGAGGATCGGCATGGCGATGGAGTTGCGGTCGATGTGGGAGAGGTCGAAGACGATCAGGGGCGCGTCGAGGTCGATGCCGACGGTCGTCGGGCCGTCGAACATGCCGCGCAGGTCGCCGTCGACCAGGCGGTCCAGGACGAGGGCGACGTCCAGGCCCCAGGCCCGTACGTCGTCTATGGCGACGTTCATCGCCTCGGCGGACTCGGCCTTGGGGTGGCGCAGTTGCTCGACGATGTCGGTGAGGATCGGCTGGCGGTCGGTGACGTGGTTGTTCACGTACGCGTGGGCGACCTTGAGCGCGAAGCCGGAGCGCTCGTCGAGGCCGTGGCCCATCGCCACCTCGATGATGGTGCGGAGCAGCGCGAGCTGTCCCGTGGTGGTGATCGACGGGTCGAGCGGGTTGAGGCGGATCCCGGCGTCGTTGGCGACCATCGGGTCCAGGCGGATGGGGGTTATCCCCAGCTCCTGGGCGATGAGGTTCCACTCGCCGACGCCGTCCTCGCCCTGGGCGTCGAGGACGACGACCTGCCGGTCGCGGAAGCGGAGCTGGCGGAGCACGTACGTCTTCTCCAGGGCCGACTTGCCGTTGCCGGACTCGCCGAGGACCAGCCAGTGGGGGGCGGGGAGCTGCTGCCCGTAGAGCTGGAAGGGGTCGTAGATGTAGCCCTTGCCGCTGTAGACCTCGCGGCCGATGATGACGCCGGAGTCACCGAGGCCGGGGGCCGCGGTCGGCAGGTAGACGGCCTGGGCCTGTCCGGTGGAGGTGCGGACGGGCAGGCGGGTCGTCTCCACCTTCCCGAAGAGGAAGGAGGTGAAGGCGTCGGTGAGGACGGACAGCGGATCTCGCATGGGTCTGTGCCCCTTCGGCCCTAGCGGCGGATGCCGGTCGCGAACGGCAAGGTGTTCACAAAGGCCCGGTGGTGCTCGCGGTCGCACCACTCCAGCTTCAGGTACGACTTGCCGGCCGAGGCCCTGATCGTGCGCTTGTCCCGGGCGAGCGCCTCGGGCGAACGCGACGACACCGTGATGTACCCGACGAGGTTGACCCCGGCAGCGCCGCTGGCGAGATCTTCACCCCGCTGGTCGAGCCGGCCGTGGGCGGCGATGTCGCGCGGGTCGACCGTGCGGTTCATCTTGGCGGCGCGGCTGGCGTCGGCCTCGTCGTTGGTCTTCTCGGTGAGCATGCGCTCGATGGCGACCTCGGTGGGCTCCAGGTCCATGGTGACGGCGACCGTGCGGATGACGTCGGGGGTGTGGACGAGGAGCGGGGCGAGGAAGTTGACGCCGACGGGGGTCATCGGCCACTCCTTGACCCAGGCGGTGGCGTGGCACCAGGGGGCGCGGGTGGAGGACTCGCGGGTCTTGGCCTGGAGGTACGTCGGTTCCATCGCGTCCAGCTCGGCCGGCCAGGTGTTTCGTTTCGTCATGGCCTGGATGTGGTCGATGGGGTGGTCCGGGTCGTACATGGAGTGCACGAGGGACGCGAGCCGGGACTGGCCGAGGGGCTGGCGGACGCGGATGTCGGCCTCGGCGAGGCGGGCGCAGATGTCGGTGAGCTCGCGGGCCATGACGACGGCGAGGCCGGCGTCGCGGTCGAGGCGGCGGGCGCCGGAGGCGTGGCGGGCGGCGCGGGCCATGGCGTTGGCCTCGGCGGCGAGTTCGCGGGTGTAGTGCATGCAGGCGACGAGGTAGGCGCGGTGCTGCTCGCTGGAGGTGGAGACCATGGACTGGAGCTGGTCGTAGGACTCCTGGAGCCACGGGGGCGCGTGCGGGTCGCCGCGCTGGCCGACGTCCTTGGCGTGGGCGTCGGGGTCGGCGGGGAGGGTGCGGGCCAGCATCTGGAGGCGGGTGACGAAGCCGTCGCCGTTGGCGACGTGCTTGAGGAGGGTGCCGAAGCGGTCGACGAGGGCCTCCTGGTCCTCGCTGTCGCGCAGGCCGACGCCGGGGCCCTCGATCTCGATGGCGGCGGTGACGGTGCGGCGGTCGGCGTGGAGGAGGACGGCGATCTCGTCGGGGCCGAAGGGGGCGGAGAGCCAGCCGACGCGGCCGATGCCGGGGGGCGGGCCGATCTCGACCTCGCGGCCGTCGAGGCGGGTGCCGGCCTCGACGACGGAGGAGCGGTAGGCGGTGCCGCGCTTGAGCATCCGCTTGTAGCTGCGGTTGATCTCGAACCACTTGTAGAAGGTGCGGCCCTTGTACGGGAGGTAGACGGCGGCGATCGCGAGCATGGGCAGGCCCGCGAGGAGGGCGATCCGCAGGGGGAGGGAGGGGACGAGGAGTCCGCTCATCATGCCGAGGAAGGCGCCGACGATGATCAGGGCGATCTCGCCGGTCTCGCGGTTCTTGCCGACGATCGCGTTCGGCCGGGCGCGGCCGATGAGATACGTGCGGCGGGGCGCGACCGGCTGGGACTGGGTCGTCAACGCCCTCCACCTCCAGAGTTCTTGCGGTTGCTGTGCGGGGTGCCCGCGGTGGGACTGCTGCTGCGGGGGGCCGGGGGCGGTGTCGCGCCGCCGCCTCCGGCGCCGCCGCGGCTGCTGTGGGCGGCCATGCCGCCGGAGAGCTGGTTGGCGGGGCGGGGGGCCGCGGAGGCCTGGCCGCCACCGCCGCCGTCGCCGCGGCTGCTGTGGGTCTTGATGCCCTGGGAGACGAGGGAGGCGGGGGAGGAGATGACGGCGGCCGCGGTGTTCTCGCCGGCGCGGTGGAGGCGGTTGTTGCGGGAGGCGGCGATCTCGTCGCCGAAGCCGGGGACGAAGCGGTAGATCATCGCGGAGGCGAAGATGGCGAGCAGGATGATCGCGAGGCCGGAGACGACGGCGGAGAAGGAGTCCGGGCCGGTGCCGGAGGAGAGGGCGCCGGCGAGGCCGAGGACGATGACGATGACCGGCTTGACCATGATGATCGCGATCATGATGCCGGCCCAGCGGCGGACGTGGCCCCACATGTTCTTGTCGACGAGGCCGGAGTAGACGACGACGCCGAGGAGGGCGCCGACGTAGAGCATGACGGCGCGGAGGAACAGCTCCAGGTAGAGGACGCCGGCGGCGATCACGGTCACCAGGGACACGATGATCAGCATGATCGGGCCGCCGCCGATGCTGTCGCCCTTCTGGAGGGCCTGCTTGAAGCTGCCGAAGAAGACGTCGGTCTGCTGTCCGGTGCCGGAGGCGATGACCTCGGTGACGGCGTCGGTGGCGTTGACGACGGTGTAGAGGATCAGGGGGGTGAAGGCGGAGGCGAGGACCGTCAGCCAGAGGAAGCCGATGGCTTCGGAGAGGGCGGTGGTGAGGGGGACGCCGCGGATGGCGCGCTTGGCGACGGCGAGGAGCCAGAGGAGGAGGGTGAGGACGGTGGAGGCGGCGAAGACGACGGCGTAGCGGCCGAGGAACTCCATGTTGGTGAAGTCCACGTCGGCGGTCTCTTTGACGGCCTTGGAGAGGTAGTCGAGGGTGGTGACGGCGGCGTCGGCGAAGCCGCGGGAGAGGGAGGCCAGGGGATCCAGGGCCGTGGTGGGGTCGGTGAGCGAACCCTGACCACCGCTCCCGCCGCCGGTCTGTCCCTTCTCGCAGTGCTCCCTGGCCTGCCCCGTGAGGAGTTCACAGCCCCTGCTGGTCGGGCTCGGGGAAGGCGTGGGCGTCGTCGTGGGCGTGGACGGCGGCGTGGGGTCCGCGAAGGCCCGGCCGGCGAACAGGACGGCGGCCGTCTGGACCGCGCCGAACGCGGTGGCGATCCCGGCGCTGCGGACGAGGGGCCTACCGGGCATAAGTGAAGCCTCCGAACTGTCCGACGGCGTCCGCCATGTCCTGGGCTCCGGACGCCCGCTGGTCGCGGGCGACGGGCACGGGACCGTCCTTCTGGGTGGTCTTGGTGACCTTCCAGTCGCCGTCGGCCCACCGCAGTTCGAACGTATCGGTGTACCAGGCCTCGGAGACGGGGTTCCGCGAGGCCTCGCCCGCGAGGCCGAACAGGGTCGAGTACCAGACGGACACCGTCGCCCGGTCGGTGCCGTAGCTCTCCACCTTGGAGCCCACGGGAATGACCCGGGAGATGAACGTCATGCCCTGCGGTGCCGTGCCGTCGGCCTCCAGGCCGATGCGGGTCAGGAGCTCCTTGGAGCCGTAGGCCTCGTCGAGGTCGTTCCGGCGGGCGGCCGCGGCGTCGGGGGTGTAGACCGTGGTGACGATCTCGTCGCGCCCGGCGGTGGTGAACATCGCCGCCGACCCCAGCGCCACCGCGTAGTTCGTCGCCGCGCTCTGGGCGCCCTGTTCGTCGTGGGCGTAGCCCGTGGGGATCGGGCCGTTCCCGGTGGTGACCGGGGGGACGCCCGTGGCCGCCGTGGAGGCCGCCTTGCCCGGGGTGCCGGAGCGGGGGGC
The DNA here is from genome assembly GCF_044749825.1 of Streptomyces sp. NPDC088915. Taxonomy (NCBI): domain Bacteria; kingdom Bacillati; phylum Actinomycetota; class Actinomycetes; order Kitasatosporales; family Streptomycetaceae; genus Streptomyces; species Streptomyces sp. NPDC088915. The sequence continues at coordinate 11,755 of NZ_JBIVIR010000007.1, forward strand.
GGACGGGTCCGACGGGTCGCCCCCGCCGCGGTTGGCGAGGGCGATGGCGCCGACGAGGAGGACCACCACGCCCACGACCGTGACGAGGGAGCGGGAGCTGCGGACGGGGCGGCGCCCGGCGCCGTACACGTCGCCGCTGTTGCCCTCGGGCAGGCGGGTCCGGGTCTGGCCCGAGCCGCCCACGCCGCCGAAGCTGTCGTGCTCGTCGCCGGGACTCATGCCGGGTACGCCCCCTCACTCGTTCGCGGGTACGGCCGTGCTTCAACAGGACTGGGCATCAGGTTCAGGTGGGCAATCGGGGTGGGCGGTCGCGGGGCGGTCGGTCCGGCGGGGCGTCAGACGGCCATCCCGTACACGATGGTGAAGAGCGTGCCCAGGGAGCCGATGATGAAGACGCCGGTCAGGCCGGCGACGATCAGGCCCTTGCCCTGTTCCGCGCTGAACGTGTCGCGGAGGGCGGTCGCGCCGATGCGCTGCTTGGCCGCGCCCCAGATGGCGATGCCCAGGCAGAGCAGGATGGCCACGGCCATCACGACCTCGATCATCACCTTGGCCTCGTTGCCCAGGCTCCCGAAGGGGCCCCAGTTCGGGGCGATTCCACCGATGATGGTGGTGATGTCGCCCTTTTCAGCCGCCAGGTACATGTAACTCACCGCCCCTGTATGGGTTGTTGGCCGCCCCTCCCGGGCGGCACGGGTCATCGCTCTATCTTCGCTGATGAAACCGCTCGCGTGTGACTGCTTGACGGCTCTCTTTACCCGATCCCCGCACACTTGACCGGTCTGACCGTCTTGACCTGCGGTGGTGTGGCCGGTTTCCGTGTGAAGAAGCGTATGGTCACTCTGTGTATCACGGAGGGTGACTCCGGGCAATGATCGTCGTTGTTCCACTCTTGGGGCGGCGTACGGGCGGCGCACGGCGGCGCGTGTGACGGAGTCGTCGCGCACCGTCCCCACGGAGGGCTCCGCCGCCTAGACTGGATTCCCGGACGTACTGCCATGGGCCGAGGGGTGGTTGACGGTGCGTAGGGCGGGTCGCGGGGCGGGCAGGGCGTGGCTGGTGGCGGGCGGGGCCTTCGGGGTCTGTCTCGCCTTCGTGGCCATGCTCGTCGTCGGCACGTACTCCGCGGCCTCGGGTCTCGCCGCCGGCGCCGGCGCCGGCAGGAACGGCACGGTGGGGCTCGCCAAGGGCGCCGTCCCGGCCCTCTACCAGGGCCTCGTGCAGCGGTGGGGGAACCTCTGCCCCGCCATCAACCCGGCCCTGCTCGCCGCGCAGCTCTACCAGGAGAGCGGCTGGAACCCGCGGGCCGTCTCCCCGGCCGACGCCCGGGGCATCGCCCAGTTCATCCCCGGCACCTGGGCCGGTCACGGCATCGACGGGGACGGGGACGGGGACCGGGACATCTGGGACCCGAAGGACGCGATCCCGTCGGCCGCCTCGTACGACTGCGAGCTCGCCAAATACGTGAAGGACGTCCCCGGGGACCCGGCGAGCAACATGCTGGCCGCGTACAACGCGGGCGCGTACCGGGTGATCCGGCACGGCGGCGTGCCGCCCATCAGCGAGACCCGGAACTACGTCCGCATCATCAAGTCCCTGGAGGAGAGCTTCGCCCGGCCCGTCGGCCGCGTCGACCCGTCGCAGCAGGCCGCGGGCGCCATCCACTACGCGCAGCAGAAGCTCGGCACCCCCTACCTCTGGGGCGGTACGGGCACGGCCGCGCAGAACGGCCGGTTCGACTGCTCCGGGCTCACCCAGGCCGCGTACGACAGCGTCGGGATCCAGCTGCCGCGCGTCGCCAACGACCAGTACAACGCCGGACCGCACCCCGCGCGCGAGGAGCTGCTCCCCGGCGACCTGGTCTTCTTCTCGGACGACCTGACCGACTCGCGGGCCATCCGGCACGTCGGCGTCTACGTCGGCGGCGGGTACATGATCAACGCGCCGCGGACCGGGGCGGTGATCCGCTTCGACCGGATCGACACCCCGGACTACTTCGGCGCCACCCGGGTCACCCCGGAGGGCGCCGCCGCCCTGCCCACGCACCTGCCGCAGACGTAGGGCGGCGTTCGGGGCGTACGGGACATGGCCGGAACTCTCCGTCATGCACAGGCCCTGAGCTGCGGCGGGCCGTCACTCTTCGATAACGTCGGCATGATCCACCGGAGAGAGCGGAACGCACGCCTCAGGCGGTTCGTTCCCTGATCCGACCGCTCTGAACACGGGGGTTGGAAACCACAGACCACGAGAGCAAGGGACCGCAGCAGATGGCTGTACTCGCATCGGACGGTTCGAACCCCGATGTCAGCCTGCTCTACGACATCAACGGGCTGGCCAGGTCGGCCCCGCCGTGGTTCGACCGAGTCATGGCGTACGTCGGCGAGTACGGGATCGTCCTCGCGATCGTCCTCACCGTGCTCGCGTGCTGGTGGAGCGTCCGCCGGCGCGGCACCCCCGCCGACTCCGTCTCGGCCGTCGCCGGTCTCGTCTGGACCCCGCTGGCCGCCGGGACCGCCCTCCTGGTCAACATCCCCATCCGGGGCTTCGTCGAGCGCCCCCGCCCCTTCGTGGACCACCAGGGCCTGGAGGTCCTCGTCGGCGGGAAGACCGACTTCTCCTTCGTCAGCGACCACGCCACCCTGGCGATGGCCCTCGGCGTCGGCCTCTTCGTCGCCCACCGCGGCTTCGGCCTCGCGGCCATCGGCCTGGCCCTCGCCGAGGGCTTCGCGCGGGTCTACCTGGGCGTCCACTACCCGACCGACGTCATCGGCGGGCTCGCCCTCGGCACGGCGGTGGCGCTGCTCCTCGCCCCGCTCGCGCTCGCGCTGCTGACCCCCGTCGTCTCCGCCGTCGCCCGCTCGGGCCGCGGCGCCCGCCTCGTCCGCTCCCGGCGGGCCGACGTGGCGCGGCTCCCGGAGACGGTCGAGATCCCCGAGTCCCGCGTCGGCGGACCGGCCGCAAGGACCGGTCGCAAGGACCGCAAGGACCTGGCCGCCTGACGGCGGGTGAGGAGACCCCCGGGTGATCCCCGGGTGACCCCTGGGCGACCCCTAGGGGGTCTCCGGGCCCGTCGCCGTACGGGTGTGGTCCGCCGCGTCCGTACGCGCCCGGTCCCTCGATCTGCGGGCCGGTCCCGTCCAGCCGCAGCTGCAGCGCGCCAGCGCGAACGAGCCGCGCTCCGTCGTCGTGGTCGTGTGGGAGGAAGCCTGCGCGTACACGCGTCCACCGTACTGCGCGTGACGGCTCGTCCGGGCCGTCGTTATCCGGATCGGGTGTCCCCCGTCCCGGGCCGGGACGAGAGGGGCCCCGGGCGGACGGCGGTGAGGCGTGGGGGGTTGGCAGACGATGACGGTTCAGGAGTACGGGCGTCCGCACGGCCGGGGGAGCGGGACCTTCGCCGCCACCGTCGTCCTGGTCGGCTCCCTCGTCGGGTCCGCCGCCGTCTCCGGCTGCGCCGCGTCCCAGGACCCGAAGTCCGCGTCCGATCCCGCGCTCGCCGTGCGGGGCGCCGCCGACGCGCTGGCGCGGGCCGGCACCGCCAAGGCCAGCACCGCCATGGAGATGGCCTCGGGCGGGACCCGGGTCACCATCCGGGGCGAGGGCGGCTACGACTTCCGGCGCCGGACCGGCCACCTCCAGGTGGTGCTGCCCCGGGACCCGGCCGGTACGAGCGGCCACCGGCCGATCACCGAACTCCTCACCCCCGGCGTCCTCTACATGAAGAACCGCGGGGCCGGGGTGCCCGCCGACAAGTGGGTCCGCGTCGACACCACCGCCCTCGACGACGGGAACCTCGTCACGGGCGGCGCCACCGACCCGGCCGCCGCGGCCGAACTGCTGCGGGGCGCCCGGGAGGTCACGTACCTCGGCGAGACCGACCTCGCGGGGGAGAGGGTCGGCCACTACCGGGGGGTCGCCGACATCGCGCGCGCGGCCCGGGCCGCGTCGCCGCAGGTGCGCGGGGCGCTCGCCGCGGCGGCGAAAGGGTTCTCCGACGACGCGGTGCCGTTCGACGCGTACCTGGACGGGGAGGGGCGGCTGCGGAAGGTCCGCCACCGGTTCAACTTCAGCAACCAGGGCCGCACGGTCGCCGTCTCCTCGACCACGCTGCTCTACGGCTTCGGGGTCCCCGTCCGGGTCGTGCTGCCGGACCGCCGGGACCTCTACGACGGGAAGGTCGAGACCTGACCCGCCCGTGCCCCGGCCCCACCTCGGGCGACGGTGGCACGGGCCATCGGCAAATGGTCCGGACGTGTCATGCGCGGTGCGTGGCTCCGTACCTACGCTGGGAGACCGCTGGGAGACCGACGCCGGCAGGAAGAGGTGGATGCGCGTGGCCCCGCCCGGTACCGCGACCGTGCCCGCAGACCAGGAGCGCGTCGCCCTCGCCGAGATAGAGCTGTGCGGCGAGCTGATCATCGCCGCCTCCGCCGCCGACGGGGAGCGGCTCAGCGCCGACCGGATAGACGAGGTCCTGAGGGTGGCGGCGGAGCGGACCGCACGCGGCCGCTGATCCCGCCGGCCCCGCTCCGGCCCCCGTACCTCAGGTGCGCATCATGCGGGCGATGGCCTTCGTGGCCTCCTCGACCTTGGCGTCCACGTCGTCCCCGCCCTTGGCCGCCGCGTCCGCGACGCAGTGCCGCAGGTGCTCCTCCAGGAGCTGGAGCGCGAAGGACTGGAGCGCCTTCGTGGAGGCGGAGACCTGCGTGAGTATGTCGATGCAGTAGACGTCCTCGTCGACCATCCGCTGGAGGCCCCTGATCTGGCCCTCGATCCGGCGCAGGCGCTTGAGGTGCTCGCTCTTCTGGTGGTGGTAGCCGTGCACGCCGCGCTCGTGGGCGGTCGCCCCCGAGGTCGCCCCCGCAGTCGCCGCCGCGGTTGTTTCGGCAGTCGCCGCGGCGGTCGTTCCGGCGCTCTCGACGGGGCCGACGGGCTCGACGGTCTCGGGGGTCACCTGGTCCGCCTCGGTGGTCGTCATCGCGTCCTCCCGTTGTCCAGAAAGGGGGTGTATACCCCTCGTGGGTATATGGTACCGATCCCCGCCGAACCGGGCGGGGGCCCGTGCAGATCACTGTGCCCGATGGGCGACACTGAGAGGACGCCGGTTAGCCGTGGCCGGATGATGCGCCTAGCATCAGCCTGACCCAACCCAGCACCCCGAGGACCTCACGTGCGATTTCGTCTGACCCCCAGGGAGACGAGCTTCTACGACATGTTCGCCGCGTCCGCGGACAACATCGTCACGGGCTCGAAGCTCCTGATGGAACTGCTCGGGGCGGAGCCTTCCGCCCGGGCCGAGATCGCGGAGCGGATGCGGGCAGCGGAACACGCCGGCGACGACGCCACCCACGCGATCTTCCACCAGCTCAACTCCTCCTTCATCACGCCGTTCGACCGCGAGGACATCTACTCCCTGGCCTCGTCCCTCGACGACATCATGGACTTCATGGAGGAGGCCGTCGACCTGGTCGTCCTCTACAACGTCGAAGAGCTCCCCAAGGGCGTCGAGCAGCAGATCGAGGTCCTGGCCCGGGCGGCGGAGCTGACCGCCGAGGCCATGCCGAACCTGCGGACGATGTCCAACCTCACCGAGTACTGGATCGAGGTCAACCGGCTGGAGAACCAGGCCGACCAGATCCACCGCAAGCTGCTCGCCCAGCTCTTCAACGGCAAGTACGACGCCATCGAGGTGCTGAAGCTCAAGCAGATCGTGGACGTCCTCGAGGAGGCGGCCGACGCGTTCGAGCACGTGGCCAACACGGTGGAGACCATCGCGGTCAAGGAGTCCTGAGGCTTCGTGGACACCTTCGCCCTGATCGTGACCATCGGCGTCGCGCTCGGCTTCACGTATACGAACGGATTCCACGACTCCGCCAACGCCATCGCCACCTCGGTGTCGACCCGGGCGCTGACGCCCCGGGCGGCCCTGGCGATGGCGGCGGTGATGAACCTCGCGGGCGCCTTCCTGGGCCAGGGGGTCGCCAAGACCGTCAGTGAGGGGCTCATCGCGACCCCCACCGGCGACAAGGGGATGGGCATCCTCTTCGCCGCGCTCGTGGGCGCGATCATCTGGAACCTGGTCACCTGGTACTTCGGCCTGCCGTCCTCCTCCTCGCACGCGCTCTTCGGTGGCATGGTGGGCGCGGCGCTCGCCGGCGGCACCGAGGTGATCTGGGGCGGGGTGCTCGACAAGGTCGTCATCCCCATGTTCGTCTCGCCGGTGATCGGTCTCGTGGCCGGTTACCTGGTGATGTGCGCGATCATGTGGATCTTCCGCAAGGCCAACCCGCACAAGGCGAAGCGCGGCTTCCGCATCGCCCAGACGGTGTCGGCGGCCGGCATGGCGCTCGGCCACGGCCTCCAGGACGCCCAGAAGACGATGGGCATCGTGGTGATGGCCCTGGTCATCGCCGACGTGCAGGAAGCGGGCGACGACATCCCGGTGTGGGTGAAGATCGCCTGCGCCCTGATGCTCTCCCTCGGTACGTACGCGGGCGGTTGGCGCATCATGCGGACGCTCGGCCGGAAGATCATCGAACTGGACCCGCCGCAGGGCTTCGCGGCGGAGACCACGGGCGCGTCGATCATGTTCGGCTCGGCGTTCCTGTTCCACGCGCCGATCTCGACCACGCACGTCATCACCTCCGCGATCATGGGCGTGGGCGCGACGAAGCGCGTCAACGCGGTCCGGTGGGGCGTCGCCAAGAACATCATCCTCGGCTGGTTCATCACGATGCCGGCGGCGGCGATCGTCGCGGCGCTGAGCTACTACGTGGTGCAGCTCGTCTTCGGCTGAGTGCTTCCGTACGGAAACGGGCCCGGCTCCCCTCGTGGGGGAGTCGGGCCCTTCGTCGTGCGGTGGCACCGCCATGCAGCACCGCAGGACGGTCTTATCCGAAGCGGCCGGAGATGTAGTCCTCGGTCGCCTGGACGCTCGGGTTGGAGAAGATGCGCTCCGTGTCGTCCAGCTCGATCAGCTTGCCGGGCTGGCCGACGGCCGCCAGGTTGAAGAAGGCGGTGCGGTCGGAGACGCGGGCGGCCTGCTGCATGTTGTGCGTCACGATGACGATCGTGAAGCGCTCCTTCAGCTCGCCGATCAGGTCCTCGATGGCGAGGGTGGAGATCGGGTCGAGGGCCGAGCAGGGCTCGTCCATCAGCAGGACGTCGGGCTCGACCGCGATGGCGCGGGCGATGCACAGGCGCTGCTGCTGGCCGCCGGAGAGGCCGGAGCCCGGCTTGTTCAGGCGGTCCTTGACCTCGTTCCAGAGGTTGGCGCCCTTGAGGGACTTCTCGACGATGTCGCTGAGCTGCGACTTCTTGTAGCTGCCGTTCAGGCGCAGGCCCGCCGCCACGTTGTCGAAGATCGACATGGTGGGGAAGGGGTTCGGGCGCTGGAAGACCATGCCGACCGTGCGGCGCACGGCGACCGGGTCGACGTTCGTGCCGTACAGGTTCTCGTCGTCCAGCATCACCTTGCCCTCGACGCGGCCGCCGGGGGTGACCTCGTGCATGCGGTTCAGGGTGCGCAGGAAGGTGGACTTGCCGCAGCCGGAGGGGCCGATGAAGGCCGTCACGGAGCGGGGCTCGACGGTCATCGAGATGTCGTCGATCGCCTTGTGGGCGCCGTAGTAGGCGGAGAGGCCGCTGACGTCGATTCGCTTGGCCATGGGGATCACTTCCTTATTGCCGCCACGCGGCGTCAGCCGCATGTCAGATGCTTAGCGGCTGGTCTTCGGGGCCTTCCAGCGGGCGATGCCGCGGGCCACCAGGTTGAGGATCATGACGAAGGCGATCAGGACGAGCGCGGCGGCCCAGGCGCGGGCCACGGCGGCGTCGGTGCCGACCGCGTACTGCTCGTACACGTAGAGCGGCAGGGAGGACTGGGCGCCTTCGAAGGGGTTCGGGTTGATGAGCTTCGTACCGAACACGAGGAGCAGGACGGGGGCCGTCTCGCCGGTGATGCGGGCGACCGCGAGCATGACGCCCGTGGTGATGCCGCCGATCGCGGTGGGCAGGACCACCTTCAGGATGGTGCGCCACTTGGGGATGCCGAGGGCGAGGGAGGCCTCGCGGAGCTCGTTCGGGACGAGCTTGAGCATCTCCTCGGTGGAGCGGACCACGACCGGCATCATCAGGATGGCGAGGGCCATCGCGCCGGCGAAACCGGAGGGCCCGAAGCCCAGGATCAGGTTCCAGGTGGCGAGGATGAAGAGGCCCGCGACGATGGACGGGATGCCCGTCATGACGTCGACGAAGAAGGTGACGGCCTGGGCGAGCCTCCCGCCGCCGTACTCGACGAGGTAGACCGCGGTCAGCAGGCCGATCGGGGCGGCGATCAGGGTCGCGATGCCGACCTGCTCGATGGTGCCGAGCAGCGCGTGGTAGACGCCGCCGCCGGCCTCGGCGTCGAGGACGCCGTTCATCGAGTGGGTCAGGAAGTAGCCGTCGAGGACGGCCGCGCCCTTGCTGATCGTGACCCAGGCGAGGGAGAGCAGCGGGACGACGGCGAGGACGAAGCAGACCCAGACGAGGCTGGTGGCGACGCGGTCCTTGGCCTGGCGGCTGCCCTCGACCTTGGTGGTCAGGGCGTACGTGACGAGGACGAAGAGCAGGGCGGAGATCAGGCCCCACTGCACCTTGCTGTGCCAGCCGGCGGCGAGGCCGGTGCCGACGCCCGCGAGGACGGAGCCGACGGCGACGGCCGCCGGGGTCCAGCGGGGGAGGCGGGCGTGGGAGAGGGACCCGCGGCGCGGGGCCACCGAGAGCGGACGGTCCTGAATGGCGTGGCTCATGCCGCTGCCCCCGAGTACTCCTTGCGGCGGCCGATGATCCAGCGGGCCGCGCCGTTGACGAGCAGGGTGATGGTGAAGAGGACGAGACCGGACGCGATGAGGGCGTCCCGGCCGTACTCGTTGGCCTCGTTGAACTTGGCGGCGATGTTCTGGGCGAAGGTGCCGCCGCCCGGGTCGAGCAGGTGGCCCGAGACGAGGAAGCTGGGGGAGAGGACCACGGCGACGGCCATGGTCTCGCCGAGCGCGCGGCCGAGGCCCAGCATGGAGGCGGAGATGATGCCGGAGCGGCCGAAGGGCAGCACCGACATGCGGATGACCTCCCAGCGCGTGGCGCCGAGGGCGAGGGCGGCCTCCTCGTGCATCTTCGGGACCTGGAGGAAGACCTCGCGGGTCACGTTGGTGATGATCGGGAGGATCATGATCGCCAGGAGGATGCCCACGGTGAAGAGGTTGCGGGCGACGCCGTCCTGCGACTTGTCGAAGACGTACGTCCAGCCGAGGTACTGGTCGAGCCACTCGTTCAGGCCGGCCAGGTAGGGGACGAGGAAGATCGCGCCCCAGAGGCCGTAGATGATGCTGGGCACGGCGGCGAGCAGGTCGACCACGTACGCGAGCGGCTTGGCGAGCCGGCGCGGGGCGTAGTGCGAGATGAAGAGGGCGATGCCGATCGCGACCGGCACGGCGATGACCATCGCGACGACCGACGAGACGACGGTGCCGAAGGCGAGGACGGCGATGCCGAAGACCGGCGGGTCGCCGGCCGGGTTCCACTCGAAGGTGGTGAAGAAGTTCGTGCTGTCCTTCGAGATGGCGAGGACCGCGCGGTAGCTGAGGAAGACCGCGATCGCGGCCATGATGACGAGGAGGGTGATGCCGGAACCCCGGGAGAGGCCGCTGAAGACGCGGTCTCCGGGGCGGGAGGCGCTCTTGGCGCTCCGGCTCCTCTTGAGCTCTGGTGTGGTGGTGGCCATCTGCTTCTCCGGTCTGCGGGGCCGGTACGGGTCGTACGGCTCCTGGCGGCGGTGCACCGGATGCCGGGCCGGCCCCTGCACGGGAGGTCAGGGGCCGGCCCGGTCGGGGGTCAGGACAGGGTGGGGACGATCGTGCGGACCTTGGCGGCGATCTCGGCCGGGAGCGGGGCGTAGCCGGCGTCGGCGAGGACCTTCTGGCCCTCCTCGCTCACGGTGTAGTTGAGGAAGGCCTTCAGGGTCGGCAGGGTCTCCGCCTTGTTGCCCTTGTCGCAGGCGATCTCGTACGTGACGAGGACGATCGGGTAGGCGCCCTCGGCCTTGGTGGCGTAGTCGAGGGAGAGGGCCAGGTCGCTGCCGGTGCCCTTGACCTTGGCGGCGGCGATGGCCTTGGAGGCGTTCTCCGAGGAGGCGGCGACCGGGGCGGAGGCGCCGGTGTTGATGGCGACCGTGGAGATGTTGTTCGCGGTGGCGTACGAGAGCTCGAAGTAGCCGATGGAGCCCTCGGCGTCCTTGACCGCGGTGGCGACGCCGGAGGAGCCGTTGGCGGCCTGGCCGCCCTGGGCGGGCCACGACTTCGACTTCGGGTCGTGCTTCCAGTCGGCCGCGGCGGCGGTCGAGAGGTACTTGCCCAGGTTCTGGGTGGTGCCCGACTCGTCGGAGCGGTGGAAGGCCTGGATGGTGGAGTCGGGGAGCTTGGCGCCCGGGTTCAGCTTGGCGATCGCCGGGTCGTTCCACTTGGTGATCTTGTTGTCGAAGATCTTGGCGATGGTGGAGGCGTCCAGGACCAGGTTGTCCACGCCCTCCAGCTTGTAGCCGATGGCGATGGGGCCGCCGACCATGGGCAGGTTGACGCCCTTGCCGCCCTTGCAGATCTTCTGGGACTCGGCGACCTCTTCGTCCTTCAGGGCGGAGTCGGAGCCCGCGAAGGCGACCTGGCCCTGGTTGAACTTGGTGATGCCGCCGCCGGAACCGATGGCCTGGTAGTTGATCTCGACGCCGGAGCAGGCGGCCTGGAAGTTCTTGACCCACAGGTCCATCGCGTTCTTCTGCGCGCTGGAGCCGGCGGCGAGGAGCTGGCCCTTGGCGCCCTCACAGGCGATGTTCGAGGCGGCGGCCGAGGACTTGGTGTCGCCGTCCTTGGCCGGGGTCTCCGTGTTGTTGTCCGAGCCACACGCCGAGAGGACCAGGGCGCCGGAGACGACGAGGGCACCGATCGCGGAGGCGCGAAGCCCGTTCTTGCGCGAAAGCTTCACTTTCGGGTGTTCCTTCCAGAAGCCGCCCTGTCGCGGACCGAGTGTCCTGAACGTTCTGCGGCGGCGTGTGTCGGTTTGGCGGGTGCTTCACTGTGCTCCGAGCACCTCGTAAGGCCGAAATTAGGCAGAACAGGTGAAGCGGTCGACGGGGGAGGGTGAACGGGAAGTGAACCGTGCCGGAAGCCCGGGTGCGGGGCCCTTGGGCGGGCGGCGGCGGGGTGGAGGTGCGGGGTGGCTGACCGCGGTCGGGGTGTTTCCGGCCTCCGGCCGGGAGGGTTTTCCCACCCGCACCGCCCGTGCGGGTGGGAGGGCAGAGGTGCGGGTCTTCCCGTGGGCGGTGCTCGCCGTCGGCGGCGGGACGGTTGCGTGGGGGTGTCACCCCGGGTGGACCGGTCGTGGGGTGGGACCGTCTCGGGGGTGGGCCGGTCGTGGGGCAGGGGTGCCTCGGGGGTGGGTCGGCCGTGACGAGGGGTGTCCCGGTGGTGGGTCTGGCCGCGTGGGGGGGGGCGTCTCGGGGGTGGGTTCGCCGTGTGGTGGGGCGTTTCAGAAGTGGGTCGTCGTCAGGGCCTCGGCCAGGAGGGTGCGGTCCCTCGGTTGGGTGAGGTGGGGGCGGGCCAGGGGCGGGGGGAGCCAGAGGAGGGTGTCGATCTCGTGGTTGGGGGTGAAGGTGCCGTCGAGGGCGCGGGCCGACCAGTAGGCGACCTCCTTGGGGCGGTCCGCCACCGTGTAGCGGACCGTGGACAGGCGGGGGCCGAGCTCGCAGCGCCGGCCCGTCTCCTCCAGGACCTCGCGCAGCGCGCACTCCTCCGCCGTCTCGCCGCGCTTCAGCTTCCCCTTCGGGTGCGACCAGTCGTCGTACTTCGGCCGGTGGACCAGTGCGATCTCGATCCCCCGGCCCGAGGGCGACGGGCGCCACAGGACGCAGCCCGCCGCCAGGACCGGGGTCGGGGCCGTCATGGGACCGGGGCCGTCGTTCTGCGCCAGGCGCGCTGGAAGGCGAAGCGGGCGGCCTCGACCTCGTGGCGCTGGTCGGCGTGGAGGACGCCGAGGGCGTAGGCGGTCGCCGGGGCGATGCGGGGGGTGCGGGCGGCGGCGGACGCGGCCGCCGCGGCCTCGGCGGCGTCGCGGTGCCGGTCCAGGGCGCGGGCCGCCTCGTACAGGACGGGGTCCGGCTCGCCCCCGGCGTGCAGGGCCTCGGTGGCGTACCGGTGCAGGCGCAGCAGCAGCCGGGTCTGGTGCCAGGGCGCGTCCTGGGTCTCGCCGGCGGCGAGGGCGAGGGCGTCGGCGTTGTACGGGTGGGCCGCCCGGGTCAGCGGGAGGGCGGCGACCGCGTCCAGGAAGCGCCTTTCGGCCACCCCGGCGGAGGCGTCCAGGACCTCGGCGGCGGGCGCGGCGGAGGCGGGCCCGAGCGGGACCTCCGAGGCCAGGAGGGCGACGGCGTCCGCGACCGCGTGGAAGCGGGAGGAGCCGAGCGCCTGGAGGGCCGCCGAGTGGGCGCGCGTACGGGCCAGGGTGAGCTGGCGCTCCAGGAGGGCGCCGGCCCGGGCCGCGCCGACCGAGAGCCCGGCGGACTCGCTGCCGCGGGCGGCGGGGACGGGCCCGCCGCCGTTCGACAGGCGGGACAGCGCGTCCACCAGGCGGACCAGGCGCGAGGTGCAGGCCTGCTCCACGGCCAGGGTGCCCGAGAGCCAGGCCAGCTCGGTGCGCAGCTCGTCGGCCCAGGCGGCGTCGAGCAGCGGCCGGAAGGTGTGGAGGGTGCCGCCGATCCGGCGGGCGGCGGCCCGCAGCGTACGGGCCGCCTCCTCCGACCCGGCGCTGTCGGAGCCGCTCTCGCCGTGCAGGCGCAGGCCGCGGAGGAAGTCCGCGGCCCGGGCATGGAGGTACGGGGCCAGGACCTCGCCCGCCGTGACGTCCTGCGACTGGTCAGGGTTGTGCACGCCTGCGCCTCCGCGCGTCGATGAGCATCTCCTGGACGTGCCGCAGGGGCCGTCCCTCGGGGTCGGTCGCGTGCCGCGTCCAGTTCCCGTCCGGGCCGAGGTGCCAGGAGGAGGTGGTGTCGGACATCCCGGTCTCCAGGAGCCGGGTGAGGGCCGCCCGGTGCCCCGGGTCGGAGACCCGTACGAGGGCCTCGATCCGGCGGTCCAGGTTGCGGTGCATCATGTCGGCGCTGCCGAACCACACCTCGGGCTCGCCGCCGTTGCAGAAGGCGAAGATCCGGGAGTGCTCCAGGAAGCGGCCGAGGACCGAGCGGACCCGGATGTTCTCGGAGAGGCCGGCGACCCCGGGCCGTACGGCGCAGATGCCGCGGACCCAGATGTCGACGGGGACGCCCGCCCGCGAGGCCTGGTAGCAGGCGTCGATGACGGCCTCGTCGACCATCGAGTTGACCTTGATCCGCACGTACGCGGGCCGCCCCGCGCGGTGGTGGGCGATCTCCTTGGTGATCCGGGAGACCAGGCCGTCGCGGAGCGACTTCGGGGCGGTCAGCAGGCGCCGGTAGGTCTCGCGCCGCGAGTAGCCGGAGAGCCGGTTGAAGAGGTCGGAGAGGTCCGCGCCGACCTGCGGGTCGGCGGTGAGCAGGCCGAGGTCCTCGTAGAGCCTGGCCGTCTTGGGGTGGTAGTTGCCGGTGCCGACGTGCGAGTACCGGCGCAGGAGCTCGCCCTCCTGGCGCACCACCAGGGACAGCTTGCAGTGGGTCTTGAGGCCGACGAGGCCGTAGACGACGTGGCAGCCGGCCTCCTCCAGCTTGCGCGCCCACTTGATGTTGGCCTGCTCGTCGAAGCGGGCCTTGATCTCGACGAGGACGAGGACCTGCTTGCCGGACTCGGCGGCGTCGATGAGGGCGTCCACTATCGGGGAGTCGCCGGAGGTCCGGTACAGCGTCTGCTTGATCGCGAGGACGTCCGGGTCGGCCGCCGCCTGCTCCAGGAAGGCCTGGACGGAGGTGGAGAACGAGTCGTACGGGTGGTGCAGGAGCACGTCCCGCTCGCGCAGCGCGGCGAAGACGTCCGGCGCGGACGCGGACTCGACCTCGGCGAGGTCCCGGTGGGTGCCGGCGACGAACGTCGGGTACTTCAGCTCCGGCCGGTCCTGTCCGGCGATCCGGAAGAGGCCGGTCAGGTCGAGCAGGCCGGGCAGCGGGTAGACCTCGGCGTCGGAGACCTTCAGCTCGCGCACGAGCAGGTCGAGGACGTACGGGTCGATGGACTCCTCGACCTCCAGGCGGACCGGCGGGCCGAAGCGGCGCCGCATGAGCTCCTTCTCCAGGGCCTGGAGCAGGTTCTCGGCGTCGTCCTCCTCGACCTCCAGGTCCTCGTTCCTGGTCACCCGGAACATGTGGTGCGCGAGCACCTCCATGCCGGGGAACAGCTCCTCCAGGTGCGCGGCGATGACGTCCTCCAGGGGGACGTACCGCTGCGGGGAGGCCTCCAGGAAGCGGGAGAGCAGCGGGGGCACCTTCACGCGCGCGAAGTGGCGGTGGCCGCTGACCGGATTGCGCACGACCACGGCGAGGTTGAGCGAGAGTCCCGAGATGTACGGGAAGGGGTGGGCCGGGTCGACGGCGAGCGGGGTGAGGACGGGGAAGACCTGCTGGCGGAAGAGGGTGAAGAGCCGGGCCTGCTCCTTCTCCGTGAGCTCGGGCCAGCGGATCAGGTGGATGCCCTCGTCGGCCAGGGCCGGGGCCACGTCCTGCTGGTAGCAGGCGGCGTGCCGGGCCATGAGCTCGCGCGAGCGGGTCCAGATCAGGTCGAGGACCTCGCGGGGCTGGAGGCCGGAGGCGGAGCGGGTGGCGACGCCGGTGGCGATGCGGCGCTTGAGGCCGGCGACCCGGACCATGAAGAACTCGTCGAGGTTCGAGGCGAAGATCGCGAGGAAGTTCGCCCGTTCGAGGAGGGGGGTCGTGGGGTCCTCGGCGAGTTCGAGGACGCGCTCGTTGAACGCGAGCCAGCTGCGCTCCCGGTCGAGGAACCGCCCCTGCGGCAGTTCGTCGCCGAGCGCGCCGTCGCTCTCGTACGCGTCGGGATCGGTGTCCAGACCGGAGTCGAGGTCGGTGACCGCCTGGGAGCGGTGCGCGGCTATGGATCCGAGGGAGGCGGAGGACGCGGAGGCGGCGGAGGGCTGGACCGGGACCTCGGCGGGCTGCTGGCTCATGACCCCATTCTTCCGCGCGGGGGGCTGCTCGGGCGCGTCGGAGCGGGCCGCGGGGGAGGGGAGCCTCCCTTTGGGAAGGCCGGACACGGAGCGCTTCATTGCGTGAGCGTCGCAAGCGCTTCTGAATGGCCGGTAACGACGACATGACGTACGGGAATCGGGGGCGGGGCCGTGTGCGGGCCCCGCGCCCGATTCTTCTTGCGGAGGGTTACGGGTGGCGGGCGCGCAGGACGCGGAAGGCGACGAGGGTGGCGAGGGCGGCGAGGGCGAGGCAGATGCCGGACTCGACGAGCTGGAGCGGCCAGTAGTGCGAGGCGGGGTGGATGTCGACGAACTCGACGACCCCGCCGCGGTCGGTCATGCACTGCCGGACGTTCTGCGGGCGCACGGCGATGCAGTCGTCCCAGAGGAGGCGCTCGCCGGACGAGGTGAGCATGCCGCTGTCCAGGCGCCACACCTCGCCCTTGGGCGATACGGGCCCGGTCAGGGTCCGGATGGGCCAGAGATCGGCACGCAACCGGGCGAGGACGGCCACGGCCGCGCCGGTGAGCAGGGCGGTGACGCCCATGGCGATGACGGTGCGCCGTACGAGGACTCCGACGGCCGTGCCCAGGCCGAGACCCAGCAGTGCGTGCGCCGTCGGCACGATGCCGAACGAGACGAACATGGTCGGGTCGTACCAGTAGGTGGGGTAGTCCTCGGCGGGACCCGTCGACCAGGACCAGTAGAAGACCAGGCTCAGCAGCGGGACCACCGTGAGGGCGAGGGCGGCGGGCGCCGCCGTCTTCGCCGCGAGCCAGCGTGCCGGACTGACGGACTGCGTCCATGCCAGCTTGTACGTCCCGGTCTCCAGCTCGCGGGCGAGCATCGGGCCCGCGACGAAGGCCCCGAGGAGCACGGGCAGGACGAGCATGCCCAGGGCGGTGTACTCGACGAGGTGGCGGGCGAGCCACTGGTCGTCGGCGTAGTCGCGGGCGTGCTGGAAGCAGGACGGGTCCAGGCTGTTGTAGGCGCAGCCCGTCGCGCGCAGCGTTTCCACCGTGCTGTCGGACCACAGCCGTGAGGTGATCAGGACCGCCACCGCCGCACCGGCCAGGGCGAGGGCGATCCACAGGACCCGTCGGTGCTGCCGGGATGTCACCCAGTAGGGGCCTTTGAGGGCGAGGGCGGTCATGCGGGGGCCCCCTCGGGGGTGCGGAGGTGGGCGAGGAGGAGTTCTTCCAGGGAGGGTTCGGTGGTCTCCCAGAGGCCCTCGACCGGGCCCTCGCGGCGGATCAGGGCGGTGAGCTGGCGACCGGTGGTGCGGGAGTCGACCACCGTGTGCGGGGCGAGGTCGGCGACCGGGCCGGTCAGCAGGGTGTGCGCGGCGATCAGTTCGTCGATCGGGCCGTCGAGGCGGATCCTGCCGTCCTGCACGAGCAGCAGGTGGTCGCAGACGCCCTCCAGCTCGGTGAGGATGTGCGACGACATGACGACGGTGGTGCCGTGCTCGGCGGCGTCGGCCATGAGGGCGCCCATGAGTTCGTGCCGGGCGAGCGGGTCGAGGTCGGCCATCGGCTCGTCGAGGAGGAGGACTTCGGGACGCTTGCCGAGTGCGAGGGCGAGCGCGAGACGGGTGCGCTGGCCGCCGGAGAGGGAGCGGACCCGCGCCTTCGACGGCAGGGGGCCCGCGGCGACGATGCTCTCGGCGACGGCCGCGTCCCAGCGGCCCGGGTTGAGCTCACGGCCCATCCGCAGTGTTTCCGCGACGGTGAGCTGTCCGTACAGGGGCTTGTCCTGAGCGACGTACGCGAGGCGTTCCCTCGGAGGTGCTTCGATCCGGCCCTCCGTGGGCCGCAGCAGGCCGGCGGCCAGCGCGAGGAGGGACGACTTGCCCGCTCCGTTCGGCCCGACGACGGCGACGACCCGGCCGGCGGGCAGGGCGAAGGTGCAGTCCCTCAATGCCCGGGCCCCGCCGCGCCGGCGGTAGTGCAGGCCGAGTCCTTCGGCCTCGATGACCGGATCGGTCATTCCTCCCCCTTGGATGGTGCGTCCGTGAAGTGCTGGTCCAGTACGGATGTGAAGAGCGCGGCCACGTCCTCCCGTTCGAGTCCCTCCGCCCGCGCCCGGCGTGCCCAGTCGGTGAGTTCGCCGCGCAGCGGCGAGTCGGCCGGGTGGGTGCCGAGGGTGGCGCGGACGAAGGTGCCGAGGCCGCGGCGGGCCTCGACGAGGCCTTCGCGTTCGAGTTCGCGGTAGGCCTTGAGGACCGTGTTGGGGTTGATGGCCGTCGCCTCGACGACCTCGCGTGCGGTGGGCAGTCGGTCGCCCGGCTCCAGGAGGCCCATGCGGAGGGCCTGTTTCGTCTGCTGGACGATCTGGAGGTAGGTGGCGACGCCACTGCGCCGGTCGATGCGGTACTCGACCACGATCCCTTCCACCACCCTTTCACTAATCAAGTAGTGAAAGGGTGGTGGAAAGAAGGGGGCGGTGTCAACCGCCCCCCGGGAAGAAGGACTTACGACTCCGTGCGGTACATCAGGTCCACCTCGTGCGTGGCGAAGCCGAGCCCCTCGTACACCCGCACCGCCGCCGAGTTGTCCCCGTCCACGTACAGCATCGCCGTCGGCAGCCCCTGCGCCGCCAGGTGCCGCAGGCCGATCGCGGTGAGCGCCTTGCCGAGGCCGCCGCCCTGGGCCTCGGGCAGGATGCCGACCACGTACACCTCGCCGAGCTGCTCCTCGGCGTGCGTCTTCGTCCAGTGGAAGCCGACGAGCCGCCCGTCCTCCTCCGCGAGGAAGAAGCCCTTCGGGTCGAACCACGGCTCGGCGGTCCGGTCGTCCAGGTCCCGCTGGGTGAGCGAGCCCTGCTCGGGGTGGTGGGCGAAGGCGGCGGCGTTGACGGCGAGCCAGGCCGCGTCGTCCTGCCCGGGGACGAAGGTGCGGACGGTGACGCCCCCGGGCAGCACCGGCTCGGGGAGGTCGAGCGGCACCAGGGACCGCCGCAGCTGGCGCAGTTCGCGGAAGAGGGCCAGGCCGAGGACCTGTGCCAGGTGCCGGGCGGCCGGCTTGCCGCCGTGCGCCCAGACGCGCAGCCGCTTGCCGGAGGCGTCGAGCAGGGCGGTGCCGAGCGCCCGGCCGTGCCCGCGCCCGCGCCGGTCGGGGTGGACGACCAGCTCGGCGGCCGGGGCCTCGATCGGGTCGGTCTCCTCCAGCTGGGCGTAGCCGTAGAGGTGGGGGCCGACGGTCAGCAGGAAGTGCCGCACGCCCTCGCGCCGGCCGTTGCGCAGGTAGAGCCGCCCCTGCTCGGACACGGCGTGCATCCCGTCGGCCCGGTCCGCGGCCTCCAGGAGCTCCGCTACGTCCCGGACCTGCTCGGGCGTGAGCTCGTCGTACGTGTGGATCTGCCGTCCGGGTTCGAGGGCCGGCGCCGTGTCGGAAGTCATGGCACGAGCCTACGGCGGCCCGTCGCCGCCCGGTGGAAAGCGGGCGGCAACCGTCTTGTAATCCACACCCCCCTGTTGCGCTACGCGCGTTGACCCTAGGCTGCACCGGCATACGGGAAGTGCGTCCCGTAGAGGCGAAAAAGGGAACAGAGGGCAGATGGCAGCGACACCGAGGAAGAACAGGACGGCGCGGCGGGTCCTCGCCGCGGGGGCCGGGCTCGTGACGGTCGGGGCGCTCGTCGCCGCGATGCCGTCGGCCGGCGCGGCCGGTGACCGGTTCGGCGGCGGACACGGCCACGGGCACGACAAGGGGAAGGGCCGCCTGGTCGACGTCCAGCTGCTCTCCTTCAACGACCTGCACGGCAACCTGGAGCCGCCGACCGGTTCCTCCGGGCAGGTCACCCGCTTCAAGGCGGACGGCACCACCGAGAAGGTCGACGCGGGCGGCGTCGAGTACCTGGCCACGCACCTGCGCCAGGCCCGCGAGGGGAATCGTTACTCCGTCACGGCGGCGGCCGGTGACCTCATCGGCGCCTCGCCGCTGCTGTCCGGGCTCTTCCACGACGAGCCGACCGTCGGGGCGCTGAACAAGCTGGACCTCGACGTCACCTCCGTGGGCAACCACGAGTTCGACGAGGGCGCCGTCGAGCTGGCCCGCATGCAGAACGGCGGCTGTCACCCGACCGCCGGCTGCTTCGTCCAGGGCAAGAAGTTCAAGGGCGCCGACTTCCCCTACCTCGCGGCCAACGTGACGAAGGAGAAGACCGGGAAGCCGCTGCTCGACCCGTACTTCGTCTGGGAGAAGGACGGCGTCCGGATCGGCTTCATCGGCGTGACCCTGGAGGGCACCCCGAACATCGTCACCGCCGAGGGCGTCAAGGGCCTGAAGTTCGGCGACGAGGTCGAGACCATCAACAAGTACGCGAAGGTCCTGGAGCGCAAGGGCGTCAAGTCCATCGTCGCCCTGGTCCACGAGGGCGGGGCCCCGGCCTCCGACGCGTACGACTACGACTGCGACAGCCCCGGTCCGGGCGACGGCATCTCCGGCCCGATCACCGAGATCGCCAAGAAGGTCTCGCCGCAGGTCGACGCGCTCGTCACCGGCCACACGCACCAGGCGTACGTGTGCACCGTCCCCGACCCGGCGGGCAAGCCGCGCCTGGTCACCTCGGCGTCCTCGTACGGCAAGCTCTACACGGACACCACGCTGACCTACGACCGGCGCACCAAGGACATCGTGCGCACGGCGGTCGCCTCGGCCAACCACGTCGTCTCGCGCGACGTGCCGAAGGCCGCGGACATGACGAAGCTGATCCAGGACTGGACGGCGCTCGCGGCCCCGATCGCCAACCGCCCGCAGGGCTGGATCGCCGCCGACATCAACGGCCGCGGCTCCACGGCGTACGAGAAGCCGCTCGGCGACGTGATCGCCGACGCGCAGCTGGAGGGCCTGGCCCCGGCGGACAAGGGCGGCGCGCAGCTGGCCCTGATGAACCCGGGCGGCATCCGGTCCGACCTGGTGCGCAAGGCGTCCGGCGCCGAGGGCGACGGCGTGGTGACGTACGGCGAGTCCTTCACCGTGCAGCCCTTCACCAACATGATGAACGTGGTCGACCTGACCGGCGCGAACCTGATCGCCGCCCTGAAGCAGCAGGTCAGCGGCGCCAACCTGAACTCGGTCAAGATCCTCCAGGTCTCGAAGGGCTTCACGTACACGCTCGACACGACCAAGGCGGGCGCGGACCGCGTCGTCGAGGATTCGGTCAAGCTGAACGGTGAGCCGATCGACCCGGCGAAGACCTACCGCGTCGCGATGAACGAGTTCCTCACGGGCGGCGGCGACGGCTTCCCGGCCCTGGCCACCGGCACCAACAAGCTGGTCGGCCCCTCGGACCTGGACGTCTTCAACGCCTACCTGGCGGCCCACTCCTCGGCGACGTCCCCGCTGGCCGTCCCGGCCGCGGACCGCATCACCGTCGTCAAGTAAGCACCACGAGAGGGGCGGCGGGCCGTTTCGGCGGGCCGCCGCCCCTCCTTTTTCCTTCCTCCGCACCCTGGCAGGATTTGAAGTGAACCTGTCATAGTGCGGTGCCATGGACCGACGACGATTCCTCGTGGGAGCCCTGGCCGCCGGGGCCGGAGTGGTGCTCGGGGCGCCCGCCGCCTCGGCCGTGGACGTGCGGGCGTGGATGGGCGCGCACGGGGACGGGACCGAGCTGACCCGGCTCACCATCCCCGGCACGCACGACTCCGGCGCCCGGTTCGGCGGGCCCTGGAGCGAGTGCCAGAACACCACGGTCGCCCAGCAGCTGGACAGCGGCATCCGCTTCCTGGACGTGCGGTGCCGGGTGACCGGGGGGTCGTTCGCGATCCACCACGGAGCCTCGTACCAGAACACGATGTTCGGCGACGTGCTCGTCGCCTGCCAGGCCTTCCTCGCCGCGCACCCCTCCGAGACCGTCCTCATGCGGGTCAAGCAGGAGTACTCCGAGGAGTCCGACGCCACCTTCCGGGCGATCTTCGACGACTACCTCGATCGGCGCGGCTGGCGCTCCCTCTTCCGCATCGGCGACCGGCTGCCGCTCCTCGGCGAGGCCCGCGGGAAGGTCGTCCTCATCGCCGACAACGGCGGACTGCCCGGCCTGAAGTGGTGGGACGGCTCGCAGATCGCCCTCCAGGACGACTGGAACGCGCTGCCCGACGCCAAGTACCCCAAGGTCCAGGCCCACTTCCGGGCCGCCGTCGCCCAGCCGGGGCGGCTCTACGTCAACTTCGTCAGCACCTCCGCGTACCTCCCGCCCCGCTGGAACTCCGACCGGCTCAACCCCCGCGTCCACGGCTTCCTCGACGGCGCCGAGCTGGCCGGCCGGACCGGGCTCGGGATCGTCCCCCTGGACTTCCCGAACACCCGGTCAGGCCTGGTCGAGGCCCTCCTCCGGCACAACTGAGGCCCCGGAAGCCCCGCCCGGCGGCGGCGTCGGCGCCCCCGGCAGCCGGACCGCCGCCACCGTCCCGCCGCCCTCCGCCGGGGCCAGCGCGACCGTGCCGCCCGCCTGCCGGACCGTACGGGCCACGATCGACAGGCCCAGGCCCGAGCCCGGCAGGCTGCGGGCCGACGGCGAGCGCCAGAAGCGGTCGAAGACGTGCGGCAGCTCGTCCGCCGGGATGCCCGGACCGTGGTCGCGGACCGTCAGTTCGCCCCGCATGAGGGTCACCTCGACCGTGCCCCGGGGCGGCGAGAACTTCACCGCGTTGTCCAGGACGTTCACCAGGGCCCGTTCGAGCGCCGCCGGCTCCGCCCGTACGTACCAGGGCGCCAGGTCCGTCACGAAGGTCAGCTCCGGGCCGCGCAGCCGCGCCCGGTCCAGGGCCGCCCGCAGCACCGTGTGCAGCGGCACCACCTCCAGGGGCGCCGACCGCCCCGCGTCCGGCCGGGCCAGCTCCTGGAGGTCCCCGATCAGCGACGCCAGCTCCGTCATCTGCGCCTTCACCGAGGCCATCAGGGCCCGCCGGTCCTCCGGCGGGATCGCCCGGCCCGTCTCCTCGCTCCGCGCGAGGAGCTCGACGTTGGTGCGCAGCGAGGTCAGCGGCGTCCGCAGCTCGTGCCCCGCGTCCGCGATCAGCCGCGCCTGGAGGTCCCGGGAGGTCGCGAGCGCCGCAGTCATCGCGTTGAACGAGCGCGAGAGCCGGGCGATCTCGTCCTCGCCCTCCACCGGGATGCGGACCGTCAGGTCCTCGGTCGCCGCCACGTGCTCGACGGCCCCGGTCAGCCGGTTCACCGGCTCCAGACCGGTCCGCGCCACCCACAGGCCGGCCGCGCCCGCGCCGACGACCCCGATCCCGGAGACCAGGAGCAGCACCCAGCGCAGCGTGGACATCGAGTTGTCGATCTCGGCGAGCGGCCGGGCGAGGGAGACCGCGACCCCGGGCGTCCTCTCCTGCGGATAGGTGTAGACGCGCATCTCGCGCCCGTCGGCGTCCTTCACCGTGTGCAGGACGTCCTCCAGACGCCCCTGCGCCACCGCGAGGTCGCCGCTGCCGACGGGGATCGCGGCCTCGCCCGACGTGCACACGCTCCCGTCGGCGAGGATCACCCGCACCGTGTACGAGCCCGCCACCGACGGCGGCGTGGTGCCCTGGCGGCAGAACGACAGGATGTTCTGCGCCCCGCCCGGGTCGAGCCGGGTGGAGCTCAGCGAGGAGTCCAGCTCGGCCTCCAGCTGCTCCCGCGTCACGAACCAGCACGCCAGCGACACCGCCGCCACCGCCACCGCCACCGCGACGGCGGTGAGCAGGGCGAGCCGGGAGCGCAGCGGCCGGGAGCGGAACCAGGCCAGGGGACGGAGACGGGGGCCGGACGGGACAGCCGGCGGGGTGGCGGGCGCGGGCGGCGCGGCGGGCCCGCGCGGGGGAACCGTCGTCACTCCCCGCCCCCTCCGCGCAGCGCGTACCCCACGCCCCGCACCGTGTGGACCAGGCGCGGCTCGCCGCCCGCCTCCGTCTTGCGCCGCAGGTACATCACGTACACGTCGAGCGAGTTCGAGCTCGGCTCGAAGTCGAAGCCCCACACGGCCTTGAGGATCTGCTCGCGGGTCAGCACCTGGCGCGGGTGCGCCAGGAACATCTCCAGGAGCGTGAACTCGGTCCGCGTCAGCTCCACGGTCCGGCCGCCCCGGGTCACCTCGCGGGTGGCCAGGTTCATCCGCAGGTCCTCGAAGGAGAGGACGTCGTCGGCCGGGGCGGCGGACGTCGACGCCGCGTACGAGCTGCGGCGCAGCAGGGCCCGGATGCGGGCGAACAGCTCGTCCAGCTCGAAGGGCTTCACCAGGTAGTCGTCCGCGCCCGCGTCGAGCCCGGTGACCCGGTCGCCGACGGTGTCGCGGGCGGTGAGCATCAGGATCGGCACGGTCGAGCCGGACGCCCGGATGCGGCGGGCCGCCGTCAGGCCGTCCATGCGGGGCATCTGCACGTCGAGGACGACGAGGTCGGGGGCGTACGCCTCCATGGCGGCGAGCGCGTCCAGACCGTCGACGGCGTCCCGCGTCCCGTACCCCTCGAAGGCGAGGCTGCGGCGCAGGGCCTCCCGGACGGCGGGCTCGTCGTCGACGATGAGGATCCGCTCGGCTTCGTTCTGCTGTCCCGTCATGGGGGCAGCGTCCCACGTGTTCAGCTGTCGCCGCCCGAGCGGAGTCCGTCCAGGTCGGCCTTCACGGTGTCGACCGGGATCGCGAATCCGAGGCCGACGCTCCCGGCCGTGGACCCGCTCGAAGAACTGGGCGAATACATGGCCGAATTGATTCCGATGATCTCGCCGTTCATATTGATCAGCGCGCCGCCGGAATTCCCCGGATTGAGCGAGGCGTCGGTCTGGAGCGCCTTGTACGTGGTCTTCGACGAGCCCGTGTCGCCGTTGAACTGCTGCCCGCCGAACTCGAACGGCCAGCCCTGCCGGGGGTCGTACTGCTGCCGGCCCTGGTCCTGGCCCTGGCCCTGGTCCTGGTCCTGCCCCTGGCTCTGGTCCTCGTCCTTGGCGACGGTCACGTCCCGGTCGAGGGCGGAGACGATGCCGCTGGTGACGGTCCCGGTGAGCCCCTCGGGGGAGCCGATCGCCACGACCTCGTCGCCGACCTTCACGTCCTTCGAGTTCCCGAGCGAGGCGGCCTTGAGGCCGGAGGCGCCCTTCAGCTTGACGAGCGCCAGGTCCTTGTCGGGGTCCGTGCCGACGACCTCGGCCGGGTAGGTCTTGCCGTCGTTCAGTTGGACGGTGATCTCGGAGGCGCCGGAGACCACGTGGTTGTTGGTGACGATCTCGCCGTCGGAGGTGATGATCACGCCCGAGCCGGTGGACTTGCCGGAGTTCGAGGCGGCGGAGATCTCCACGATGGAGGGGGAGACGGCCGCGGCGACCCCGGCGACCGTGCCGGTGCCGCGCGCGGCCACGTTCGTGCCGGCCACGGGGGCGGAGGCGGAGGCGGTCGTCGCGCCGTCGGCGGCGAGCTGCTGGACCAGCGTGGCCGTGCCGCCGCCGATCGCGGCGGCCGCGATGGCCACGGCCGCCATGAGCCCGACCCCGCGCTTCGCACGGCGGCGGGGACCCGGGGCGGGGACGGGGGAGACGGTGGCGGTGGGCGCCGGGCCCGTCGGCGGCGGGACGTGCCCGCCGTGTGCGCCGGACGGCCAGATCGTGGTGCCGTGGTCGGTGGTGAACGGCGCGTACGGGGCCCGCCCCGGCTCGTACGGCGGCCTCGGCGGGTAGTACGGCTGCTGCGGCTGCTCCTGGTGATCCGTCATGGGAAGACTGTCGGATCCGTACATGAGAGCCGTCTGAGGAGCGGCTGAGAAGCCCGACAGAAGCCTGTATGCCCGATATAAAGCCCCGTACGGGGACCAAGGGACAAAGCCCCGGGGCCGGGCGTCGGCGCGGGGTCGAGACCCGCGAAAGCTCCGGGGCCGGGCGTCAGCGCGGGGTCGAGACCCGCGCCAGGCCCGGCCCGCCGCCGTCGCAGCCGCAGGAGCGGCGCACGATCAGGGCCGACGGGAAGAGCTTCACGCGCTCGCGGCGCGAGCCCGCCACCCGCAGCGAGTCGTCGAGGACCAGGTCGACGGCCGCCCGGGCCATCGCCGGGCGGTCCGAGTAGACCGTGGTCAGGGGCGGGTCGGTGAGCGCCGCCTCCTTCACGTCGTCGAAGCCCGCGACCGCCAGCTCG
Organism: Streptomyces sp. NPDC088915; assembly: GCF_044749825.1. Lineage (NCBI taxonomy): Bacteria > Bacillati > Actinomycetota > Actinomycetes > Kitasatosporales > Streptomycetaceae > Streptomyces > Streptomyces sp. NPDC088915. The sequence continues at coordinate 37,051 of NZ_JBIVIR010000007.1, forward strand.
GTCGGCACCTCGATGCGCAGCTCGCGCGCCGCCCGCAGCACGCCGAAGGCCTGGTCGTCGGTGGAGCAGAAGATGGCCGGCGGCCTGTCCGGGCCCGCGAGCAGCTTGAGGGCCACCTGGTAGGCGTCGTAGCGGTTGTACGGCGCCTCGAAGAGCCGGCCCTCGGTGGGGCGGCCCGCCTCGACCATGGCGCGCCGCCAGCCCTCGACGTGGTCGGCGACCGGGTCGCCGACGGCCGGGGTGTTCGGGACGCCGCCGAGGCACGCCACGTACGGGTGGCCGTGCTCCAGGAGGTGGCGGGTGACGAGCTGGGCGCCGCCGATGTCGTCGGTGACGACGGCCACGTCGTCGATCGCCTCGGGCCGCTCGTGCAGCAGCACCACGCGCGCGTCCCAGGCCTCGATCTCGCTCGCGGCCTGCTCGCTCATGCCCTGGCTGACCAGGATCAGACCGGAGACCCGCATCCCGAGGAAGGCGCGCAGGTAGTGGATCTCGCGCTCGGTCCGGTAGTCGGAGTTCCCGACGAGGACCATCTTGCCGCGCTCGGCGGCGGCCTGCTCGACCGCGTGCGCCATCTCCGCGAAGAACGGCTGGCGCGCGTCCGGGACGATCATGCCTATGAGGTCGGTGCGCCGGGACGCCATCGCCTGGGCTACCCGGTCGGGGCGGTAGCCCAGCTCCTTGATGGCGGCGAGGACACGCTCGCGCGTGGCCGGGGCGACCGGCCTGGGTCCGTTGTTGATGACGTAGCTCACGACCGCGGTCGAAGTACCCGCCAGTCGCGCTACGTCATCCCGCGTCACCTTGGCCACGCGCGGCAGTCTACGCGGGGGGACCTACCTACCGGCAGGCCGCACTGTGGCGTCCGCCACGTTCCTGTCCTCCGCGGGGGTGACCTCCTCCGTGGCGCCCTTGACGCGGGCGCTCGCGCGCGCCTCCTCCTTGGCCCGGGCCTCCTCGGCCGCCCGCTCCACCTTCTCGGGGGTGACGAAGCGGTAGCCGACGTTGCGGACGGTGCCGATGAGGGACTCGTGCTCGGGGCCGAGCTTGGCCCGCAGCCGCCGTACGTGGACGTCGACCGTACGGGTGCCGCCGAAGTAGTCGTACCCCCACACCTCCTGGAGGAGCTGCGCGCGCGTGAAGACCCGGCCCGGGTGCTGGGCGAGGTACTTCAGGAGCTCGAACTCCTTGAAGGTGAGGTCCAGGACCCGGCCCTTGAGCTTCGCGCTGTACGTCGCCTCGTCGACCGACAGGTCGCCGTTGCGGATCTCCATCGGGGAGTCGTCGGAGACGATCTGCCGGCGGCCCGTGGCGAGCCGCAGCCGCGCCTCGACCTCGGCCGGGCCCGCCGTGTCGAGGAGGACGTCGTCGATGCCCCAGTCGGCGGTGACGGCCGCGAGGCCGCCCTCGGTGACGACGAGGATCAGCGGACAGCCGGGCCCGGTGGACCGCAGCAGCTGGCAGAGCGAGCGCACCTGCGGGAGGTCGCGCCGGCCGTCGACGAGGATCACGTCCGCGCCGGGGGTGTCCACGAGGGCCGGGCCCTCGGCCGGGGCCACCCGGACGTTGTGCAGCAGCAGGCCGAGGGCGGGCAGCACCTCGGTCGACGGCTGGAGGGCGTTGGTCAGGAGGAGCAGTGAACTCATCGCCCACCACCTGCCCCGGTCGTGGTCATGCGATCGTGCTCGGTTCGCTCGCCCATAAGGTCGGTTCCTCCTCGGTCCCTGCGAGGACGTGCACTGCTTCGTACGGATCACTGCCTGCTCTCGCGCCCTGAGAGCTTTTGTTCATCCGTCCGTAACAACGGTCGGAAAACGCAAAAGGACCCGGTGGCTGCGTCGCCCGGATCCTCTGTTCAGCAGAATAGCCCAGATGCCTTCCGGTGGAGAGGGCGGATTTCACATCGTGGATGTCTCTTCGCTCACTCCCCGCACCCGGAACGCCATGTTGCGCAGGGATGAGGTGTCCGTGTCGCGGCGGTTCGCGCACGCTCTCCCGCGAGGATCACCGGTACGGCGGTCACCGGTCCGGCCCACGCGCGCATGGCCCATCATGGGAGCGGCGCGCACACGAACGAAGGGAGCGCCGCTATGGCAGCGGGAACCATCCGCTACTGGGCCGCGGCCAAGGCGGCCGCCGGTGTCGCCGAGGAGCCGTACGCCGCCGAGCACCTGGCCGAGGCCCTCGACGCGGCCCGCGCGAAGCACCCGGGCGAGCTCGTCCGGGTCCTCCGGCGGTGCTCGTTCCTGGTCGACGGCGACCCCGTCGGCACCCGGAGCCATGAGACCGTACGGCTTGCCGAGGGCGGCACGGTCGAGGTGCTCCCCCCGTTCGCAGGAGGGTGAACCCCAGAGCAATGAGCAACGACCAGCACTACGGCGGACAGCAGCCGGACCCGTACGCGGGCGGGCAGCGGCCGTACGACCCGTACGCGGGCGGGCAGCAGGACCCCGACGTCACGCAGACGTGGGAGGGCCAGACCTGGGACACCCAGTACCAGCCGGCCGTCCGCCCCCGGGGGGAGCAGCCCCACGGGGAGCGGCAGCACGGGTCGCAGGAGTACGGGGAGCAGGCGTACGGACAGCAGTCGTACGGGGAGCGGCAGCAGTACGCGCCGCAGTCGTACGGGGCTCAGGCGCACGAGCCGCAGCAGGCGTACGGGCAGCAGCCGTACGGGGAGCAGCAGCCGTACGGGGAGCAGCAGGCCTACGGGCAGCAGGCGTACGGGGAACAGCCGCAGCCGCAGCCGCAGGCGTACGGGCAGCAGTCCCACGAGCAGCAGTCGCAGGCGTACGGGCAGCCCTACGCGGGCGCGTACCAGCCGCAGCAGACCGCCGCCCCGGCTCCGGCGCCCGCGCCCGCCCCGGTGGCCGCTCCGGCTCCGGCGCCCGCCCCCGCGGGCGACGACGGGCCCGCGGGCGGCGACGGGCCCGCCTACTCCTCGCCCACCACCTCCGGGAACACCCGGATCACCGACGCCCAGCGCGCCCGCGCCGAGGGGCGCTCGCCGATCATCGAGCCCGGCATGCAGCCCGCCGCCCTGACGGCGGTCCTCGGCCTGCTGCTCGCCGGCGGCGCCGCCCTCGGCCCGTACGGCCTGCTCCTCCCGCTCGTCCTGCTCCAGGCGCTCACCGCGGCCGGCTGGTTCCGGCTCAACGGCATGTGGCCGGCCCGGCAGGGCATCGCCCTCGCGTTCGCCGGCGGCCTCGTCGCCGACGGCGCCCTGCTCGCCGTCGGCCGGGAGAACGCCGCCCCCGCGATCCTGGGCACGCTCGGCGCCTGGGTGCTGCTCTGCCTCGTCCTCCAGCTCCGCAGCCACGCGGACCCGGACGAGCGGATGTACGGCCTGATGGCCACGGTCGTCTCGGCGGCCCTGACCGTGATCGCCACCGGGCACCTCGGCGCGGCCCCCGACGCGGTGGTCGTGGGCGGGATCGCGGTCGCCGCCGCCGTCCTCGCCAAGGCGCTCCCGCTGCCGGGGCCCGTCCCGGTCGTCGCCGCGCTGCTCGCCTCGGCGGGCGCGGGCATCGCGGCCGGCGGGTTCACGGACCTGGGCGCGTCCGGGGCGCTGCTCGGCCTCGGCGCCGGGATCTGCGCCCTCGTCGGCCTGCGGGCGGCCAGTTACGACTACCCGTCGCGGTTCGTCCACATGACCGCGGGCATCGCGCTGCCGCTGACCGCCGCCGCGCCCGCCGTGTACCTGCTGGGCCGCGCCCTGGCCTGACGGCTCGGCTCCGGGTGCCGCCCGGGCGTCCCGTAGGGGCGACCCGGGACCGTCCCCGAGACCGCCCGGACTCGGGAACCAACCGGACCCCCGGCACGTCGATCTTCGTGTCGGGGGTCGAAAACTTTCACGGGGGGACGCACATTCCATGCGAGCACTGCGGATTCTGCTCATCCTGGCCGTCGTGCTCGGCGGGATCTTCGTCGGGATCGACCGCCTCGCCGTGGCGTACGCGGAGTCGGAGGCGGCGGGCCGGATGAAGCTCTCCGGCGCGCGGAGCGACTCGATCGAGGTCGACATCAAGGGCTTCCCCTTCCTCACCCAGGCGGCGGCCAAGCACCTCGACCGGGTCGACGTGCGGGCGACCGGCATCCAGGCGCGGGCGGGCGACCGGAAGATCCGGGTCGGCAAGCTGGACGTCGTCCTGCGGGACGTGACCGTGACCGGCGACTTCTCGGGCGCGAAGGCCGGCACCGCGACCGGCACCGCCCTCATCTCGTACGCGGACCTCACCGCCGCCTCCGAGCACGAGGCCACCCTCGCCTACGGCGAGAACGGCAAGGTGAAGGTCACCGGCAGCGTCGAGGTCATGGGCCGCACCCTGACCCGCTCGGTCCTCTCGACCGTGACCGTGGTGAACGGCGACACGATCAAGGTCCGCGCCGACGAGGTGCCCGGCGAGGGCATCCCGGGCGTGGAGGACCTGGTCCGCGCCCGCACCGACTTCGAGCGCCCGCTCCACGTGCTCGCCGGCATGAAGGTGGAGAAGGTCGAGCCGCGCCCGGAGGGCCTGGCGGTCACGGTCTCGGGCCGGGACATAGCCCTGGCGGGCTGAGCCCGCCAGGGGCCCGTCCGGGGGGCCGCGCGGTCTCCCGTCCCTACCGGCTGGTCACATGCTGAGACGGTGCCGTCCGATCCGCAGAAGCAGAACCGGACACCTCGGTGCGGAGGCGCCCGGAGCGGCCCCGCGCCGTGATCGCGTCTCGCATATCGGACGATCGCGTCTCATCATGCGACACGCCGGTGACACGGCCGCCTGTCCGTCCCTACGATCGGGACCATGAAGCGACAGGCGGATCTCACGAAGCGGCGGGCAGTAGACCTGTGCCGCGTCGCCGCCATGCTCTGTCGCACCGTCTGAGCGGGACGTCCGACCCCGCCTTCCTCACGGCCCGTCGACCGACGTCGGGGCCACATTCCGCGCAGCCGTACGCCGTCGTACGCACGCTTCCGACGCGTACCCGCACCACCCCGCACCGCACCGCCGCACACTGCCCCGGAGGAGAACAGCATGGCTCGCACCGACGTCCTGGTCGACGCGGACTGGGTCGAGGCCAACCTCGACAACCCGCAGGTGGCCGTCGTCGAGGTCGACGAGGACACCTCGGCCTACGAGAAGAACCACATCCGCAACGCCATCCGCATCGACTGGACCAAGGACCTCCAGGACCCGGTCCGCCGCGACTTCGTCGACCAGGAGGGCTTCGAGAAGCTCCTCTCGGCCAAGGGCATCGCGAACGACACCACGGTCGTGCTCTACGGCGGCAACAACAACTGGTTCGCCTCCTACGCCTACTGGTACTTCAAGCTCTACGGCCACCAGGACGTGAAGCTCCTCGACGGCGGCCGCAAGAAGTGGGAGCTCGACTCCCGCGACCTGGTCGACGGCTCCGAGGTCCCGAACCGCCCGGCCACGGAGTACAAGGCCAAGGCCCAGGACGCCTCGATCCGCGCCTTCCGCGACGACGTCGTGGCCGCGATCGGCGCCCAGAACCTGGTCGACGTGCGCTCGCCCGACGAGTTCTCCGGCAAGCTGCTCGCCCCGGCGCACCTCCCGCAGGAGCAGTCGCAGCGCCCGGGCCACGTGCCGAGCGCCCGCAACATCCCGTGGTCGAAGAACGCCAACGACGACGGCACCTTCAAGTCGGACGACGAGCTCAAGGCCCTGTACGAGGCCGAGCAGGTCGACCTGGCGAAGGACACCATCGCCTACTGCCGCATCGGCGAGCGCTCCGCGCTCACGTGGTTCGTCCTGCACGAGCTGCTCGAGGTCCCGAACGTCAAGAACTACGACGGCTCGTGGACCGAGTACGGCTCCCTCGTCGGCGTGCCGATCGAGCTCGGCGCCGCCAAGTAACCCTCCGGACCTCCCCTTCTTCCGGACCCCTCGACCGTAAGGAAAGAACAGCATGTGTGGAGCGCAGCCCGGCGGCCCCGACGCCTCGACGATCAAGCCCGGTGAGACCACCATCCAGGGCTTCGTGACCAAGGACGGCGAGCCGGTCACCGGTTACGTCCGCCTCCTGGACTCGACCGGCGAGTTCACGGCCGAGGTCCCGACCTCCGCCACCGGACAGTTCCGCTTCTACGCGGCCGAGGGCACCTGGACCGTCCGCGCGCTGGTGCCGGGCGGCACCGCCGACCGCAAGGTCGTGGCGCAGAAGGGCGGTCTCGCGGAGGTCGCCATCGCGGTCTGACCCGCGACGCCTTACCGGCCGAAGGGCCGTGCCTCCTGGGGGTTGGACGCCATTCCGGGACTTGGGGCACGGCCCTTCGGTCTGCCCGCGCGCGCCCGGCGGACGTACGCTGAAGGGGTGTACGCACGCCGCCGCCACGTCTACTTCTGGATGATGGGCGCCTGCCTGTTCCTCTTCGTGGGCGCCTGGGCCGTCGTACGCCTCTTCTCGACCCCGGCCGCCGTCGCCATGTGCGTCGTCGCCATGGTCATCCCCCCGGTCGCCGCGATGATCGCCAACCGCCGGGGCCCGGAGGACCGCTGGTGGGACGACCCCTCGGGCGACCCGCAGTCGGACGAGTGGTGGGACGAACTGGACGGGAAGAAGCGCCGGGAGCGGTAGGAGCCGCCCGGCGGCCCAGGACCGACCGGGCGCCGGCCGGGAGTCGTCGGACGGAGTCCGGCGCAGCGGCCCGAAGCCCGGGAGGCCCTCCGGGGCCGAGCGGTGCGAGGGGCGCGTCGGGGGTGGGTCCGCTGGTGGGACGACCCCTCGGGCGACCCGCAGTCGGACGAGTGGTGGGACGAACTGGACGGGAAGAAGCGCCGGGAGCGGTAGGAGCCGCCCGGCGGGCGTCTCAGTAGACGAGGGCCTGGGTGTCGTCCGCCGTCGCCTCCTGGACGAAGACCTGTGCGCCGGCGATGCGGACGCCGGTCAGGACGTCCTTCTCCGTGATCTCGCGGCGGGCCGCGCACTGGGTGCAGAGCGTCACGCGCCCGCCCGCCAGGAGCGAGTCGAGCAGGTCCGGCAGCGGTGCGGCGTGCGGGAGCTCGAACTCGGCGGCCCGGCCCGGGAGGGCGAACCAGGAGGACTCGCCGGTCAGCCAGAGCGACACCTCGACCCCGCTGGCGACGGCCACGGCGGCCACCGTGAAGGCCTGCGAGCAGCGTTCGGGGGCATCGGCCCCCGCGGTCACCTTGATCACGAGCTTCTTCGCCATACACCGAACTGTAATGCGCGGCACTGCAACCTCATGCGCCCCTCACGTGTCAGGTGGATGCGCGGGTTACGGAATCCGCGCTTCAGGTCTCGTGGGGGGACTCTTGAACGACGAAGAAAACATCCCTGACCAGGGAAGAACGACACCGGACGACACCGCGCCCGCGCCCGCCGCGCGGCCCCGTCGCCGGGGTCTCCGTACGCTCGGGCTGATCGCCGTCGCCGCCGTCATCGGCCTCGTCGGCGGCACCGCCGTCGGCTACGGCATCCAGGCCCAGCGCGAACCGACCGCCCTTCCGCCGCTGAACCAGCCCGGCCTCGTCCAGCCGAAGCCCCTCCCGAAGGGGCAGGAGGCGAAGCCGCTCCCGGCCTCGGAGGACCTCCGGACGAAGGCGCAGGGCGACCTGCGGAAGCTGCTGGTCCCGAAGCCCGCCGGAGCGAAGAAGGACGGGTACGCCGGGGACGACGGCTGGATGAACGTCCCCGAGTTCGCCTCGATGTTCGACGAGCCGGGCGGCGCCCTCGACCACCAGCTGGACCTGGGCGTCCGGCGGGTCGCCGTCGCGTCCTGGGCGACGGGTGAGCACAGGCGGACCGAGGTCCGGCTGATCCAGTACCGCGCGAACGACACCCTCGGAGCCCGGGAGTTCGTCGAGGACCAGCAGGGCTACATGCCGGACGAGGACTTCGCGGAGAGCGAGGGCCGGGAGCTCAAGGGCTCGTCCAACGGCCGCTACTACGTCTTCCCCGTGGAGCGGGAGGCCGGCTACATGGACATGTACGAGGCCAGGGCCTACTTCTACCGCGGCGACGTCGCGGTCGAGATCTTCATCGTGGACACGAAGAAGATCTCCGAGAACGACATCCGTTCGCTGGCCGAGCGACAGCTGGGGCGCCTGTGAGTGAGGACCGGAACGACGTGACCGAACCCATGGCCGAGCCGACGACCGGAGCGCCGGAGAAGGACGCGAACGAGAACGGGAACGAGAACGGGAACGCGAACGGGAACGGGAAGAAGAAGGGCGCCGGCCGGGTCCTGCTCCGCGTCGTCCTGCCCTCCGTGCTCGTCCTCGGCCTGATCGGCGGCGGCGTCACGTACACCGCCCTCACCGTCTCCTCCGCCGACCGCACCGCGCCGACGCAGGTGTGGGGCGCGACGAAGAGGACCGCGCAGGACGAGGACCCGGCCGCCGACGGGAAGCGCGGCAAGGCCGACACCCCGCTGAGCAAGCTGCTCCTCCCGCTGCCCGAGGGGTACGAGTTCGGCCCCGACGAGGAGCTGTACGGGAACGACGGCGAGCTCGGCGCCGCGGAGGCCGCCGCGCTGATGAAGCGGGCGGGCGAGGGCCTCTCCGGCAAGAAGCGCCGCGCGTTCGAGAAGAACATCGACAAGCTCGGCATCCAGGGCGTCGGCGTCCGCACCTTCGCCGACCCCGACAACGACGTCGTCGTCTCCCTCCAGGTCGCGCGGATGAAGGACAAGAAGCAGATCAAGGACAGCTACCGGCTGCGCAAGGAGGTCATGGACGCCCTGGAGTTCCCGAAGGGCCCCAGGGTGAAGGACCACCGCAACGCCGTCTGCTACACGGCGCCCGAGAACAAGGCGCTGGACAAGGAGGAGCGGGCCGTGGCGCTGGAGCGGATGATCTGCATCGCGTACGACTCCGAGGTCTCCGTCACCCTCACGGCGGCGGGCGCCAAGCCCTTCGACGAGAAGCGCGTGGCGGACCTCCTGAAGCAGCAGCTCGACCACATCGAGTCCCCGGGGGAATACGTATGACCGAGCAGATCCTGACGCCGGAGCCGTCCGCGCCGACCGCCCCGCCCGTCCCCGAAGCCGCGGCCGGAACCGTGGCCGGAACCACGGCCGGAGCCGCGGCCGAAGCCACCGCCACGCCCGAGTCCGTGCCCGCGCCCGAGTCCGTGCCCGAGTCCGCGTCCGCGCCGAAGAAGTCCCGCCGCGTCCTCTGGGGCGTCGTCCGCTGGACCGCCGCCGTGCTCGTGTGCGGCGGCGTCGGCGCCGGTACGGCCATGGGCCTCACCGCCATGGAGCGCACCGACGTCCCGGGGCTCGCGACCGAGTCCGACGGCCGCTGGGACTACCCGGAGCTCGCCCTCCCGGCGCTGCCCGCGGACGCCCCGCGCCCGTGGACCGACGGCAACGAGGGCGAGATCCACCACGCCGACCTGCGCAAGCTCCTGCTGCCCGCCCCGGCGGGCGCCACGGTCGACCCGAAGTCGAACGGCGGCTGGGCCGGCCTCGACTCGTACCTCGCGCTGCTCCCGGAGAAGGACCGCGGCGAGGTGGAGCGGTACGTGGCCGACTCGGCGCTCCGGCACGTCACCGCCCGCGGCTGGACCACACCGGACGGCACGACCACCCGGGTGCACCTGCTGCGGTTCGCCTCGGTGGCGTTCGCGGAGGACTTCAAGGACGTGACCATGGAGAAGGTCTCCAAGAGCAGCGGACTGCCCCTCGGCGTCGAGGAGGCGGAGATCGACACGTCCGTCGGGAAGATCGACGTGCCGTACCTCTCCCTCTACGGCTACGCGGAGGCGGAGCCGTACGGTCCCGAGCAGACCCGGTGGGCCTACATCCAGGCCGGGGACACCCTCGGGGTGGTCACCCAGACCCGGAAGGGCGGCACCCCGACCGTGCCGTTCCAGCAGACCGTCGCCCTCCAGGCGCAGCTGCTCGGCTGACCGTCCGCGCGGGGCCCGTCCCGGGGCCCCTCCCGAGACCCACCTCACCGAGTGGGCCGGACCCCGGGCCACTAAGCTGGGGTCCGGCCCGTTCCGCCTTCACACCTCAGTCGAGGAGCACCCTGTGATCATTTTCTTCGAAGCTCTGCTGGTCCTGGTCTGCGTCGGCGTGCTCGCCTTCGCGGGTCTGACCGTGAAGAAGCTGTACCAGGGCCAGCGGTAATCCCCCTCTAGAGAACGCCAGAGCTGCTCATGATCGAGATCCCGTCCGACCTCAACCCGGACCTCGTCCCCCTCGCGTTCCTGCTCGGCACGTGGGAGGGCGCGGGCGTCTCCGACTTCCCCGGCGCCGAGAAGTGCAACTTCGGCCAGTCCGTGACGTTCAGCCACGACGGCCGGGACTTCCTGGAGTACCACTCGCACTCCTGGGTCCTGGACGAGAAGGGCGAGAAGGTCCGTCCGCTGGAGAGCGAGAGCGGGTACTGGCGGATCGACAAGGACCGCAAGGTCGAGGTCGTCATGGTCCGCGACCAGGGCGTCGTGGAGATCTGGTACGGCGAGCTCGCCGACCAGAAGCCGCAGATCGACCTGGCGACGGACGCCGTCGCCCGCACGGCCGCCTCGGGCCCGTACAGCGGCGGCAAGCGCCTGTACGGCTACGTCAAGAGCGACCTGATGTGGGTGGGCGAGAAGGCGACCCCCGAGGTCCCGCTGCGTCCGTACATGTCGGCGCACCTGAAGAAGGTCGTCACGCCGGAGGAGGTCGCGGAGATGGCCCGCAACCTGCCCGACATGCCGGACGACGGCATCGCCTTCTTCCGCTAGAAGCCGTTCGGGGAAGCCCTGGGGTCGTGCGCCGCGCCCTCCTACACTGGGGGGCGTGGTGAGCACCGACTGGAAGAGCGACCTGCGGCAGCGCGGCTACCGGCTGACGCCGCAGCGCCAGCTTGTCCTGGAGGCCGTCGACGCGCTGGAGCACGCGACGCCCGACGACATCCTCTGCGAGGTCCGCAAGACGGCCTCCGGGGTGAACATCTCCACCGTGTACCGGACCCTGGAGCTCCTGGAGGAGCTCGGGCTCGTCAGCCACGCGCACCTGGGGCACGGGGCCCCGACGTACCACCTCGCCGACCGGCACCACCACCTCCACCTGGTCTGCCGGGACTGCTCCGGGGTGATCGAGGCGGACGTCGAGGTGGCCGCCGAGTTCACCGGGAAGCTCCGCGCGACCTTCGGCTTCGAGACGGACATGAAGCACTTCGCGATCTTCGGGCGGTGCGGGGACTGCGCCGCGAAGGAGCGCGGCGAGGTCCCGGAGGGGGAGTAGGGCTCCTCGTGCTTCCCCGGGCCCGGCGGCCCGGCAGGGTCTGGACGGGTCCCCTCGTGTGCTCGCGGGCCCCGGCAGGGTCTGGGCAGGCCTCCTCGCGCCCCCCGGCCCCGGCAGGCCCCGGCCACGGAGTCGTAGGCTTTCCCCATGCAGCGACCTTCCACGACCAGCCCCCTGCTGTCCCTGTCCGGCGCCGTCGCCGCCGAAGGGCGCGACGAGGGCGTCGCCGCGCACTACGGCGACCTGTTCCGCGAGCAGCGCGCCCTCTCGGAGGGCGAGGGCTTCGTCGACCTCTCGCACCGCGGCGTCGTCGCCGTCTCCGGCGACGACCGGCTGAGCTGGCTGCACCTGCTGCTCACCCAGCACATGACCGACCTGCCGCCCGGGCGGGCCACCGAGGCGCTGGTCCTCTCCGCCAACGGGCACATCGAGCACGCCCTCTACCTCGTCGACGACGGCGAGACGGTGTGGGCGCACGTCGAGCCGGGCACGCAGGGCGAGCTGATCGCCTACCTGGAGTCGATGAAGTTCTTCTACCGGGTCGAGGTCGCCGACCGCACGGAGGACACCGCGGTCGTCCACCTCCCGGCCGGCTCCGTCGCCGAGACCCCCGAGGGCGTCGTCGTACGGGAGACCCCGCACGGGCGCGACCTGTTCCTGCCCCGCGCCGACCTGGAGTCCTTCGCCGCCTCGCACGGACCGGCGGCCGGGATCCTCGCGTACGAGGCGCTGCGGGTCGAGGCGTACCGGCCGCGGCTCGGCTTCGAGACCGACCACCGGACCATCCCGCACGAGATCGGCCTCATCGGCGGCGCCGTCCACCTCCAGAAGGGCTGCTACCGGGGGCAGGAGACCGTCGCCCGCGTGCAGAACCTGGGCAAGCCCCCGCGCCGCCTGGTCTTCCTGCACCTGGACGGCAGCGAGGTGTTCCTGCCGGGCCACGGCACCCCGGTCCGGCTCGCGTCCGACGGCGAGGACGGGCGCCAGCTCGGCTTCGTGACCACCGCCGTCCGCCACCACGAGCTGGGCCCGATCGCCCTGGCCCTGGTGAAGCGGAACGTTCCGGTGGACGCCCCGCTGGTCGCCGGGACGACGGCGGCGGCGCAGGAGGTCGTCGTCGAGCCGTAGGCCGTCAGACGTCGATCAGTACGGTGAACGGGCCGTGGTTCGTGAGCGAGACGCGCATGTCCGCCCCGAAGCGGCCCGTCTCCACGTGCGCGCCCAGCTCGCGCAGCCGGTGCACGACCTCGTCCACGAGGGGCTCGGCGACCGGGCCGGGCGCGGCCGCGTTCCAGGTGGGGCGGCGGCCCTTGCGGGCGTCTCCGTACAGGGTGAACTGGGAGATCACGAGCAGCGGCGCGTTCACGTCGGAGCACGACCTCTCGTCGTCCAGCACCCGGACGGACCAGAGTTTTCTGGCCAATTGGGCGGCCTTCTCCGGGGTGTCGTCATGGGTCACCCCGACCAGGACGCACAGCCCCTCGCCCTCGATCTCACCGACGGTCTCCCCTGCGACGACGACGCGCGCGCCGTCGACCCTCTGCACCACTGCTCGCATGCGCCCCAACCTACCCACCCGAATACGGGAGGGGCCGAACGGGTGCAGAGCGCCTGCACGTGCACGGGTGGGAGTGGCACCATGCGTGTCAGGCGGTGCGGCTCCGCACCGGTCGAGGGGACGAAACTCATGAGTGCACCTGGCACCGGGCCCACGCCGTCCGGTCCCGTACCGCTGACGCGGGCGGGCGGTTCCTCCGTGGCGCGGCCGCCCGCGCAGCGGACCTCCGAGCCCGCCCTGCCGGACCGGGCGCAGCCGGACCTCGGCACGCTGAGGCTGCCCGAGCTGCGCGCGCTGCGCCGGGACGCCCGGAGCGACGAGGCCGACCTGAGCTACGTGCGGCGGATGCTCCAGGGCCGGATCGACATCCTGCGGGCCGAGCTGGCGCGCCGGACCGACCCGGAGGCGCCGGTCCTCGACCGGCTCTCGGAGATCCTCGCGGACGTGCCCTCCCGGCACCGCACGTCGGCCCGGCACGTGACGCTGTCGACGCCGCGCGGGGAGGAGTACCGGCGGCTCGCGAACGAGATGCTGTCCGAGGTCGAGCTGTCGGACCTGACGGCCCGCACGGACGACGAGCTGCACGCGGCGATGGGGCGGCTCGCGGGGTACGAGCAGCAGGTCTCCCGGCGCCGGCAGGAGCTCCAGCGGACGGCCGACGACTGCGGGGCGGAGATCGCCCGCCGGTACCGGGAGGGCGAGGCCCAGGTGGACGACCTGCTGGCCTGAGGCGTTCCCGGGGTGCTTCCGCCCCGCTTCCGGGGCGGTCGAAAATCCGGTGCGGGGCCGTCCGGGGCCTGCGTAGGGTCGAAGGATGACTGTCGACATACGTCCCGTGACGGAGTCCGAGTTCCCCGACTGGCTGCGGGGTCTGCGCACCGGTTTCCTCCGCCCGCCCGTCGTGCCCGACGGGGACGTGGCCGACCGGCTGCCGCACACGGACCTGGCGCGGACCCTCGGGGCGTTCGACCGGGACCGGGTCGTCGCCACCTTCCGCTCGTTCCGGCAGGAGGTCAGCACGGTCGGCGGGGGCGGCCTCACCGCCGACGCGATCACCCAGGTGACCGTCTCGCCGACGCACCGGCGCCGGGGCCTGCTGAGCCGCATGATGGCCGCCGACCTGACCGTCGCGAAGGAGCGGGGCGACGCGCTCGCGACCCTGATCGCCGCCGAGTACCCGATCTACGGCCGGTTCGGCTTCGGTCCGGCGAGCTGGACCACCGAGTGGAGCGTGGACCTGCGGCGGGCCGGGCTCGATCCGCGCCGCTCGGGCCGCCCCGAGGACGGCGGTCGCGTCGACCTGTCCGACGGCGACGAGATCCGCAAGATCGGTCCCGGCCTGCACCGCCGGCTGGCCGGGGTCCGGGCCGGCGTCACCGACCGGACCGAGCGCCTCTGGGCGCAGGGCACCGGCCTCGGCTTCCAGCTCGACCCGTGGACGGAGCCCTACTACGCGGTGTACCGGTCGGAGTCGGGCGAGCCCGAGGGGTTCGTGGCGTACCGCACCGACGACAAGTGGGACGACGCCAAGCAGCCGGTGAACACCGCGACCGTGCGGGACCTGATCGCCGTCACCCCGGCCGCCGAGCGCGCCCTGTGGCTCTACCTCTGCTCGCTGGACTGGGTGACCACCGTCCGCTCCGGCTACCGCGCGCCCGACGACCCGCTGCCGGAGCTGCTTCCGGACCCGCGCGCGGCGCGGACGGTGTCCCACGCGGACATGCTGTGGGTCCGGGTCCTGGACGTGCCCCGGCTCCTGGAGGGGCGTGCGTACCCGGTGACGGACGGCCTCGTCCTGGAGGTGCGGGACGCGGACGGCCTCGCGGGCGGGCGCTTCCGCCTCGACGCCTCGCCGGAGGGCGCCTCCTGCGTCCGTACGGACGCGTCCGCCGACCTCGTCCTCGGCGTCGCGGAGCTGGGGACGCTGGCGTTCGGCGACCGCTCGGCGGTACGGCTCGCCCGGCTCGGGCGCGTCGAGGAGGCCACGCCCGGCGCGGCGGCCCGCGCCGACCTGCTCTTCCGCACCCCGCTGCGGCCGTTCTCGCCGGACATCTTCTGAGCCCCGCCGCGCCCCCGGGGTCTCAGCGGGTGCGGCGGCGGAAGAGGACGCCGGCGACGGCGAGCGCGAGGGCGCACAGGCCCGCGCACCAGGCGAGCGCGATCCAGGGCGCGTTCCCCACCGGCAGGCCGAGCAGCAGCCCCCGCATCGACTCGATCAGCGGGGTCACCGGCTGGTGTCCGGCGAAGCCGTGCAGCCAGCCCGGCATGCTGTCGATCGGGACGAACGCGCTGCTGGGGTACGGCAGGAACATCATGAGGAAGGTGACCGCGCCGGCCGCCTCCGGCGTCCTGGCGACGAGACCGGCCGCCGCCGACAGCCAGGAGACGGCGGTGATGAAGGCGAGCAGCAGGCCGACGGCCGCGAGCAGGCCGCCGGGCGAGGCGGCGGGGCGGAAGCCGATGAGGAAGGCGACGCCGAGGACGAGCGCGGTGGAGAGCAGGTTGCGGGCGAGGGACGCGGCGACGTGCCCGGCCAGGAACGGCGTGCCGCCGACGTCGAGGGTGCGGAAACGGTCCACCACCCCGCGCCGCATGTCCTCGCTGACGGAGACGGCGGTGCCCGCCGCGCCGAACCCGGCGCAGAGGACGAGGACGCCGGGGACGACGTAGGTGACGTACCGGGTGCCGGTGCCGGTGTCGATGGCTCCGCCGAAGAAGTAGACGAAGACCAGCATCAGCATGACCGGCAGCAGCATCGAGGTGAGGACGGCGTCGAGGTTGCGGCGGCTGATCCGGATGCCGCGGCCGGCGAGGACGCCCGCGGCGGAGAGGGCGTCAGACACGGCTGGGCTCCTTGTCGTTCGTGGGAAGGGCCGTCGCGTCGGTGAGGGCGAGGAAGACGTCGTCGAGCGTGGCCGTGTGGAGGGTGAAGCGGGCGATGTCCCGGCGCTCCGGGTCGAGGACGTCGAGCAGCTCCCGGACGTGGGCGGCGCTGCCGTCGGTGGGGACGCCGAGGGCCAGGGCCTCGGGCGCGGCGGTGGCCGTACGGCCGGCGGCGGCGGACGTGAGGCGCAGATAGCCCTCCCGGTCCCGGGCGACGAGGTCGAGCCGGTGGCCCGCGTACCGCGACTTGAGCGCGGCGGGGGTGCCGGCGGCGAGGGTGCGGCCCGCGCCGAGGACGGTGATCCGGTCGGCGAGCCGGTCGGCCTCCTCCAGGTACTGGGTGGTGAGGAGGACGGTCGTGCCGGCGGCGGAGAGTTCGCGGACCGCGTCCCACAGCTCCTGGCGGCTGCGCGGGTCGAGCCCGGTGGTGGGTTCGTCGAGGAACATCACCCGGGTGGTGCCGGGGTCGCGGACCAGGCCCGCGGCGAGGTCGAGGCGGCGGCGCATGCCGCCCGAGTAGGTGCCGGTGAGGCGGTCGCCCGCCCCGGTGAGGCCGAAGCGTTCGAGGAGTTCGGCGGCGCGGCGGGCGGCGGCGCGGCGGGAGAGCCCGGAGAGCCGGGCGACGGTCCGCAGGTTCTCGGCGCCGGTCTGGGTCTCGTCGACGGCGGCGGACTGGCCGGTGAGGCTGATCGCGCGGCGGACCCGGGAGCGTTCGGTGACGACGTCGTGCCCCGCCACGCGCGCGTGGCCGGCGTCGGGGGCGGTGAGGGTGGCGAGGATCCGGACGGCGGTGGTCTTCCCGGCGCCGTTGGGGCCGAGCAGGGCGAAGACGGTGCCCTCGGCGACCCGCAGGTCGAGGGCGTCGAGGACGCGGACGGTGCCGTGGCTCTTGGACAGGCCGGTGGCTTCGATGGCCGGAGGCATGACGTGCTCCCTGGGCTCGCGGAGGGCACGACGGGACGCCGCGCCGGTACTGCGTATGCCTTACGCGTTACTGTGTAAGGGTTACGCATTACTAGGATGGGCGTCAAGCGTGGGGTCCGTACGGGGCCGGTTCGTGCGGGCCGTGCGGGCCGTGCGGGTCGTACGTGCCGCGCGCGGCCCGCGAGGTGGACGAGGTGCGGAGGCGGAAGGTCATGGCGGACGGCGAGAGCGGCCGGGAGGACGAGCGGGGAGCCGTCCCGGCGGGCGGGCGGTCGAACGGCCGTGCCAGTGGTTCGGCGGAGGGGGCGGTCGGTGGCGGGTCCTTCCTGCCGCCCGCGATCGAGGCCGCCTGGGGGGTGCGGGAGCGCCCCACCAAGGGCCCCAAGCCCGGTCTGACCCTGGACCGGATCGTCGGCGCGGCCGTCGCCCTCGCCTCGGCCGAGGGCCTCGACGCCGTCTCCATGGGCCGGGTCGCCAAGGAGCTGGGCGTCTCGACCATGTCCCTCTACCGGTACGTCTCCGCCAAGAGCGAGCTGTACGTCCTGATGCAGGAGGCCGCGACGGGCGCCCCGCCCGAGCTCTCCCCGCCCGGCACCGACTGGCGCGGGGCGATGGCGGCCTGGGCCTGGGCGATGCGCGAGGTCTACCACCGCAACCTCTGGCTGCTGCGGGTCCCCGTCGCCGGACCGCCCGCGACCCCGAACATGGTCGCCTGGTGGGAGAGGGCCCTCGTCGCCCTGGAGGGGACGGGCCTGGACGAGGGCTCCGTGCTCTCGGTGACCATGCTCGTGGCCGGTTACGTGAAGAACGAGGCCGCGATGACGGCCGACCTCGCCGCCGTGGTCGCCGCCGGCGACGACCCGCCGGAGGAGGTCATGGCCCGGTACGCCCGCACGCTGCGGCGGCTCGCGGACCCGGAGGCGTACCCGGCGGTGACGCGGGTCCTGGGCTCGGGCGTCCTGGACGTCGCCGACGCCCCGGAGGACGAGTTCCGCTTCGGCCTGGACCGGATCCTGGACGGGGTCGCGGTCCTGGTGGCGGGGAAGGGGACCCGGTCGTGACGGGCGCGTCCGGGGACGGCCCCCGCGAGCCCGGCCTGCGCGAGCCCGGCGCCCGAAAGTCCGGCCCCCGCGAGCCCGGCGCCCGCGAGCCCGGCCTGCGCGAGCGCAAGAAGGCCCGCACCCGGCAGGCCCTGTCGGACGCCGCGATCGCGCTCTTCCTGGAGCGCGGGTTCGACGGCGTCTCCGTCGCGGAGGTGGCCGCCGCCGCCGAGGTCTCCAAGCCGACCCTCTTCCGGTACTTCCCGGCCAAGGAGGACCTGGCCCTGCACCGGTTCGCGGACCACCAGGACGAGCCCGCCCGCGTGGTGGAGGCGGGGCGCGCCACCGGCACGGCCCCGCTCGACGCCCTGTACGCGCACCTGCTCGACGGCCTGGGGCGGCGCGATCCGGTCACCGGGCTCTGCGACGCGCCCGAGGTCCTGGCGTACCACCGCCTCCTCTACGGCACTCCGGCGCTGCTCGCCCGCCTCCACGCGTACCAGGCCGGTACGGAGGCGGCCCTCGCGGGCGCGCTCGGCGGCGACCCCCTGGTGGCGCGGCTCGCCGCCGGGCAGATCGTGGCCGTGCTCCGGATCCTCGCGGACGGGAACGCGGCCCGGATCGCGGGCGGCGAGACGGCGGACGCGGTCGCGGCGGACGCGGTGGCGGCGGCGGGGAAGGCGTTCGGGACGCTGCGGGAGGGACTTCCGTACAGGGCGGCCGCCTGACTGAGTAAAAAATGTAACCCGGTAACGTTTTCCGTTAGGCTCGTCGGAATGACGTCACTGGACCCCGCCGCCCACCCGGATTCCGAGCTCGCCCGCGAGCGCTCCCACCACGACGCCTGCCGCGCCGCCCTGGCCCGCATGACCGAGGACGCGGCCGGGCAGGTCGTCACCGGCGAGGACACGGCCGCCTCCGGCGCCGACGCCGAGGCCCTCGGCCGCCACCTGCGCGGCCGGGCCAAGGAGATGGGGGAGCAGCCGCCGGGGCCGTTGTTCTTCGGCCGTCTCGACCGCGAGGACGGCCAGACCCACCACATCGGCCGTCGCCGGATCGCGGAGGACCCGGCCGCCCCGCCGCTCGTCGTCGACTGGCGCGCCCCCGTCTCCCGCGCCTACTACCAGGCCGGCGCCCACGACCCCCAGGGCGTCCTGCGCCGCCGCCGCTTCGGCTGGGCCCCGAACGGCTCCGGCGCCCCGGAGGACCTGACGGCCCTGGAGGACGAGTACCTCGCGGACGGCGGGGAAGGGGCGGCCGGGGTCCTGCTCGCCCGGGAGATCGAGCGCCCCCGGACCGGCCCCATGCGGGACATCGCCGCCACCATCCAGCCCGACCAGGACGACCTCGTGCGCTCCGACCCGGCCGCCTCCCTGTGCGTGCAGGGCGCACCCGGCACCGGCAAGACCGCCGTGGGCCTGCACCGGGCCGCGTACCTGCTCTACACCCACCCGCAGCGGATCCGCCGCTCCGGCCTCCTCGTCCTCGGCCCGCACCGGACCTTCCTCGCGTACATCGCGGAGGTGCTGCCCGCGCTCGGCGAGAGCGGGATCCGCCAGACCACCCTGGACGAGGAGATCGCCCGCCACCCGGTACGCGCCGAGGACGGCGACGCGGCGGCCCGGGTCAAACACGGCCCCCGGATGGCGGAGGTGCTGCGCCGCGCGCTGTACGCCCGCGTCGACCCGGCCCCGGCGGACGACCTGACCGTCTCCGACGGCGCCTACCACTGGCGGCTCCCGGCCGCCGAACTCGCCGCGATCGTCACGGCGGTGCGGGAGGAGGCGCCGCCCTACGCCACGGGCCGCGAGCGGGTCCGCGCCCGGGTCGTCCGAGCCCTCCGGGTCCGCGCCGAACGCCGGTCGGGGCCCCGGGGCACGGCCTGGACGCGCCGGATCGAACGGTCGCGCCCGGTGACGGCGTTCCTGGACGCGTGCTGGCCGAAGGCGACCCCGGAGGAGGTCCTGACGGAGCTGCTCACGGACCCGGACGGGGCGGGCCCGGGAGGGACGTTCGCGGGCGGCGGTACGGACCCGGGCGGTACGGATGCGGGCGACGGCGGTACGGATGCGGGCGACGGCGACACGGACCCGGGCGGCGTCACGGGTCTGACCGCCGCCGAGCGGGACGCGATCCGCTGGGCGCGGCCCCCGCGCTCGTACCGCACGGCCCGCTGGTCCGCCGCCGACCTCGTTCTCCTCGACGAGCTCGCGGGCCTGATCGAACGT
Organism: Streptomyces sp. NPDC088915; assembly: GCF_044749825.1. Classification (NCBI taxonomy): domain Bacteria; kingdom Bacillati; phylum Actinomycetota; class Actinomycetes; order Kitasatosporales; family Streptomycetaceae; genus Streptomyces; species Streptomyces sp. NPDC088915. The sequence goes on from NZ_JBIVIR010000007.1 coordinate 56,890, forward strand.
CCCGGGGGTTACGGCCACGTCGTCGTGGACGAGGCCCAGGACCTCTCGCCCATGCAGTGCCGGGCCGTCGCCCGCCGCACCGCCTTCGGCTCGCTCACCGTCCTCGGGGACCTGGCCCAGGGCACCACCCCGTGGGCCGCCCGCGACTGGCGCGGGCAACTGGCCCACCTCGGGAAGCCGGAGGCGCGGGTGGTGCCCCTGACGCTCGGCCACCGGGTCCCGGCGGCGATCGTGGACCTCGCCAACCGGCTCCTGCCGCACCTGGGCGCGGACGTCCCGCCGGGCCGGTCGGCGCGCACGGACGGCGAGGTGACCGTCCACCGGACGGCGGACCTCCTCGCCGGCGCCCGGGAGGCGGTGCGGGCGGCGCTCGCGGCGGAGGGCTCGGTGGGCGTGATCGCGCCCGACGCCCTCGCGGGCCCGGTCGCGGAGGCGGTGGCGGATGCGCACGGCGCGCCGGAGCGGGTGAGCGTCCTGCCCGCCGCCCTCGCCAAGGGCCTGGAGTTCGACCACGTCGTGGTGGTCGAACCGGCCGCGATCGCGGCGGCCGGGGAGCGCGGCGCGAACCGGCTGTACGTGGCGCTCACCCGGGCCGTGTCGCGCCTGACGCTCGTGCACGCGCAGGAGCTCCCGGAGTGCCTGCGGGTGCCGGCTCCCCGTACAGGGAGGTGAGTTCGGCGCCGATGCGGGCGAGGGCGGTGCGGGCCTCCGGCGGGTCGAGGAGTTCGACGCGGGCGCCGAGTCCGGCGAGCCGGGCGGCGACCACCTCGGGGGAGGGGCCGTCGGCCTCGAAGGGCGTCCAGCCGTCCGGGCCGCGCTCCCCGTACCGCACGCGCCCGCCGAGCAGGCCCTCCAGGACGGGTTCGGCGCCGGGGGCGGCCCTGCCCCGTACCGTCGCGGCGACCATCCGGTCCTCCATGCGGGCGGCGAGCGCGCGCCAGGCGGCGGGGAGGTCGAAGCCCTCGGGACGCACGGCGGGGGCGCCGGTCTCGGCCACCGAGGTGACGCGGCCGACGCGGAAGGTGCGCAGCCCGTCGCCGGTGTCCGCGACGAGGTAGCGGACGCCGGACTTCGTGGCGATTCCGAGCGGCTGCACGGTCCGTTCGCGCGGCTCCCGGCCGGGACGGGCGTACCCGATGAGCAGCTCCCGCCCCTCCACCACCGCCCGCTGGAGCGGGGCGAGCCGTTCTTCCTCCGTCTCCGCGCCCGTCCAGTCCGTGCCGTCGGCGACCCCGGCGCGGGCGGCGGCCTCGGCGCCCTCCCGGAGGGGCGCGGGGAGGGCCCGTACGAGCTTGCGCAGGGCGGTCCGGACGCGGGGGTTCGCGGCGGCGGAGTCCGGCCCGGTCAGGAGGAACAGGGCGCGGATCTCGGGGGCCGTCAGACCGGTGAGGTCGGTGCGGGCGCCGCCGACGAGCGCCCAGCCGCCGCCCTGGCCGGGCTGCGAGTAGACCGGGACCCCGGCGCTCGCGAGCGCTTCGAGGTCCCGGCGGGCCGTCCGCTCCGACACCCCCAGTTCGGCGGCGAGTCCGGCGGCGGTGACCCGCGCCCCGGCGGGCCGGGTCTGGAGGAAGAGCAGGGCGGCGACGAGTCGGTCGGCTCTCATGCGGCCATTGTCACCGGGCGGCCGTCATCGACCGGCCGTCATCAGGCGGCGGGGGAGGCTTCCGGTGCTCCGAGGCTCTTCGTACGGGCCTCCGGCCTTCCCCTCGCCGGGGTGCGGAGCACGAGGGCGGCGACGGCCAGGGCGGCGAGCAGGAGGCCGGTGCCGACGCCGAAGGCCAGGTGGTGGCCGCCGGTCAGGGCCTCGGCGGCGGACCGCCCGGCCCCGGCGAGGGACTCGGTGCGGGCGGCGGCCGGCGTGGAGAGGACGGCGACGCCGGGATCACGGAACCGGATCACGGAACCGGATCACGGAACTAGATCACGGAACCGGATCATGGAACTGGATCACAGAACCGGATCACGGAACCGGATCACGGAACCGGATCACGGGGCCGCTCACCCGCGCTGACGGGCCCGGCGGGCGGGCCTCGGGCTCTCGACGGGGGTCTCCAGATGGCCGGTGGCCAGGCGGTCCAGGGCGCGGAGCAGCACCGTGCGCTCGTCGTCGGGGAGCGAGGCGAGGGCCTCCTCGTGCACCCCGTCGACGATCTCCTGGCTCTTCGCGGCGACCTTCGCCCCCTCCTCGGTCACGACGATGATCCGCGCCCGCCGGTCCGTGCCGGACGGCCGCCGCTCGGCGAGCCCGGCCTTCTCCAGGGCGTCGACGGTCACCACCATGGTCGTCTTGTCCATGTCCCCGATCTCGGCGAGCTGCGCCTGCGTGCGCTCCTCCTCCAGGGCGTGGACCAGGACGCAGTGCATGCGGGCGGTGAGCCCGATCTCCCCGAGGGCGGCCGACATCCGCGTCCGCAGGACGTGGCTGGTGTGGTCGAGGAGGTAGGAGAGGTCGGGCTCGGTGCGGGCGGGGGCCATGGAGGTCATGCGGCCAGGGTAACGAGGAACGATCCGTGGCGGATCGTCGAGAAGCGGAGGAAGTGGGTTCCCGTACCCGGACTACGGCTTCCCGCCGCCCAGCCGGTTCAGCGTCTCCACCGCGACCCGGGCGCGCGCGTCGGCGTTCGGGGGCGCGGCGAGGGTGACGCCCGCGCCGGTGAGGATGCCGAGGTCGAGCTCCCAGTCGTACCGGGAGCGGTGGTCCCAGACCTCGAAGGCGATCTCCACGTGCTCGCGCGCCTGCGCCCCGCTCATCCCGGTGACCTTCCGCAGATGGGCGAGGGCCCGGTCCTGGAGACCGCGCACCTGCGCGAGGCCGAAGTGCGTGACGGTGTGGCAGTCGGTGCACAGGCAGATGAGCCGCTTGAGGGTCTGGACGCGGGCGGCCTCGTCGAAGGTCCAGCGCTCGTGGGCCTCCAGCCACCGCCGGGCCGCGCGGTCCTCGCCCGCCCCGCAGGCCTCGCAGCGCTGCCCGGCCCGGCGGGTGATCATCCGGCGCAGCCGCTCCCAGTCGGCCGGGGCGACGCAGGACCGCACGTTGGTGAACCAGCAGGTCCGGGGCACGAGGTCGACGAACAGGCCGCTGCCGAGGCCCCGGTCCTCCCCGGGCAGCAGCTCGGGCACGTCGGCGGCGGCGGTCCAGCGCGCGAGCTCCGCCATCCCCGGCCGGGGCGCGTACCACCGCCTGGCCGCCGGGTCCCAGCGGGCGCCGCCGCGCTTCGCCTCGTCCTTCTCGGCGTACGGAACGTCCAGCCAGACGCGTTCGACCGCCATGCCCCGCCCTCCTCGTCGGCCCCGGCCCATGCTGCCACGGCGGGAGACGGCGCAGGGAGGCCTCCCGGTGGTACGGCGCCGGGAGGCGGCCGGTGGTACGGCGCAGGGAGGCCGGCCGACGGTACGGCACCGGGGATCAGCCGGCGGTACGGCGCCGGGCGAAGCGGATCACGTTCCCGGCCGGGTCGCGGAAGGCGCAGTCGCGGACGCCGTACGGCTGGTCGAACGGCTCCTGGAGCACCTCGGCGCCGGACTCCCGGATCCGCTCGAAGGTGGCGTCGACGTCGTCGGTGGAGAAGATCACGCCGCGCAGCAGCCCCTTGGCGAGCAGCTCCGCGACGGCCTGCCGGTCGGCGGGGGAGGCGCCCGGGTCGGCGAGCGGCGGTTCGAGGACGATCTCCACGCCGGGCTGCGCGGGCGACCCGAGGGTCACCCAGCGCATCCCCTCGAAGCCGACGTCGTTGCGGACGTCGAGGCCGAGGGCGTCGCGGTAGAAGACGAGCGCCTCGTCGTGGTCGTCGACGGCGATGAAGCACTGGGAGAGGGTGAGGTCCATGCCGTCGACGCTACGGCGGCGGGCGGGGGCCCCGCTTCTCCGATCCTGACCGTTCGGGAACCGTCGGCTACCTGTTCCTGACGGGCCGGGTGAACACCTTCGCGACGCACGCGGGGATCTCGGCCCCCTCCTCGTGGTCGCGGGCCCGGTAGGCGCTCGGCGTCTCCCCGACCAGCTCGGTGAAGCGCGAGCTGAACGACCCGAGCGAGGTGCACCCCACCGCGAAGCAGACCTCGGTGACGCTCAGGTCGCCCCGCCGCAGCAGGGCCTTGGCCCGCTCGACGCGACGGGTCATCAGATAGCTGTACGGCGTCTCGCCGAAGGCGGCGCGGAAGCTCCGCGCGAAGTGCCCGGTCGACATCAGGGCGACCCGGGCCAGGGCGGGGACGTCGAGGGGCGACGCGTAGTCGCGGTCCATCGTGTCGCGTGCGCGCCGCAGCCGTACGAGGTCCTCCAGGTTCACCTTCCCGCTCACCTCCCCAGGATGGCACGGCGCGGACGCCCGGTCGGGGTCTCCGGGGATCCGGTGGACGGCCCTTCCGCGTACGGTGCGCACGTGACCGCGGAACAACGGAGCCGACGGCGGAACCCTCCGCCCCTCCCCCTCCTCTTCCTGGACGTCGACGGCCCTCTCATCCCCTTCGGAGGGCCGTCGGCGCGGCACCCGGAGGGCTACCCGACGTACCTCCCGCCCGCCGGCCGCCCGGACGAGGGCATGAACCCGCTGCTCGCGCGGGTCGACCCCGGGCTCGGGCCGCGCCTGGCGGCGACGGGGTGCGAGCTGGTGTGGGCGACGACGTGGATGGACGACGCGAACGCGTACGTCGCGCCCTGGCTCGGCCTGCCGGAACTGCCGGTGGTGTTCTGGCCGGACGAGACCGACGAGGACATGGCCGAGCGCACGCGCACGGGCCTCCACTGGAAGACCCGCCCCCTCGTGGCCCGGGCCGCGGGCCGGCCCTTCGTCTGGGTGGACGACGAGATCACCGGGGCCGACCGGGCCTGGGTGGCCGCCCACCACCCCGGCCCGGCCCTCCTCCACCGCGTCGACCCCCGCGACGGCCTCACGGACACGGACTTCGAGGCCCTGGCGGAGTGGCTGGGAGGTCTCACCCCCTAGGTCTCACCCCCTAGGTCTCGACCCAGCGTGACCCGGGCGAGGACCGGCAGGTGGTCGCTGCCGGTGGCGGGCAGGGTACGGATCCGGCCGACGGTCGCCGAACGGGCCATGACCTGGTCGATGCGGGCCACCGGGAAGGCGGCGGGGAAGCTGAGGGCGAGGCCGCGCCCGGCCACGTCCATCCGCGAGGTCAGCGGGTCGAGGCCGCGGTCGTCGACGGTGCCGTTGAGGTCGCCGAGCAGGATCACCGCCCCCACCTCCTCGGCGGCGACGGCGTCCCCGAGCCGCCCGGCGCTCTCGTCGCGCCGGGAGGACGCGAGGCCGCTCGCCCGGACGCGTACGGAGGGCAGGTGGGCGACGTACACCGCGACGTCGCCGCGCGGCGTCCGGGCCACGGCCCGCAGCCCGCGGTCCCAGGGCCCGGTGATCCCCCGGGGCTTGAGGTCCACCGGCCGCACCCCCGTGAGCGGATGCCTCGACCAGAGCCCGACCGTGCCGTGGACCGCGTGGTGCGGATACGCGGACGCGAGGGACTTCTCATAGACGGACAGCGCCGGCGGCACCAGCTCCTCCAGGGCGAGGAGATCGGCCCCGGTCCCGGCCAGCGCGCGGGCGGTGCCCGCCGGGTCGGGGTTCTCGTCGCTCACGTTGTGCTGCACGACGACCAAGCCGTACGCCCCGTTCTCCGGCCCCGTCCCCTCCCCGGGCAGGAGCAGCCCGCCGCACGCGTACGCCCAGGCCGCCGCCGGCAGGACGAGCGCCACCAGCGCGACACCGGAACGGCGCAGCAGCGCGAGCCCGAGCAGCACCACGACCACCGGGCCGAGCCAGGGCAGGAACGACTCCAGCAGACTCCCCGCGGAGCCGGGCACGGCCCGGTGGAACAGCAGGAGACCCGCCGTCACCACGGCGAACCCGGCGATCACCCGCCCCCGCCGTCGCCGGACCGCGCCCTCCCACCGCATTCTGCTCCCGCCCCCGAAGACGACCTGACCGACGTGATGAAGGATGTGGAAACCCCGAACCCGCCCTCGCCGCTCCGGATCTGCACGTGGTGATGTGCCGTGTGCTGTGCACCTTTACCTGTACGCGGTGCTGGGCTGCGCTGTCGATGGGGAGTCGAACCCCGCGTTGCCCTCCACGCGCCACGAGTGGGCCGGAAAACCGCCGGCCCTCGGTGTGTGCACGCCTCCGGAGCAGCTACCTGCTCCACATCCTCGTCCTTCAGAACCGCCGGTCCGCTCAGTCCAGCAGGTCGACCTCCCAGTTCGTCCGCTGGATCAGCACGTCGACCTCGCGGATCGCCCGCGCGAGCACGTCCGCCTGGCCGCGCAGCTCCGCGACCGGGAGCGCGGAGAGCATCAGCAGCTCGGACCGGAGCTGCCGGCCGTACCCCCGCTCGCCCTTGCCCGCCGCCGCGTCCGCCGCCGCGGTGACCACGGAGTGGCGCAGCCGCAGGACGTCCCGGCGCGCGAGGGCGTCGGTGAGCGTGCCCTCCGGGCCGGTCCGCACGGTGGCGTTGGTCCGGTTGATCCGCCGGATCAGCGACTCCAGGTCCTCCAGCACCTCGCCCGCCTCGGCGAGCAGCCCGGCCGCGTCCTCGGCGGGCGTCTCGCCCTCCTGGTACCGCGCGTTGTCGACGATCCGCGCCCGCAACTGCTCCACCCGCCGCGTCGCCTCCGCGCGCTCGGCCAGTGCCTCGGCGAGCTTCACCCCCGCCACCTCCCCCTTTTGACGATCCGGACCGAAGTACAGGAACGTGCACCGCCCCGCACGCGACCGCATTTCGGGCCCACGACCGCGCGTGACGCCCGGCACTTGACACGAGAGCGACTTTTGCAAGCAGTCGCTTGCAATAGTTAGCACGGGCTGGCATGGTCGGAGCATGGCATCGCTCAACGTCGGCAATCTCGGTGACTACCTCCGCGAGCAGCGGAGGAGCGCGCAGCTGTCGCTGCGGCAGCTCGCCGAGGCCGCCGGGGTGTCGAATCCGTACCTGAGCCAGATCGAGCGGGGGCTGCGCAAGCCCAGCGCCGAGGTGCTGCAACAGGTCGCGAAGGCGCTGCGGATCTCCGCCGAGACGCTCTACGTGCGGGCCGGGATCCTCGACGAGAAGGAGCGGGAGGAGCTGGAGACGCGGGCCGTCATCCTGGCCGATCCCTCGATCAACGAGCGGCAGAAGCAGGTGCTGCTCCAGATCTACGACTCGTTCCGCAAGGAGAACGCCGCCGAGGCCGCCTCCGCGCCCGCACCCGATGCCGACGAACCGCCTTCGAGCTAGTCCGTACGCCCCATCCGGGAGGACCACCAGCATGGCCATCATCGACGAACTGCGTACCCCCCTCTACTTCGCCGCCGGCACCGCCGACCTCGCCGTGCGGCAGGCCCGGAAGGTTCCCGGCCTGATCGAGCAGATCGCCGCCGAGGCGCCCGCACGCATCGAGGCCGTGCGGAAGACCGACCCGAAGGTCGTGCAGGAGAAGGTGACCGACCGGGCCAAGGAGGCCCAGGTCACCGCCCGGACGAAGTTCGCCGAGGTCGTCGAGGTCCTCGACACAGACTTCAAGAAGCTCGGCGAGACCGCCCAGGACCTCGCCCTGCGCGGGGTCGGCGTCGCCGCCGAGTACGCGGTCAAGGCGCGCGAGAAGTACGAGGAGGTCGCCGCCCACGGCGAGGAGGCCGTCCGCGCCTGGCGCGGCGAGGCCGCCGAGGAGATCACCGAGATCGCCATCGCCGTCGAGCCCGACGCGGAGCCGAAGCCCGCCGAGGCGAAGACGGTCGGGACGATCCGGGCCGAGGCCGAGGCCGAGGCCGAGGCCGGGAAGGCGCCCGCCAAGAAGGCCTCCACCCGCAAGGCGCCCGCCAAGAAGGTGTCGGTCGCCGCCGAGAAGGAGTAGGGGCGGGCCCCGTACGGGTACACGGAGCGCCGTACCGGGTACCTTGACCGTGAGGCGCTCTCCCCCATCCCCTACTAGGCGGTGCTCAGCATGTTGCGCGCGGGATTCGATTCCCTCCTTAACCTGGTGATGTTCCTGGTCTTCACCGGCTTCGCCGTCACCGCGCTCGTCTTCGCCGCCATGGCGCGCGAGGACGCCTACCGCGCCGCGGACAAGCAGACGAAGAAGTTCTGGCTGATCCTCCTGGGCGTCAACCTGGTCCTGAACCTGCTCCTGCCGATGCTGTTCCTGCAGATCGCCGGCGTGATCGCCGCCATCGTCTTCATGGTGGACGTGCGCCCCGCGCTCGCACAGGTCTCGGGCGGCGGCCGCCGCGGCGGCGGTTCCAGCAGCGACGGACCGTACGGCCCCTACAACGGCGGCCGGTAGCGGCAGCGGAGAACGCGTACGAGTGGGCGACAGGGCCCGGGGACTTCTATCCCCGGGTCCTGTCCCTTTCCAGGGCCAGGACGGCCACGTCGTCCGTGAGCTCGCCGCCGTTCAGGGCCCGGACCTCCGTCACGGCCGCCTCCAGGAGCTCCTCGCCCCGCAGGCCCTCGGCCAGCTGCCGGTTCATCATCGCGACCATCCCCTCCTGGCCGAGGCGCGGCGAACCGGGCCCGGCCGAGCGGCCCTCGATCAGCCCGTCCGTGTACATGAGCAGGCTCCACGCCCCGCCCAGCTCCACCTGGCGGCGCGGCCAGCGGGCGCGCGGCAGCAGTCCCAGGGCCGGGCCGCCGTCCTCGTACGGGAGGAGCCGGGCCGCCCGCCCCTGCCGGGCGATCAGGGGCGACGGGTGCCCGGCCAGGCACAGGCCCGCCCGGCGCCCGTCGGGCGCGATGTCGACCGTGCAGAGGGTCGCGAAGATCTCCTCGCTCTCCCGCTCGTGCTCCAGGACCTGCTGCATCGTCGAGAGCAGCTCGTCCCCGCACAGGCCCGCGAAGGTCAGGGCCCGCCAGGCGATCCGCAGCTCGACCCCGAGCGCCGCCTCGTCCGGGCCGTGCCCGCAGACGTCGCCGATCATGGCATGGACCGTGCCGTCCGGGGTGCGGACCACGTCGTAGAAGTCGCCGCCGAGCAGCGCGCGCGACCGGCCGGGCCGGTAGTGGGCCGCGAACCGCAGGTCGGAGCCCTCCAGGAGGGGCGTCGGGAGCAGCCCGCGCTCCAGGCGGGCGTTCTCCTGGGCCCGCAGCCGGGACTCGGCCAGCTTCACCTGTACGGCGTCGGCCCGCTTGCGCTCGACCGCGTACCGGATGGCCCGGCTGAGCAGCCGCCCGTCGAGCTCCTCGCGGAAGAGGTGGTCCTGGGCCCCGACCCGTACCGCCTCGGCCGCCAGCTCCGCGTCGGCGGAGGTCGCGAGCGCGAGGACGGCGTGGCGCGGGGCGAGGCGCAGGATGTGCCGGAGCGGGGCGAGCGGGTCGTCGCCCGCGGCGGCGCGGGGGCCGGGCAGCGAGAGGTCGACGAGGACGCAGTGGACGTCGTCGGTGAGGAGCCGCTCGGCCTCGGTGAGGTTGCGGGCGGTACGGATGCGGACCCGGGTGCCGGCGGCGTCCGCCGCGTCGAGGAGTTCGGGTACGGCGAGGGCGCCCGCCGGGTCGTCCTCGACGACCAGGAGGGTCAGATCGGTGCGGTCGGTGCCTGTGACTGTGCCTGTCATAGCGGTGGCGTCCATGGCGCTGGCGTCCGTGTCGGTGGCGTCCGTGTCGAGGGCGTCACCGGGGCCCGAGGCGGCAGAGACGTTTCTCTGACGCGGTACGGATACGGGCATCGGTCCGGTCTTCCTTCCCTCCCCCCGGAGGCGGGCGGGGCGCCGGGTGGCACTCCGCCCGTCCCGGACCATAGCGCTAGGGCGGTGCGCAGCGGAATGGAGATCGGCTGTGAGTGCGCGCGTCGCGGTTGGCATATGCCGCGGAAGGGGAGGTACTCGCCCCCGCGCGGCCCGCGGGCGGGGTCCGGGGGCAATGAGAAAGGTCACGCGGGAGGGGGCGGGGCCCTGGTCGACCGGGCTTTTCTCCGTCACGTCGGGGGTGCGGGGGCGGGGCGGGGCCCGGGGGAGGTGCGGGGTGCGGGGGCGCGGCATCCGCCCCGGGTACGGCGTCCGTACCGCCCGCGTCGGTCACACCGACCGCTCCGGTCGCACCGGGCGGCCGATTCCGTCGGCGTCACCGTCCGGTCGGTCCGGTCGGTCCGGTCGGTCCGGTCGGTCCCGTTGGTCCGGTCGGTCCCGTCGGTTCCACCGGTCCCGCCGAGCGACCGGCCGCACCGGCCTTACCGGGCGACCGGCCCACCCGGTCTCACCGCTCGGTCGGTCCCACCGGGCCCGCCGGGCGGACGACGCCCAGGATCTCCATCGAGCCCGCGCCCGCGAGGGTGATGGTCCGCCCCGGGCGCGGCGCGTGGACGATCATCCCGTTCCCGACGTACATCCCGATGTGGCTCGCGTCCTTGAAGTAGACGATCAGGTCGCCCGGCCGCATGTCCTTGACGTCCACGCGGGGCAGCAGCCGCCACTGCTCCTGCGAGGTGCGCGGGATCCCGCGGCCCGCCGCGGCCCAGGCGCTCTGGGTCAGGCCGGAGCAGTCGAACGCGTGGGGGCCCTCGTCGCCCCACCCGTACGGCTTGCCGATCTGGGCCGTCGCGAACTCGACCGCCTTCCGGCCCTCCGCGGTCGCCTCCGCCTTCGGCCCGGTGAGGGCGCCGGCGCGGAGCCAGTTCTTCTGGGCCTCCTTCTGCGCCAGCTCCTCCAGGCGGCGCAGCCGCTCCCGCTCCTCGGCGGCGAGCTCGGACTCCAGCTTCTCGGCCGCGTCGATCTTGGCGTTGATCTCTTTCCTCGCCTTGGCCTGGCGGACGCGGTTGGCCTCCAGCTTGGTCCAGTGGTCGCTCGCCTCCTTGGCGTAGACGTCCAGGGAGGCCTGGGTGCGGGTCATCTCGGCGAGGAGGTCCTTGGTGGCCTTCGCGCCGTCCTTGATGCGTCCCGCCGCGTCGAGGAAGAGCTGCGGATCGTTGGTGAGGATGAGCTGCGCGCCCTCGGGGAGCCCGCCGTTGCGGTACTGGGAGCGGGCGGCGGCGCCGGCCTTGGCCTTGAGGTCGTCGATCTTCTCGCGCCCCTCCGTGAGCAGCCGGTTGACCCGGACGATCTCGGCGGACTGCTCCTTGGCCTTCTCCTCGGCGAGGTTGTACGCGTCGGTGGCGACGGCGGCCTGCCGGTACAGGCCGTCGATCTCCTTGCGCACCTCCTCCAGGCTCTTCTTCGGCGGCGGAGGGGGGAGGGGCGCGGCGGACGCCTGGAGGGTCAGCGCGGGGGAGGCCAGCACGGCCAAGGCACAGATCACGGTGATCGCGGCGGCACGGCGGCGTCGGTTCACGAACTCCCCCTCTGATGACCCACAACTGATTTACCGTCAGTAACCCGGCGGTGGCCTTGGCGATAGTGCCATGTGAAACCGGAAAGTAACAAGGGAAAGCCGGGCCTGTCGGACGCGTTCCCCACAAGGGTGACGTGTGTGGCGGGAGGGGCGTTCCAGGCGCGGAAAGAATTCAGGGGGAGCAGAGGAGTAGGGGGAGCAGAGAGGTAGGGGGAGGAGGGGCGCAGGGGGAGTCGGGGAAAGGGAAGGACCGGCCGCCCGGTCGGAGGCCGCCCGTCCTCCCCGCCCGTCCACGTCACCCGCGGGGCGCCAACGCCCCCCACCGCACCGACACTTCCCCCTGCCGCCACCGCCGAGGGCCGTCCGTCAGCGGCCAGTCCGCCGCCAGGTCGCGCACGGAGCGGATCCAGCGCTGGCGCGCGCCGAGCGAGGCGTACGGGGCGGCCGCCGCCCACGCCCGGTCGAAGTCCCGCAGGAAGGCGTGCACCGGCTCGCCCGGCACGTTCCGGTGGATCAGCGCCTTCGGCAGCCGTTCCGCCAGGTCGGAGGGGCGGTCGAGCGAACCGAGCCGGGTCGCGAAGGTCACCGTGCGGGGTCCGTCCGGGCCGAGCGCCACCCACACGTGCCGGCGCCCGATCTCGTCGCATGTGCCCTCCACGAGCAGCCCGTCCGGGGCGAGCCGCCCGCACAGGCGCTCCCAGACGGCCGCGACCTGCTCCTCGTCGTACTGGCGCAGCACGTTCGCCGCCCGGATCAGGGAGACCCGGCCGGGGACCGGCACCTCGAAGCCGCCGTGCAGGAAGGAGAGCCCCTCGTGCTCGTACGGCCGGGCGGCCTCGACCCGGGCGGGCTCGATCTCGATGCCGTACAGCCGGGTGCGGGGGTCGGCGGTGCGCAGCCGGGCGAGCAGCTCGACGGCGGTCCAGGGGGCGGCCCCGTACCCGAGGTCGACGGCGAGCGGCGGCTCGGGGGAGCCGCGCAGGGCGGCCCCGTGGACGGCGGCGATCCAGCGGTCCATGCGGCGCAGCCGGTTGGGGTTGGTGGTCCCGCGGGTGGGCGTGCCGACGGGGCGGGTGGTGCGCGGGGCCATGCGAAGAGCGTAAGGGGTACGGGGGACGGCGGGCCGCCCCGGCAATGAATTGGCAAAACGCCCTCGTCGCCGGAATGGAAAGGGGTCATTCCGCTGTTGTGGCGGCTGGAGGACGCACCGCGCCCTCCGGTCGTGATGCCCGACTGCCCGCCCCAGCTCAGCCCGAAAGCCGAAGACCGAAAGCCGAAGACCGAAGGCCCCGGTGCGACACCCCGGCCCCGGTTCCGGCTCCGGTCCCGGCACCCGAGCGGAAGGACCGCCGACGTGAGCCAGTACGTGTCCCGGTTCGCCGGCACCCGGCACCGGCACCCGGCGCCGGCCCGGCTCCGGCTCCCCGGCCGGCCCCGCACCCCCCGGCGCGTGGCCATGCTCAGCGTCCACACCTCGCCGCTGCACCAGCCGGGCACCGGCGACGCGGGCGGAATGAACGTCTACATCGTCGAGCTGGCGAAGCGCCTCGCGGCCATCGACATCGAGGTGGAGATCTTCACCCGGTCCACCACCGGCGGCCTGCCCCCGGTGGTCGAGCTGACCCCGGGCGTGCTCGTGCGGCACGTGGACGCCGGCCCGTACGAGGGCCTGGCCAAGGAGGAGCTGCCGGCCCAGCTCTGCGCCTTCACCCACGGCGTGATGCAGGCGTGGGCGGGCCACCGCCCGGGGTACTACGACCTCGTCCACTCCCACTACTGGCTCTCCGGCCACGTCGGCTGGCTCGCCGCCCAGCGCTGGGGCGTCCCGCTCGTCCACGCCATGCACACCATGGCGAAGGTCAAGAACGCCTCGCTCGCCGAGGGCGACGCCCCCGAGCCCGCGGCCCGCGTGATCGGCGAGACCCAGGTCGTCTCCGCCGCCGACCGGCTGATCGCCAACACGGCCGAGGAGGCCGACGAGCTGGCCCGCTTCTACGACGCGGACCCCGGCAAGATCGCGGTCGTCCACCCGGGCGTCAACCTCGACCACTTCCGTCCCGCCGACGGGCGCGCCGCCGCCCGCGCCCGGCTCGGGCTGCCGCAGGACGCCTTCGTCCCGGTCTTCGCCGGCCGGATACAGCCGCTGAAGGCCCCGGACGTCCTACTCAGGGCGGCCGCCCGGCTCCTGGACCGGGACCCGTCGCTGCGCTCCCGCATGGTCGTCCCGGTGGTCGGCGGCCCGAGCGGCAGCGGCCTGGCCAAGCCGGAGGGGCTCCAGAAGCTCGCCGCCCGGCTCGGGATCGCGGACATCGTGCGCTTCCACCCGCCGGTGGGGCAGGCGCAGCTGGCCGACTGGTTCCGCGCGGCCAGCGTCCTCGTCATGCCCTCGTACAGCGAGTCCTTCGGCCTGGTCGCCCTGGAGGCGCAGGCGGCCGGCACCCCGGTCGTCGCGGCGGCGGTGGGCGGCCTGCCCGTGGCCGTACGGGACGACGTGACCGGCTTCCTCGTGCAGGGCCACGACCCGGCGGACTACGCGCGGGCGCTCGGCCGCTTCGTCGACGACCCGGCCCTGACGGACCGGATGGGCGAGGCGGCGGCGGCGCACGCGGGCTCCTTCGGCTGGGACACGGCGGCCTCGGGCACGGCGGACGTCTACACGGCCGCCGTGCACGACCACCGGCTGCGCGAAAGCCGGCGTCGCGTACGCTCCCACCATGGCTGAGGACAAGACCGCCGAAGACGTCCGGCAGACGATCGAGTCCACGCTCGACGACGCGGAGCTGGAGTGGGAGTCCCCGGAACCGGGCTCCTACGTCGTCAAGCTCCCGGGCACGCGCAAGCTCTTCACGACGCTCTCCCTCCGCGCGGGCCGCCACTCCCTCTCCCTCAACGCCTTCGTCGTCCGCCACCCGGACGAGAACGAGGCGGGCGTCCACCGCTGGCTCCTGGAGCGCAACCTCAAGCTGTACGGGGTGGGTTACGCCGTCGACGGCCTCGGCGACGTCTACCTCACCGGCAAGCTCCCGCTCGCCGCCGTCACGCCCGCGGAACTGGACCGGCTGCTCGGCTCGGTCCTGGAGGCGGCGGACGGCGACTTCAACACGCTCCTGGAGCTGGGCTTCGCGACGTCGATCCGGCGCGAGTACGAGTGGCGGGTCTCGCGGGGCGAGTCGACCCGGAACCTGGACGCGTTCAAGAACCTGCTGGGGAAGACGCCGCCGCCGAAGCCGACGGACTGACGGCGGCCGTCCGCCTTCCCGGAGCCGTACGGGCATGTCGTACGGGCATGTCGTACGGGAATGCCGTACGGCATTGAGCGGCCCGTCAACGCCTCCCTAGGCTCGACGGCATGAGCGACGAGAACGCACAGCGCATGGTCCTGGGGGACGTCGAGGTCGTCCGGGTCGTGGAGTGGCGGGGCCCGTTCGGGCCGGCCCGCGACCTCGTGCCGGGGGCCGGGCCCGGTCTGTGGGAGGACAACGAGGAGTGGCTGGCGCCGGACCACTGGAACCCGGAGGACGGCAGCGCGCGGATGGCGCTGCAGAGCTGGGTGCTGCGCAGCGGGGGCCGGACCGTCCTGGTCGACACGGGGGTGGGCGACGGGCGCGAGCGCCCGGCAGCGCCGCTCTTCCACCGGCGCCGGGACGACCTCCTCGGGGCCCTGGAGCGGGCGGGCGTACGACCCGAGGACGTGGACGTGGTCGTGAACACGCACCTGCACGCGGACCACGTCGGCTGGAACACCCGGCCCGGTGACGCGCCGGGCGAGTGGGTGCCGGCCTTTCCGAACGCCCGGTACCTCCTCCCGGCGGCCGACGACGCCCACTTCGGCCCGGGGAACGCGTACGGCGGCGGTCTGCGCGCGCAGGACCGGCTCGTGTACGAGGACAGCGTCGCGCCCGTGCACCGCGAGGGCCTGGCGGTGCTGTGGGACGGGCACCACCGCATCGACGGGAACCTGACGCTGGAGTCCCTGCCCGGCCACACCCCCGGGTCGTCGGTGCTGCGCCTGGAGTCCGGGGGAGACCGGGCGGTCTTCGTCGGGGACCTCGTCCACAGCCCCGTACAGCTCCTGGAGCCCTCGCACAACAGCTGCTTCTGCATGGACCCGGCGGGGGCGGGGGCCGGCCGCCGCCGGATCCTCGAACGGGCCGCGGACCGGCGGGAACTGGTCGTACCCGCGCACTTCGGCGGGGCGGGGGCGGCCGAAGTGCGCCGGGAGGGCGGGGGGTTCGCCCTGAAGAACTGGGCGGCGTGGACGGACGGGTGAGCCCCGGGCGGCGACGGTTCAGGTGCTGACGGGAGGGCCCTGGGGGGCGTCCTCGCCCTTCACGACGACGGGGGCGGGCGCGGGAGAGGACACGGGACCGGGCACGGGCGCGGGAACGGGAACAGACGGGGAGATGACGGCCCCGGTCTCCTCGTCCTCCGCGAGGGCCCTGCGCAGTCGGGTGGCGTACCCGGCGGCGGCGAGGACGCCGATCGCGGCCGTGGCCGCCCACAGCACGTCGGGCCCGGGACCGTCGACGATCGCGCCGGCGAGGATCGGGGCGACGAAACCGGCGACGGCCCAGGACATGCCCATGACGCCCTGGTAGCGGCCGCGGGCGTGCTCGGGGGCGAGGAGGGCGGTGGCGGCGGCGTTGGTCGGGACGTGGATCATCTCGCCGACGGTCCAGACGACCACGGTCGCGGCGAAGGCGACGGAGGACCCGGCGAGGGCGGTGGCGCCGGTGCCGAGGGCGAAGAGGAGGGAGGAGAGGACGAGGAGGAGGACGGGGGAGCGCTTGTCGGTGAGCTTGTTGACGAGGAGCTGGAAACCGACGATGACGACGCCGTTGACGGAGATGACGGCACCGTAGGAGGAGGCGGAGAGCCCCTGGTCGGCCATGGTGAGGGGGAGCCCGATCCAGGGCGCGGTGAAGACGAGACAGACGAGCAGATTGAGCAGGACGAGCGTGCGGAAGGGCGCGTCGCGCAGCACGGTGAGCGTGCTGACCTTCGGCTCGGCGACGGACTTCTCCTCCGTCGGGGTCCGCCGTTCGGGCCGGGTCTCGGGGAGCCGGAGGAAGACGATGACGGCGCACAGGACGGTGGCGAGGGCGTCGACGACGAAGAGGGTGCGGTAGCCGAGGAAGGCCGCGGCGCCGCCGCCGAGGGAGGCGATGGCGAAGCCGAGGTTGAGGGCCCAGTAGTTGAGGGCGTAGGCGCGGCGCACGTCGTGGGCGGGGACCATGTCGGCGATGGTGGCGTTGATGGAGGGGCGGACGGCCTGCATGGCGACGCCCATCAGCAGGACGACGGCGGCGATGCCCCAGGCGCTGGTGACGACGGCGAGGGCGGCGGCGCAGGCGGCGCCCGCGAGGTGCGTGGTGACCATGGTGGGGCGGCGGCCCCAGCGGTCGGTGAGCACGCCGCCGAGCGGGGATCCGACGACGCCGCCGAGGCCGTGGAGGGCGACGACGAGCCCGGCGAACCAGGCGGAGTGCCCGAGTTCCACGGTCAGGTAGAGGGAGAGGAAGGTGAGGACGAAGGCGCCGGTCCGGTTGACGAGGGTGGAGAGCCAGAGCCACCAGAAGCCGGGCGGAAGACCGGAGACCGTCTCGCGGGCCGATCGTCTGAGCGTACTGATGGACATGTGTGGCGCCCCCTGGCATACGTAAGCCCCTATATGGCTCTGCGTAACTTACGCATCTCTCATGCCGGACACCACTCAATTGACGACGCGCGTCAAGCGTCGGGGGTCGATTAGGCTCGTGCGCATGGCCGACGCACCGTACAAGCTGATCCTCCTCCGCCACGGCGAGAGCGAGTGGAACGAGAAGAATCTGTTCACCGGATGGGTGGACGTGAACCTCACCGCGAAGGGCGAGAAGGAGGCGACGCGCGGCGGCGAGCTGCTCAAGGACGCCGGCCTGCTGCCCGACGTGCTGCACACCTCCCTCCAGAAGCGCGCCATCCGCACGGCGCAGCTCGCCCTGGAGTCGGCGGACCGCCACTGGATCCCGGTGAACCGCTCCTGGCGCCTGAACGAGCGCCACTACGGCGCCCTCCAGGGCAAGGACAAGGCGCAGACGCTCGCCGAGTTCGGCGAGGAGCAGTTCATGCTGTGGCGCCGCTCGTACGACACCCCGCCGCCGGCGCTGTCGGACGACAGCGAGTACTCGCAGGCCCACGACGCCCGCTACCAGACGATCCCGCCGGAGCTGCGCCCGCGCACGGAGTGCCTCAAGGACGTCGTCGAGCGGATGCTCCCGTACTGGTACGACAGCATCGTCCCGGACCTCCTCACCGGCCGCACGGTCCTGGTCGCCGCCCACGGCAACAGCCTCCGCGCCCTGGTCAAGCACCTGGACGGCATCTCGGACGCGGACATCGCGGGCCTCAACATCCCGACCGGCATCCCCCTCGCCTACGAACTCGACGAGAACTTCAAGCCCCTCAACCCGGGCGGCACCTACCTCGACCCGGAGGCGGCGGCGGCGGCGATCGAGGCCGTGAAGAACCAGGGCAAGAAGAAGTAGCCCTGCCCTGACGCACGAACGGGCCCCCTGCCTGCGGTTCCTTCCGCCGGGAGGGGGTTTCTTCGTGCACGGGGGCCGTGTGTGGGCCGTCGGACCGGCTACCGGGCCGCGCCGTACGCGACGGCGACGGCCTTCCGGTTCGGGGACGGATCAGAGCGCTGCCCCGGCTCCGAGGCCTCCGGCACGGATGGCTCCCCGCAGGACGTGGGCGATCTCCTCGGGCTTGAGGTCGATGCCGTCGAGCCCCTTCAGGGTCAGCGGGATCTCCTCCAGCGCGTACGCGCCGCGGCCCTCGGCGCTGAACTCGGGGCCGGTGCGGTCGTCGAAGGACCATGTCGTGATGCGGGCGAGGTAGAAGAGCTGACGCTCGTCGGCGGACTCCATCGTGTGGAGGAGGCGGACGATGTCGGCCTTCCCCGCGATCTCCTCGTGGATCTCGCGGTGGAGGGCGGCCTCGCGGGACGCGTCGCCCGGTTCGACGCCGCCGCCGGGCAGGACCCAGTACTCGGGGATGCCGGGCCTGGTACGGCGGATGACCAGCATCGTGTCGTCGGCGGTGACGAGGACGGCGCGGACTCGTTCGATCATGTCGGTCTGTCTCCTTGCTTGTTGACGGTTTGCCTGTCGGCGGTCTCAGTGCAGCAGCCAGCCGCCGTCGACGTGGACGGACTGCCCCGTGATGAACGAGGCGGAGGGGCCCACGAGGAACGCCACCAGGGCCGCGACGTCTTCGGGCCGGCCACGGCGCGGCACGCACTGGCGCTTGATCTGGTCCTCCGGCCGTGCACGGTGCCGGGCGGGGAGGGCGTTCTCGGCCTCGACCTGGATGGCCCCGGGCATGACGGTGTTGACGCAGATTCCGTACGGGCCCAGTTCGCGGGCCAGGGAACGGGTCAGGCCAAGGAGGCCGGCCTTCGCGGTGCCGTACGCGACGAGGTTGGTTCGGCCGGCGCGGGCGTTGACGCTGCCGATGTTCACGATCCGGCCCCAGCGGCGTTCGATCATGCCGGGGGTGAGTGTGTGACAGGTGCGGTAATGGGCGGTGAGGTTCACGTCGAGGGAGTGGTTCCAGGCGGCTTCGTCGGTGTCCTGCCAGGCGACGCGGGGGTAGGAACCGGCGTTGTTCACCAAGATATCGACGGGTCCGATCTCGGCACGGACGAGGTCGGCCATGGTCCGGACGGAGCCCGGGTCGGTCAGGTCGGCGTTCACCGCGATCCCGGGACTGCCGACGCGTTCGAAGGCGGCGAGGAGGGCGTGGGCGTCGGTGTCCTGGCCGAGGTGGTTGACCGCGACGGTCGCTCCGGCGGCGGCCAGCGCCCGCCCGATCTCGGCGCCGATGCCGGTGGCCCCACCGGTGACGAGGGCGGTGCGGCCTTGGAGGGGCCGGGTCTGGAGAGAGGGCTCAAGCAGAGGAAGGGACACGGCTGCTCCGTTCACCGAGGTGGGGGCGAGGGGTCGGTGTGGTGGTGAAGAAGGTGTCGAGCGTCGTGTGCGGGTCCTGACTCTCGGCGAGTTTGATCAGGGCGAGCAGGAGGTCGTGACCGGTCAGCCGGGAGGGCGGGACGACGCCGAGGATGCGCAGGGCGAGGAAGGCGCGGAGCTCCTCCAGGCTGCTGCCCTTCTCCCCGCAGAGACCTTGCAGGGCACGGGAGACGGCCGCCATACGACCGGGGCCGGTGGCCCAGACGTACCGGACGTCGATGTGCCGACTGCTCCGGTGCAGTTCCAGGTGTTTGACGCGCGGGCGGGACAGCGGCGGCAGGGCGAGGCGGAGGGTGCGGGCGTACACGTCGGGCTGGTAGCGGGGGACGAGCCAGCCGCCCAGGGCCATCAGGTACCAGAGCAGGTTGGCGGCCTCGCCCGCGACGGTGTTGCGGCCGGCGAACTCGAAGTCGAGCCAGCACAGCGGGTCGGCGATGTTGGGTTCCGTGGGGTCGCCCTGCGTCAGGCCGGCGAACAGACGGCGGTCGGGAGCCAGGGCGTGGCGGAGGCTGTCGATCGTGTCGGCGACGTTCATCGTCAGCGGTCTGCCGTTGACGGTGAGAGTGAAGTCGGCCAGTTCCCGGAGGGTGAGGGTCGTATCGGTGTGGGGCAGGGCGATCGGCAGTTCGTGGCGCAGATACCAGCGGTCAAGGCGGCCACCGGGGCGGATGCGGTCGAGGTAGAGGTCCGGGACGCACTCGGCCAGCAGCACGCTCTTTCCGGTCTCCCCGACTGCTGCCCGCAGGTCGGCGCAGACGCCGTCCACGAGGCGGTCCAGGCGGGGCCGCACGGCCGGGTCGCGGTCGGCGAGGGCGATCACGTCCCCCAGGAGCAGCTCGCACCGGCCGGTGGCGAAGACGTCCTCGTAGGCGAGGAGCCGTCGCCCGTCCGGTAACGCGAGCTGCCCGTGAAAGGGCGGAACCGCGATGCGGGAGGCGAGCC
This sequence comes from Streptomyces sp. NPDC088915, assembly GCF_044749825.1. Lineage (NCBI taxonomy): Bacteria > Bacillati > Actinomycetota > Actinomycetes > Kitasatosporales > Streptomycetaceae > Streptomyces > Streptomyces sp. NPDC088915. Next base: position 77,088 of record NZ_JBIVIR010000007.1, read on the forward strand.
GTGCCCATCCCTTCGCCTCGGATTCGGCCTGCACGCGAGTCGCCACCGTCTTGTGGAAGACGCCCGCCGTGGCTGCGGTCCGCCTCACCGTGTCTCCTCAGGAAAGGTGTCCAGCCAACCCTGGAGAACGAGACGGGCGAGCACTTCGGCGGCGGGCCGGTCGGTACGGGCGGTGGTGACCAGGCTCGTGTCCTGCCGGGTGGCATCGAGGAGGACGGTGAGGGCGTCGCTGTCGGAGGGGCGCTCGATCCCGCTGAAGCGGAGCTGGATCTTCGCGAGCAGTGCAGTGACTTTGTAGAGGCCGCGGAGGTCTGGAGTTCCCTTGAGGAACTGGCGGCGGATCTCGACGGCGGCCTGGATGCCGTCGCGCAGGCTGGCCGTGACGTCGGCGGCCGCGTCCGGAGCGGGCAGGGTCAGACCGGGGGTGGACCAGAGGGGGATTAGAGCCCCGCTGCCGATGAGCGCGAGGACATGGAGGAGCCGGGAGGTGACGGCGCTGGCCCGGCACTCGGCTCGGGTGAGTACGGTCATGCCGAGTTTGACCCCGCCGAGTTCGGCCTCCAGTTCCGCGAGGATCTGACGCATCTCGTCGAGGGCGGATGTGTCGGCCACGACCAGGACGTCGAGGTCACTCCAACCGTGCTGGTACTTGCCCCGGGCGCCGCTGCCGGTGACGGCCAGCAGACGGACAGGTGCCGGTCGTCGCCGGTCTCCCGGGGGTCCTGGGGATCGCGGACGACGACTGGACGGTGCTGGGAACGGCGGAGTTCCTGCGGGCCTGGGCCGGGCACCCCGCCTTCCGGCTGCTCAAGTAGCCAGGCTGGGACGGAGCAGTTCCTCGGCGGAACAGTCCGAATCGGGGTCTTCCACCAGGCAGAGGCTGAGCCCTTGGGCGTCGCGGCGGATCAGGGCGGACAGAAGGCACGAGGACTCCTGGTCGCCGAACGTCAGCGCGATGTGATCACCGCTGGTGAACCGGTCGTCGGCGAACGACGCACCCTTCTCGTCCGGTGCGCTGAAGAAACTCCACCGCCCGGTGATCGCATCGGGGCAGCTCGTGCCCCCCAGCAGGGCACGCTCGATGTGCTCCCCCGCCATGTCCCGGTCGGCTTCCAGCCGAAGGCGGGCGCCGGCCGCGTTGCTCCACGCACCCGCGAGGACGGCTTCACCGACGCGCGCGTCTTCGCCTCCGGCCTGTGCGCAGCCCGCGCAGGCCCACGCGAACACGGCGACCATCGCCACCCAACGTCTTCCGGAGAAGGCCATTCGTCCCCCACCCTCCTCGTTGATTGAACGCGTTCAGAATAGGGGAGGGTGGGGGTGCACCTGCACGGGGCCCGGCATCACCGTGGGGTCTGCCGGGACTGCCGGTCCCGGAGCGCGAGGGAGTGACCCCGTTCCTCGGGGCGGGGCCATGGCTCAGGGTTCGCCACCGCCCCGCAGCTCCTCCATCCGTCGGCGGGCGTAGCCCTCCAGTTCCTGCTTGATGGCCATGACGTCCTCGACGCGGATGCGGACGGGCCCGCAGTGCAGGGCGTCGCAGGAGCGGGGAGAACTGCCGTCGATGAGGGAGACGCCGCTGAGCACCGTGCCCGCCACCTCGTCGACCGCGGTGCACAGCACCGGGTGGAAGGAGCAGTCCTCATAGATGTCGCCCACCTGGATGCCGTTCGGATTTCCGGGGGTCGGTATCTCGCTCATGGGGTCAACCTGTCACGCGGGTGGCTTCGACGCTCCTGTGTTCCAGGGCCACCGTCCCGAGCCTCTCGGGCCCAGGGCGGGGGCCCGTTCCTCAGGCGCCCGCAGGATCCTCCGCGACTCCGAAGTGCCGGGAGACCTCGTCGAGCGTGAAGCGGGCGCGGAGTTTGCAGGCGGAGTTCTGGTTGGCGAAGAAGCCCGGGCGCCACAGGGCCTGTTCGCGGGGGGCGGCGCGTTCCCAGGTGACCGGGACGATCCACTCGCGACGGTCCTCGCCGTTCTGCGGGGCGTCCGGTCCGTCCTGCGCGGCCTCCGCCCCGTCCCGGCGGTAGGTGCCCGCCAGGGGCAGGTCGGCCATGGGCCGGGGCTCGCCGTCCACGGCCAGGAGGGCGCCCTCGAAGGGCCGGGCCTCGCCCGACACCGTGCCGACCCCCACGTACCCCGCCTTGGGGATGTGGGTGAACACGCGCGCCCCGACCGGCAGGGAGCGGATCGTGCGGGAGAACCACTCCCCGCCGCCGGCCGACACGAAGCCGTAGCGGCACGCGTCGTCCCAGTTCCGGCCCTCGCACTCGTCGCCGAACGAGACGTACCAGTCCGTTCCGTTCCAGGGTTCCTGCTTTCCGCGCGCCTTCGTCCCCGCCGCCGGGACCGCCGTCTCGACGTCGTCGATCAGCCAGGTGCGCGCCAGGTAGGAGCGGCCCTCGTCCTCGAAGTACCGGAAGAAGAGCACGTTGACCGGCACCCGGAAGCCGGACGCCAGATAACCGACGATCCGTTCCGTCGCTACCTCCACCTCGCTCGCGACGATCGTCAGGGAGTGGGTGGATTTCAGGACCTCCGGCGGGCTGCCGCCGAACCTCAGCGCGAAGGCCTCGTCCAGTTCCTTCGGCAAGTTCCGCTCGCGGGCATACGCGCCGTAGATGTCGCGTACCTGCTCGTTGGACAGCTCCTGGACCCAGGAGCCGTAGTCGAGGACCTGCGCGACCACGTCACGCAGCGTGCGGTCCCGCTTGAGTTCGAGCACGTGCAGGTTGCCCTCGGCGTCCATGCCGAGGAGGTCCACGAACTTGTTGTACTGCGTGGACACCTGACGCCCAATCAGTAGCAGGGGTGTTCCCAGGATTCCCGGGTCCGCCTCGATCAGGCCTTCGAGGCGGTCCTCCAGCGGCATCGGCCGCGTAACCACCCACACGGGCTTGTCGTCCACCCGCCACAGTCCGAATTCCAGCGGCACGTCCGCACTCCCCTCTGCTCGGGCCCGAAGCCGACCGAAGTCAAGCAACCGGCACGGCGGAGGTCTCGCCGAGCAGGTTGTATCGGCAGGGACGCGTTCCGACGTACGCGTGGACACGTAAATCGCACGACTGATCCGTACGCCCCCGATAGCTTTCGGATCATGAGCAGCACCCCCGCCACCCCACGTACGTCCCTCCGTCTGGAGCACGTCACCCCCGCCACCGTCGACGCCGCCCTCGACCTCCGCGTCCACCCCCACCAGGAGCGGAACGTCGCGCCCGTCGTGCGGTCCCTCGCCGAGGCCTACGCCTTCGGGGAGGCCGCCTGGCCGCGGCTCGTCTTCGACGGGGAGCGGCTCGTCGGGTTCCTCATGGCCTTCCTCGACCTCCCGTGGAGCGAGGAGGACCCCGGCGATCGGCGCAGTGGGCTCTGGCGGCTCAACATCTCCGCCGACGCGCAGGGCAAGGGGTACGGGCGCTTCGCCGTCCTCTCCGTCGCCGACGAGCTGCGGCGGCGCGGTGCGTCGCAGATGTACGTGACCTGGGAACCCGGCGACGACGGGCCCGGCGCGTTCTACCGCCGGCTCGGGTTCCGCACCACCGGGGAGACGAGCGGACAGCAGGTCGTCGGCGTGCTCGATCTCCAATAAAAAGGGGCAGGGGTGCGGCTTGTCGCACCCCTGCCCCCTGCACGCGCGTCAGCCCGAGCAGCCCCCGCACTGGCACGGCGCGCCCGACTGGCAGCCGCAGCCGCAGCCCGAGCCGCAGCCGCAGGCGCCGAGGACGGGCAACAGGACCGCCTCACGCGGCGGCTCCGGCCCGGAGTCGGTCGTCATCGGGGAATCGGCCATGGGGGTCCCTCCCTTTCGAGGCGCGGATCGCCTCCCCCCATTGCATGCCCACCCGGGCGGGCGCATCAACGGCGCATTGGAGCCCGCACAACCGTGCGCCCCCCGAACAACCCCGAGCACGACCCCGCACCGCCCCGACAAGGCGCTACGCGCCCTCCACCGGCGCGTCCGCCGCCTGGAGCTCGTCCGCGTGCTCGCCCGTCACCAGGTAGACCACCCGCTTCGCCACCGACACCGCGTGGTCCGCGAACCGCTCGTAGTACCGGCCGAGCAGCGTCACGTCCACCGCCGTCTCGATGCCGTGCTTCCACCGGTCGTCCATCAGGTGCCGGAACAGCGTCCGGTGCAGCAGGTCCATCTCGTCGTCGTCCTGCTCCAGCTGGAGCGCCAGGTCGACGTCCTTCGTGATGATGACCTCCGCCGCCTTCGCCATCAGGCGCTGCGCCAGCTGTCCCATCTCCAGGATGGTCGCGTGCAGGTCGCGCGGCACCGCCGACTCCGGGAACCGCAGCCGCGCCAGCTTCGCCACGTGCTGCGCCAGGTCGCCCGAGCGCTCCAGGTCGGCGCTCATCCGCAGCGAGGTCACCACGATCCGCAGGTCCGTCGCCACCGGCTGCTGGCGCGCGAGCAGCGCTATCGCCCGCGCCTCCAGGTCGTGCTGGAGGTCGTCGACCTTCTGGTCCGCGGCGATCACGCTCTCCGCGAGCTTCAGGTCCGCGTCGAGCATCGCCGTCGTGGCGCGCCCGATCGCCGACCCGACGAGCCGGGCCATCTCGACCAGGCTCTCCCCGATCGAGTCCAGTTCCTCGTGGTACGCGTCGCGCATGGATGTCCCTCTCTACGCAAAACTGCAAAGCTGCAGGGCTGCAAGGCTGCAAGGCTGTGAAGCCGCAAGGCTCCGGGGGCTCCGGGGGCTCCTGAGGGCTCCTGAGGCTCCGGGGTACGGATGGGGTCCGAACCCCACGCTCCCACGTTCGGCCCCCTACGCGTCCGGTTCCACCCCCTCGTGTGAACCGCCACCGTCCCCCAGGTGAACTCTGGGCGACGCACGCCACCGCGCCCACCGGGACAAGTGAACCGGCCGGGTCCCCACGGTGAACTCTGGGCGACGACTGTTCGAGGAGCCACTCGGACGGCTGGGAGAGCACCCGCGACCCCGCATAACCTTGAGGCATGGACGTGAACGCGGCGGTCGCCGCATTGGCAGCGATCGCCGGCGTGTGCACCGGCGTGATCGCCATGCTGGCGTTCCGCTGGAGCGAACGCGACCAGACGCGCCCCACCCGCACCTCGCTGCACACCGACGCCGTGCTCCCGCCCGGCGTCGACACCGTGCTGTCCGTACTGCGCTCCTCCGCGGTCGTCCTCGACGAGAGCGACTCCGTGGTGAAGGCCAGCTCGGCGGCGTACGCGCTCGGTCTGGTCCGCGGCGGCAAGCTGGCCGTCGACCCCATGCTCAACATGGCCCGGGACACCCGCCGGGACGGGGAGATACGGCAGGTCGAACTGGACCTGCCCCGGCGCGGCACCGGACGCGGCGAGGCCCTCGCCGTCTCCGCCCGCGTCGCCCCGCTGGGCTCCCGGCTCGTGCTGCTCCTGGTGGAGGACCTCACCGAGGCCCGGCGCATCGAGGCGGTGCGGCGCGACTTCGTCGCCAATGTCAGCCACGAGCTGAAGACCCCCACGGGCGCGCTCTCGCTGCTCTCCGAGGCCGTCATGGACGCCTCGGACGACCCCGAGGCGGTCACCCGCTTCGCCGGCCGGATGCAGATCGAGGCGACCCGTCTGACCAATCTCGTACAGGAGCTCATCGACCTCTCCCGCGTGCAGAACGACGACCCGCTGGAGGACTCCGAGCCGGTGTCCGTGGACGAGCTGGTCGCCGAGGCGATCGACCGCTCGCGGCACACCGCCACCACCAAGCAGATCACTATGGTCTCGAATGTATGGGCGCCCGAAGGGCCCGAGCAGGGTGGTGGGCGACGGGAGGGCGGCGCGGCCGGCCTGCGGGTCTGGGGGAGCCGCGGCCAGCTCGCCGCCGCCCTCGGCAACCTCGTCGAGAACGCCGTCAACTACTCACCGGCCCACACCCGCGTCGGCGTCGCGGCCCGCAAGGTCGCCGCGCCCGGCGGCGACCTCATCGAGATAGCCGTCACCGACCAGGGCATCGGCATCCCCGACAAGGACAAGGAGCGCGTCTTCGAGCGCTTCTACCGCGTCGACCCCGCCCGCTCCCGTGCCACCGGCGGCACGGGCCTGGGCCTCGCCATCGTGAAGCACGTGGCCGCCTCGCACGGCGGGGAGGTCACCGTCTGGAGCACCGAGGGTCAGGGCTCCACCTTCACCCTGCGGCTGCCCGAGGCGGGCTCCGCACGGGACCGCCGGCCCGCCTCCCCCGCCCCCGATCTCATGACCGAACCGCTTCCCGCCCCGGAGGTCCTTCCGTGACCCGAGTGCTCGTCGTCGAGGATGAGGAATCCTTCAGCGACGCCCTGTCGTACATGCTCCGCAAAGAGGGCTTCGAGGTCGCCGTCGCGGCGACCGGGCCCGACGGCCTCGACGAGTTCGAGCGCAACGGAGCCGACCTCGTCCTCCTCGACCTGATGCTTCCGGGCCTTCCCGGTACCGAGGTGTGCCGCCAGCTGCGCGGCCGCTCGAACGTCCCGGTGATCATGGTGACCGCCAAGGACAGCGAGATCGACAAGGTCGTCGGCCTGGAGATAGGGGCCGACGACTACGTGACCAAGCCCTTCTCCTCGCGGGAGCTGGTCGCCCGCATCCGCGCGGTGCTCCGCCGCCGCGGCGAGCCGGAGGAGGTCACCCCGGCGGCCCTGGAGGCCGGCCCGGTCCGCATGGACGTCGACCGGCACGTGGTCACCGTCTCCGGCGGCAAGGTCGACCTGCCCCTGAAGGAGTTCGACCTCCTGGAGATGCTGCTGCGCAACGCGGGCCGCGTGCTCACCCGCATGCAGCTCATCGACCGGGTCTGGGGCGCGGACTACGTCGGCGACACCAAGACCCTCGACGTCCACGTCAAGCGCCTGCGCGCCAAGATCGAACCGGACCCGGGCGCCCCGCGCTACCTGGTGACGGTCCGGGGCCTGGGCTACAAGTTCGAGCCGTAGACAGCCCCGGCATCCGAGTTCGCCGGTATCCGAGTTCGTACGTGAAAGGGGCACCCCCTCCGAGGGGGTGCCCCTTTCACGTACGGGCGGGTACGGCGCTCAGTGGCCGGCCGCGTGGCTCGCCTCGCCCGTCGGCGTCGCGGAGCCCTCCGTGCCGTGCTCGGCGCCGGGCTCAGCACCGTGCCCGGCCTCGCCCGACGGCGTCGCCGAGGCGGTCGGCGTGGCGGCCGGGGGAGCGGGGACGACCTCCGGGCCGAACTCCGTGAAGTAGCCCTTCGCGGGGACGACGAAGGCCTCCAGGCCCACCTCGCCGGTCCTGCTCAGCTTGAAGACGACCTTCTGCGCGTCGCCGAGGCGGGCGGACTCGGTGCCGTTCTCGATCACGGCGGTGGCGTTGCCCGCGCCGCCGATGACGACGGAGCCGCCGGCCGGGACGGTGACCGCGCCGGTGCCACCGGCCGGCGTCAGCTTCACGGTCGCGCTCGAACCCGGCAGGGTGATCGCGTCGAGGGTCTGCGGCTGGGAGCCGCCGTTGAAGACCGTGGCCGAGACGGCGGCCGGGCCCTTGACGCCGGTCTCGGGCTGCGTGATGACCAGGGCGTTCTGGATCTTGACGTCGTCCACGGTGACGGCGGCGTTGTCCGGACGGATCTGGAGGGTCTGCGCGTCGTTGCCCGCACCGCAGGCGGACAGGGCGGCGACGGAGAACACGATGGCGGTGGCGGCGAGGGCGCCGCGTCGAAGGCTGCGGCTCACGGCGGCGGCATCTCCTAGGACGTACGGACGGGTGTGAGGACCAGGCGCCGACTGAAGGCGTGTCAGCGCGCTTCAGGTTACCGAGCCGCACTCTCCGTCCCGCACCCGACCCGCCCCTAGGGCCTGTCCGGCGGATCAGGGTCGGACAGGTCGCGGCGTCTGGTGCGGTGCCTCGCAAGGCGCCGGAGCGGCTCGATAGCGGAGCTATCGGGACGTTTCGGCAACGCGGCGAGGTGCCGTGCCAGGCGTCGCGGCCCCGGCCATGATCCGCCGGACAGGCCCTAACCGGCCGCACCCGCCTCCGACCGCCCCGACCGCTCCCGCCCCCCGTCGCTCCGCGTGGCCGGATCACGACCCATTGACCCGTTGTTCACATAACCGCCTTGATCAATTCGGGGCCCGCCCCGCATTCCCCGGAGCCGTCCCTCCGGGAAATCCCGGACCGATGTCGGCCGATCTCGGCTGATCAATTTCGGGAATCGCCCCACGATGCATCCGTACGGGTGACCGATCCTCGAACGGAGTACGTGAAGAAGGCCACTCCGAACCAGACAAACCAGGACATCACTCCCTCTTCCCGGAAGCCCGGGTAGGTGTAACGTGCGCGTTTCTCTCCGTCCGCACAGCCGCTCCGACCTGCGAATACCCCCTTCCGGAAGCTCTCCGCAGCACGTCCGCGTCGCTGTTGTCAAGCCCTGAGATATGCCCTGACCTGCGAAAACGCCATTCAGAAGAAGCCGTATCCGTGTTACTCTGGATAGCCACGGAAGGGGTACCTGTCACATGACGTTCAAGGTTGGCGACACCGTGGTCTATCCCCATCACGGGGCCGCGCTGATCGAGGCCATCGAAACTCGCCAGATCAAAGGCGTGGACAAGACCTACTTGGTGCTCAAGGTCGCGCAGGGTGACCTGACGGTCCGCGTGCCGGCGGACAACGCGGAGTTCGTCGGGGTCCGCGACGTGGTCGGTCAGGACGGGCTGGACCGGGTCTTCGAGGTGCTGCGCGCGCCGTACGCCGAGGAGCCGACGAACTGGTCCCGTCGCTACAAGGCAAATCTCGAGAAGCTCGCCTCCGGCGACGTCATCAAGGTCGCCGAAGTGGTGCGCGACCTGTGGCGGCGCGAGCGCGAGCGGGGTCTCTCCGCAGGTGAGAAGCGCATGCTCGCCAAGGCCCGGCAGATCCTGGTCAGCGAGCTGGCCCTCGCGGAGAACACGAACGAGGACAAGGCCGAGGCTCTCCTCGACGAGGTCCTCGCGTCCTGAGCGTGGTCCGGCCACACCGGAGCGCGTTCCTCAAGTGAAGCGATGCCGCGGTGCCCGCTGGCGTGCTGTGATCCACACAGCGCTGTCGCCGGGCGCTGCGGCATGTTCGCGTACGGTTCGCGTACGAAGTCCCCGGACGCGTCCGGGTCCTGTACGCCGAACCCTGACAGAACCCGGACACGTACGAAAGCCTGATACGTACAGAAACCTGATGCGTACCACGTACCGGTTCCCCGATGCGTACGTCCGAACCCCCTGTGCTGGGCGGCAACGCCTCGACCGTCGTCACGGAAAGGGCCCGGTCAAGGCGGAGCGTCCGGCACGGTGAGTGCCATACCCATGTCGGCCGCGGAAACAAACCTGCCGGAGTGCAACCGATGTCAGACGAAGCGCGTCCCAGTCGTACCGCCGTCGTGATCCCGGCGGCCGGACGGGGCGTACGCCTCGGCCCGGGCGCCCCCAAGGCGCTGCGCGCGCTGAACGGCACCCCCATGCTCGTCCACGCCGTCCGCGCGATGGCCGCCTCCCGCGCGGTCTCGCTCGTCGTCGTGGTCGCGCCCCCCGACGGCGCCGCCGAGGTCAAGAACCTCCTCGACGCCCACGCCCTCCCCGAGAGGACCGACTACCTGGTCGTCCCCGGCGGCGACACCCGCCAGGAGTCCGTCCGCCTCGGCCTCGAAGCGCTCCCCGAGGGCCTCACCACCGTCCTCGTCCACGACGCGGCCCGCCCGCTCGTCCCCGTCGACACCGTGGACGCCGTCATCGAGGCCGTACGGGACGGGGCCGTCGCCGTCGTCCCCGCACTGCGCGTGGCCGACACCGTCAAGGAGGTCGAGCCGGCGGAGAGGCCCGGCGACCCCGAGCAGGTCGTCGCCACCCCGGTCCGCGCCCGCCTCCGCGCGGTCCAGACCCCGCAGGGCTTCGACCGCGACACCCTCGTGAACGCCCACGCCACCGTCGCCCTCGCCGGAGAGGGCGCCACCGACGACGCCGGCATGGTCGAGAAGCTCGGCGCGCCCGTCGTCGTCGTGCCCGGCCACGAAGAGGCCTTCAAGGTGACCCGCCCCCTCGACCTCGTCCTCGCCGAGGCCGTACTCGCCCGCAGGAGGGCCAACGATGGCTTCTGAGCCGATGAACCTCCCCCGCACCGGCATCGGCACCGACGTCCACGCCTTCGAGAAGGGCCGGGAACTGTGGTGCGCGGGCCTCCTCTGGGACGAATCCGAGAGCGACGGGTACGGACTCGCCGGGCACTCCGACGGCGATGTCGCCGCCCACGCCGCCTGCGACGCCCTCTTCTCCGCCGCCGGCATCGGCGACCTCGGCGCCCACTTCGGCACCTCGCGCCCCGAGTGGTCCGGCGCCTCCGGCACCACCCTGCTCGCCGAGGCCGCCCGGATCGTCCGCGCCGAGGGGTACGAGATCGGGAACGTCGCCGTGCAGGTCGTCGGCGTCCGCCCCAAGGTCGGCAAGCGGCGCGACGAGGCGCAGAAGGCGCTGAGCGAGGCGGCCGGCGCGCCGGTCTCCGTCTCCGGCACCACCACCGACGGCCTCGGCCTCACCGGCCGCGCCGAGGGCCTCGCCGCCCTGGCGACCGCGCTCGTCTACCCCGTACGGAAGCCCGCGCAGGACCCCGTACGGAAGTAGGGGCGACGAAAAACGTGCCCCGTGGCCGGGAACAGGTCGCGGGGCACCACCACACGCCCACTACCCTGGAGGGGTGACTATTCGCCTGTACGACACCAGCGCCCGGCAGATCCGTGACTTCACCCCGCTCACACCGGGCTGTGTCTCGATCTACCTCTGTGGCGCCACCGTCCAGGCGGCCCCGCACATCGGCCACATCCGGTCGGGGCTGAACTTCGACATCATGCGCCGCTGGTTCGAGTACCGCGGCTACGACGTCACCTTCGTTCGCAACGTCACCGACATCGACGACAAGATCATCGCGAAGGCGGCCGAGCAGGGCCGCCCCTGGTGGTCCATCGGGTACGAGAACGAGCGCGCGTTCAACTCCGGTTACGACGCCCTCGGTTGCCTGCCGGCGACCTACGAGCCGCGCGCCACCGGGCACGTCCCCGAGATGATCGAGATGATGCGCGGCCTCATCGAGCGCGGCCACGCCTACGAGGCGGACGGCAGCGTCTACTTCGACGTGCGCTCCTTCCCGGGCTACCTGGAGCTGTCCAACCAGGACATCGACGACCTGCGCCAGCCCGACGAGGGCGTCTCCGGCAAGCGCGACCCGCGCGACTTCGCCATGTGGAAGGCGACCAAGCCGGGCGAGCCCGACTGGGAGACGCCGTGGGGCCGCGGCCGTCCCGGCTGGCACCTGGAGTGCTCGGCCATGGCCCACAAGTACCTGGGCTCCGCCTTCGACGTCCACGGCGGCGGCCTCGACCTGATCTTCCCGCACCACGAGAACGAGATCGCCCAGGCCAAGGCCTTCGGCGACGCGTTCGCGCAGTACTGGGTGCACAACGCCTGGGTCACCATGAGCGGCGAGAAGATGTCGAAGTCGCTCGGCAACAGCGTGCTCGTGTCCGAGATGGTGAAGAACTGGCGCCCCATCGTCCTGCGCTACTACCTGGGCACCCCGCACTACCGCTCGATGATCGAGTACAGCGAGGAGTCCCTGCGCGAGGCCGAGTCGGCGTTCGCCCGCATCGAGGGCTTCGTCCAGCGCGCCACCGAGAAGGCCGGGGCGCCCGTCGCCCCCGCCGCCGAGGTGCCGCCGGCCTTCGCCGAGGCCATGGACGACGACCTGGGCGTGCCGCACGCGCTCGCGATCATCCACACCACCGTCCGCCAGGGCAACAGCGCCCTCGCCGCGGACGACAAGGACGAGGCCATCGCCCGTCTCGCCGAGGTCCGGGCCATGCTCGGCGTCCTCGGCCTGGACCCCCTCGACCCGCGGTGGGCCGAGGAGTCCGGCGGCGGCGAGGAGCTCCACGGCGTCGTCGACACCCTCGTACGGCTCGTGCTCCAGCAGCGCGAGTCGGCGCGCGAGCGGAAGGACTGGGCGACCGCGGACGCGATCCGCGACCAGCTGGGCCAGTCCGGCCTCGCCATCGAGGACAGCCCCGACGGCCCCCGCTGGACGCTGGGCAACCGTTAGAAGACGTGCCGCTCGGACCTCCGGGCGGCACACTTCAGTTACAGACTTCGTACGTCAGCAGAGGAAATCAGGTAGTCATGGCCGGGAACAGCCAGCGCAGGAACCGCCGCACGTCGAACAAGAAGGGTGCGACGGTCGGCAGCGGTGGCCAGCGGCGCAAGGGCCTCGAAGGCAAGGGCCCGACGCCCAGGGCCGAGGACCGCAAGGGCCACAAGGCGTACCGCGTCTCCAACGCGATGGCCCGGCAGGCGGCCAAGCGCAAGCCCGTCGTCCGCCGCGGCGGCAAGGGCCAGTCCGAGATGGTCGTCGGCCGCAACCCGGTCTTCGAGGCCCTGCGCGACGGCGTGCCCGCCACGACCCTGTACGTCCAGCAGTTCATCGACAACGACGAGCGCGTGCGCGAGGCCCTGAACCTCGCCACCGGCCGCGGCAACATCCACATCATGGAGGCGCCGCGCCCCGAGCTGGACCGGATGACGAACGGCCTGAACCACCAGGGCCTCGTCCTCCAGGTCCCGCCGTACGAGTACGCGCACCCCGAGGACCTGGCCGCCGCCGCGTTCGACGACCACGACGACCCGCTGATCGTCGCCCTCGACGGCGTCACCGACCCGCGCAACCTCGGCGCCGTCGTCCGCTCCGTCTCCGCCTTCGGCGGCCACGGCGTCGTCGTCCCCGAGCGGCGCGCGGCCGGCATGACCGCCGGAGCCTGGAAGACCTCGGCCGGCACCGCCGCCCGCACCCCGGTCGCCCGCGCCACCAACCTGACCCGCTGTCTGGAGCAGTACCAGAAGGCCGGTCTCACGGTCGTCGGCCTGTCCGCGGACGGCGACACCGAGGTCCACGAGCTGGAGGCGCTGTCCGGCCCGGTCGTCATCGTCGTCGGCTCCGAGGGCAAGGGCCTGTCCCGGCTCGTCGGCGAGACCTGCGACTTCCTCGTCCGCATCCCGATGCCGGGCGGCGCCGAGTCGCTCAACGCCGGTGTCGCCGCCGGTGTCGTGCTGTACGAGGCGGCCCGCCGCCGCAGGGGCTGACGGGTCCCTGAACCCTCCGTAGTGCCCCCGGCCCCGGCCGTGGCGTTGATCTTGACGGGTCTCGGACATTTGCGGGCCGTCAAGGCAGTGTCCTAAACCCGGATCACTCGGTTAGATGAGTGTGGACACCAGAACGCCCCGGCCGGGGTTCGACGATCAGCCCCCGCTGAGCATGGTCAAGGTGGATTCCGATCCCGCCCAGGTGATCGTGAACCACGCCAGCTTCCGTGTGCGGCTCGCGCCGGCCCCGCAGCCGAAGTTCGCCGCCGGCGCCCGTACCGCGGCCCTGTCCGGAGCGGGGGCCCGGGCGGGCGGCGGCCCGCGCCGGCGACCCGTCGTGTGGACCGGGAAGTCCACGCCGGGCGCGACCGGCCTCCTCCAGGCCGTGCGCGAGTCCTCCGTCGCCACGCTCGAACCGGTCGGCGGGCACGGGGGGCACGGCGGCCCGGACGCGGGCGCCACCCAGGCGATCCCCGGCATCGGCGACACCATGCCCACCCCCGTGGTGCCCGCCGGGGCCGCGCCGCTGCTGCCCCCGATGCGGCGGGCCGAGGGCGCCTACGACGACCTGTACGAGCCGCGGCCCGAGCCGGAGGCGCCGTACGGGGACGAGTCGTACGGGGACGAGTCGTACGGGGACGAGTCGTACGGGGACGAGTCGTACGGGGACGAGGGGGAGCGGCAGGGCCGGGCCGAGCGGCGGCACGGACAGGACTCCGTCCGGCACGCCTACTACCCCGGCCGCCGGATGAACCTCGGCGTCGTCCTCCTCCCGCTCCGCGTCTTCCTCGGCCTCATCTCCGTCTACGCGGGCATGGGCAAGCTCTGCGACCCCGTCTACTTCGACGGCGGCGAGCGCGGCTCCATGGTGAAGTGGCTCAACTCCCTCCACCCCTGGGCCCTCGCCGAACCGCTCCGCGACTTCGCCCTCCAGCACCCCGTCGGCGCCGGACTCACCGTCGCCTTCCTCCAGGTCGTCGTCGGCGTCCTCACGGTCCTCGGACTCTGGCAGCGCGTCGCCGCCGTCGTCGGCGCGCTGCTCTCCGCCGCGCTGCTGCTCACCGTCAGCTGGAAGAGCGTCCCGGTCTACGACTCCGCCGACATCATCTACCTGGCCGCCTGGACGCCGCTGATCATGGCGGGCGCCCCCGTCTACTCCCTCGACGGCCGCCTCGCCGGGGAGGCCTGGCGCACCCTCGGCCCCCGCGCCGACCTCCTGGACCTGCGCCGCCGGGTGCTGCGCCGCGGCTCCCTCCTCGCCGCCGTCGTCGTCGGCCTCACCCTCCTCGTCGGCTCCGTCCTCGGCGGCGCGGTCCGCTCCACCGAGATGGTCACCGTCCCGGGCCCCAACGACGACCCGATCAACCACCTCCCCGGCCGCCCGCTCCAGGAGCCGCGCGGCGACGCCTCCTCCAGGCCGGCGTCCACCACGCCCAAGCCGGCCGCGACCGCCGAGAAGACGGCCGAGGCCCCGGTGGAGACCGAGCGGACCCAGGAGGCGACGGACGACACCCCGGCCGAGCCGACCCGCGGGTCCACCCGGACCCAGGAGCAGCGCCCGACCGCCACGCAGGGCGTCGGCACCGGGACCGGCGGCTCCGGCGGCCGTACGCCCACGCGGTCGAATCCGGAGCCCCCGCCGTCCACCAGCGACACCCCGAGCAGCACGGGCGGCACGTCGAGCGGCGGCTCCACGGGCTCGACCGGCTCGACCGGCACCCCGTCGGAGGGCGGCTCGACGACGAGCGGCGGCGGGGACGGCGGCGCCCGGAACCCGATCGGCGGCCTGCTGGGCTGAGTCCCGCACGGAGCAAGGAGAAAGGGCGGCACCGCTTCTGCGCGGTGCCGCCCTTCTCGTACGCCCGGGGCCGGTGCGTCCCGGGGCCGGTGCGTCCTGGGCCGGTGCGTCCCTGGCCGGTGCGTCCCGGGTCGGTGCGTCCCGGGTCGTGGGCGTGTCAGGCCCTCTGGGCGGCCAGTTCCTTGGCGGCCTCGGTGAGGTCCTTGGCGGTGTCGATGGCCCGCCAGTACGCCCCCTGGGGTAGCGGGAAGCCGGCGAGGCGCTGCTCGCGGGCGAGGCGGGGGAAGGTGGTCCGCTCGTGGTCGCCGAGGTCGGGCAGGAGCCCGGTGAAGTCGGCGGAGAAGACGTACACGCCGGCGTTGATGAGGAACGGCGACGGCGGCGCCTCGATGAAGTCGGTGATGTGCCCGAAGGTGTCGGTCTCGACGGCGCCCCACGGGATGCGGGGGCGGGCCAGGGCGAGGGTGGCGAGGGCGTCGCGCTCGGCGTGGAAGGCGGCCATCTCGCGCAGCGAGAAGCGGGTCCAGATGTCGCCGTTGGTGGCGTACCAGGGCTCGTCGGGCGAGGGGAGGCGCGCGGCGGCGTACTTGAGGCCGCCGCCGCGGCCCAGGGGCTCGGTCTCGACGACCGTCGTCACCTTCAGGGGCAGGTCGGCGTCTTCGAGCCACTCCTGGAGCACCTCGGCGAGGTGGCCGCAGGAGACGACGGCGTGGGTGACGCCCTCGGCGGCCAGCCAGGAAAGCTGATGGCCGATGATCGGGGTCCCGGTGCCCGGGATCTCGACCATCGGCTTGGGACGGTCGTCGGTGTAGGGGCGCAGCCGCGAGCCCTGGCCGCCCGCCAGGACCACGGCCTGCGTCGGAGTGGAGTGCATACGGGCACGATAGGCGCCCGGCGCTCGGGCACCGCGCCACGGGGACCGGTTCGCGGGGTGCGGGTCCCGGTGTGCGCGGCGTACGTGCCGGGGGCCCGGTGCGTACGGTGACGGGGCTCAGCTCGCGCGCATGACGCCGGTCGCGAACGAGGTGTCGCAGACGGGGCGGGAGAAGGACTGGGCGCGGGCGGGGCCGTAGCGCTGGACGGCGGCGCGGCCGAGGTCGCGGGCGATCGACATGCAGTGCCGGGCGAGGGAGGGCCGGTTCTCCACCTCGCGCTGGAGGTGGGTGAGGGCGGTGCCGGGGTCCTTCGCCCGGAGCTCGGCGAGGAGCTGGTCGCGCAGGACGTCCTGCGGGGCACGGGACTTGGCGGGCGCGGAGACGTCCTTGGAGGAGGCCGTGAGCTGGGTCGCGGAGTCCTGGCCGGCCCACGGAACGGCGGACACCGCGAGCGTTCCCGAGAGCACCAGGACGACGGGCAGGACGAGGGCGAGGGAGCGGCCGATTCGGCGGGCAGAGTGGGTCACGCAGGCGAGCGTAGCGGGCGGTAATGATATGGCGACATTTAGTCACTCTCGCGGGGGATGGTTCGAGGCGGCTTTTCGAATTCCGTGTTGACGCGGGGAGTGCTTTTGGCCGGGTACGGCCCCGGAATGCCGGGGTTTCCCGCTGTAAACCCCTCTATGGGGGCCGAATGGCCGAACGGCCCCGCGTCCGGGTGGACGCGGGGCCGCTGGATCGTCTGATCTTCTGATCGTCTACGGGTCAGTCGCTGAGGCGGGCGCCCGTGGAGGTGGAGAAGACGTGCAGCTCGCCGGCGCGGGGCACGACGTGGAGCGTGGAGCCCTTGGCGGGGACGTCGCGGCCGCCGACGCGGACGACCAGGTCCTTGTCCTCGCCGCCGACGCGGGTGGAGCCGTAGACGAAGCCGTCGGAGCCGAGCTCCTCGACGACGTTGACGGTGACGGCGAGGCCGTCCTTGCTCGTCGGGCCCGAGACGTCGAAGTGCTCGGGGCGGACGCCGACGGTGACGGTGGTGTCGCCGTTGGCGGAGGCGGCGGCGATGGCGTCGCGGGAGACCGGGACGACGCTGTTGCCGAACTTCACGCCGCCGTCGGTGATCGGGACCTCGACGAGGTTCATGGCGGGGGAGCCGATGAAGCCGGCGACGAAGAGGTTCGCGGGCCTGTCGTACATGTTGCGCGGGGTGTCGACCTGCTGGAGCAGACCGTCCTTGAGGACGGCGACGCGGTCGCCCATGGTGAGGGCCTCGGTCTGGTCGTGGGTGACGTAGACCGTGGTGATGCCCAGGCGGCGCTGGAGGCTGGCGATCTGGGTGCGGGTCGAGACGCGGAGCTTGGCGTCGAGGTTCGACAGCGGCTCGTCCATGAGGAAGACCTGCGGCTCGCGGACGATGGCGCGGCCCATGGCGACGCGCTGGCGCTGACCGCCGGAGAGCGCCTTCGGCTTGCGGTCGAGGTACTCGGTGAGGTCGAGGATCTTCGCGGCCTCTTCGACCTTGGCGCGGATGTCGGCCTTGTTGACGCCGGCGATCTTGAGCGCGAAGCCCATGTTGTCGGCGACGGTCATGTGCGGGTAGAGCGCGTAGTTCTGGAACACCATGGCGATGTCCCGGTCCTTGGGCGGCAGGTGCGTGACGTCGCGGTCACCGATGCGGATGGAGCCGCCGTTGACGTCCTCCAGACCGGCGAGCATGCGCAGGGAGGTCGACTTGCCGCAGCCGGAGGGCCCGACGAGGACGAGGAACTCGCCGTCGGCGATCTCGATGTCGAGCTGGTCGACGGAGGGCTTGGTGGCACCGGGGTACACCCGGGTCGCCTTGTCGAACGTGACGGAGGCCATGGTGATGTGTCCCTTCACCGGCAGGAACGTGCCGGACGATCCGAGTAAAGGAAGGATTGAGGTCTAGTCCACCTGGGTGAACCACGGGTGACGCTACCTGCCGCAGGGGGATCTGTCAGCACTCCCCGCCCCGTGAGATTCCCGACCACCACGGGAGCGTCGTTGGATACACTGCACGGGCTGCCTCCTTAGCTCAGCTGGCCAGAGCACCGCTCTTGTAAAGCGGGGGTCGTCGGTTCGAACCCGACAGGGGGCTCTGTAGGAAAAGTGCCTGCTCAGAGTGGGTATACATGCGACTGCCCGCCGGGGTCATCCTGGCGGGCAGTACGCATTCCGTACACGCTGGATCTTCTGGCCCTACGCGGCGAGCACCGCTCCCCGCCGCTCCAGTGCGGCGAGACGGCCCTTGTCGAGCGCGTCCGCGACCTCGTCGAGCCGGTCCGGCCACAGGTGCCCGTACACGTCCAGCGTCATCGCCGCGGACTTGTGGCCCAGCATCGTCTGCACCACCTTCACGTCGGCGCCGGCCGCGATGGCGAGCGAGGCGGCCGTGTGCCGGAGCTTGTGCGGCGTGATGCCGAGGTCCCCGAGGCCGGCCTCGACGACGGCCTTGTCGAACGCCCGCTGGCGGAAGTTCCGGTACCGCAGCGGCCCGCCCTCGGGCGCGGTGAACACGAGGTCCTCGCGCTTCCGTCCGTCCAAGAGCGGGCGCAGCTCCTCGGCGAACGACCGCGGCACCGGGACGGACCGTTTCTCGTGGTTCTTCACCGGCCCCGCTTCGAGCTTGCCCTTCACGTCGGAGTACGCCTGCACGATCCGGATGCGGCGCGTGTCCACGTTGAGCCGGGCGGCCTTGATGGCGATGGCCTCGCCCCAGCGGATGCCGCTGTACGCGAGGACCAGGACGAGGAGCCGGTACGGGCCGGACGCCTCGGCCAGAGCCTCGACCTGGTCGTGCGTCAGGTAGACGTGCTCGTCCTCCTCGGACGGCCGGGGCAGCGTGTGCTCGCTGGCCGGGTTCACGGCGATCCGGTGCGTCCTGATGGCGTGCTTCATCACGCCGCCGAAGACGTAGAACGTCTTGGCGATCCGCCCCGGGCTCAGGGGCTTGCCGGATGCGCCGGGCTTGTTGATCAGGTCGTCGACCCATGCGGACACGTCGTCCCACTGGATCGCCGCGACCTGCCAGTCGCCCCACTTCGGGATCACGTACAGGTCGAGCAGCTCGCGGTAGTCGTTCTTCGTCCGCCGGGACTGCTTGCGGAGGGTCTTGAACCACTCCTCGGCCACGAGGGACGTAGCGGCCTTCCCCGAACGGGGGTCACGGTACGAGCCCTTGTCGAGCCGGGCCGTGATCGCGTGCACCTCGGCCTCGGCCTGGGGCAGCTTCCCGAACGTCTTCGCCTTGCCCTTACCGTCCGGGCCGTACCAGCGGACCCGCCACCGGCCGGGCGGCTGTCGCTTGCTGCCGGCGCGCTTCGCCTCCTGCCACTTGGCCATGGACTCTCGGTAGTCCTCGTGGTTCTCCCGGTCCTCGATCCAGACCCTAGCCATCCTGGCCAGCCTCCCGATCTCGTTCCAGCTCTTCGAGCAGGCCGTCGAGAACCGCGCCCACCCGTCGCGGAGGCAGCCCTGTCAGCTCGTCGATCTGCCGGAGGTGCGTCCACAGCTCGCGGGTCCAGGCCGGGAGACCGTAGAGCTGGTATTCCAGGAGTTCGGTAGAGGCTCCCTGCTCCGAGAGGCGCAGCGGGCGCCGAGAACTGGCCCATGCCCATGCGTCCGCTGCTGCGACGGCCCCGGCGCCCGTTACCTCCACCTCGTCCTCTCCGGAGGAGGTGAGCGGTACGAGGAGGGCTGCGGGGGACACGCCGAGGGCGACGGCGAAGGCCGCCATGTCTCCGACATCAACGCGTCGTTCGGCCCGCTCCACCTTTGCAATGGCCGAGGGCGCGATCGGCCGACCAGCCGCCTTGAGCTTGGCGGACAGGTCATAGGTCGAGAGCCCGCGCAGGTCGCGGAGCCGCCGAATATTGACGGCAACGGCCCGGCCGGTGGGGTCGGTGATCTGCGTCTTCGTCCTGGGCTGCTCAGTCATGAGAGCGATTTTAGGAGCCGGACGGAGCTTCAAGAGCCCCGGACTGTCTGTTACTGTCCTTGTCATGGGACGAATCTAGCTTCATGTGAGTCCCAAAACAACTCACGCGAGGTGTGAAATGACTGATCAGCTCCTGACGCCGAGGCAGGTACACGCGGCATACGGATTCAGCCCGCAGACGCTGGCGAACTGGCGGTGGACCGGACAGGGCCCCGCCTACATCAAGCAGACCCCCGGCAAGGGCGGGCGCATCAAGTATCGCCGCAGCGCCGTCGAAGCGTGGCTGAACGCGCGCACGGTGAGCGGGGGGACGGCAGCGTGACCCAGAACGCAGGAACGCCCCGGAGGGAAGCCGGGGCGTTTCCGAAGGACCAGCAGAGCGGCGGGTCTCCCAACATCGTGCCACACGAGCAGCGTCGGGTGAATGCACTTGCCGACGCCGGGCGGGGGCGCTCCCTGCGCGCCGTACCGGATGGCGTCAGCCCCGGTGACATCACCGCTCTCCGGGCCGAGACCCAGGTCGCTGCCCTCGGCGTTGACACCTGGCCCGCGTACGGCACCCCCGCGTGGCTCCAGCTCAACCCGAAGGACCCGCGCTGCTACGCGGCCACCCTGGAGGCCGCCGAGCTGCACCGCCGGGCCGAGGCCGAACGTCAGCGCCTCGACTGGCTCATGGACAACGACCCCGAGGCGTGGTGGCGGGACATCACCGCCGACGCCAACGCGTACGCCGCCACCCTCGGCCGCACCCTCGCCGCCCGGCGCACCGCCGAAGAACGCCGCGCGGCCGCTGACCGCGCGCACAACCGCCCCCCGCACCAGCTCCGAGCAACCCCCGGATGGCCCCCGATCGCCATCCCCGGACAGCCCGGCCGCTACCTCGTCCACGGCCAGGAGAACATCACGTGACCACCTCGTACGACTCCATGAGCCTACCGCCGGGCGAGATCCTGGCGGCCGGCCTCGACGGCGCCCCCGGCCTGTCGGCCAACGGCGTCGACTGGTCCGACCTCGACACCCCGGTGGCGCCCCGCCGGGCGCTCCGCCTCACCCGCGCCTCGGACATCGAGCCCGAGCCGGTCGTGTGGGCGTGGCTCGACGACGGCGAGGGCCGCGTACCGGCGGGCGCCCTGTCGGTGGCCGCCGGCCGCGAGGGCACCGGCAAGTCGTCCTTCGGGATGTGGATGGCTGCGCACGTCACCCGCGGCACCCTTCCCGGCAACTTCCATGGGAAGCCCCGGGCCGTGTTCTACGTCGCCGTCGAGGACTCGTGGAAGCAAACCATCGTCCCCCGCCTCATCGGCGCCGGCGCCGACCTCGACCTCGTATACCGCGTCGAGGCGGTCGAGGCCGAGTACGGCGAGACCACCCTCAGCCTCCCGCAGGACAACTCCCTGATGGAGGCGGCCATCAAGGAACACGGCGTCGCCCTGGTGGTCCTCGACCCGCTCATGTCGTGCATCGGCAAGGGCATCGACACCCACCGCGAACGCGACGTCCGCACCGCCCTCGACCCCCTCGCCCGCATGGCCGACCGCACCGGCGCCGTCCTCCTCGGCATCGCCCACTTCGGCAAGGGCGCGGGCACCGACCCCGCCTCCCTCATCACCGGCTCCGGGGCATTCAAGAACGTGCCCCGGGCCGTCTTCGGGTTCGCCCGCGACGACGACAACGACTGCCGCGTCATGACCCAGGCGAAGAACAGCCTCGGCCGGTCCGACCTCCCGTCGCTCGCCTACAACATCGAGTCGGCCGAAGTGCCCACGAAAAAGGGCCCGGCGCACGTCGGCCGGTTCGTGTTCCTGGGTGAGGCCACCCGCAGCGTGCAGGACATCCTCGCGCAGGGCAGCGACCCCGACCGCGGCGAGCGCGACGAGGCCGCCGAGTGGCTGCGCGGCTACCTCATGGACAAGGGCGGCGAGGCACCTGCGAAGGACGTGAAGAAGGCTGCCGCCGCCGACGACATCTCCGAGCGGACCCTGCAGCGCGCTATGCGTAAGGCCGGCGTCGTCTCTGCCCGAGCAGGGTTCGGCAAGGGTGCCGTCTGGCGGATCGAGTCCCTGACCGTCGACACGGAGAGTGAAGACGCTCCGGCATCCGCGCCACAGTCGCGCCATTCGCGCCAAGCCTCAAGCCCTGGCGCGAATGGCGCCAATGATGGCGCGACTGGGACTGACACCCCAGCGCCGTCACCGAACGTGACTCCCGAATCGGGCCGCTGCACCGTCTGCCGGTTCCCCCTCGACTCCGTCCACGCCCTCACCGGCGAGACCACCCACCCCAACTGCTGACGCTGCCGGGGGTAGGGGTGTCGCGATCACCAGACCGAACGCCGAGGGGCCCGCCGCGGTCAACTCGGCGCCTGCACGCTCACATCGTTGAGGGGGGGGCCTCCCAGTTGAGCGCGCGCCTTCCCAGTTGACCGCGCCGGGTCCCCGGGCCTCCGGCTCCGTGATCCGGACACCCCTACCCCTTGTACGGCGAAACCGAAGGAGAGGACGAGATGAGCGACCAGGAAGACGAGCAGCAGGTGCGGGACGACTGGCACCGGCCGGCGGCTGGACGGGTGCCTACGGGGCTCACGGGCCAGGATGGGTGGCCGGAGTTCGTGGAGGGTGACCCGGTCGCCCTGCAGGACTGGGACGCGCGCCGTTGGGGGCAGCGGTGAGCGGGATGCGGCTGCGGCCGCTGAACGGGTCCGTGCCGGCGGGCACGCGGCTGCTGCTGTCGGTGCTGGAGCACGGTGCGGCTCTGCCCGAGGGTGTGTGGCTGTCGGATGCGGCCGGCCGCAGGCTGATGGACAAGGAGAGCGCGGTGTGGTCGGTCGAGGCTGACGGCACGGTGGTTCAGCGCACCGTGTTCCTGCTGTGCACGTGCTCGTGTGTGGAGGTGACCACCTATCAGGATGGGTCGGAAACCTCCCGGATTGTGGGCCCGATCAGGTAGAATGGCCGCAGGTTGATCGACGGCCAGCACAGAGACCGCAGTTCAGCCTCGCTCCGTGAGCAGGATGCGAAAGGGCAGGGCGACGGCCACCGGTAACCAGTCCGGCCGCCAAGTCGCCCGCCTCTCGCAGACCCCTCGGAGCGGGGTTTTCGCCATCTCTGGTGTCCGCTCAGTTCGGTGCCCCCGGGCCGTCTCGCCTTCCGCCAGCGCCTCGCGCGGCCAACGGCTGTGAGCGTCCGGGAAGAGATCACTACTTCCGAGGGACACACACCATGAACGTTCAGCAGATGCGCACGCGGATGAAGTCGATCGTCGAGGAGCTCGGCACGCTCGACCGCCGGGTCGCGGCGGAGAAGCGGGACTACACCACCGCGGAGCTGGCGACGATGCGCCAGGGGATCAACGAGGCGAAGAGCCTGCGGGACCAGATCGCCGCGGCCGAGGCCGGCGCCTCGAACGAGCGAGACATGCTCAAGGCCCTGGGCGACGACATCGCCGGCGAGGGCTACCAGACTGGCGGGCGGCACGGAGGACGGAAGGCCGGCGCGGTGCACCCGCGGGTGAAGGCGTCCGGCGGCACCACGTGGGGCGACACGGTGCTGCGGACGATCGCCCCGGACGGGTACAAGGGCATCCTCGCGAACGGCACGGTCGCGGTCGACGTGCCGCTCGACCCGGAGCCGGTGCGCTCCGACATCCCCGTCCTGTCGCTGCGCCAGCTCATCCCGAACGTGCAGAACACGACCGGCCGGTTCGCCTACCTGCGGCAGACGACCCGCACGAACAACGCGACCGTCGTCGCGCCGGGCGCGAAGAAGCCGACGTCCATCTACACCCTGGCCCGGGTCGACGACCGGGTGCGGACGATCGCGCACCTGTCGGAGCCGATCGCGAAGCAGGACCTCGACGACATCGGGATGCTGCGCACGTTCATCGACCAGGAGATGCGCCTCGGCCTCGACCTCGCCCTCGAAGACGAGATCATCGACGGGTCGGGCAGCGGCGAGCACCTGACCGGCATGGGCAACGTGTCCGGCTCCCAGTCGCAGCCGTTCGACACGGACGTGCTGACGACCGCGCGGAAGGCCGTGACGAAGCTGGAGCGGCACGGCTACCTCGCGGGCGCCGGGTGGGTGATGACCCCGGAGGACTGGGAGACGTTCGAGCTGATCCAGGACAACGAGGGCCGGTTCTACTACCAGGGCCCGGCCGGGCCGGCGGTGAACGCGGCGACGCGGCGCCTGTGGGGTGCGCCGGTGGTGGTGTCGGACGCGGCGACGACGGGCACGGCGTTCCTGGCGGACTTCTCCCAGATGCGTCTGCAGGTCCGTCAGGACGGTGTCCTGGACTGGTCGGAGAACATCTACGACCCGAACGCGCTGGGCAGCGGTCAGGGCGCCTCGGACTTCGAGCGGAACATGGTCCGCTTCCGGTTCGAGGGCCGGTTCGGTCTGGAGATCCTGCGGCCGTCCGCGATCGTCGAAGTCGACCTGACCGCGTAAGGGCAGACAGCCACCGCCACAGCGGCCCGCCCGTCGTCACGTCGGGCGGGCCGCTGCCGTCCCAGACAGAAAGAGCCGTGCCCTTAACCTCAGTCGGCGACGAGACCGCCGTGCCGGTCGCTGCTCTGTGCGTTCGCGTGGACGGTGGGCAGGGCGGATGTACCGGGATGGGATCGAGCCGGAGCCGACGCACCCGCTCGTCGAGGAGCGCAACCGGATCGGCGTGTAACAACCGAACGCCCTTCTTGCGCTGCGGCGCGGGAGGGACGGCTTCGTTCTTTAACGAACTCTTCACCCGATCGCCAGCGCCCCCGCACTGGTGTTAAAAAGGTGACCCAGTAGACTGGACAAAAATCGGGGTCATAATCGAGTAGAGGTACTCTGACGTGCTTCTTCTCGGATCGGCGGGGAGACTATGCCAAGGGCATACGAAGAGACACATCCATGGATCACCTTCAGGTTCAGGCTGGATCGGGAGTTGGACGCCGAATGCTGGCTCCTCCTGGGTGAAGCCATCTCCAAGATCGACCACATCGCCGGTGTTCCCTTGCAGCCCGACCTTGCCGACGAGCTGAGTCGCATCTACCTGTCCAAGGGTGCCCATGCCACAACCCAGATCGAAGGCAACACCCTCACCGAAGAACAGGTCCGTCGCCGCGTCGACCACGACCTGGACTTGCCTGCCTCCCAGGAGTACCTGGGGCAGGAGATCGACAACGTGGTCTCCGGATACAACCTGATCGTGAACGACGTCGTATCCCAGAAGATCGAGCCACTGACTGCCGACCGCATCCGGCGCTTTAACGAACTCGTACTACAGGGCCTTGAGCCTGCGGACGACCATGCTGTCCCGCCGGGCCATTTCCGCTACACCAGCGTCGTGGTGGGCAGCTACCGAGGTGCCCCGGCCGAAGACTGCACCTACCTGATAGATCGTCTGTGCGACTGGCTCGCCGAACTTCGCAGCGAGGCCAAGGGCAGCGACTACGAACGCCCCGTAGCCATCCTCTCGGCGATCCTCGCTCACCTCTACATCGCGTGGATTCACCCCTTCGAAGACGGCAACGGCCGAACCTCTCGGCTCGTCGAATATCAGCTCCTCAGCGAAGCCGGCGCGCCGGTCGTTGCCGGACACGTCCTGGCTGACCACTACAACCGGACCCGCTCCGCGTACTACCGGGAGCTCAACAAGACCAGCCGCGAACCGTACTCCCTGACCGGGTTGATCAAGTACGCGCTCAGGGGATTCGTCGACGGCCTCCGCCAACAGATCATCGAGGTTCAGCGTCAGCAGCTGGGAACCGCCTGGCACAACTTCGTGTACGAGGTCCTCAACAAGGACACGCCTGCCGTTTCCCGCCAACGCAAGCTCCTCCTGGCCTTGCCTCCGAAGGGAGTACCCAAGGCCAACGTCCGAACCCTGAACGGGGAGCTTGGCCAGCTGTACGCCAACAAGGACGAGAAGACAGTCTCACGCGACATCAACGCACTGGAGAAGGAGGGGCTCCTCATGAAGCAGAAGCGAGGCGTCATCACCACGGTGCGCCCCAGACACGAGATCATGTTCGCCTTCATGTCCCCCACCGCGCGCACGTCGTAGCCTCCGGCAAAACGGCCCTCCCTGAGTAGCGTCGAACTCGTGCCGTCCCCTCTGCTTCGGCGGAGGGGGCGGCTTCGTGTTCCGGCCCTCTGGCATGCCGCCGACTCCTACGGTTACCGTCCCGGCACACCTACGACCCGAGGGGGAACCCATGGCACGGCACCTGCGCAAGGTCGGCACGAACAGCGGCAACAACGGCTGCCCCACCCTGTACGAGACCGAGGCCGGCGCCTACGTCGTCCAGGGCGACCGCGTCACCGACCCGGCCGAGCTCGCCCAGCTCGACAACCTCACCGCCGACGAAGACGCCGTCGTCGTCCCGCGCGAGCTGCTCGCCAACTTCGGACCGAAGGAGCCCGTGCACGTGCCCCAGTGGATCGGGTTCGACGAGTTCGACGGCATGTTCACCAGCCTGAGGTACTCCGCGTGGCGGCTGGAGACCCGCCGCCGGTACGCCTGGGACGAACGCCAGGACACCTACCGCGCCTTCACGGCCGGCGAGCCCGTCGAGTGGGACCTCGACGACCCGTGGTGCCGCGAGCGCCGCGAGCAGACCGCGCTCGGCAAGCGCTTCGAGCGCGTCCGCGTGCTCGACGAGCCGCCGACCCTCGGGCAGGCGTACCTCGCCGACAACGCGCGCCGGAACCGTGCCGTCGGCGAGGACATCCGCACCCTCACCCGGGCCCGCGCGGACGAGCTGCGCCTGCCCGCCGAGGACTTCTGGCTCTTTGACTCCCGCGTCGTCGCCCTGCTCCACTTCGACCAGGCCGACGAGATGACCGGCGTCGAGCTCATCACGAACCCTGTGGACGTGCTGCGGTACTGCCAGATCCGCGAGGCCGCCTGGCACCACGCGGTACCGTCCGGAGGGTGACGACCGACTTCCAGCAGTCCCGCGTCGCCCTCGGCGCGCGGCTCCGCGAGCTCCGCGGCCTGGTCTCGGGCCGCGAGTTCGCCGCCCGCCTCGGCTGGACCCAGTCGAAGGTGTCCAAGTTGGAGACCGGACGCCAGACCGCCACCGTCACCGACGTCCGCGCCTGGGCCGAGGCCGCCGGCCACCCCGAGGCCGCCGGCGAACTGGCGGCCCGCGTGCAGGGCTTGGAGTCTCGGGTCCGCTCGTGGCGCCGCCAGCTCACGGCCGGACACCGGCCCGTGCAGGACGCCCTCACCGTGGAGTACGAGCGCTCCACCCACCTGCGCGCGTGGGAAGGGGCCATGGTCGTCGGGATACTCCAGACCGCCGACTACGCCCGCGCCGTCTTCACCCGCTACAGCGACCTCCACCAGTCCGTACGGGACACCGACGACGCCGTCCGCGCCCGCCTGCACCGCCAGGCCCTCCTGTACGAGCCCGGCCGGACCTTCGACATCGTCCTGTGGGAGGCCGCTCTCCACGCCGCCGTCTGCCCGCCGCCGGTTCTCGCCGCCCAGCTCGACCGCCTTATCGGCGTGATCGGCCTGGACACCGTCCGCCTCGGCATCGTCCCCCTCGGCGCGCCCCTGGCCCTGCCGCCAGCGGGCGGTTTCTGGGCGTACGACGAGCGCCTCGTGATCGTCGAGGACTGGCACGCCGAGCTGTGGCTCGACGACGCCGACAGCATCGGCCTGTACGGCCGGATCTGGGAACGGCTGCAACAGGCGGCCGTCTACGGGGCGTCGGCACACCGGCTCATCGCCCGCGCCCGCGCCCGAGCCGCGCTCGCCACTGCCTGAGCATCACGGGGAATCCCCGAGGGGACCCCGAGAATCGCGGAGAATCGCGCGGCGCCGTGATTCTCCGGCCCTCCTACGGTCGGCTCATGGCGACGTCCACCCCCAGCTCACGCGCCTGCAACTGGTGCCCCAACCCAGGGGCCGACTGCTGCATCCGCGTCCACCCCTCCCCCGAGGGCGGCCTGCACATCTATGCCCACCGGATCTGCGCAGCGGTCCGGGGTGTCGGGTGGCTGTACCGGATCCTCCCGGGGCCAGCTCGGTGACCGCCGTGACGACGGGCGGCCGGGTCGTCCGGCCGGACTGCGAGTTCGGCGAGCACACGTGGTGCAAGCTCGACCCTGTCTGCGTCGACCGCACCGGCCGCGTCGCCCCCGGCACCCCTGGCGCCACGGAGGTCTTCCCGCTGGACCGCTGCGACTGCGACTGCCACAGGAAGGAGGGCGCCCAGTGAAGTGGTGCACCTACTGCGACCTGCCGATCCTCAGCGGCGGCGAACCCGTCCCTGACGATGCGGCTACGGGTGCTCACGCCCCGGCGTACCAGCACAGCGAGCCGGACGAGTGTGGGCCGCGGGCGCAGCGGCCTACGGGGATGGACGAGACCAGTCGTGCTCGGTATCCACGGCCGCGCCTGGACTGGAAACGATGATCTCCTGCTCGCCCGCGGTCATGGCAGGCCACGGTCGAGCAGGTATCCGCAGGGTTCATTACGTGACCGCCCATCCGCCCCACCCCTTAATCCGCTCCATCGGGTGGTGCTGCGGGCTATCGGCCTGGGCACGTCTGGGGGCATGACGATGAAGAGCGAGACACGAGGCAAACTGCCGAATGGGCTCGCACCGCTCCTGACCACAGCCCAACTCATGACCCTCTATGGCGTATCCAACTGGACGGTCAACCAGTGGGTGAGGCAGGGCTGCCCGATGGAGCCGACCGTGTTCCGCGGCCGGCGGTTCGACCTGGATCAGGTGCGCGGCTGGATACACGGCCAGATCCAGAAGAGGGCGGGCCTTCAATGAGCCCTGCTGAACGTTCCCTCAGGGCCCGCCTGGCGGCACAGGTGAGTTGGGCGAACACGCTCGACCCGCAGAGCCGGACGGCGAAGGCGCGAGCCGCGGCCGCCGCCCGCTTTGAGAAGAAGGCCCGCGAGATGCACCCCGGAGCGACGGACGAGCAGATCGCTCGGGTAGCAGAGAATCTAAGAAAGGCACATATGACGCGCATGTCGCTGGCTGCGGCAGCAACTCGTCGCCGCAAGTAAAGTCCCATAAAGGCAGGCCCCCGAGAGCGTTCACGCGTCCACTCTCGGGGGCCTTTTGCAACTCGTTGCACAATCCTGTCGGTGGCCCGTGCACCTACCCCCTTCTGGACCCCTCCCCCGGGATGTTGTTGGCGTTGGTGTTGGCGCCCCTGACCTGCGCCAACAGGGGTCCCGAAAGGGGCTCAGCTCGCGGGGGAGGGCCGCCGGGAGACGAGCCGTCAGGGGGCCTGATAGGGGCTGTTAGGGCGGCCGATAGAACCGCAGGTCACAGCGGCGATAGGCCGGTCTAACGGACCGCTTGGGCCCTCCCCGGGAAGTGGGCGGGGGAGGGGCCTCGCGACGGGTGTAGCCGGGCCTGTAGCTGTAGCTGTAGCAGCCCCTGTAGGCGTCTGCTGACCTGCGACGACTACAGGGGCTACAGGCCCCGGGGGAGGGGGCGGAGAGAGGGGGGAGAGGGGCCGTCAGGCGAGGGCCGCGCGCAGGACCGTGAGGGCTGTCTCCAGGCCGGGCCCGCCGGCCGCGACCACGGCCGCCGCGGCGCGCAGCTCCGGGGCCTCGGCCGGGTCGCTCGCGATGACGTCGGCGAGGTACTGCTCGGCGGTCCGGCCGGTCGGCTCGATGTCGACCCGGATACGGACGCGGACCGTGCCGCAGTCCAGGACCCGCGCCCACTGCTCGGTGGTCGGCTCGGTGCAGTCGAGGCGGTCGCGGAGGTAGTCGACGGCCATGTCCATGCTGTCGTCCACGTGGCCGTACACGGTGGTCTCGGTGTTCATGGCGGTCACTTCTCCCCCTGCTGGGTGATCTCGGCAAGGCGGTCGCGCATCTGCTGGAGCCGGTCCACGTACGTCCGCAGCTCGGTGAGGTAGGCGTCCGCCTGCGCGACGTCGAGCCGTCCTCCGGCCCCGGCGCTGAGGGTGTCGAAGTAGATGTACGGCTGGCCGTAGTCGCCGGTGGTGTCGTCCGGCTGGGCGGCGAGGCAGGCCCACATCACCTCGTACGGCTCGCCGTCGTCGAAGTGGCCGTAGTAGTCCCCCGGGCCGGTGAACGCGATGGCCGGCGCCTCGTGCCACGCCCAGTGGGCGTAGTCGTTCTCCTTGTGGGGCTGGGTGCACCAGGGCGGGCACTTCACGGAGAGGGTGCCGCCGTTGGGCAGCGCCATGCGGATCAGGCGGTCAGCGGACACGAGGGCCTCCGGCGGTCGCGGCGGGGAGTTCGAGGGCGGCGCGGCGGATACGGCGGCCGTAGGCGTCGGAGGTTCCGAGGCGCTGGCCGATGGCGGTTCCGGTCAGTTCCGGCTCGGTGGCGAGCCAGTTCCGGGCGTCGGCCACCTGCCGGTCGAACGCGGTCAGCTCGACCTCGTCCGGCTCGTCGTCGGCCGTGGGCGGAACCGGCGGAACCGGGGGCGGTTCCGGGTGCTCCTCGGCCTCCTCGCCGTCCGCCTGGAGAGGTTCTGGGCGCCCCGAACCTTGCAGGTCGCGGCTGGTTCCGGCCGGTACCGCGAGGAGTTCCGCCACGGGCGTCCACGGGCCGAGGACAGGCAGCGCGGGCACGGTCGGCAGAGGTTCGGCGACGGGCGCCGGAACCTTGTCCAGGGACACTGGTTCCGCCTCGACGGCAGCCGGTTCCGCCGGAACCTCGGGCGCGGCAGGTGTGGTCTTGGACCACACCTCGTCCCGCTCGGCGAGGGCCTGGTGAATCTGCCGCATCAGGGCGCCGAACGCGAGGAGCGCGGCCGTGGGCGGAACCGCCGCGACGACGTAGTCCAGGACCGGCACCATGCCCGGGTCGCGGGTGCCGGTCACCCCGGCCACGTTCAGGACGATGGAGCCCAGCGAGCCGACCGTGGTCAAGCCGATCGCCCACGGGTCGACCCGCTTCGCCAGCGCGGCCCGGAGCATCAGCAGCTCGCCCGCGACGATGAACAGGTCCAGGGTGGCCGGCCATGCCCACGCGCGGGCCGGAACCTGCCGCAGGCCGTGCCCGAGGGCGACCTCGGCCAGGTGCGCGTACGACAGCCAGAACGCGGCACCGGTCAGGGCGACGATGACGACGCCCGCGCCGATCGCGAGGGCCTTCGAGGGGGAGGGGAGCTTCACCGTCCGCCCTCCTCGGCCTGGATGACGGCCAGTTCGTCCGCGAGGCGCCGCAGGTGCGCGGCGTGCACGGTGAGGGTGGCCGCGAACTGCCGGACCTCGGCGGGGTCGAGGGTGCCGGAGAAGTCCGCCAGCTCGACGTACAAGCCGGTGCGGCGCCGCTCGGCGACGGTGGCGAAGGGGTCCTGGGACAGCATGGCGACGAGCAGGGTGTCGCCCTCGAAGGTGAGGTCGTGCTGCGTCCCGAAGTGGGTCAGGTCGACGCGGTACCCGGGGACGTGCCCGGCGTGACCGGTGCACCATCCCGGCTCGGGCAGGCTGACGTCACCGTGGTCGACCGTCGGCAGGGTGATGAGGCGCTTCACTGGCCCTCCTCGGCGGTGGCGATGAGCTGCTCGACGGCGTCGAGGTGGGCCCGCAGCTCCGCGACCTTGGTACGGGCCTCGGCCGGGGTGAAGTCCTGCTCCAGGAACCCGACCCGGACGCCCTTGCTCCAGTGCGTCAGACCGGCGGCCAAGATCGCCCGGCCGTCGTCGCCCAGGAACTCGGGCTCGATGCTGTCGCCGGTGTGCTCGACGTGCTCCTCGTCGGTCTCGACGCACCAGGTGTGCAGCGGGCACCGGGGCTTTGTGTCGCCGCGGCCCTCGCTGACGACCCGGGTGAACAGCTTCTCGGCGGCACGCAGGGTGCCGTCCGGGTCGCCGTGCTCGTCGATCTGGTCGAGGAGGATGGTGAAGATCTCGCGGATCGCGTCGGTCTCGGCGTCGCGGGCCAGCTCGACGAGCTTGTCGACCTTCTCGCCCTCGGTGAAGGCGGCGAAGATGCCGAGGGCGAGGCGGGCGTCGAGCGCGGTCATCTCGGCCGGGTCGTACCCGACGCGGAGGGTAGTGGCGTCGACCTTCTTGTAGACCATCTTGACGCCGAGGTCGAAGGTGGCCCGCTCGAAGCGGGCGGTGTGCACGGTCCGGTAGAGGGCCGTGGCCTCGTTGCAGCCGTCGCACAGCCAGTACGTGATGCCGGTGGCGCCGGTGTACTGGTGGGGCGCCGGCTGCTTGCAGTACGCGCAGCGCTCGCTGGGGGCCTCGGCGACCGGGAGGGGCTTCGGCTGGGCGGGGATGCCGTTTAGCAGGGCGGGCAGCCTGCCGGTACGGGTCAGGTCGACCGGCGGCACGGAGCCCGGCTGCTCAATGCTCGGCTGGACTAGGCCGCCGGAGGGCTTGAAGCAGGACGGTACGGTGGTGGACATGGTTCGGTCCCTTCGAGAAAGGGTCGATCCGTAGGCCCCGCCCTCGGTGTTCGCGCACCAGGCGGGGCCGCTTCGTTTTTCCGAAGCACTTGAATCGACTCTAGCTCCGGATGAGTCGTAAATCAACTCAGTCGTTGGAAGGGATTCCGCGCAAGCGGTACGCGAGACGTACACATCACCCCGGGAAAGTCACGGATAGATCAGGAAGGGCGAAGAAGGCAAACGGGCAGGTCAGAGCGGTGAAGGCATGTCCGGGCAGGTCGCGTGGGCGCCTTGCACGGACTTGTAAAGCGGGGGTCGTCGGTTCGAACCCGACAGGGGGCTCCAGGTAGGAAACGCGAAGACCCCCAACCGATCTTGGTTGGGGGTCTTTGACATCCACGGGTGACATCAACGGGGGCGGTCGGGCCGTTTCCGCGTGAGGAGCCGGTCCATGTGGCTGATGGCCTCGCGCTGGGTGTCCTGGACAACGTGGGTGTACACGTCCATGGTCAGGCTGATCTGGCTGTGGCCCAGGATCTCCCTCACGACGCGGGGCGCGACCCCGGCCGCGGTGAGGAGCGTGGCGCAGCCGTGCCGGGCGTCGTGGAGGCGGATCAGTCGAAGGCCGGCCGCCTCGCTGACGCGGACGAAGGAGCGGTGGACGTTTCGGGGCTCGACGGGGCGGCCGGTGCGGGTGGCGAAGACGTAGCCCGTGCCCGTCCACTCGGTGCCGGCCGTTTCGTACGTAGCCTTCTGACGCATCCGGTGCCAACGCAGCGGAGCCAGGCACATGGCGGGAAGCGGGATCGTCCGGGAGCGGCGTCCCTTGGTCTCGTCGTTGTAGAGGACCCCGCGGCGGCGCTGGACCTGCTGGCGGACCAGGAGGACGCGGTTCTCCAGGTCGATGTCGTTCCAGCGCAGTCCGACGATCTCGCCCCGGCGCAGCCCCATCGCGATGGCGAGCACGAAGGCGGCGTACAGCGGGTCCCGGCGGGCGGCGGCGAGGGCCGTATGCAGCACGCGGTGGGACTCCTTGGCGGTGGCCGCGGTGGCCTTCTTCTTCAACTGGAGCAGGAAGCGCCGGACATCGGGGACGTTCAGGGACTCCAGCCGCTTCGTGCCGAGCATGGGGGAGAGGCAGAGCCGCGTGGGTGCCTCGTACTTGTCGTGCGTGCGAGAACGTCGTTCGCCGGGCCCAGGAGTTGCTGATCTCCCAAGGTGTGCTGGAGGGACGGGCAGGGTCCGGGACCTATGTCGCCGAGGAAGCCTCGTTTCTCGGGATCCAGAAGGCCGCGCTCGTCACCCACATCCGGCGGACCCACTACAACGACCAAGGACAACCCGTGGAAACTGCGGACATCGTCGTGCCCGCAGCACTGTGCGGGATCGTCTACGAGGTCCCCATCGGCTGACGGACGCCACGACCGACCACTGGCAATGACCGAGACAGGTGGCACGCAATGGCCGACTGGCCCCTCCACTGACCCGAGTGCGACCGATCCATGGAGTGGAAGGGGTACGTCCTCTGTCTGCGCGAGGAGGACGAGAAGCGGGTCTGTCGTTCTCTGTGGCGTTGTCCGGACCGAGTTCTCTGGTGGCACTGGGCCGACCGAGAGAACGAACCACTGGAGCGCTGCCCTGTCCCTGACCTGGTTCGCTGACGCCCACCGTCGACAACAACAGGCTTCGGGTCGGGGGACGATGGCGACATGATGTTGACGATCTGGGTCGATGACTGGCAGACGCAGTGCTGCGGAGGGAGCTTCGCGCCAGGGGATGTCGTTTCGTGGACGCTGCTGGAGGCCGATCCGGAGGACTATGCCGACGTTGTCGGTGGCGAACGTGCGGGTGAGATCGACTTCCGCGAGGAACACCACGGCCAGGGGGAGGGGCACGCGCCCACCTCGGTGGAGGTGGTGTCGATCGTCGAGGTGCACTGCCGCTACGGGGTACCCCCGGGCACCACGGACAAGGTGAACCATCCCGTTCCGGGCACGACCGTCCTGGTCCCGGTCAAGGCGGCGGACGGGTGGGCGAAGGCCAGGCCGGACGTGAGCTTCGCGGGCTACCTGGTGACCGCACGGCGTGCCTCCGACGAGCCCGAAGACGCGGTTGCCCCGATCAAGCGGTAGCTCGCCTCAGCTCCGCAGGTCCGGCCATCCGTCTCTGTTGGAGTAGCTCTCGACGCAGTACCGGGTCGAACGGTCCCACTCCTCACCGGTGGCCAGCTCGTACGCCTTGTCCGGTACGTACAGCAGCCATTCGCCGTCACGCTCGCTCGAGGTGTACGGCGCGAACTTGTCGACGTCGAAGAAGACGCTCTCCCATACGGCCTGACCCGCGGCCACCACAGCGCAGCGCGCGTACAGGAACACGTCGGACGACTGCGGGAACGGACTGCCGAACCGGGCCGTCAGGTCGACCACGGGCAGGGTGCCGAACTTCTCCTGGTCCAAGCGGTAGAGCGCCTCGGCGTGCCGCTCAGCGAAACCGACGATGTCGGAGACGGGACGGCGGCTCAGTTCCTCGGCGAGGCGGTGGCAGCTCCCGTGGGTTGCTTCGCCGTTCAGGGTGGCTATCAGTGCCCAGAAGTCGGTCCATGTCATTCTCACGGGCGCAGAATGTCAGGGCGGTCTGACATCCATAGTTGACATCAGCGGCGGTGGTCGGAGGCGGTCGGGCGCTGGATGCCGTCGTGTGAGGGGTCGCTCCGTCGAGTGGGTTCGGTGGTCGTCCGTGGGGCGTTCACTCCGCGATCCGGGAAGCGGCCATATCCCACGGGGTCGGCTCCGCCACGTCCTCGTGCTCGTCGGCGTCTTCCCGGTACCAGCCTGTTCCGGCGAGCCAGGTTTCGAGCCATTCGGCCAGGCTTCCGGCGTCGACGAACCAGGCGGCGGCTCCGTCGTCCGTCATGGCGTTCGGTTCGAAGAGGAGGACCGTGGCGGTCTCGCCGAGGCAGTCCACCGCGGCGTACATGGCGCAGCCCCAGTCGAGGATCGGCAGGACGCCCGCCGGCCAGTACGGTGTCTCTCCCCCGGCCGAGGCGGATCGTTCGGACTGGTACTCGCTCAGCACCGTACGTCCTGCTCCGGCCAGCGGAAGGAGCTGGTAATCGGGGCCGTAGCCACCGTTGGCCACCTCCCGGTACAGGCTTGCCAGCAGGGGCGGGAGGGCGAAGCCGAGAACGGCCTCCGCCTCGGCGACCTCCTCGGCACTGACGGCGGGAGGCAAGGCCGTGGAGGTCGCCCTGGCCTTCGCCGCCACGCGAGGAACGAGATCTTCGATGGCTGTCACGTTCGGGATCCTGTCAGGCACCTACGACAGAGAGCCGTCCTGGTGGTGAAACCGGCCGGTCTCCCCTTCGCGCGTTGCCGCCGGATGTGCAATGCCCTGAATTGGGGAGAGGCGCCGGGGACGAGGCGAAGTCCTCGACCGATGCCGGTCGGGGTTCCTGGCCCGTAGTCCTCCAGGTGGGAAACAAGGCGGAGACACGCCCTGGGCTCTGGGTCGCTGTTCGTAGTGAGGCGTAGCGAGTTGTCGCGGGACTTGGCGCATCGCCATCACGCCACCGGCCCCGGACCGACGACCCTCCGGCCCTGGGACTCTCCGCGGCCCGGCCTAGGTTTGGTCTGTGAATCACAGCAGCTCCGAGTCCGGGGCGCCCCGCGAGCCCGGCTTGCCGTCCTACCAGGTAGTCCTGGCGGAGACTGATTGGGGTTCGCTCCAGACGGCTTTCGGGAACGGCGAGGATCTTCCCGGGGTCCTGGCGCGGCTGTTGGAGCCCGATCCCAAGGTCCAGGTGACCGCTCTGTCGGAGTTGGGTGAGCTGGTCGGCCACCAGAACAGCATCTACGAAGCGACCGTTCCCGTCGCCGTGTACGTCGTCGGCATCCTCGCCCATCCGGCGGCCACGACCCTCCGGCCGTATCGCAACGTCCCCGTCCGCGCGACGCTGTTGAACTGGTTGGTTTCCACGGCCTGCGACGCCTCCGACGAGGTGGTCGACCGCAACGAGCGGTACTTCCCCGGCTTCCTCACCCACGACAGCCCGTCGGCGGTCTTCCGGGACCTGCGCCCGATGCTTTACCGAGCCGTCGCGCCCTTCCTGCAGGACGGCCACGAGGACGTGCGCGAAGCCGCCGGCCTCGCCGCACTCGTCCTCGCAGAGCACCCCGCGCTCGCCGAACACCGCGACCACCTCGCCGTGCACGCGCGCCGCATCCTGGACACCAGCAACGACGGTCCCGACCGGCGCGTTGCCTGGAAGGCCCTCGAAGCGTGGGGTCACGACGTCACCGGCATCGAACCCCTCCGGGAGGAGCCCTGGGACTGCGGGCCACACAGCGATGGCCGCGGCGATCTCGAACCTCCCTTCTGACGGGGAGGCGCACGGCCCGCCGGCCGCCGGCCCGAGGATGTACGGCCGTCCGGGGCGTTTCGGGGTGAGCAGGTCCTCGTGCCGCATCCGTGTCGGATCGTGCGGGGCTCATGGGGCGGGAACGTGCCGCCGTCACCGTTCTCGCCGGTGGCTGCCCTGCGCGGTGGCTGCGGGTGGCGCCCCGGGGTCGCGCTTCACCGGGCAGGTCTGCGGACTGCCCGAGACGTAGAAGCTTGCGGGGGCGTGAGTGATCATCCCCCCGGAGCCGCTTCAGCGGCCTGCTCCTCGACCACCGCGCCCGGTACGAGGTGGAGTTCGTACGGGGTGTAGCACTCGGACATCTCGGTGCCGATCGGGGCGCCGCACCGGCAACCCCGATTCGGTCCCTTGTCGCCGGGAGAACCGCAGCAGCCCGCTTCCCCTGTGCTCAACAGGATCAGATCCTGCATGTCCTCGGGGTGGAGCAGCAGGGTGTCGCGGGGCCCTCCGGAGACCAGTTCGATGCCCTCGGCGTTGATCGACGGTCCACCCGGGTACGCCGGGACGCAGTCGTCCTGGTCCTCACCGGGTACGAACGGCGCACCGGTCGGGTCGGGGTCGACCGCGTAGAAGCCGCGCGGCACGGTCGCCGGTGCCCGCCGAGCCCCCTCGGCCGGCAGGCCGTCGTAGGCAGGGCGCCGGGGGACCTCGTTCAGCAGCCGCAGCTCTGTTGTCAGTCGAGTGCCGCACGAAGCACAGTGGAAGATCGTCATCGAGAGACTGATTACCGGACCGCCCGGACCCGGAGCAACGGCTTTTGAGCAGGCGTGTGTGAAGGATTCCGGTGGCGTGGGGCTGAGGGGCGTGATGCTGCCGTGGCAGGTCTGAGCGGAATCGGGGTGGCCGCTTTCTGTCGTTGCAGGGCTGGTGCCGTGACGGCAGACGATCATGGGGATGGTGCGGCGGCCGGGTGTCGGCAGCGGTGGATGTCGCTCAGAACGGATCCGACACCCGGCTATGGCCGTCCGGTGTCACGATTCGTACCTCCTGCCTCTGGACCGCGTCGTAGGCCTGCTGGAGCAGGCCGGACTCGTCGTCACCGCGAGGCTGGAACAGGAGGCGGGCGGGCGCGTGAACAGGCCGCGTGCCTGCCTTCTGGTCCGTAAGTCCGTAAGCCGGTAAGTCCGTAACGCCCTGACGGGGCGTGTTTTCGGAGTGTGCCTCGGCCGGGGCGTTCCGGGCAGGTTGGCCGGTGGGAGGCAGGGCTCGACCTCGTTCCCGGCCTCCCGTCACGGGGCGACGGGCGGTGACGGCCGGCCGCCGGGCCGGTCAGGCGGGGCGCAGGACCTGATCGGGCTCTGCGGACGCGGCCGTGGCGAACTCGGCGAAGTCCATGGTGCCGAGCGTCAGGTTCGTATGGATCTCGTGCACCGCGGCGGGCACGGTGCGGAACTCCCTCGGTTCCGGTGAATCGATGAGCTCTTGGTAGAAGACGGGATCGAGACCGCTCACGTCCTCCCAGACCGTCGTCAGGGCCAGTAGCGACCGCACCGGAGACCGCATCGTGTCGCGGTCGGCGAGGAAGACGACGCTCAGGTATTCGTCTTCGTCCACCGCGGCGAGGACCTCGGTGGCCGTTGCTCCCGACCAAGCGGGTGCATCGGCCATCTGTACCCCTGCAGGAAACTCACCGGACGGCCCCCACGGCCGGCGCAGTTCGTCGACCACCGCGTTCCACGTCTCGTCGTCGCCGAAGTCGGTCCTGATGACCAGAGCGTCGAACGTGTCGCGTCCGACGATCTCCGGCAGTGCTCGCTCGAACCTCTCCGGTGTCGTCATGACCGGGACTCTCCCACGCCGCACCGACATTCGGTTTTCTCGGTGGCGCGGAGGGAACGTCCGTCGTCGCGTCGCGGGTTCCGTCAGCCGGGGAAGGAGAAGTAGAGCGCCTCGCCGTAGAAGGACGCGAAGTGCTTCTGCCAGTCGGCTCGGAGTGAGGTCAGCCAGGTGTCGTTCCGGCCGGCGATCGCCGCCTCGGCCTGGGCGACGGCGTCGGGGATGTCGTCGGTCGCCAGGTGCCGCACGCCCGCGATCGGGTCGTCGTCCGTCATCGAGACGATCTCCCCGGTTTCGAGGACGAAGTACTTCGCCCGCTGCTTCTCCAGGTGGGCCGTGGTCCCGGCGACGCACGCGGCGAACTCGGCGTCGTCCTCCAGGCCCTCGCCGACCGCGCGCAGGAGGTCCAGGAGCAGGGCCGCCCCGGCGGCGTAGTCCGCGGCGATGCCGATCGGGGGGTTCCAGATCATGGACGGGACGATCGTCGTCCCGCGCCCCGCCATGAGCTTGTGCGCGAGCGGGACGTCCCCGTTGTGCTCGGATATGCACCGGATCCGCCGGGGGATCTCCGACTCGTCCGGCATCGAGTCCGCGGAGTAGAGGTAGGAACGGTTTGCCATGGTCGCGAAGTTAGCACCGGGGTCCGACAACGCCGGTGCCGTCGCCCGATCCCCGGGGAGGCGACGGCACCGGCGTTGTCGGTGGGTCAGGACACGTGGTCGTACGTGGCGGAGCCGGTCAGGGCCGGGCTGGCGACCCGGGGGGCGAAGGGGGCCCTGTGGTCGCCGGTTCCGGCGTAGAAGTAGGCGGTCTTGTTCGGGCCGTACGCGTACAGGTCGGGACGGCCGTCGCCGTCGGCGTCGCCGATGCCGATGGTGTCGGTGTACGCGTTCCAGCCGCCGCCGATCCGCTTGCGGGCGGCGAAGGTGCCGTCGCCGTTGCCGAGGTAGAGCCAGAGCACCCCGGCCTTGTCGCGGGCGACGAGGTCACCGGCGGCGGCGCCGCCGATGTTGCCGGTGGCGGTGATCTGGTTGTAGGCGCCCCAGCCGCCGTTGCCGATCCTCTTCCGCTTGGCGAAGAGGGCGCCGGTGTCACCGGTGTTCTTGTAGAACCACAGGGCGCCGTCCTTGTCGGTGGCGACCAGGTCGGCCCGGCCGTCGCCGTCCAGGTCGCTGCCGCCCGCGATCCGGTCGTACGTGTTCCAGCCGCCGCCGATCTGCTTGCGGGCGGCGAAGGACGCGCTGTACCCGCTGCCGGTCACGTCGTACAGCCAGAGGACGCCGTTCTTGTCCCGGGCGACGAAGTCGGCGGCGCCGGAACCGATGCCGCCGATGGTCTCGATCCGGTCGTAGGCCTGCCAGCCGCCACCGACCCGGCGGGGCCCGTAGGGCGGCGCCGCGAGGGTCTTCTTGGCGGTGTCGTACTCCGTGTCGAGCTGCCACAGCACGCCCTGGGCGTCACGGGCCAGCAGGTCGGGGGCGCCGTCCCAGTCGAGGTCGTGCTGGGTGGAGAGGCCCTTGGCGGCAGTGAAGCTGCCGGAGGCCTCCACGGCCGGGCCGACGCCGTTCTGCGGGGTGGCCTTGAACGACCAGTCGTACTCCCCGACTTCGGCGTCCTTGCCCATCTGGGACTCGTCCGCGATCTCCCGCCAGGTGATGCCGAAGACCCCGTCGCCGTAGTAGTACGGGCTGCCGGCGGACTCGCTGTAGAGGTGCAGCTTCTTGGCGAAGGACTTGCCGGTCGCGCGGTGGGTGATCTTCAGGTCGATGTCGGCGTTCTCCCGGGACAGCTTCCACCGGAGGGGGATCGGGGCGGCGAGGTCGAACGTGCGCGAGATCTGCGCGCCGAGGTACACGAGTTGCGTCGGCTGCCCGGTGGAGGCGACCAGCTCGGCGGCCGGCCTGCCGTTCGCGCCGAGGGCTATCCGGTAGAGGCCCTCGCCGTGCTCGACGGTGCCGCCGCGCACGAACAGCGTGCCGTCGGGGCCGGGCAGGACCGTGTTGACGTAGTCGAGCAGCTTGAACGACTCGCCCGAGGTCAGGGACTTCGCCGTGAAGGGGACCAGCGGTCGCCCTTCGCCCGTGCCGTCTCCTCCGAGGAGTCCCGGGGTGCCGTACGTCAGCCACGGGCCCAGCAGGCCGATGGCCATGCGCTCGCCCTCGTGGAGGCCGAAGTCGGTCACGGTCTCGATGCCGGTGGCACGGTCGACGGTGTAGACCTTCCCCTGTTCCTCCGCCCAGGCCAGGTGTGTGGCGGAGAGCGAGTCCCCGCCGGTGAAGTAGGCGTCGGTCCGGTGGAGGGAGACCACCTCGGCGGCGGCGAGGTCCACCACGGCGGCCTCGCGCCGCCACGACGTGCCGGTCGGCAGGGCGTAGGAGATCAGGACCGAGCCGTCGTGGGGTGAACTGGAGGCGATGCTCGTCATTCCGGACGGGAGGCCCGTGACCTTCCGCTGCGTGACGGTGCCGCCGGTGCGGGTGACGAGGTGCAGCTCCACGGAACCGTCCGTCTTCGTCACCTCCGCCAGGACCGTGTCCCGGGAGACGGCCTTCACGTACACGCCGTTCAGCGGGCGGAGGTCGATCGTGACGGTCTTGCCGCCGGCGGCCATGTCGTGGAGCTCGACGATCAGGGAGCGGCGCGGGGTCTGTCCCCGGCCGGTCATGATCACGTCGGAGGCGGTGGAGTCGGCCACCGGGGCGTCGATCGTCGTGGTCGAACCGTCCGCGTACCGGGTCCACTTGAACACCGGCTGTGCGCCCCCCTCCCACCCTTCGGTCAGGAATCCGGTCTTTCCGGCCGCGCTGAACGAGAACGCGTTCGCCGGGTACGTGACGGGTGCCGTCCGTGTTCCCGCCTCGGCCGCCGCGGCGGCGGGCAGGGACGCGGCGGTGGCCGGGACGGAGAGGGCGCCCGCACCCAGAGTGACGGCCAGGACGGTGGTGATCGCGGCGGAGACGCCTCGGCGGGTCGCGCTTGCGGAGATCAAGGTTCCTCCTGGGGAAAGCGGATCGGCGCCCGAACGTGCTGACGCCGCCCCAGGAGACTTCTGCTCGAGTCGAAGGGTTGTACGCGGGTGGAGGCCCGCGCCGAACTCGCCCGGCCGCGGGGGGGTTTCGGCCCTTCACGGACGGTGAGGAGTGGTCGGCTCGCCGGAGGGGTGGGGCGTCCTCGACCGCTCCGGGACCCCCGGGGGGTGCCGGGGTCACTACTCCCACATCCAGGGGCGGGGCTTCCGCACGCTGTCGGCCGGGCGGCGGGTCGAGCTCGTGTGGGAGGCCCCGGGCTTCGGGCAGGACGGTTGCGACTACCGGGCGTCGAGCATCGTTCCCCTGCCCGGTCGATCTCCGCGGGGACGGACCCGGCCGGCATCCCTGAACGAGTGTGTGGTTTCTGTGTGCAAGCGCTCTGTCGTCCGGGACAATCCGGTGTCACGGGGTGTTCACGTGGCACGGGGTGTTTTCGGGGAGGGGTGCGCGCATGGGGCGGCGTTCCGGGGGGCTGATCGGGATCTGGGCCGAGCAGCAGAGGGTGGCGCAGCGGCAGCGGGAGGGGCAGCAGCAGGCCGTGCTGCGGCAGCAGCGGGAGGCCGAGCGGCAGCAGCGGGCGTACGAGCGGGACGTGTCCCGCATGCAGCGGGAGCAGCGGGCCGCCTATCGGAGGCACCGGGACGCCGACGCCCTGAGGAGGACCCGCGAGATCGACGAGCGCGTCGCCGCGCTCGAAGGGCTGCTCGCCGCCGGGTGCCGGGCGCCCGCCTTCCGGGTGGAGTCGCTGCGGCGGGCCGAGGAGGTCGAGCCGTTCGCCCCCGGGACCCTCGCGCAGCCCGTGCCCATGCCCGACCAGCGGCACTACTCCGGGCGCGACGGCCGGGCCCGGTTCGAGCGGGACTGGTACGCCGCGCAGGCCGCCGAGGCGCGGCGCCTGGAGTCGCTCGCCGCGTACCGGAGGGAGTACGACGCCTGGGCCGCCGCCCGGATCGCCGAGATCCGGGAGTACAACAGGGGGGTCGCCGGGACCGGCGAGGCCCTGGCCGGCGGTGACGCCGAGACCGTCGTCGACTACTTCTCCGCCGTCCTCTTCTCCTCCGGCGCCTGGCCCGACGGGTTCCCCCGCGAGGTCTCCGCCGCGTACGACCGGGGCGGGCGCGGGTTCGTCCTCGACTGGGACCTGCCCGGTTACGAGGTCGTTCCCGAGACCAAGGGCGTCAAGTACCTGCCCGGCACCGACCAGGAGAAGGAGGTCGCGCGGCCCGTCACCCAGCGGCGGGCGCTGTACCGGAGCGTGATCTCCCAGAGCGTGCTGCTCGCGGTGCGGGAGCTGTTCGCCGCCGACCGCTTCGGGGCCCTGGAGTCCGTCGCCCTCAACGGGTACGTGGGCGGCGTCGACCCGGCCACCGGGCTCGCCTCCCGGGTGTGCGTGGCCTCCGTCGTCGTGGGGCGGCAGGACTTCGACCGGCTCAACCTGGAACTCGTCGCCGCCGTCGACTGCCTGACCGGCGCCCTCGGCGGACGCCTCTCCGCGAAGCCCGAGGAGCGGGTCGCCGTCGCGCCCCTGCGGACGCCCGACCAGGTCGGGGGCGACGTCGTCGTGCAGGGGGACGGAGAAGAGCCCGATCTCCTCTCCATGGACCCCATCGCCTTCGAGGGGCTCGTCGCCGAGCTCTTCCGGGCCCGCGGGCTCCAGGCCGTCACCACCCGCCGCTCCAACGACGGCGGGGTCGACGTCGAGGCCCTCGACCCCGACCCCATCAGCGGCGGCTCGATCGTCGTCCAGGTGAAGCGGTACCGGAACACCGTCCCGCCCTCCGCCGTCCGCGACCTCTTCGGGACCGTGCAGGGCGCCGGCGCCAACAAGGGCGTCCTCGTCACCACGTCGAAGTTCGGACCCGGGTCCTACACCTTCGCCAACGGCAAGCCGCTGACGCTGATCTCCGGCACCGAGCTCGTCGAACTGCTCCACCAACACGGGTTGCGGGGGCGGTTGGGCGCCCCCGAGGCGGCTCCCGCTCCCGCTTCCGACGCCCCTCCCTCCGACGACTTCAACCTGCTCGGGATGGTGTGGCGGGGCTCCGTCGCCCTCGACGTCTGCGCGCTCGTCTGCGAAGGCGGGCGGGTGCTCGGGGACGAGTGGTTCGTCTTCTACAACAACCCCGCCACGCCCGACGGTTCCGTCGCCATGGTGGCCGCCGCCCCCGGCGACCGCGCCGCCGTCCGCGTCGGCTTCGACGCCCTTCCCGCCCGGGCCGACCGGCTCGTCCTCGTCGCGGCCGTCGACCCCGAGGTCAACCCGGACGCCGACCTCCACGGGTTCACGGAGGCCGGGATACGGCTCCGGGACGGCTCCGGCAGCGAGCTCGACCGGCTCGACGTGTCCGACGGGCGGGCCGGCGAGACCGCCCTCGTCCTCGGGTCGTTCCGGCGGCGGGCCGGCGGCGACTGGGACTTCGTGATCGGGGGGAAGGGGTACGCGGGCGGGCTCGGCGAGCTGGTCGGGGACTTCGGCATCCAGGTGCGGTGAGGTCGCGTCCTCGAAGGGCCCGCCTTTCGGGGACGCGCCCTTCACGTCCCCGCCCGGCTACCTCCCGCTCAACCTGTTCGCCAGGACCGCCACCCTGTCCGTCCGCGCCGAATGCCCCCGCGCCTCGCGGCGGTCCGCGCCCCGGAACGCCGCGTACATGGTCTGCACGCCCAGCCAGCGCAGCGGCTCCGGTTCCCACTTGCGGACCTTGTGGTCGACCCAGGGCAGGGCCGTCAG
This sequence comes from Streptomyces sp. NPDC088915, assembly GCF_044749825.1. Lineage (NCBI taxonomy): Bacteria > Bacillati > Actinomycetota > Actinomycetes > Kitasatosporales > Streptomycetaceae > Streptomyces > Streptomyces sp. NPDC088915. The sequence continues at coordinate 121,103 of NZ_JBIVIR010000007.1, forward strand.
GTCGGTCGGGCCGGACTGGCCGGAGTCCTGTTGGATCAGGTCGCGCAGGGTGCGGGCGGCGAGGTTGGCGGTGGCGACGCCCGAGCCGACGTAGCCGCCCGCCCAGCCCAGGCCCGTGGAGCGGTCGAGGGTGACCGTCGCGCACCAGTCGCGCGGGACGCCGAGGACGCCGGACCAGGCGTGGTCCACCCGTACCCCCGCGAGCTGCGGGAAGAAGCGGACCAGGATCTCGCGCAGGGCCTCGATCGTCTGCGGCTGGGTGCGCCCGTCGTTGTCGGTCTTCGAGCCGAAGCGGTACGGGACGCCCCGGCCGCCGAGCGCGATCCGGCCGTCGGCGGTGCGCTGGGCGTACATGTACGCGTGCGCCATGTCGCCCAGGGTCTCGCGGCCCTCCCAGCCGACGGACTCCCACTGCGCGTCGGTGAGCGGTTCGGTGGCGATCATCGAGGAGTTCATGGGCAGCCAGGAGCGGCGCTGACCGGCCAGGGAGGCGGTGAAGCCCTCGGTGCAGCGCAGGACGTACGGGGCGCGGACCGTGCCGTACGGGGTCACCGCGTGCTTCGGCCTGATCTCCGTCACCGGGGTCGACTCGTGGATCGTGACCCCCAGCGCCTCGACCGCCGCCGCGAGGCCCTTCACCAGCTTCACCGGGTGCAGGCGGGCGCCGTGCGGGGTCCAGGAGGAGCCGACGGCGCCGGTGACGCGGACGCGCGCGGCGGTCTCGCGGGCGCCGTACAGCACGCGGTCGGTCTCGCCGAAGGCGAGCTCCGCCGCGTGGAACTCCTTGAGGCGGGTCAACTGGGCGGGGGAGAGGGCGACTTCGAGGACGCCGCCGCGGTGCACGTCGGCGTCGATCTTCTCCCGCTCGCAGACGTCGACGACCTCGGCGACGGTGGCGTTCATGGCCTGCTGGAGGCGGACGGCCGCCTCGTGGCCGTGGAGCCCGGCGTAGCGGTCGCGGCCGGCGATGCCGTTGTAGAGCCAGCCGCCGTTGCGCCCGGAGGCGCCGTACCCGCAGAACTTCGCCTCCAGGACGGTGATGTTGAGGAAGGGCACGGCCTTCTTCAGGTAGTAGGCCGTCCACAGGCCGGTGTAGCCGCCGCCCACGACGCAGACGTCGGCGCTCGTGTCGCCGGGGAGCGGTTCGCGGGGGGCGGGGGCGCCCTCCTGCGCGTACCAGAACGAGATGCCGCCGTTGACCGTGCTCATGTCTACCCCTGGATTCGGAATGCGTGGGCGGGACGTTACCCGGCACCCCTGGCCTGTGGATACGGGTGTGGTGGTGGGGGAATCCGTTCCGCGCCCGGCACCGTGTCTAGGCTCGTCGGCATGATTCGGGTACCGGAGGAACTCGCGCGGTCGCAGGCGAAGTACAACGGTGAGGCGGGGCGGGCGTTCGTCGCCGGACTGCCCCGGAAGGCCGAGGAGTTCCTCGGCCGATGGGGGCTGCGGGTCACCGGGCCCTCGATGTACGGGGTGGCCTCGCTGGTCCTGCCGGTGGAGCGGCGCGCGGACGGGGCGCCCGCCGCGCTGAAGATGCAGCTCCTCGACGAGGAGAGCGCGGGCGAGCCGGTCGGCCTTCGCGCCTGGGGCGGGGCGGGATCCGTACGGCTCCTCGACCACGACCCCGCCACCGGGACCATGCTCTTGGAGCGGCTCGACGAGGCCCGGCCGCTGTCCTCCCTCGCGGACGCGCGGGAGGCGGTGCGGATCACCGCAGGACTCCTCGCCCGGCTCACGGCCGTCCCCGCGCCGCCCGGCCTGCGGACGCTCGGCGGCATCGCGGCCGGGATGCTCGCGGAGGTCCCCGGGGCCGCCGCCCGGCTGGGCCCGGAGGACGCGGCGGTCCTGCGGGACTGCGCGGCGGCGGTGCGGGAGGTGGCGGGCGAGCCGGGCGACCGGCTGCTCCACTGGGACCTGCACTTCGGGAACGTCCTGGCCGCCGGGCGCGAGCCCTGGCTGGCGATCGACCCCAAGCCGCTCGCGGGCGACCCCGGCTTCGACCTCCTGCCGGCGCTCGTGGACCGCTTCGACCCGGATCCGGACGAGGTCCTGTGGCGGTTCGACCTGCTCGCCGAGGTCGTCGGGGACCGGCGGCGCGCGGTGGCGTGGACGCTGGGCCGGGTCCTGCAGAACGGGCTGTGGGACGTCGAGGACGGCGAACCCTCCCTCGACGCCGAGCAGGTCGCGGTCGCGCGGATCCTGCGGGAGCGGCGGAGCTGAGGGCCCGTTCCAGGACGTGGATCCCGCTGGTCACGGGGCCCCCGCACGGGGCACCCTGATCCCATGATCCGTACCGCCACCCCCGCCGACGTCCCCGTCGTCCACGCCATGATCCGCGACCTCGCCGCGTACGAGAAGGCCCTCGACGAGGTCCGCGCCACCCCCGAACAGCTGCACGAGGCCCTCTTCGGCGAGCGGCCCGCCGCCTTCGCGCACATCGCGGAGGACGCGGCCGGCGAGCCGGTCGGCTTCGCGCTCTGGTTCCTCAACTTCTCGACCTGGCGCGGGGTCCACGGCATCTACCTGGAGGACCTGTACGTCCGTCCGGAGGCGCGCGGCGGCGGCCACGGCAAGGCCCTGCTGCGCGAGCTCGCCCGGATCTGCGTCGAGCGCGGCTACGAGCGCCTGGAGTGGTCCGTCCTGAACTGGAACGAGCCCTCGATCGCCTTCTACGCGTCCCTGGGCGCCCGCCCGCAGGACGAGTGGACGGTCCACCGGCTGACGGACGGGGCCCTGGCGGAACTCGGCGGTGCGGCGGGAGTGTAGGAAAGGGCCATGGACAACACCATGGACAGCGGCAGCGGCAACGGCAACGACGGCAACGACGGCAACGACATCGAGCAGCGGTTCCGGCGGATCACCGACTTCGTCGAGGCCCGCCTGACCCCGCTCTTCGACCCCGCGAACGGCAGCGACCACGGCTTCGGCATGGACGACACCTCCCGCGCGCTGCGGGCCGCCCGCTACACCGTGCAGGCCGCGTCGGCCGTCACGGGCCTCGTGGAGAAGCGCGCGACGGCCCCCGAGCTGCGGCAGGTCGTGGACCAGGCCCTCGAACACAACTGGGACGTGCTGCGGTCCGTCGCCCGGATGTGGGAGGACCACCCCGACTTCCTGAAGGAGTTCAAGGCGCACTCCTGGGACGTGGTCGGGGCGGTCTGAGACCTCCGGGTCCCGGCTCCCGCACCGGGGGTGCGGGAGCTCCGTCGCGTCAGAAGACCGTGTTGACGGGTGCCGCGTCCCCGAGCAGGTTGCCCGGGGCGGCGGGCTTGAACGGGGCCGCCGCGTCGCCGGTGCCCGCGTAGAACTTCGCCCCCGCGGAGCCGACCGCGTAGAGGTCGGGGCGGCCGTCGCGGTCGGCGTCGCCGAGGCCGACGAGGTGGGTGAAGGCACCCCAGCCGCCGCCGATCCTCGTGCGGGCGGCGAAGGTGCCGTCGCCCTTGCCCTCGTACAGCCACAGAACGCCGGCCGTGTCGCGGGCGACGAGGTCTCCGGCGGCGGTGCCGGCGATGTCGCCGGTGGCGGTGACCTGGTTGTAGACCTCCCAGCCCCGGTCGACGCTCTTGCGGGCCGCGAACGGCGCGCTCGCGACGCCCGTGCCCTTGTAGAAGTACGCGCCGCCCGAGGCGTCCACGGCGAGCAGGTCGGACCTGCCGTCGCCGTCGAGGTCGCTGCCGCCGGTGAGGTGCTGGTAGACCTGCCAGCCGCCGCCGATCCTCGTACGGGCGGCAAAGGTGCCGTTCCCGTTGCCCTGGTACAGCCAGAGCACTCCGGACGCGTCACGGGCGACGAGGTCGCCGCCCGGACGCCCGGCGAGGTCGCCGGCGGCTTCGAGCCGGTCGTAGATCTGCCAGCCGCCGCCGACCTTGACCCGGCCCGTCGAGTACGGCTGCGGCGCGGACGGCACCTTGACCGAGTCGTCGCGCCACAGCACGCCCGAAGCGTCACGGGAGAGCAGGTCCGGCGTGCCGTTGTCCGTGTAGTCGTGCGGGCCGGACGTACGGGTGACCGTGAAGGAGCCGGTCCGCTCGACGTCCGGTCCGATGCCGTTGAGCGGCGAGGCGGTGAACTCCCAGGTGTAGTCGCCGCTGGGCGCGGCCTCCTTCACGCCCGCGGCGTTGGCGAGCAGCCCGTCCCAGCGGAAGTCGACGGCCCCCTTGTTCTCGTAGTCGGCGGCCCGGGTGAAGTCGTGCCGCACGCTGCGGCCCGTACCGGTGTGGCGGACCGTCACGGAGCCCTGCGCGTTGGTGCGGGAGAGCACCCAGCGGAGCAGGGTCTGACCGTTGTTCTTGTCGAGGTCGAAGACCGGGGGCGTGGCCGCGGTGTACAGGGTGAGCGCGGTCGGTTCGCCGGTGCTCGCGACGAGCGTGGCGGCCGGCCTGCCGTCCGCCCCGAGGGCGACGCGGTAGATCCCCTCGCCGTGGGCGACCGTGCCGCCGCGCACCAGGAGCGCGCCGTCGGCGGCGGGGACGGTGGACGAGGCGTGGTCCAGCAGCGTGACCACGGACTTGTCGACGAGGTTGACGGCGCGGAGGGCGAAGCGCTCGGACGCCTCGGTCGCGGCGCCGCCGCCCGGAGCGGCGTACGTGGCCCAGTCGCCCAGCACGCCGATGTGCGGGCGGACGGAGGCGCCCAGGTCGGCCGCCTCCTCGGCCGGGGCGCTTCCCGAGGCGTCGCGCGCGGCGTACATGAGCGTGGCGTGCGTGCTCGTGGGGGCGTCGACCCAGACCAGGCGGTCCCCGGAGAGGGCCGCGTCGGTGTCGTAGGCGGAGACGCCGACCTCCCGCTCCTCGACGACGGAGGCGGTGGCGACGTCCACGACGGCGAGGTGGGAGCGCTCGGCGCCGGTGCCGGCGTCGGCCGTGAGGTAGCGCACGAGCGCGGATCCGGCCGTCAGGGCTTCGACGGTCTGGATCCTGGCGTTCCGCGGGAGGCCGGTCACCTGCCGGTCGCGGTCCGCCCCGCTGCCCTCGCCGATCAGGCGGAGCGCGCCCAGCTTGTTCTCGAAGTCCCAGGAGGAGAAGACGAGCGTCCTGCCGACCACGCCCGCCCAGAAGAGCCGGGAGTCGGGCTGGTCGACGACCACGGGCTCGCTGTCCGGCGAGGACGTGTCGTAGATCAGGTAGTGGGAGGTGCCGTCCTCCTTGGCGACGACGGCGTCGGAGGCGCCGCCGCGGTATCCGCTGTACCACTCGGGAAGGCCGGTGGTGCGGCCGTCGACGGTGCTGGTCCAGCGGTAGTAGGTGTGGTCCCACCGGCGCTCCACCGACAGGAAGCCGCTCGGTCCGGCGCTGAGGACCCGGTCGGCACGCGGGATGGGGACGACGCCGTCGGCGGTCGTCCTCGCGGTGGCGGCAGTGGCGGCGGCAGCGGGAGCGACGGTGACGGGCGCGACGGGGGGCGCGGCGACCGCGGGGGTCGCCGCGAGGCCCGCGCCGGCGGTCACGGCCAGAACGGTGGCGACGGCCGCGACGAGCCGGCGCCGGACAGGCTGAACAGGTATCAAGACGGGTTCCTCTCGGGCTGACCCGGCGCACGCCGTGGTCTACGCGCTCGCGCAGACTCCTGATCACGTCGGAAGGTTGTGCGCCGCGGTGATTCCGTCGGAAGAGCCCGGCTGTTCACCTGCCCCGCTCCGGAACGGTCGTCAGGATCCGGAACCGTGACCGGCCGTCAGGATCCGGAACGGTGACCGGTCGCCAGGATCCGGAATGGTGACCGGCCGTCAGGATCCGGAACGGTGATCGGGAGGGGATCAGGAGGGGATCAGGACCACCTTGCCCGTCGTGCCCCGGTTCTCCAGGGCGCGGTGGGCCTCCGCCGCCTCCGCGAGGGGGAAGCGGTGGACCGCCGGGCGGAGGGTGCCGGCGGACGCGGCGGCGAGGGCGGCGAGTTCGAGGTGGCGGACGTCGCCGCCCGCCTTCCGGATCATCACCGGGCCGAGGACCGACTCCGAGGTGATGCCCCGCTCGGCCAGCTCCTCGGGGCTGAAGGTGAGCGGTTCGCCGTCGTGGAGGCCGGCCCCGGACCAGCCGAAGACCACGTGCTGCCCGCCCTTGCCGAGGAGGTCCACGGCGGCGCGGCCGGTGTCGCCGCCGACCGAGTCGAAGACGACCGTGGCCGCACGCCCGCCCAGGGGCCCGTCCAGATACGCGCGGACCTCCTCCGGCCAGTCCGGCTCCAGGTAGTCGACGGCCAGGTCGGCGCCGTTCTCCCGGACCAGGGCGGTCTTCGCGGGCCCGCCCGCGAGGCCGACGACGGTGGCGCCGGCGTTCTTGGCGTACTGGACGAGCAGGGTGCCGATGCCGCCCGCCGCCGCGGGGACGATCGCGACCGAGTCGGGGCCGAGCTCCGTGAACCGGAGGATGCCCAGGGTCGTGCGGCCGGTGCCGATCATGGCGACGGCCTCCGCCTCGCCGAGGTGGTCGGGCAGGGCGTGGAGCCGGGCGGCGTCGGTGACGGCGAGCTCCGCGTACCCCCCGGGGGCCATGCCGAGGTGGGCGACGACCCGCCGGCCGAGCCAGGACGGGTCGGTGCCCTCCCCGAGCGCGTCGACCGTGCCGGCGACCTCGCGGCCCGGGATCGTGGGCAGCTCGGTGGGGGCCGGGAAGGGGCCGGGGGCGCCCTCCCGGAGCGCGGTGTCGAGGAGGTGCACCCCGGCCGCCGCGACCCGGACGCGGACCTGCCCGGGACCCGGGACGGGGTCGGGCACCTCCTCGTAGGTGAGGTTCTCGGCGGGGCCGAAGGCGTGGAGGCGGACGGCGTGCATGACGGTTCCCCTGTCGTCGTACGGAGCGTGGTCCGGGCGGCCACGGGGAAAGCCTCCGACCTCAAGCGAACTTGAGGTCAAGTCCCGTAGGGGATCAGCGCGTTCCGTAGGGGATCAGTGCGTCCCGTACGGGTTCAGTGCGTCCCGTACGGTTTCAGCGCGTCCCGTACGCGAGCCGCTCCGCGCGCAGCGCCAGCGACACCGCCTCGACCGCGCTCGTGAACGACACCTCCGACAGGACGCCCGGCGCCGCGACCTGGTCGCCCACCAGGTACACCCCGTCGCCCCGGTCGACGGCCGGCCGGTCGCGCCAGGTGGTGCCGGGGCGGTCCACCGCTCCCGTACGCCCCCGGGAGAGCGACGCGCGCCGCCACGCCGTCCGCTCGCGCCAGCCGGGGAAGCCGAGGTCGAGGAGCCGTTCCGCGTGGGCGACCCCGTCCGCCTTGGTCCCGTCGGGCCCGACGGGGAGCTGGGCCTGGAGGAGCTGCTGCCCGGCGGGGGCGAGCGAGGGGTCCTGCGCGGTGAACCGCTCGATCCAGCCGGGCGCGTCCAGGTCGGAGACGACGAACGGGTCCCCCTTCCGGGTCCGCAGCGCCAGGTCGACCAGGACCGTGCGGCCGCTCTCCCAGGTCAGCGAGGGGTCGTCGAGGAGCCGGGCGGCGGCGGGCAGGGCGGTGGCGACGATCACCGGGCCCCCGCCGGCCGGCAGCGCGTCGACCCGGGACGAGGTCTCGATCCGTACGCCCAGCTCCCGGGCCCGGTCCGCCATCCGCCCGATCAGCGCGCCCCAGCCGCCCCGGACGTAGTGCGCCTCGGGCGGCAGGGCGGCGGCCCGGTGCAGCCGTTCCTGCACGAAGCGGGCGGAGAGCGCGCCGGGGTCGTGGTGGAAGAGCGCGACCCCGCTGTACGCGGCGGCGACGCGGGCGGTCCGCGCACCCGCGAGCCCGGTGGCCCAGGTGCGGAAGTCGGCGTCGACGGGGGCGTCCCGGGCGGTACGGAGGGACTGGCGGAGCAGGCCGGGCGGCGGGACGCGGCGGAGGGCGCCGCCGCGGTGGAAGCGGAAGCGGAGGCCCTCGGCGGGCGGCAGCGGCGCGAGCGGCCCGAGGAGCCCGCGCTGCTTCAGCCAGGTCCAGTGCGGGCCGCCGCTGTAGAGCGCGTGCGGGCCGTCGTTCGTGCGGTACGGGCCCTCGGCGGTCCGCGCCCGGCCGCCGAGGTCCCGGTGGGCCTCGTACAGGGTCACGGCGGTGCCGGCCTCGGCGGCGGTGACGGCCGCGGTCAGTCCGGCGAAGCCGCCGCCGACGATCGTGAGCTTCCGCATGGCGCTCTCCCTCGTTCTCAAGCTCGTTCTCAAGCTCGTTCTCGGGCTCGTTCCCGGGTCCTGTAGGGGGGACGGGGCGGACGGGCGCGTTCGTGACACGGACACGGGGGCGTTGTCAGTGTCGTACCTCACCATGGGGGGATGGCGAACCACGGTGCGAGGGCGACGACACGGAAGAGGAAGGTGCCGGGGGCCCGGCGGCCGGAGGTGCGGCTGCCGCCCCTGGAGCCGTACGGGGGCGGTCTGGAGGCGGACGGGGACTACGACGGCCTGGAGCTGTCCGGGCTCGACCTGGCCGGGCAGTCGGGGGAGGGGGCCCGGTTCCTGGACTGCGCGCTGCGGGAGTGCGGCCTCGACGGGGCGCGGCTGACGAACGCGCGGTTCCTGGACTCGGTCCTGAGCGGGGTGCGGGGCGTGGGGACGGACCTGGCGGGGGCGCAGCTGCGGGACGTGGAGGTCGTGGAGGCGCGGCTCGGCGGGACGCAGCTGCACGGCGCCGTCCTGGAGCGGGTCGTGGTCCGGGGCGGCAAGATCGACTACCTGAACCTGCGGTCCGCGAAGCTGAAGGACGTCGTCTTCGAGGGGTGCGTGCTGAGCGAGCCGGACTTCGGGGGCGCGGTCCTCGAACGGGTCGAGTTCGTGGACTGCGCCCTGACCGGGGCGGACTTCGCGGGGGCGCGGCTGCGGGACGTGGACCTGAGGGGGGTCCAGCGGCTGGAGATCGCGCGCGGGGTGGAGTCCCTGGCGGGGGCCGTGATCTCGACGTCCCAGCTCTTCGACCTGGCGCCGGTGCTCGCGGCGCAGCTGGGGGTGCGGGTGGAGGGCTAGGACCTGTCCGGCAGGCGGGGGAAGCGGGCCTGGAGGGACCAGACGGCCGGGTTGTCGGCGAGGCCCTCGTGCATGTCGGTGAGGTCCGCGATCAGGTCGTGCAGGAAGTCGCGGGCCTCGCGGCGCAGTTCGGCGTGGCTGAAGGTCACCGGCGGCTCGTCGCCCGGCATCCAGTCGGCCTCGACGTCCACCCAGCCGAAGCGGCGCTCGAACAGCATCCGGTCCGTGGACTCGGTGAAGTCGAGCTCCGCGTACTGCGGCTGCGCGGCCCGGCTCCCGCGCGGGTCCCGGTCGAGTCGCTCGACGATGTCGCAGAGCGCCCACGCGAAGTCGAGCACCGGCACCCACCCCCAGGCCGTGGACACCTCCCGGTCGGACTCGGTGTCCGCGAGGTACACGTCCCCGCAGAACAGGTCGTGCCGCAGCGCGTGGACGTCCGCGCGGCGGTAGTCGGTCTGCGGGGGGTCGGGGAAGCGACGCGAGAGGGAGTAGCCGATGTCGAGCACGGGGTCGATGGTGTCACGGTCCCGGACCTCGCGGCCCCGGGCCCGGCCCGTACGAGGGGCCCAGCGGCTCCGGGCCCGGCCCGTACGAGGGGCCCAGCGGCCCCGGGCCCGGTCCGTACGAGGGGCTCAGCGTCCCCGTCCGTGCACCGCCCTCGCCACCCGGGGCCCCAGCCAGCGCTTGAGGCGGCGGAGGGGTTCCAGGGAGCCGGCGGCGCGGTCGAGGCGGTAGTACAGCTGGGGCGGGACGTGGGGCAGCAGGGGCGAGTGGCGCTGGCCGAGCAGGGCGAACATGCGGGCCGGCTCCAGGCTCATGTAGCGGGGCAGGTTCTCGTACCAGCGGGCGCTGTAGCGGGCGGCGCTCTGGGCGGAGACGAGTTCGGCGCGGCGCCGCTTCCCGTACAGGGTCAGGGCCGTGTCGAGGTCCCGGCCGGGGGCGTCCAGGGCGTCCGCGAGGGCGAGCGCGTCCTCCAGGGCCAGGGTGGTGCCCGCGCCGATCGAGTAGTGCGTGGTGTGGGCGGCGTCCCCGAGGAGGACCAGGTTGCCCCGGTGCCAGACGCGGTTGGTGAGGGTGCGGAAGGTGAGCCACTGGGCGGGCTCCCCGGCCCGGTCCCGGCCGATCAGCTCGTGCCCGTCGAGCAGGTCGTGGAAGAGCTTCTCCAGGAGGTTCAGGCTGTCGGCCTCGCCGAGCGCGTCCAGGCCCAGGCCGGTCCAGGTCTCCGGGGAGCACTCGACGACGCAGGTGGAGCGCTCGCCGCTGAAGCCGTAGGCGTAGCACCAGATCCAGCCGTGCTCGGTCTCCTTGAAGGCGAAGCTGAACGAGTCGAAGACCTTGGTCGTGCCGAGCCAGACGTACCGGTTGCGGCCACTGGTGACCTCGCTGCCGAAGTGGTCCGCGTACGCCTCGCGCAGCGCGCTGTTCACCCCGTCGGCGGCGACGACCAGGTCCGCGTCGGCCAGTTCGGGCGCGTCCGGGCCGCTCACGCCGTGCTCGAACTCGATCCGCACGCCCAGGTCGCGGGCGCGGTCCGCGAGCAGCGCCAGCATCCGCCGGCGCCCGATGCCGAAGCCCGCGTCGCCCCGGTGGACGGTCCGCTCGTCGCGGACGATCGCGACCCCGTCGGTCCAGGTCACGGAGGCGTCGGCGACGGCCCGCGCGGACTCCGGGTCGCCCGCGCGCAGCTTGCCGAGGAGCCCGGCCCAGTACGTGACGCCCCAGCCGTACGTGGAGCCCTCCGGGTTCCGCTCGTACACCGTGACGTCGTGCGACGGGTCCCGCCGCTTCAGCAGGACCGAGAGGTAGAGGCCGGCGGGACCGCCGCCGACGATCGCGAGCTTCACGTGCGCTCCACTGGGACTGGTTCATGACACCATGCGGTCGGGAAGTAACGCACGGTAGCAGTGGAGGGCGGGGTGCGGAGGCGAACGCCGTCCGGAGGGGTACGGGCGGGGGAGCCGTCACGGCAGCAGCCTGCGCTCCTTCGCCACCGCCACCGCGCCCGCCCGCGTGTCCACGCCGAGCTTGGCGTAGATCCGGCCCAGGTGGGTCTTCACCGTCGCCTCGCTGATGAACAGGGCCCGCGCGATCTCCCGGTTGCCGAGGCCGCGCCCGAGCTGCCCGAGGATGTCCCGCTCCCGGTCGGTGAGGCTCGGGGCCGCCGCGCCCCGCATCCGGTCCATGACCCGGCTGGCGACCGGCGGCGAGAGGGCCGTGCGGCCCTGCGCGGCCGCGTGGATGGCCGCGAACAGCTCCTCCGGCCGCTCGGCCTTCAGGAGGTAGCCGGTGGCGCCCGCCTCGATCGCCCGCGTGATGTCGGCGTCCGTGTCGTACGTGGTGAGGACGAGGACGTGGACGCCGGTGGGCGCGATCCGGCGGGTCGCCTCCACGCCGTCGATGCCGGACCCGAGCTGGAGGTCCATGAGGACGACGTCCGGCTTCAGCTTCGCCGCCATGGCGACGGCCTCCTCGCCGCTGCCCGCCTCGCCCACGACGTCGATGTCGGGGGTGCTGCCGAGGAGGGCGAGCAGCCCGGCGCGGACCACCGCGTGGTCGTCGCAGAGCAGGATCCGTACGGAGGACATCACGACTCCAGGGAGAGCGGCGGGCCGGGGAGAGCGGTGGATAGGGGGAGCGGCGGGCAGAGGGGAGCGGCGGGCCGGGGAGAGCGGTGGACAGGGGGAGCGGCGGGCAGAGGAGAGCGGCAGGGGCGTCACGGCTCCGGGTCCAGCGGGATCGCGGCGGAGAGCACCGTGCCCTCGCCCGGGACGGACTCGACGGTCAGGGTGCCGCCGAGCTGCTCGGCCCGCACCCGCATCGCGGGCAGCCCGTGGCCGCGCACCCCGCCCGGCCGGTCCGCCGGGTCGAAGCCGCGCCCGTCGTCGGCGACGTCCAGGACCACCTGGTCGTCGAGGTACGTCAGCGTCACGGCCGCCGAGGTCGCGCCCGCGTGCTCGCGGATGTTCGCCAGGGCGCCCTGCGCGATCCGCAGCAGCGCCGACTGCGCCCGGTCGGGCAGCGCCACCGCCGCCCCGTCGACCCGGAACGCCGCCGACTCCCGGGCGGCGAGCCCCCGCAGGGCCTCCTCCAGGCCGCCGCCCTCCGCCAGGTCGGCCGGCGCGAGGTCGTGGACGAAGCGGCGGGCCTCCGCGAGGTTGCGCTCGGCGATGGACGCGGCGGTACGGACGTGCCGGCGGGCCGTCTCCGGGTCGCCGTCCCAGGTGCGGTCCGCCGCCTGGAGCAGCATCCGCTGGCTGGACAAGCCCTGCGCCAGGGTGTCGTGGATCTCCATGGAGAGCCGCTGCCGCTCGGCGAGCGTCCCCTCGCGGCGCTCGATCGCGGCCAGCTCGCGGCGGGTGCGGATCAGGTCGTCGATCAGGGCCCGCTGGCGCGCCGCCTGCCGGTCCGCGTACACGAACACCCCGGTGGCCAGGGCGGCGACGGCCGGCGGGGCGACGATCAGGTTCGGGTCCCAGCCGCCGTGCGCGAGCCGGACCTGTGCGAAGACCACGAAGGCGGTGAGCAGGGCGACCAGGCCGAGCGCGGCGCGCGGCGGGAGGGTGCGCAGGCCCGTGTAGAAGAGCGGCACCGCGCACCAGGCGAAGCTGGGCGCCAGGACGACGAGGAGCACCCAGACGGCGACGACCGTGCCCAGCCAGGCGATCCGGCGCGGGGTGGCGCGGGTTCCGATGACGGGGCCGAGGAGGTAGAGGGAGGCGAGCGCGCCGGTGAGGGCCACGATCCAGGGACTGCGGGCCTCCCAGTCGTGCCGCAGCAGGAAGCGGGCGAGCGAGGCGCCGAGCAGCAGGAAGAACGCGGTGTGCATGGTCCGCGCCAGCCAACGGGCGTCCGGGTCGTGCTCCACGTCCTGCTCCATGTCGTGGTCCTTCTGGTCCGCTCGCTGTTCCGACCTGCGCATACCCCTTCATCCTGGCCCGGCGGGACCGGTCCGGCATCAGCCGATCGGCTGACCCGGCCGTCCACCGGTCCGCGCCCGGAGGACAGCCGGACCGTGGACCGGGAGGCCCCGGGAGCGGCTACAGGATGGATGACGGAGCGAGACGGACGGACCGCCCGGCCCACGGCACCGCGCCCCTCGCCCCCTCACCCCACGGACCACTCATCCCACGGAGTTCCCCATGAAGAAGATCCTCTTCGGTGCCACCGCCGCCGCCGTCATCGCCGCCGGCACCTTCGGCGTGGTCTCCGCGAACGCCTCCTCCCCGGCCGCCGCCCCCGCCGCCGCCGTCCGCGCCGACGCCTCCCACGGCAACCTCCAGCAGTCGACGCACCTGACGGTCGAGGCCGCGACGAAGGCCGCGCAGGCCGCCCTGAAGGCCGCCGAGAAGGAGAACCAGCGCGTCTCGGTCGCCGTCGTCGACCGCAACGGCACCACGATCGTCACCCTGCGCGGCGACGGCGCCGGCCCGCAGTCCTACGAGTCGGCCGTGAAGAAGGCGTACACCGCCGTCTCCTGGAACGCCCCGACCTCCGAGCTGGCCAAGCGCCTGACCAGCGCCCCCACCCTCAAGGACATCCCGAACACCCTCTTCCTCGCCGGCGGCGCCCCCGTCACCGCCAAGGCCGCCCCCGTCGCGGGCATCGGCGTCGCCGGCGCCCCCTCCGGCGACCTCGACGAGAAGTTCGCCCAGGCGGGCGTCGCCTCCCTCGGCCGGTAGGACCGGACCGGCCCCCCGATCGGCCGTGGCGCCCGGACCCCGCCGGGCGCCACCACCTTTTCCGTACCACCCCTCCCACCTGCTTACGATCGATCCGTGACACACCTTCACCGGACCCGGACCCGGACCCGGACCGGAGCCGCCGCCCTCGTCGCCCTCGTGGTGCTCGCGGGCGGCTGCACCGGCGCCGACGGCGGGGTCCGGGGCACCCCGGGGGCCGCCGGGCTCCGCGACCCGTACTTCCCGAAGCTCGGGAACGGCGGCTACGACGTGGGGCACTACGCCCTCACCCTCGCGTACGACCCGGACACCGGGCGGCTCGACGGCACCGCCGAGATCACCGCCCGCGCCACCCAGGACCTCAGCGCCTTCAACCTCGACCTGTCGGGGCTCACGGTCGGCGGCGCGAGCGTGGACGGCGTCCCCGCCGCGTACAACCGGGCCGGGGACGAGCTGACGCTCCGCCCGCGCGAGGAGATCCGGAAGGGCGCGGAGTTCCGCGCCACCGTCACGTACGCGGGCGTGCCCGAGCCGCTCGTGGACGCGGACGGCTCCGAGGAGGGCTGGCTGCGCGACGACGACGGCGGCGGGGTCGTCGCGGTCGGCGAACCGGCCGGCTCCACGACCTGGTTCCCGGGCAACCACCACCCCTCCGACAAGGCCGCGTACGACATCGCCCTCACCGTCCCCGCCGGGACCGACGCCTTCGCCAACGGCGTCGGGACCGAGCGCCGGACGGAGGAGGACGGACGCGTCACCACCGTGTGGCACACGTCCGAACCGATGGCGAGCTACCTCGCGACGGTCGCGATCGGGCGGTACGAGACGGGGACGGCGACCGCCCTCGGCACCGTGCCCGTGCTGACCGCCGCCGAGCCGGAGGTCGCCGCGGAGAGCGCGGCGCTGCGGGCCGAGGTCCCGGCGGTCCTCGCCCGGCAGGTGCGGCGCTTCGGCCCGTACCCCTTCTCGGCCGCCGGGGCCGTCGTCACGGAGGACGGGACCCTCGGCTACGCCCTGGAGACCCAGACCCGGCCCGTCTTCCCGGCCTCCTCCTTCGACCGGACGACCCTCGTCCACGAGCTGGCCCACCAGTGGTTCGGCAACTCGGTGACCCCCGCCACCTGGCGGGACCTGTGGCTGAACGAGGGCTTCGCGACGTACGCGGAGTGGCTGTACGAGGAGGAGTACGGGGACGTCCCCGCCCGCACCGCCTTCGAGCGGGCCTTCCGGGAGAAGGCCAACTGGGCCTTCCCGCCGGCCGCCCCGCCCGCCGCCGGGAACCTCTTCGACCCGCCCGTCTACCAGCGGGGCGCGATGGTCCTGCACAAGCTGCGCGAGACGGTCGGGGACGGGACCTTCGACGAGATCCTGCGCGGCTGGCCCGAGGAACGCCGGCACGCCAACGCCACCACCGCCGACTTCACCGCCTACGCGGAGGAGGTCGCGGAGGAGGACCTCGACGACCTGTGGGACGTCTGGCTGTACGGCGACGAGAAGCCGGACACGCCCTGACCTCCTGCCGGCTCCCTGCTCGGCACCACGCACGGGCGCCCGCGCGCAGTCCCGGCGACGCCGTCCTCCAGGACCTCGGGGGCGGGGGCTTCGACGATCACGCGGCAACGGCAGAGCCCCGGCGGGGGTCCCGCCGGGGCTCTCGGGATCAGCGATCCGCCGTGTCCGTCAGAGGTCGACGCCCTGCGTCAGAGGCCGACGCCCTGCGTCAGAGGTTGACGCCGAAGTCGCGGGCGATGCCCTCCAGGCCCGAGGCGTAGCCCTGGCCGACGGCGCGGAACTTCCACTCGGCGCCGTTGCGGTACAGCTCGCCGAAGACCATGGCGGTCTCGGTGGCGGCGTCCTCGGAGAGGTCGTAGCGGGCGAGCTCGGCGCCGCCGGCCTGGTTCACGATGCGGATGTACGCGTTGCGGACCTGGCCGAAGTTCTGCGAGCGGGAGACCGCGTCGTAGATGGAGACCGGGAAGACGATCTTGTCGACGTTCGGCGGGAGGGCCGCGAGGTTGACGTTGATCTGCTCGTCGTCGCCGCCGCCCTCGCCGGTGCGGTTGTCACCGGTGTGGACGATGGTCTGGTCCGGCGTCGATTTGTTGTTGAAGAAGACGAAGTGGGCGTCGGAGGCGACCTTCCCGGCGGCGTCCACGCCGATCGCGGAGGCGTCCAGGTCGAAGTCGGTGCCGGTGGTGGTGCGGACGTCCCAGCCGAGGCCCACGGTGACGGCGGCGAGGCCCGGGGCCTCCTTGGTCAGGGAGACGTTGCCGCCCTTGGACAGGCTCACAGCCATGGAAAGTCCCTTTCATCGTGGTGTCGTCGCCTGGAGAAACGCGCGCGGCCCCCCGGCGGTTCCCGTTCCGGTCCGGACGGAAATGAGGATGACTCCGACGGCCCGGTGCGGGGAACATGGGGGGCATGTCCGGTCCGTATCCCATCCGCGGCTCCGTCTCGCTCCCCGAGGCCGAGCTCCAGTGGCGTTTCTCGCGTTCGTCGGGCCCGGGCGGGCAGCACGTCAACACCAGCGACTCGCGGGTCGAGCTCCGCTTCGACCTCGCGGCCACCGACGCGCTCCCCGAGGTGTGGAAGGCCCGCGCCCTGGAGCGCCTCGCCTCCCGCCTGGTCGACGGCGTCGTGACCGTACGGGCCTCGGAGCACCGCTCGCAGTGGCGCAACCGGGAGACGGCGGCGGTCCGCCTGGCCGCGCTCCTCGCCGAGGCGACGGCCCCGCCGCCGAAGCCCCGCCGGCCGACGAAGATCCCGCGCGGCATCAACGAGCGGCGGCTGCGGGAGAAGAAGCAGCGCTCGGAGACCAAGCGCACCCGTCAGTCCCGCGACTGGGGCTGACCGGCCGCCGACGGGCCGTGTCCGGCCGTCAGCCCAGCTGCCGGTACTTCCCCTGGAAGTACGTCAGGGGCCCGCTGCCGTCCGCCGGGGACACGCCCGCCGTCAGGACCCGGCCCACCACGAGCGTGTGGTCGCCGGCCACGACGCGGTTCTCGGTGCGGCACTCCAGGACCGAGAGCGCGCCGCCCATGAGCGGGGCGCCGCTCGCCCCGCCCCGCGTGTACGGCACGTCGGCGAAGAGGAGCCGGTCGCTGACGCGGTTCTTCATCGAGAAGCGACCGGCGACGTGCCGCTGGTTCTCGGAGAGGACCGAGACCGCCCAGACGGGGACCTCGGCGAGCAGGTCGTCCATGCGGGAGCCGTTGCGGAGGCTGATCAGGACCAGGGGCGGGTCGAGGGAGACCGACATGAAGGCGGTGGCCGTCATGCCGACGTCCTCGCCGCGCGGGCCGTCGTCGGGGTCGTGCGCGGTCACCAGGACCACGCCCGACGCGAGGCGGGACATCGCCGCCCGGAACTCTTCGTTGCTCACCCCCTCAGCATGGGGGATCGCCAGGTCGGTCACGGGGGGCGGGGAGGCGGTCTTCTGCAGCACCCTCCCGACGCTAGGACGGCTCCCCGGCGGCCGCATCGGGCGCGGGGACCAGCCCTCCACCCCCGCCGGTCCTAGGACCCGTCCGGAAGCCCGGCCGACCCGCCATGACCTGCTGTGACTTGAGTCACAGCGGCCAGTATTTGCTGACCCTGTGTACCGGGTGCGCAGCTCACTGTGATTCAGTGGCAAGCACAGTCCACAGTCACACGCGAACGTGCAACAGGAAGCCGATTCAGAACCCTGGAGTTGCTGTCGAGGTCTCGGGGAGAGCGAGCGATGGAGACCGAGTCGGAGCCCTACGTCCGTCTCTCGACCCTGCGGCAGCTGCATCAGGTCGTGACGGACCTCAACACCGCCCGCAGCCTGGCGGACACCCTGCAGACCGTCGCGGACGGCGTGGTCGCCGGTCTCAACTACGAGCTCGCCTGCGTCAACCTCGTGCGCCCCGACGGTGACCTCGTCGTCGCCGCCTTCGCCGGAAGCTCCGCCGCCGAGGCCCTGATCACCGGCCGCGTCGGCTCCCGCGCCTCCTGGGAGCGCCGCCTCTCCATGGGACGGGCCTGGGGCGACCTGCGGTTCATACCGCACACCGAGGGCTGGGTGCTCATGGAGGACGACGTCCCCCAGTGGCACACCGACGGCCCGGCGCCCCGCTTCGAGGACGAGTGGCACCCGCACGACCGGCTCTACGCCCCGATGTACGCCTCCGGCTCCGGTCGCGAGCTCCTCGGCGTCATATCCGTCGACCGCCCGCGCAACGGCCGGCACCCCGGCCCCTGGGGCCAGGAGGCGCTCCAGATGTACGCCTCGCAGTCGGCCATCGCCATCAGCAACGCCCGCCTCCGCTCCAACATGCAGCGGGCCCTGGTCCGGCTCGAACGGGAGCAGCAGGCCCTGCGCGCCAGCGAGGAGTCCTTCCGGCAGGCCTTCGAGTACGCCCCCTCCGGCATGGCCATCGCCGAGATGGGCGGCGACCAGCACGGCCGGCTCCTGCGCACCAACGACGCCCTGTGCCGGCTCCTCGGCCGCCCCGCCTCCGTGATGCGCCGCTACTCCTTCGCCGACCTCGTCCACCCCGAGGACATCGGCACCCTGCTGCGGACCTCCGCCGAGGGCGGCCGGGCCGAGCTGCGGCTCGCCCGCCGCGACGGCACCTACGTCTGGGTC
Source organism: Streptomyces sp. NPDC088915 (assembly GCF_044749825.1). Taxonomy (NCBI): domain Bacteria; kingdom Bacillati; phylum Actinomycetota; class Actinomycetes; order Kitasatosporales; family Streptomycetaceae; genus Streptomyces; species Streptomyces sp. NPDC088915. The sequence goes on from NZ_JBIVIR010000007.1 coordinate 139,312, forward strand.
TCCCTGCGGAACTCGGTGGTCGCCGACACCGCCGACGGCCCCCGCTTCCTCCTCACCCACGTCGAGGACATCGAGGAGCGCAAGCGCCACGAGCTCCAGCTCGCCCACCGCGCCTCGCACGACGCCCTCACCGGCCTGCCCAACAGCGCCGAGCTGCGCTCCCGGCTCTCCGCGCGCCTCTGCGAGCGCCCGGCGGACGCCCCGGGCGCGTACGGCGACGGATACGGGTACGGGCCGCCCGGCGCCGGCTACGAGCCGTACGAGCACGAACACGAGCACGGCTTCGGCTTCGAGCCGGCGGACGGCGCGGGGCCGTACGACCACCACGTCCACATGGTGGCGCCCCCGGGCGGCGAGACCGACGACGGCACCAAGGGGCTCGCGGTCCTCTTCTGCGACCTCGACGGCTTCAAGTCGATCAACGACCGCTTCGGGCACCACACCGGCGACGCCGTCCTCATCGAGGTGGCCCGGCGGCTCACCACCGGCGTGCGGGACGGGGACACCGTCGCCCGGCTCGGCGGCGACGAGTTCGTCGTCCTCGCCGACGGCCTCGGCGCGGCCGACGCCGCCGACCTGGCCGTGCGCCTCCGCAACGCGATCATCCCGCCCATCCGGGTGGACGGCCGGGCGGTCCGCGTCGGGGCCAGTTTCGGCATCGGCTGGGCCGAGTGCGGGATGTCCGTGGAGGAGGTCCTGAACTCCGCCGACCAGCGCATGTACGTGGAGAAACGCTCCCGCGCCAAGGTCCAGCGCCGGGCCGGCTGACGTGTGGGTCCCCTCTCACCGGGTCAAGGGTCCGAGTCGGGGAATGGCCCGTTCGGGGTAGGCTCGGCCGGTCGGCGACGGCTGGCGAGCATGGAGAGGATGACCCGGATGGCTGCCGGTAACGACGGCTCGAACAAGCCCGAGGACGACGATCCGTTCGGCTACCTGTACGAGGACGGACAGGCGGCGGGCGCGCAGGCCCCGCACGGCGGCGGCTACGGCTACCCGGGCCCCGGCCCCGCCCAGCCGGGCGTGCCCCGGACCTCGTACAACCAGGTCAGAACGGTCGGCGACCGCCGCCAGTACGGCGGCCAGCAGCACGCGCAGCCGTACGTGCCGCCGCAGCAGCAGGCGCCGTACGGACAGCCGCACGCGCAGTACGCCGCGCCCGAGACCTACGGCGGCCAGCCGCCCCGCCAGACCCCGCCGCCGGCCCCGCAGCGCGGCGGCTCCGGCCGGGGCCCCAACACCAAGGGCCTGCTGATCGGCGCGGTCGCGGTCGTCGCGGTCGTGGTGCTCGGCATCGCGGCGGCGGTGATCACCAACATGAACGACGACACCAAGGACGACAAGGCCGGCGGCACCACGCCCACGCCGACGGCGTCCTCCCAGCCGTCGGAGACCCCGAGCGGCGAGCCGAGCGGCGACAAGACCCCGGTCGAACTGCCGAAGCAGGACGCGGCGACGCTGAAGCTGGGCGGCTCGGCCACCACGGAGAAGACCGTCCAGGGCGCCGAGGGCGTGGGCGGCACCTACGTCGCGGGCTTCAACCAGGTCGGCGCCTCGGTGACCTGGAAGGCGAACATGCCGACGGCGGGCGCGTACCGCCTCACCGTGCGCTACGCCATCCCGGCCGTCGACGCCAACGCCACCCTGACGGTCAACGGCAAGCCGAACTCCCTGCCGATCGGCCTGAAGAACTTCGTCCACTCCTCGGACCCGAACCTGGAGAAGAACTGGCAGACCACCTGGGCGCCGGTCACCCTCCAGAAGGGCGAGAACGAGATCAAGATCTCCTGCGAGCAGGGCAACCAGTGCAACGTGCTGCTCGACTGGCTGGAAGTCACCCCGGAGAAGTAGCCCCGGAGAAGTAGTTCCGGAGAAGCGGCCCCGGCGCGGGCGGGTCACGGAGCGGCCGAGTCCTCCGTGACCCTCACCCGCCCCAGCAGCTCCTCGTACGCCCCCGCGTCGAACTCCCCCGCCACCGGGGAGAGGACCGTCGCCGCCGAGAGGGCGACCGCGCGGGTGAGGCGGTCCGGCCAGGGGGCCCCGTCGACCAGGCCGGAGAGCAGGCCGGCGACGGCCGAGTCGCCCGCGCCGGTGGGGTTGCCCTTGACGGGGGCCGGTGGGGTCGCGTGCCAGAGGCCCTCGGGGGTGGCGGCGAGCAGGCCCTCGGGGCCGAGGGAGGAGACCACCGCGTGGGCGCCCCGGCGGCGCGCGTCGAGGGTGGCCCGGCGGGGTTCGCGGGCGCCGGTGAGCTGGGCGAGCTCGTCCGCGTTGGGCTTGACCAGGTCGGGGCGGGCGGCGATGCCCCGCCGCAGCGGCTCGCCGCTGGTGTCGAGCAGGACGGGCACGGCGGCGGCGCGGGCCAGCCGGACGAGTTCCGCGTACGCGCCGACGTGGATGCCCGGCGGGAGGCTGCCGCAGAGGGCGACGGCCCCGGCGCCGTCGAGGAGCGCCGTGAAGCGGGCGCGGAAGGCCTCCCACTCGGCGGGCGTGACGGTCGGGCCCGGCTCGTTGAGCTGGGTGGTGTCGCCGCTGGCGGCGTCGACGACCGCGACGGTGCGCCGGGTGGCCCCGGCCGTCTCGACCAGCTCGTCCCGGACCGGGGTCGCCGCGAGCAGGTCCCGCAGGACGGCCCCGGTGGCGCCGCCCGCGAAGCCGGTGGCGACCGTCTCGTACCCGAGGGCGGCCAGGACCCGGGCCACGTTGAGCCCCTTGCCGCCGGGCCGCTCGATCACCTGCGTGACCCGGTGGGAGGCGTGCGGGGTGAGGGCGGGGACCCGGTACGTCAGGTCCAGCGCCGTGTTGAGGGTGACCGTCACGATCACCTGCCCACCCCCGTACTCCCTGTGAAGACCGCTGGAACGTACGTTCCGACGGCCCCTGATCATGCCAAAGGAAAGGCGGCAGGCCCAGACCCCGGCCCGCCGCCCTTGCGCATGACCCCTGATCAGACGGCCGCGGCGACCGCCGGTTCGACGACCCAGGCGCCCTTGCGCATGACGCCCCGCAGGGTGAAGTCGGCGTCGAGGACGACGAGGTCGGCGTCCTTGCCCGGCTCCAGGGAGCCGACGCGGTCGTACACGCCCAGGAGGCGGGCCGGGTTGGCGGAGACGGCCTGGACGACCGATTCGACGGGCAGGCCGTCGACGGTGACGGAGCGCTTGAAGGCGCGGTCCAGGGTGAGGGTGGAGCCGGCGATGGAGCCGCCCTCGACGAGCCGGGCGACGCTGTCCTTCACCTCGACCTCCAGGGTGCCGAGCATGTAGCGGCCGTCGCCGAAGCCGGCGGCGTCCATGGCGTCGGTGATGAGGGCGACGCGCTCGGCCCCGGCGTGGCGGAAGGCCAGCTCCAGGGCGGCGGGGTGCAGGTGGGTGCCGTCGTTGATGAGCTCGACGGTGATCCGCTCGTCCTCCAGGAGGGCCGCGATCGGGCCGGGCGCGCGGTGGCCGAGGGCGGGCATCGCGTTGTAGAGGTGGGTGGCGACGGTGGCGCCCGCGTCGATGGCGGCGACGGTCTGCTCGTACGTGGCGTCGGTGTGGCCGATGGCGGCGATCACGCCGTGGTCGGCGAGGAGGCGTACGGAGTCGAGGCCGCCGGGCAGCTCGGTGGCGAGGGTGACCATCGTGGCCCGGCCGCGCGCGGCGTCGACCAGCTTGCGGACCTCGGCCGGGTCCGGGTAGCGCAGGAGCGTCTCGTCGTGGGCGCCCTTGCGGCAGGGGGAGATGAACGGGCCCTCGAAGTGGATGCCGGCGATCTCGCCCTGCTCGGCCAGCTCGGAGAGGAGCCCGGCCCGCCCGGTGAGGAAGTCCATGTCGCCGGTGACGAGCGAGGCGGCGGTGGTGGTGGTGCCGTGCAGGCGGTGGGTGTGGACGCCCTTGAGGACCTCCTCGGCGGTGCCGGAGGTGAAGGACGCGCCGCCGCCGCCGTGGTTGTGCGTGTCGACGAAGCCGGGGACGAGCCAGTGGCCGGTCAGGTCGATGTGCTCGGCGCCCTCCGGGGCTCCCCCGAGCCCTCGGCCGCGCTCGGGCAGGGAGGTGCCCCCTCCCACGATGCGGCCGCCGTCGACGATCACGCGTCCGTTCTCGACGATTCCGGTGGGCAGCACGACGTGTGCGCCGGCGAGAACCTTGTGATCGGCCATCAGGCGGAAACCTCCGAGTCGGTGGGGCGCTGGGCGGCGAGCAGGTCCCAGGCGAGGAGGCCCGCGCCCAGGCAACCGGCGGTGTCCCCGAGGGCCGCCGGGACGATGGCGGGCAGCTTCTGGAACGTGACTCGCTCCTCCACCGCGGCCCGAAGTGGTGTGAACAAGGTTTCCCCGGCCTCGGCGAGACCGCCACCGATGATGAGCGTGCGGGGGTCCAGGAGGGTGAGCGCGGTGACCAGGCCGTCCGCGAGGGCGTCGACGGCGTCCTGCCAGATCCGTACGGCCGTGGGGTCGCCGGACTCGACGGCCTTGGCGCAGTCGGCGGCGTCGGCCTCCGGGTCGCCGCCGGCCTCGGCCCAGGCGAGGGAGACGGCGGAGGCGGAGGCGTACCGCTCCAGGCAGCCGCGCTGGCCGCAGCCGCAGGCGGTGCCGCCGGGGCGGACGACGATGTGGCCGATCTCGCCGGCGTAGCCGTGGGCGCCGGCCTCGATGCGGTCGCCGATGCCGATGGCGCCGGCGATGCCGGTGCCGAGGGGCACGAAGAGGAAGCGGTCGGCGCCGTTGCCCGCGCCGATGCGGCCCTCGGCGAGGCCGCCGGTGCGCACGTCGTGGCCGAGGGCGACGGGGATGCCGTCGAGGCGGCGGCTGAGGAGTTCGCGCATGGGAACGTCGCGCCAGCCGAGGTTGGCGGCGTAGACGGCGATGCCGTTCTCGGCGTCGACGATTCCGGGGACGGCGACTCCGGCGGCCGCGGCGGGCTCTCCGTACCGCTCCTGGCCGAGGAGGCGGAGGTCCTCCGCGAAGCCGAGGATCGTCTCGACCACGGCCTCGGGGCCCCGGTCGCGCCCGGTGGCGCGGCGGGCCTCGTGCAGCAGGGTGCCGTCCGCCCCGACGAGGGCGGCCTTCATGCCGGTGCCGCCCACATCCAGGGCGATGACGTGTCTCACGGGGCATAGTCTGGCCGCCACGGGGCAAAAGGTCTAGTCCACTGCTGAGGATTGTTGCGTACGGATACAAATTCGATTCCCGGCCCCTCGCCCTCGGTCCCCGGGCGCGCCGCGCGTCCGCACCGCCTCCGCGTCACGTCCGCACCGCGTCCGATCCGCGGCATTTCGGAAAGGGTGTTGCGGAAGTGATACCCGAGTGGTGTAGACCTCATACCCGGACGCGAGGCAGACTTGCGGCCCTGCAGAGAGCAAACGTGCAGCTCAGTGCAGCTCAACGAAGAGCAAAGGGTGGATGAAGCCGTGGAGCGGCGACGATTTCTTGGACTGGCCGCGGCCGCCGCGGCCCTCGGACTGACCGCCACGGTCTCCGGCTGCGGCTCCCTGGGCGGCGACTCCGGCGACGTGACCCTGAAGCTGGTCGCCGCCGAGTACGACCTGACCGGCGGTGACTCCTCCAAGAAGTACTGGACCGATCTCGCCGCCGCCTTCGAGGCGAAGCACCCCGGGATCAAGGTCCAGGTCCAGGTCGAGTCCTGGGACGACGTCGACCGCAAGGTCGCCGAGATGGTCGAGGCCGGCGAGGCCCCCGACATCGCGCAGATCGGCGCCTACGCCGACTACGCCGCCGCCGACCAGCTCTACGCCGCCGACGAGCTGCTCTCCATACCCGTGCAGGCCAACTTCCTCGCCCCGCTCGCCACCGCCGGCGAGCACAAGCGGACCCAGTACGGCCTGCCCTTCGTCGCCTCCACGCGCTCCCTCTTCTACAACAAGGACCTGTTCGAGAAGGCCGGCGCCGAGCCGCCCACCACCTGGGACGAGCTGGCCGCGGCCGCCGGGAAGCTCAAGAAGCAGGGCGTCCGCACCCCCTTCGCGCTGCCGCTGGGCCCCGAGGAGGCCCAGGCCGAGGCCATGATGTGGCTGCTCGCGGGCGAGGGCGGCTGGACCGACGCCACCGACCACTACGCGGTCGACTCCGAGGCCAACGTGCGCACCTTCGACTGGCTGCGCAAGAACCTCGTCGGCAAGGACCTCACCGGCCCCGTCGCCCCCGGCAAGCTCAACCGCAAGGCCGCCTTCGCCGCCTTCGCCAACGGCGAGGTCGGCATGCTCAACGGCCACCCCTCGCTCCTCAAGGAGGCCGAGAAGAAGGGCGTCGAGGTCGGGCAGGTCCCCCTCCCCGGCGTCGACGGCCCGTCCAGGGCCGCCATGGGCGTCGCCGACTGGATCATGGGCTTCAAGCAGAACGGCCACCGCAAGGAGATCGGCGACTTCCTCAACTTCGCCTTCTCCGACGAGAACGTCCTGAAGTTCGCCGGGGACAACGACCTGCTGCCGGTCACCGTCAGCGCCTCCACCCGCATGGAGACCGACCCCGAGCACGCCAACCTGCAGGTCTTCCTCAAGGTCCTCCCCGACGCGCAGCTCCCGCCGGTCGGCAAGACCTCGTGGGCCAAGGTCAGCGAGAACATCAAGCAGAACATCGGCAAGGCCGTCACCCCGGACGGCCGCCCCGCCGAGGTCCTGGGCTCGATCGGCCGAGTGGCGACGGCGGCGGAGGCCGCCGAGTAATAGGTTGGTCCTATGAGCGAGGACCGGGAAGCGACGCACGAGGGGGGCAGCGGAGGCCCTGCCGGTCTCACCGAGCAGGAGCGGGCCCTCCTCGCCGTCGAGCGCCGGTCCTGGCCCGGTCCCGGGGCCAAGGAGCGGGCCGTCCGCGAGCGGCTCGGCCTCTCGCCGACCCGGTACTACCAGCTCCTCAACGCGCTCCTCGACGACCCGCGGGCCCTGGCCCACGACCCGGTCACCGTCAACCGGCTGCGCCGGGTCCGCGAGGAGCGCCAGCGCAGGCGGTAGGGGAGGCCCCGCCTGGGTAGGGTCGGAAGCATGGTCAACAGCCTTCCGCACCCGACCACGTCCGCCGGCCGTGACGGTCTGGCCGCGATCCTCGCGCGGCCGGAGGAGACCGTCGTCGCCCTCGACTTCGACGGCACGCTCGCCGACATCGTGCCCGACCCCGAATCGGCCCGCGCCCACCCCGGCGCGGTGGCCGCCCTCGCGGCCCTCGCCCCCCGGGTCGCCTCCGTCGCCGTCGTGACCGGCCGGCCCGCCGGGGTCGCCGTCCGTTACGGCGGCTTCGCCGGCGTCCCCGGCCTGGAGCACCTGGTCGTCCTCGGTCACTACGGCGCCGAGCGCTGGGACGCCGTCACCGGCACCGTGCAGGCCGCCCCGGTCCCCCCGGGCGTGGCCGCCGTCCGCGCCGAGCTGCCCGGCCTCCTGCACCGGGCCGGGGCCTGGCCGGGCGTCTGGATCGAGGAGAAGGGCCGCGCGGTCGCGGTCCACACCCGCAGGGCCACCGACCCGGAAGGCGCCTTCGAGGCGCTCAGGGGCCCCCTCGCCGACCTGGCCGCCGAACACGGGCTCGTCCTGGAGCCCGGCCGGATGGTCCTGGAGCTGCGGCCCCCGGGCATGGACAAGGGCGTGGCGCTCACCGCGTACGTACGGGAGACGGGCGCCGGCGCCGTGCTCTACGCGGGCGACGACCTGGGCGACCTGCCCGCCTTCGCCGCCGTCGAGAAGCTCCGCTCCGACGGCACCCCCGGCCTCCTGGTCTGCAGCGGCTCCGTCGAGGTCCCGGAACTCTCCGACCGCGGCGACCTGGCGGTCCCGGGCCCGACGGGCGTGGTGGACTTCCTGACGGCGCTGGCGGAGGCGGTGCGGGGGGACTGAGCGGGCGGCCCCTCCGGGGTCAGTTCTGCGCCTGCCGGAGCCGTTCGGCCTGCTTCGCGATCAGCCCGCCCGGGAACGACCGTACGGTGTGGCCGGCGACCGACAGCTTGCTGAAGGTCGCCACGGTGTTCCCCACCCGGACCACGGTGTACTCGGTCACGTGCGGGCCCGCCTCGGAGGGGGCGGTGATCTCGAACCGCGCGGACTCTTCCCCGACCCCGGGGGCGGCGCCGAGGGCGACCGTGCCCTTGTAGAGCCCGGCCCGGCCCCGCTGCTCGTAGTACCGGCAGGTCTTCAGGCCCTCGCGCACGGCCGCGAACGCCTCCTGCGCGCCGGTCCCCTCGTACGAGGCGAGCACGGTCTCGCCGCCGTAGACGTCGCCCTTCCAGTTGAACGTCTGCCCGGCCGCGCTGGGGGCGCTCCGGGCGCCGAGGGCGTCGAGGAAGGGGACGCAGGCGGGCTCGGACGGGGGCTCGACCTCGGGGCCGTCGTCCCCGCGCTCCAGGACGGAGACGGGATTGGCGTACGAGCCGGGGACCACCCCGTCGGGCAGCGCGGCCGCGACCAACTGCTCGGGGGTCAGCCTCCGTACGGTCTCCTCCGGAGCCGGGGACGCCGTCGTGGCCGTCCCCGCCGGGGAAGCCGGCGCGGACGGCTCCGCCGCGCAGCCGGCGGCACCCAGCGCGAGAGCGACCACCAGACCGAGAACGGCGGAAACGTGCGGAGGGCCTGTGCGCATGGGACCTGTCCCTGAACGATGCGGATGATCAGGCGGACGGTACCGGTCGCGCGCGGGGGCCACCAGGGGTTTCCGCCGACCGGACGGGTCGGGGGTGGAAGCGCCTCCGCCCGCGCGGAGGCGAGAGGACGGCGACGCGTGGGTTCCGGCCCCGTCAGGCGGCGGACACGATCGACCGGATCATCGCGGTGAGCACCGGAGACTCCGGGGACGGGCGGCTCGTGCCGATCACCTCGTATCCCCAGGACTCGTAGACCCGCTCTGCATGCGCACCACCGCGACTCCACTCGGGTCCGGGACGTCCACGGGGAAGGGAGGGCGTGATGGAGGTCCGTGGACCGTGTCGGCCGCCGCAGCCCTGGCAGCCGTCTTCGCGATCAGAAGCGCAGGCCCCGGGGCGACCGCGATGGGCCGGGTGACGACCGCGGTACGAGCCGCCGCGTCTACGCGGCGCCGGACCCCGTCCGGCTGCACGCCTGGGTCCAGACTGTGGACGGCGCCCTCGTGGGCGAACCCGGCTCGACCCGCTCCTACGCACCCGTCCTCGTGATCGGAGACCGCCGTGACCACTGACCCCCTCCTGTGGATCGAGGACGAGGTCTGCGGCCTCGGTCCGTTCCGGTCCGACCTCGTGGAGACCTACTGGCGGTGGGGAGCAGGACCTGGCCCTCCTCGTGGACCGCTTCTCCTACGACGAGGTTCCGCCCCGCGTCGAGTACACCCTCACCGAGGCGGACGTCCGCCTCGACGACGCCCTGGGAATTCGTGCTTCGCGCGAGGACGCGGCGGCCACCCGTGGGGGTGCCCGCCGCGCCTTCGGTGGGGGCCGGGGTGCGGTCCGGTTCAGCTCTCCTTCGGCCACCAGGACGGGGACAGGACCACGGCCCGGACGTCGCCGGCCCGAGGGCCGGGCATGTCCGGATCGTCCTCTCCGTATCCATAGGGATCAGGGTCGGCGACGACGAAGATCCTCGCTCCCGTCTCCCTCACCCGGTACCGGCGGACATCGGTCGTCGTCGTGTCGTCGTCGGGCTCGATCGAGTGGCCCAGACGGGTGATGGCGGCGCTCAGCTCGTCGGCGTCCACCCGGGAGGCGAAGTGCCCGTACGCGTTCAGGAGCGGCGGCGGCACCATGGAGGCGTCGCCCGTCCTCAGGCGGTGTACCTGCACGCTGATGCCGAAGCACGACCAGACACCGTCGTGCTCCTCGAACGAGAGCTCCACCAGCCCGTAGTCCCGGCGCATGAGTCCCTGCGAGACGTCGTCGAGGTAGTCGGATCCCAACGCCACCTCCCACGCGGCGGGCGGGGCGGAGATGCCGGCGCCCAGAACGTCGCCACGGGTGACGACGTGGGCGTAGAAATCGAGGTCGGACATCTACATCTTCTCCATGGCGTCGATCAGGGCCTGTAGTTCCTTCGTCCGGTCGTTGCTGAAGCGCCACTGCGGATTGCGGCCTTCCTTCATGGCCCTGGCGCTGGACTCGAACACCTCCTTGGCCCCCTTCGTCACCCTGATCATGTCCGCTCGCAGCTTCGGGTCGCTCTTCAGGGCCGCAACGACCGCGTCCACTTGCTTCTGCGTGGCGGTGCCCTTCTTCAGGCGGATGGCCTCGCCCGTGATGCCGCCCTTTCCGTCCGGGCGAAGCGCCACCTCCATGCCGTCCTTCATGTTGACGTGGGCCCCCTTGGTCACCCAGTCCTGGTCCACCTGGCCGACGTGGTCGACGACCAGCTCGCACTTCGTCTTCTTGGCGTTGTGGACCAGGACCGCGCTGCCGCCGACGAGTACGTGGTAGGTGTGCAGGTCGGCGACGGTGAGATTGTGGACCTTCTGATCCCGGGCGGTGAACGCCGTGACGTCCGTGATCCGGGCAGGGGCGCCGGTGTCGGTCCGCAGCCACATGCCCGGCCGGAGATCCGCCGCGTCGGTCCACTGATCGGGGTGTTCGGTTCGGAACGGGTGGTTCTCCGTCGCCGTGACGCTTCGGTCGTCCTCGGCGTCCTCGGCGTCCTCGGCGTCCACGGTGATCCGGACGAGGTGCTTCTCGCCCTCGGTGCTGATCAGATCGGTGACCGGTGCCGGCCCGGTCCGGCCGGAGTCGGGATCGCTCGCGAGGACGAGGTCCCCCTCCTCGACCTCTTCGATCGGCACGTGCGTACCGTCGGCCAGGAGCACCGGCGTGCCGGGAAGGAAACTGCTGTCGACCAGACAGGCCACGATCTCTTCGCCCTTGCGGGCGTCGCGGACGTCCTCGGCCTTCAGGACCTTGCCGCCCACCTTGAGCCAGCGCAGGACGACCAGTGCGCCGAGCGCGCGATCGGCGGCGCCGAGTTCCTCGCCGGTGGCCATGTCCTTGCCGGTCAGGGCCTCGACGATGCCCTTGCCGTCGCCGATGCCCGGGATGAGGTCCAGGATCAGGCCCATGCGGCGCTGCTGCTCGGCGTCGTCCAGGCCGCTCGAACCGGATCCCCAGGTGTCGCCGACGTGGGAGAAGTCGAAGTCGATGGAGGAAACTTCGCGGAGCTTCTCCGCTCCCTTCTTGATGCCGGGGACGGCCTTGTTGGTCTGGGTCATACCGCGGTTGGCCTGGGCGATGCCCTTGTTCATCTCCTCCATGCCGCGGTTGGCCTTGGCGATGCCCGCGTTCGCCTGCTTCAGGCCCTTGTTGAGGAGGTCGACACCCTCGTTCATCTCTTTCAGGCCGCGGTCCATCTGGGCGAAGCCCGCGTTCATCCGATCGAACGCCGCGTCGAGTTCCTTGAGGTCCTTGTCCCAGTCGAAGAGCGGTTTGACGGGCTCGGTGACCGGGGGCATGGGCCCCGGTTCGGGGTAGCGGTCGCTCAGGGCGACGGTCAGGATGCTCAGGACGAGGAGGGAGTCGGACTGTGCTCCCATCAGCCGGTCGGCCCTGGCGATGTCGGAACCGAGCTGCTCCAGATGGGGTTCGGCGGCCCGGAAGGCCCTGACCGCATGGGTCAGTTCCTCTTCCTGGTGCTTGGCGTCCTCCCCCTTCGCCGGGTCGCGCAGCTCGGCGAGCTTGAGGTCCTTCAGCGCTTTCAGCTCTTTGTTGAGGGAACCGAAGCGCGCTCCCTGGTCCTTCATCGCGTTCTGCGTGGCGTAGAAGAACAGGGCCGTACCGGCGCCGGCCTTGACGGCCTTGCCCGCGAACTCCCGCAGGCACGCCGCCTTCTCCAGGAGTCGGAGGTGGTCGCATTTCGCGTACTTCGAGGCGCGTTCAGCGATCTCGATGAGGCTGAGCTGCTGCTTCTGCTCGGCGGCGTGAGCGCTGCCGCCGTTCCCCGCGCCTGTGGTCAGCAGGACGCAGAGGGCCGTCGCCAGCACGACGAGCCTGGATATGAATTTGTGGTGCATCTGTTCCTCGGTCGATGAGGTCCGCGACGCCCTGGGCGTGCGGACCCGGTTTCCCCCTGACGGGCACCCGTCAGTTACTGACGGGTAGCGTACATCGACTCATTGTGGAATGCATGCGAATGTCGGATTGGTTGGTTTATCAACTACATTCGTGTGAGGGCGTGTTCTTCGGAACGGCGATGCTCCGGCCTGCGTACGAAGCCCTACGCGGGTCCCCTCAGCGCCTCCAGCTGGTTCAGGAACCAGCGCTGCGGAGGCAGGGCCGTGGACGCGGTCGCCAGGCGCTTGGTGCGGTCGGCGCGTTCGGAGGGGGCCATCGTGAGGGCCGCGTGGAGGGCCTCGGCGGTCTGCGAGACGTCGAAGGGGTTCACCGTGAGGGCGTCCTCGCCCAGTTCCTCGTACGCGCCCGCCTCCCGGGAGAGGACGAGGGCGCAGCCCTCCTCCGAGACCACCGGTATCTCCTTGGCCACGAGGTTCATGCCGTCGCGGACCGGGTTCACCAGGGCCACGTCCGCGAGGCGGTAGGCCGCCAGGGAGCGGGTGAAGTCGTCCTTCACCGAGACCAGGACCGGCGTCCAGTCCTCCGTGCCGAACTCGGCGTTGATCTCCTCCGCCAGGTCCGCGACCGCCGCCGTGTACGAGCGGTAGACCTCCAGGTCCTGGCGCGAGGGGTACGCCGACGCCAGGTGGACCACCCGGCCGCGCCACTCCGGGTGGGCGGTCAGGAGCTCGCGGTAGGCCAGCAGGCCGCGCAGGATGTTCTTCGACAGCTCGGTGCGGTCCACGCGGACGATGGCCTTCCGGTCGCCCACCTCCGCCCGCAGCTCCGCGAGCCGCTCGTCCACCGCCGGCCGGTACGCGAGGGCCCGCAGCTCCTCGGCGTCGACGCCGAGCGGGTGCACCGCGACGCGCGTCCCGGTGCCCTGCACGTCCGCGCCGGCCGAGAAGGCCTCGGCCCAGGCCGTCGTGTGGAAGCCCAGCTCGTCCGCGCCGAGCATGCCCCACAGCAGCTCCTCGCGGATGTCGTCCGGCAGCATCCGCAGGTACTCCGGGGACGCCCACGGGGTGTGGGTGAAGTGCGCGATCCGCAGGTCCGGGCGCAGCTCGCGGAGCTGTCCGGGGACCAGGGCCAGGTGGTAGTCCTGCACCAGGACCGCCGCCCCCTCGTCCGCCGCCCCGGCCAGCGCCTCCGCGAAGGCGCGGTTGTAGGCCCGGTAGGACTCCCACCGGCGCCGGAACTCCGCGTCGTACACGGGCTCGCGCGGGACGTCGTACAGGTGGTGGTGGAGGAACCACAGCACCGAGTTCGCGATGCCGTTGTACGCGTCCGCGTACACGTCCGGATCGATGTCCAGCATGCGCACGCCGGGCTCCGCGACCCCGCGCCGGACCGCCTCCCGGTCGCCCTCGCCGAGGGCCGCGCACACCCACACGCTGTCCTGCGAGGAGACGGCGCTCAGGCCGGAGACCAGACCGCCGCCGCCCCTGCGGGTGTCGAGCGAGCCGTCCTCGCCGAGCACGTACGAGACGGGACCGCGGTTGGATGCGACGAGCACAGTAGCCATGTGGCGAACCTAGCCCGTCCCGTAAACGCTCAAACGTACGTATACAAGACGGGGGGATCTCGGCCACGGAGCGTCAGCGGGAGCCCGGGAGGGGCTTCGCGGGACCTCAGGGGTCGGTGCGGTCGCGCAGGGCCGCCCTCGCCACCAGGCCCGTCGCCGCCAGCGCTGTCACCAGGCCGCCGAGCAGCCAGAGCCGCTCCTCGCCGCCCCGCGCCCGTGCCGGGGTGACGGGCCGGCCGCCGTGCGCGCCCGGCGCCGGGGACGCGGAGACGGACGCCGGGGACACGGAGACGGACGCCGGGGACGCGGAGACGGACGCCGGGGACACGGACGTCGGTGGTGCGGGAGCCGCGCCCGGCGCCGTCGCCAGGAGCGAGGCCGCCGCCACGCCCGCCGCCGTCAGTACCCTGCCCGCACCCCGCCTGAAGTCCATGGAACCCATGGAAGATGAATGTAAGTAAAACGGGTCATAAGGGCGCGTTACGCCACGCGGCGGCGCGCGTACTCCGCGATCTCCGTCATCGGCGGCCGCTCCTCCGTGTCCACCGGGTACGTCCGCGGCTCGAAGCCCGCCTCCCCCCGCTCGAACTGGGTCAGCCACGGCCGCACCAGGTGCCCCCGCGACAGCCGGACCTGCGCCGTCCGGTAGATCGTCGCCGCCATCCGGCCGAGCGCGTGCCCGTCCTGGTGCCGGTGCTTGCGGACCCCCACGTCCACCTGCGCGAGCCCGTCCAGGCCCACCGTGTGCAGCGCGTCCACGAGGAGCCCCAGCTCCACTCCGTAACCGACCGGGAAGGGCAGCCGCTCCAGGAGCGAGCGGCGGGCCGCGTACTCGCCGCCGAGCGGCTGCACGAAGCCGGCCAGCTGCGGCCAGTGCAGGTTGAGCACCGGGCGCGCCATCAGCTCCGTCACCCGGCCGCCCTGACCGGGGGCGTCGCCCAGCGGGCGGTCGTACATCGCCTTCACGAGGTGCACCTCGGGGTCGGTCAGGAGCGGGCCCACGATCCCCGTCACGAAGTCCGCCGAGAAGTCCCGCAGGTCCGCGTCCACGAAGCACACGACGTCCCCGCCCGTCACCATCAGTGACCGCCACAGGACCTCGCCCTTGCCGGGCACGGCCGGTATCCGGGGGAGCACGTCGTCCCGCGCGACCACCCGCGCCCCGGCCGCCGCCGCGACCTCCGCCGTGCGGTCCGTGGAACCCGAGTCGAGCACCACCAGCTCGTCCACGAGCGGCACCGCCTCCGACATCAGCTCGCGGCGGATCACGCCCACGATGTCCCCGACGGTCGCCTCCTCGTTCAGCGCCGGCAGCACCACGCTGACCGTCGTCGAGCGCTTGGCGGCGAGGATCCGCTCCAGCGGCCGGTCCGCCACGGACCAGGACCGCCGGGACAGCCAGCGCTCCACCTCTTCCAGCACGTGATCTCCATCTCGCGGTTCGGACGGGCCGTCCAAGCGCCCGGGCCTTCGGTTACAGTCTTGAACAACGCAGCGACCCCGCGCACGTCGGGGTGGCGACCGCGTCGGAGCACGGGAACGAAAGTCCCGGCGCTCCCACAATCGAATACCGCTCATCCAGAGGGGCAGAGGGAAACGGCCCGTTGAAGCCCCGGCAACCCTCCAGTCGGTTCGTCTCGTGATCCACCGAGGCCCCCGGCTAGGGAAGGTGCCAAATCCGTCTCATGGCGAAAAATTCGCCATCGAGAAAGATGAGGAGAAAGGGCCTCCCCTCCATGGCTGTACAGACCGTCGCACCCGCCACCACCGTCGACCTCGGTTCCGCGTCCGGGCTCTCCTGTCGCGAATGCGGTGAAGTCTTCGCCCTCGGCCCGATCTTCGCCTGCGAGCTCTGTTTCGGACCGCTCGAAGTCGCGTACGACCTGCCGGTCGGCGACCCCGAGGAGCTGCGGAAGCGCATCGAGGCCGGCCCCGCCAGCATCTGGCGCTACGCCCCCCTCCTGCCCGTCCCGGCCGACGTCGCCGAGAAGCCGAACCTGAACCCCGGCTGGACCCCGCTCGTCAAGGCCGACAACCTGGCCCGCGAGATCGGCGTCGCCCCCGGCAGGCTCTTCGTCAAGGACGACTCCGGGAACCCGACCCACTCCTTCAAGGACCGGGTCGTCGCCCAGGCCATCGAGGCCGCCCGCGCCTTCGGCTTCACCACCCTCTCCTGCTCCTCCACGGGCAACCTGGCCGGCGCCGTCGGCGCCGCCGCCGCCCGCGCCGGCTTCCGCTCCTGCGTGTTCATCCCGCACGACCTGGAAGAGGGCAAGGTCGTCATGGCCGGCGTCTACGGCGGTGACCTCGTCGCCATCGAGGGCAACTACGACGACGTCAACCGCTTCTGCTCCGAGCTCATCGGCGACCCGCTCGGCGAGGGCTGGGGCTTCGTGAACGTCAACCTGCGCCCGTACTACGGCGAGGGCTCCAAGACGCTCGCGTACGAGATCTGCGAGCAGCTCGGCTGGGTCGTCCCCGACCAGATCGTCATCCCGATCGCCTCCGGCTCCCAGCTCACCAAGATCGACAAGGGCATCCAGGAGCTCATCAAGCTGGGCCTCGTCGAGGACAAGCCGTACAAGATCTTCGGCGCCCAGGCCGAGGGCTGCTCCCCGGTGTCGGTGGCCTTCAAGGAGGGCCACGACGTCGTGCGGCCCCAGAAGCCGAACACGATCGCCAAGTCGCTCGCGATCGGCAACCCGGCCGACGGCCCGTACGTCCTCGACATCGCCCGCCGCACCGGCGGCGCCGTGGAGGACGTGAACGACGAGCAGGTCGTCGACGCGATCAAGCTGCTCGCGCGGACCGAGGGCATCTTCGCCGAGACCGCGGGCGGCGTGACCGTCGGCGTCGCGCGCAAGCTCGTGGAGAACGGCCTGATCGACCCGGAGCTCACCACCGTCGTCATCAACACCGGCGACGGGCTCAAGACCCTGGACGCGGTGGCCGACACCTCTCGGGAGACCGTCACCATCCGCCCGAGCCTGGACGCGTTCCGCAACGCCGGCCTGGCCCACTGAACTCCTCCGGTCCCCCGAAAGGTTAAGAAGCCATGGCCGTGAACGTCCGCATCCCCACCATCCTCCGCACCTACACCGGCGGGCAGTCCGAGGTCCGGGCCGAGGGCACGACCCTCGCCGAGGTCATCGCGGACCTGGAGAAGAACCACACGGGCATCGCCGCCCGCGTCCTGGACGACCAGGGCAAGCTGCGCCGCTTCGTCAACGTCTACGTGAACGACGACGACGTGCGCTTCGAGCAGGGCCTGGAGACGGCCACCCCGGCCGGCTCGGGCGTCTCGATCATCCCGGCGGTCGCCGGCGGCTGCTGAGCCGCGTTTCCCGAGCGGTACCCGTTGTCCCGTCTTTCTTGAATTGCCCCTTCCGCGTCCATAAGCGGAAGGGGCAATTCTGCATGGTTGAGCGCGGTAGAGTTGGGGAAGCCCCCTCCGCTGCTCATGCCGGGCGCATATGAAAACGCGCCTCGACCTGACAAGAAGCAGTCAAACTGTGTGCGCGTTGTGCACCTTCTGCGCGCTTTGCCGGGCCCGACTTGCCCCGCGATTCAGGGGAATCTCCCCAGTTCTCCTTTCCGCGCTGCCCAGAATTCTCGCCCGATTGGCCTGTTGCAGAGGGCAGTTGGACAGATACATTCAGCGGCGGTCGACGCGTTCCGGCGCAGGGTCTGACCCGGGGTTCGTGAAGTGCGGCCCCGCGCAAGGGCCAGTAATAGGGGAGTTAGGCATGGCTCAGGGCACCGTCAAGTGGTTCAACGCGGAGAAGGGCTACGGCTTCATCGCGGTCGACGGTGGTGCGGATGTTTTCGTCCACTACAGCGCGATCCAGATGGATGGCTACCGCAGCCTCGAAGAGGGACAGCGAGTCGAGTTCGAGATCTCGCAGGGCCAGAAGGGTCCGCAGGCGGACATGGTCAAGCTCGCCGTCTGAGCGCGGCGCGATCGGCCACCGACGCAACGCCGTCGAGGGGCCCGCATCCCCCAGGGGAAGCGGGCCCCTCGCGCGTTCTCCGGGGCACCCCGACCCCTCCCCGACCCCTCCCCGGCCCCTCCCGAAACCCGAGAGTCGCTTGCGCCCTCCCGTCGCCCGACCGCCACCCCTCGTCGACGTTCCTTCGGAACGGCTTGCACTCTCATAGGGCGAGTGCTAATCATTGGCGTTAGCACTCTGAAGGTGAGAGTGCTACGAGGATCGGGCAGACGAGGCCGCCGGCCGGGTGGGGCAAGGAACCACGCGGAGCTGCGGAGGCCGTCCGTCGCGGGCGTCGGCGCGGTCCTGGAGCGTTATCCACCCCATGTCCGGGAGGACCACTTCACATGGCCAAGATCATCGCGTTCGACGAGGAGGCCCGGCGCGGTCTCGAGCGCGGCATGAACCAGCTCGCTGACGCCGTCAAGGTCACCCTCGGCCCCAAGGGCCGCAACGTCGTCCTCGAGAAGAAGTGGGGCGCCCCCACGATCACCAACGATGGTGTCTCCATCGCCAAGGAGATCGAGCTCGAGGACCCGTACGAGAAGATCGGCGCCGAGCTGGTCAAGGAAGTCGCCAAGAAGACGGACGACGTCGCCGGCGACGGCACGACCACCGCCACCGTCCTCGCCCAGGCGCTCGTCCGCGAGGGCCTCCGCAACGTCGCCGCCGGTGCCAACCCGATGGCCCTCAAGCGCGGCATCGAGAAGGCCGTCGAGGCCGTCTCCGGCGCCCTGCTCGAGCAGGCGAAGGACGTCGAGACCAAGGAGCAGATCGCCTCCACGGCCTCCATCTCCGCCGCCGACACCCAGATCGGCGAGCTCATCGCCGAGGCGATGGACAAGGTCGGCAAGGAAGGCGTCATCACCGTCGAGGAGTCCCAGACCTTCGGTCTGGAGCTGGAGCTCACCGAGGGCATGCGCTTCGACAAGGGCTACATCTCGGCGTACTTCGCCACCGACATGGAGCGCATGGAGGCGTCGCTCGACGACCCCTACCTCCTGATCGTCAACTCCAAGATCTCCTCCGTGAAGGACCTCCTCCCGCTCCTGGAGAAGGTCATGCAGTCGGGCAAGCCGCTGCTGATCATCGCCGAGGACGTCGAGGGCGAGGCCCTGTCGACCCTGGTCGTCAACAAGATCCGCGGCACCTTCAAGTCCGTCGCGGTCAAGGCCCCGGGCTTCGGCGACCGCCGCAAGGCCATGCTGAACGACATCGCCATCCTCACCGGCGGCACGGTCATCTCCGAGGAGGTCGGCCTCAAGCTGGAGAACGCGGGCCTCGACCTGCTGGGCCGCGCCCGCAAGGTCGTCATCACCAAGGACGAGACCACCATCGTCGACGGTGCCGGTGACAGCGAGCAGGTCGCCGGTCGCGTGAACCAGATCCGCGCCGAGATCGAGAACAGCGACTCGGACTACGACCGCGAGAAGCTCCAGGAGCGCCTCGCGAAGCTGGCCGGCGGCGTGGCCGTCATCAAGGCCGGTGCCGCGACCGAGGTCGAGCTCAAGGAGCGCAAGCACCGCATCGAGGACGCCGTCCGCAACGCGAAGGCGGCCGTCGAGGAGGGCATCGTCGCCGGCGGTGGCGTGGCCCTGCTCCAGGCGTCGACCGTCTTCGAGAAGTTGGAGGCCGACCTCTCCGGCGACGAGGCCACCGGTGCCGCGATCGTGAAGCTGGCCCTGGAGGCCCCGCTGAAGCAGATCGCCGTCAACGCCGGCCTCGAGGGCGGCGTCGTGGCGGAGAAGGTCCGCAACCTGCCCGTCGGCCACGGCCTGAACGCCGCGACCAACGAGTACGTCGACCTCATCGCCGAGGGCATCATCGACCCGGCGAAGGTGACGCGCTCCGCGCTGCAGAACGCCGCGTCGATCGCCGCGCTGTTCCTCACCACCGAGGCCGTCATCGCCGACAAGCCGGAGAAGGCCGCCGCGCCGGCCGGCGGCGGCATGCCGGGCGGTGACATGGACTTCTGATCCTCGGGGATCTCCGGATCCCGGGATCGGCGGTTCATCGCTGAACGCGAACGAGGGCGGCACCCCCACCGGGGGTGCCGCCCTCGGGCGTTGTTGCGCGCCCGTTCACGCCCTCCGCAGAGCACTCACGCCTTCCGGAAGAGCCCCGCCCACAGGAAGGACTCGCCGAAGGACGCCGAGTCGGCGGGCTCGTCGCGCATGCGCCGCAGCTCGACCTCCGCCAGGTCCGCGAAGACCGCGCGCAGGGAGTCGTCGGTGTAGGCGAGGCCGCCGTCGAGCCGACCGCGTCGGTAGAAGTCGGCGTCCGGCAGTTCGGATCCCATGCCGCCCTCCCCGGCGGCGAACGCGGTCAGGGAGAAGAGGCCGCCGGGTGCGAGGACCCGGTCGAGGAGCGCGAGGTGGCCGATACGGCGGTGCGGGGGCAGGTGGTGGAAGCAGCCGGAGTCGTGGACCAGGTCGTACGGCCCGTCCAGGACGCCCGGTGCGAAGGCGTCGCCGCACACGAACCGGACGCCGTCCGCGCCCG
This sequence comes from Streptomyces sp. NPDC088915, assembly GCF_044749825.1. NCBI lineage: Bacteria > Bacillati > Actinomycetota > Actinomycetes > Kitasatosporales > Streptomycetaceae > Streptomyces > Streptomyces sp. NPDC088915. The sequence continues at coordinate 159,297 of NZ_JBIVIR010000007.1, forward strand.
CCTCCCGGGCCCGTTCCCGCGCCCACCGGATCGCGGTGGGGGACAGGTCGACGGCGTCCACCTCGTACCCGAGCGAGGCGAGGTACAGGGCGTTCCGCCCGGGTCCGCAGCCGAGGTCGAGGACCCGGCCCCCGCCGCCCGGGAGCAGTCCCCGCCCGGCGTACGACACCAGGCTCTCGTCCGGCTTCGCGACGAAGAACGGCACGGGCCTGTCCCGGTCGGCGTAGAAGCCGTCCCACCACCCGGAGCCCCCGTCCGACCAGCGGTCGGCGGCGGGCGGGAACAGGTCGTCGAGCAGGGCCATGACGTCGTCGATCGTGCGGATGTGGCGGTTGGCGGTGTCCATGCGGCTCCCCTCCGAAGTCCCTCCATTCTAGGGAACGGGACGTCAAACCCCCAGATGAGAAGGGGTGTTGGGGGTTCGGGCGGGAGCCTCGTACGGCTGCTGCGCGGGTCGTCCCGTACGCCGCGGCCCCCCAGGGGCGCGGGCCACGGCATCGGCGCCGGAGGCTTGCCCCGGGCCCCGGGAAGGGGCCTTTCCGGGCTCCGCCCGGGAGTGTTTTCCACCGCCGCCGGCGTCACGCGCTCTGAGGGGCCAGCAGGCCGGTGTCCTGGCCCGCGCGGCGCAGCGCGTCCGTGACGAAGCCGTTCGCCTTCAGCTCCTCGACCGTGTCGCGCAGGAAGGCGAGGGTCTCCGGGGCGCGGGAGGGCGTCGTGCCGACCGCCTGGCGGATCTCCATGAAGCGGCCCTCGATCAGCCGGACGCCGGGGTTCTCCCGTACGTACGCGGTCAGGGGCTGCCGGATGCCCGCGCCCGCCTCCAGGCCCTCGGCGCGGAAGACGTCGACGCCCTCGTCCCCGCGCACGACGGTCGCGTGCGCGAGGGTGCGGGACAGGAACAGGTCGTAGGCGGACCCCTTCTTGACCCCGACGCGGACGCCGGGGGCGTCGACCTCCTCCACGGTGGTGAGCGCGGAGCCGCGCGGCACGGCGTACACGCCCTCGATGACGACGTACGGGGCGGTGAACGCGACCTCCGCCTCGCGCGCCGGGTCCACGGCGAGGAAGCAGAGGTCGGCCCGTCCGTCCGCCATCGCCCCGAACGACTTCCGCGCCGCGTCGAAGCAGAGCGGCTCGACCCCGACCCCGAGCCGCGCCCCGATCTCCCGGGCGAGGTCGACGGTGATCCCGGAGGGGTTCTCGGGGGTGCCCTGGGCGAGCACCGGGTTCCCGAGGTTGACGGAGGCGCGAAGGACTCCGGTGGGGGCGAGGTCGGCGGCGATGCGCTGCGTGGTGGTCATGGGCGCGGAGTCTAGGGAGCGGCCCGGTCCTTCCGTACGGGGGTTTCCTTACCGGGTGTCAGACCTTGGCCGGTTCCGGGTCCGGGCCGGACGGCTTCGACGGGGCCGTTGAAGCGGCCACAACCGTCTCCGTCTCCACGTCGAACTCCTCCAGGAGCCGGTCGCTGAAGCCCCAGAAGTACGTCGCCGTGAAGCCGGCCAGGTAGCCGACGAGGAGGCCGCCCGCGTAGATCGCGATCGTCCGGCCCAGGCCGTGGTTGCCGTCGAGGAGCGGGAAGAGGGCCCAGCCCGACGGGCCGATCGCGGTCGAGCCGACCTTGTCGCCCAGCATGCTGAAGAGGCCGACGAAGCCCCCGCCGAACGCGCCGCCCACGCAGGCGGTGACGAAGGGGCGGCCCAGGGGGAGCGAGACGCCGTAGATCAGGGGCTCGCCGACGCCCAGGAAGCCGGCCGGGAGGGCGGACTTGATGGTGCGGCGGATGGAGCCGTTGCGGGGGAGCTTGAGGTAGACCGCCATCGCCGCGCCGACCTGGCCCGCGCCCGCCATCGCGAGGATGGGCAGCAGGACCGTGTAGCCCTGCTGCTCGATGAGCGTGGTGTGGATCGGGATGAGCGCCTGGTGCAGGCCCAGCATCACCAGCGGCAGGAAGAGGCCGCCCAGGACGAGGCCCGCGCCCGCGCCGGCGTGCGCGAGGAGCCAGTCGGCGAAGTCGCCGATCGCGGTGGAGACCTCGCCCGCGACGAACATCAGGCCGAAGATCGTGACCAGGCCGGAGACCAGGACCGTGAGCGTCGGGGTGACCAGTACGTCCAGGGACTCCGGCACCCACCGGCGGCACCACTTCTCCACGTACACCGCGAGGACCGCGGCGCCCAGCGCGCCGAGCACACCGCCCTGGCCGGGGGAGAGGGTCTGGCCGAAGGCGTCGATCCTGGCGACGCCGGGGAAGACGATGATCGCCGCGACCGCGCCGCCGAGGATCGGCGTGCCGCCGAACTCCTTCGCCGTGTTGAAGCCGACGAAGACCGCGATGAGGGCCATGAAGCCGCTGGCCATGGCGGCGAGGGCGGGGGTGACGGCGGGGAGCCACCCGAGGTTGACCAGGAGGCCGTTGAGGCCGGCGATGATGCCGCAGCCGATGAGGGCGGGGATCAGCGGGACGAAGACGTTCGCGATCCGGCGGAGGAACAGCTTGAACGGGGTCTGGTTCCTCGCCTTCCGGGCCGCCCTGATCGCCGCGCCCTGCGCCGCGAGGTCGTCGGCGGAGGGCGCGGGGTCCGCCGGGGACCCGGCGGTCGGCGCCTCGGCCACCAGGGTCTCGAACTCCGGCGTCACGCGGGCGACCGTGCCCGGCCCGAGGACGATCTGGTACGTGTCGTCCTCGACGACGCCCATCACGGCCGGCAGGGCCCTGAGCTCCTCGTCCCGGACGAGCGAGCGGTCCCGCAGGCCGAGGCGGAGGCGGGTCATGCAGTGGGCGACGGAGGTGACGTTCCCGGCGCCGCCGACGAGGGGGAGGATCGCGGCGGCGACGGCGCGGTTCTTGTCGTCTGTGCTCATGGTGCGGTGGTGCCTTGCTGTGTGGGGGAGGGGGCCGTGCGGGGGTCTACCGGGCGTGCAGCGCGCCGCGCAGGTGGCCCCGGGAGTCCGTGAGGAGCTTGGCGGCGGTGGGGGCGTCGACGTCCGCGAGGATCATGAGGATCGCGTTCTTCACCTCGCCGTCGGCGGCGGCGAGCGCGGACTCGATCCGCTCGTCGGGCGCGCCGGTGGCCAGCGCGACGATCCGCCGCGAGCGGGCCTGGAGCTTCTCGTTGGAGGCGCGGACGTCGACCATCAGGTTCCCGTACGTCTTGCCGAGCCGGATCATCGTGATCGTCGAGATCATGTTGAGGACGAGCTTCTGGGCGGTGCCGGCCTTGAGCCGGGTGGAGCCGGTGAGCAGTTCGGGGCCGGTGACGACCTCGATGCCGTGCTCGGCGGCGGCGGCGAGCGCGCTGTCGGCGTTGCAGGACAGGCCGACGGTGAGCGCGCCGAGGGCGCGGGCGTGCTCGACGGCGCCGACGGCGTACGGGGTGCGGCCGGAGGCGGAGATGCCGACGACGGTGTCGTCCGGGGTGAGGCCGAGCGCGGTGAGGTCCTCGACGGCCAGCTCCTCGGAGTCCTCGGCGCCCTCGACGGCCTTGACCATGGCGGAGGGGCCGCCCGCGATGAACCCGACGACCTCGGAGGGGTCGGTGTTGAAGGTGGGCGGGCACTCGCTGGCGTCGAGGACGCCGAGGCGCCCGGCGGTCCCCGCGCCCAGGTAGATCAGACGGCCGCCGCGGGCCATCCGCTCGGCGGTGGCGTCGATGGCGGCGGCGATGGCGGGGAGCTGCCGGGCCACGGCGGCGGGGACGGTCTGGTCCTCGCCGTTCATGGTGCGGGCGATCTCCAGGGTCGGGAGCTGGTCGATCTCGGCGAGCTCGGGGCGGAAGGCCTCGGTGGTGAGGGTGGCGAGCTGGGCGCGGAGTTCGGAGTACGTGGAAGCGGAAGCGGACACGTGCGGCTCTTTCGGTACGGCGGCGTCGTCGGCGCCGGGGCTTTACGGGTGCGGGCGGTGCGGGTCGCGTTTCAGCGGGTGCGGGGCGAGTGCCGGTGGGCCAGGGCCTCGTAGGAGGCGGCGAGGGCCGGGGCGGCCGTCTCGTACGTCCGCTGGGTGACGCAGGTGAACAGGCAGTCCACGACCAGGAGTTGGCTGGTGCGGGACGACATGGCCGCGGGGCGCAGTTCGCTCTCGCGGGCGGTGGAGGTGGTGAGGACGTGGTCGGCGTACTGGGTGACGGGGCCGTCCGGGCGGCCGGTGATCGCGACGGTGGTGGCGCCGTGGTCGAAGGCGACCCGGAGCGGTTCTATGACGTCGCCGGTCGAACCGGAGTGGGTGATGGCGAGGGCGACGTCACCGGAGCGGAGCTGCACGGCGTTGGTGACGGCGAGGTGCGGGTCGCTGTGGGCGTGGGCGACCAGGCCGATCCGGAGCAGCTTCTGGCCGAGGTCCTGGGCGACGAGCCCGGAGGCGCCGACGCCGTAGATGTCGACGCGGCGGGCGGTGGCGAGGGCGGCGACGGCGGCGCCGAGCTGGACGGTGTCGAGCCCGGCGGCGGTGTCGGCGAGGGTCTGCTGCTCGTCGTAGGCCAGCTTGGCGACGACGTCGGCGATGGGGTCGTCCACGGCGATGTCGGCGGTGACGGCGGGTGCGCGGCCGGACTGCTGCTGGGCGGCGAGTCCGGCGAGGGCGAGGCGCAGGTCGCGGTAGCCGGGGTAGCCGAGGAGGCGGGCGGTGCGGACGACGGTCGCCTCGCTGGTGCCGGTGAGCTCGGCGAGGCCGGTGACCGTGAGGGCGGCGCAGCCGGCCGGGTCTCCGGCGACGGCCTCGGCGACCCGCTGCATGGAGCGGGTCATGGAGGGCGCCAGGGTCCGCACCTTGGCCGCGAGGGCGGCGGGGGCGGGGGGCGCGTCGCTGGTGAAACTTTCCTTCACGTCATTGGTCACGCCTGAAAGATACTTTCGGAAGGGTGGTGCGACAAGCCCCTTCCGGTGGCCGGTTCCGGTCCGGAACCGGAAGGGACCTTCGCCCTTTCCGGCGGCTTCCGGGCCGGGTGACAATGAGGGCATGGACGAGATCGACGCGGTGGAGCAGGCGCTGCACACCGCCCGCGCGCTGGTACTGGCCGATCTCGCGGCCCGGCAGGTCGCCGCCGCCGAGATGGTGTCGATGGTGGAGGACTCGGTGACCCACCGGCGCTGGTGGGTCGAGCAGTGGCCGGAGGGGGTGTCGTACGTGGCGGGGCTCGTCGCCCAGGACGTGCAGGACGCCCTGCTCGAACGGTACGGGCGCTGGCCGATCTGCCCCGTCTGCGCCTCGGGCGACCCGCACGCCCTCGACGTGGAGCCGGAACTGGGCCCGGACCCGCACTGGGTCTGCGGCAAGCAGGGCGTGGTGGTGGCGCCGGTGGGCGGCCTGACGTGAGCGGCGGGGCCGGGGCGACGGGAGGGGCCCGCGCATGACGCTGTACATCGACCCGCCGACCTGGCCGGGGCACGGCCGCATGTGGTCGCACCTGGTCAGCGACGTCTCCTTCGAGGAGCTGCACGCCTTCGCGGCCACGATCGGCGCCCCGCGCCGCGCCTTCGAGCGGGACCACTACGACATCCCGTCCCACTACTACGCGGCCGCGGTGACCGGCGGCGCGGTCGAGGTCGGCTCGAAGGAACTCCTCCGCCGCCTCACGCAGGCGGGCCTGCGGCGGCCGAAGGGCCGCACGGCGGGCTGACGGCCCCGCCGGACCGGGGGGGGTACACGGCCCCGCCGGACCGGAGGGCGTACACGGCCCCGCCGGACCGGGCGTACGCGAAGCGGCCCAGTCCCAAGCAGCGGCCCGGCCTCAGCCGGGCAGGGACGACTCCCGGCCGTCCTTCGCGGGGGCGGCGACCCCGCCCCCGGTCACGACGTGGCCGCCGCCCGGCGTCCGCCGGGAGAGCTTCAGGGCCACCGCGGCCGTTCCCAGCCCCACCGCCGTCATCGCCGCGCCCGCCCAGGCCGTGGAGGCGAAGCCGAGGCCCGCGTCGATGACGGCGCCGCCGAGCCAGGGGCCGCCGGTGTTGCCGAGGTTGAAGGCGGCGGTGGTGGTGGCGCCGGCGAGGGTGGGGGCGGCGCCGGCCACGTTGAACATGCGGGCGTTGAGGGCCGGGGCCGTGTAGAACGCGGAGACGCCGAGGAGGAAGGCCAGCAGGACCGTGGCGACCGGGCTGGACGCGAAGAGCGCCAGGGCGGCCAGGAAGACGGTCGAGGCGGCGATGCCGCTGAGCATCACCCCGAAGAGGTGCGCGTCCGCGACCCGGCCGCCGATCGTCGTGCCGACCAGGGCGCCGATGCCGAAGAGTCCGAGGACGACCGAGACCCAGCCCTCGTCGAGGCCGGAGACGTCGGTGAGGAGCGGGGCGAGGTACGAGAAGGCGCAGAAGACGCCGCCCGCCGCGAGCGCGGTGACGACGACCGAGAGGAGGACCTGGCGGTCGCGGTAGATCGTCAGCTCCTGCCTGAGCCGGGGCCGGGTCTCGGGGACCGGGATGCGCGGGATGCGGACGAGGACGCCGACGAGGGCGATCGCGGAGGCGAGGCCGACCGCCCAGAAGGCGGAGCGCCAGCCGAGGTGCTCGCCGAGGAAGGCGCCGGCGGGGACGCCGAGGACGTTGGCTATGGAGAGCCCGCCGATCATGACGGCCATGGCCCGGGCCCGCGTGTTCACCGGCACCATTGCGATGGCGACGGCCGCGCCGACCGCCCAGAACCCGGCGCAGGCGAGCGCGCTCACGACCCGGGAGGCGAAGAGCACCCCGTAGTCCGGCGCGAGGGCGCCCGCGACCTGCCCCAGGCCGAAGACGGTGATCAGGGAGATCAGGGTCGTCTTGCGGGGGAGCCTCAGGGTCGTCACGGCGAGCAGCGGGGCGCCCACCACCATGCCGATCGCGAAGGCCGAGATGAGCAGCCCGGCGCGCGGGATGGAGACGTCCATGTCCTCCGCGACGGCCGGGAGCAGCCCGGAGAGCATGAACTCGCTCGTCCCGAGCGCGAAGACGGAGAGGCCGAGGATGTAGACGGCCGTCGGCATGCGGGTGGAGGCGGGGGCGGGCTCGGGGGCGGGCGTCACGGGCTCGGCGGAGAAAGAGGGCATGACATGTGTCAACGAGCGATTCATTGCTGTCATTCCTCGGGGCCGACCCGTCTTGGGCTACGAGACGGTCACCCGCGCACCGGAATCACGGCGGCGATCACGGCGGCGATCACCTCCTCCCGGGCGGACACGGGATCCGTGCGCCCCCGCGCGGCGACCTCCACCGGCGCTACAGGTCTCCCGCCACACCCGTCCTGGCGAAGGCGACGACGTGGCGGCGGACGTGGGAGAGGAACTCGGGCACGCTGTCGGCGTACTTGTCGAAGTCCTCGTCGTCGAGGGACGCCGACCCGGACCGGTGGACCACGCCGCCCCAGTCGGCGACGTAGAAGAGGCCGTCGCCGTTCGAGGCGATCACCAGTCCGAAGGGGTCGTGGGCCGACGGGACGAAGACCGGCCCCTCCTCCAGGTACCGGCGCAGGCACTCGCCCGCCGGGGGCATGAAGAAGCCGCGGCCCACGTCGGGCAGCGCGACCTCCGCCACCGACTCGTAGAACGTCACCATCCCGTCGCACCTCACGGGCTCCCGGTCGTAGGCGCGGGCGGCCCGGAGGTCCTCCTCGCCGGCGGCCCGGACCTCGTTCCTGCCCGGCGCGCGGCCGTGGATCTCCTCGAACGACGCCGTCACGGAGCGCACCGCGTCCGTGACCTCGTCGCGCCACCGCGCCAACCACGCGGCCGAGTACCAGAGTCGTGCCGTCTCCCGGTCCATGCCCGGCATCATGCCACCGCCGTTCCGGGCCCGGACCCCGCCCTCACCCCGTGCCCGACGCCCCCCTCAGCTCCTTGAGCTCCCGCTCCACGTTCTCCCGGGCCCGCTCCTCCCACACCGCCGCGCCGTACGGCGTCCGGAAGAGCCGGGGCAGGTCGAGGAGGTGGCGCAGGACGGCGGCGCGGCCCTCGCGGAAGGCGTCGTCGGGGACGAAGCCGTACTCCTCGCGGACCGCCGCCGCGTACCGCGCGTACGTGGCGGGGTCGCCCGCCAGGACCGCGAGGTCCGCGTCGCAGAGCGCCTCGCCGTTGAGGTCGCCGTCGGCCGGGTCGTGGGTGACGGTCAGGCGCACCAGGCGGGCGACCTCGGTCACCTCGTGCGGGGTCAGGCCCGCCTCGGCGAGTGCCTTCTCGGCCAGGACCGCCGAGCGCTCCTCGTTCTCGGAGCGGTCGGGGCGGTAGACGGCGTCGTGGAACCAGGCGGCGAGCCGTACGAGCTCCAGTTCGCCGCCCTCGCCGCCCTGGTCGGCCAGTTCGTCGATGCGGTCGAGGACCGCCCGCAGGTGGTCGACCGTGTGGTACCGGCGCTGCGGCTCGGCCCAGCGGGCGAGCAGGTTCCGTCCGTACGGGGCGGGGTCGGGGCCCTCGCGTCCGGCGCGGGCGGCGAGCAGGGTGGCGTTCCAGCGCCGGAGGAGCGCGGGGTCCTGGTCTGCGGTCATGGGGGCATTGTGCCCGCCGGGACCGCCCGGCGGCCGTCACCGGACGGGCGGTTCCGTCCCCGTCCCGGTCCCGGGCGCGCACTCCCGGCAGAGCGTCTCGTCCGCGACGGGCCGGAACAGCATCGGCTGCACGTGCTCCCCGGCGCACTCCCGCGCCCCGGCGAGCCGCGCGGAGAGCCGGGGCCCCTCGGGCACCGGGGGCGGCAGTTCGCGGGGCGGTACTTCGCGGGGTGGCACCTCCCGCAGCAGGTACCGGACCAGCCCGCCGGGCCGGTGTACGGGCGTTCCGGCGCCGGGGAGGCCGCGCAGGACGTGCGCGTGGACGTCGGCGGAGGCGTACCCGGCCTCCAGCCACCGGGCGGCGAGCCGGGTGAGCTCGTCGCGCATGCCGGGCGGGATGTGGCGCAGGGCGGGGGAGAGGAGCGGGAGGGCGCCGACGAGGGCGCGGGCGTCTTCGGGGGGCGGGGGGTCTTCGAGGGGCCGAGGGTCTTCGGGGAGCCGGGGGTCTTCGGGCGCGGGCTCCCCGCCTCCGCCTCCGCCCCCGCTCCCGTCCGGAAGGTGGGAGGTCTTCTCCCGGAGGTCTTCTTCTGGATGACCGCCGGTGGGCGAGGGCGCCGGAGCACCGGCGACCGGGTTCCCGTCACCCGGTACGACCTGCGGGGAGACGGGCGCCCGGTGGAGGAGGCGCGGGTCCCGGGCGAAGATCTTGGCGGCCTGTTCACGGGTCAACGGCTCGGCGGAGATGAGCTGTTGCGTCACCCACCGCCCTCCGGCCACCTGCGTCCGGCGCTCGTGGACGAATCCCTCCGCCATGAGTTCGCGCTTGGCCTTGGTGAACGCGTCGCTCCCGATCCTGGCCCTTTCGGCGGTACGGGACAGGTTTTCGCGGGCGCCCTCGGGGAGGGAGAGCTGCCAGGTCAGCAGCCGCACGGCGTGGGAGTTCAGCCGGGGGTGCCGGATGATGTGGTGCGAGAACGGCGAGAAGCCGCGCGAGGGCGCGTTAAAGTGCCGGTAGATCACGGTGGGAGTGTGCCTTCCGCTGGGGTTCAGGCCCTCGCCGATGGGTCTCAGGCCATCAGCGGGGGCCGTTTTGCGTGAACGTACCGCAGTGGCATATGCCCGGACGGACACGAAGAGTGAAGACCGCCCGTTCGAGTGACGGGCAGTCACATCATCATTCGGGTAGCGGAGACGGCTCCCGGGACGAGGTGCTGATGACCCGTACGGCTCCGCGCGGAGTCAGGCTCGCGCGCTCCGCCGGGCTCGCCGTCCAGCACTGGTCGGCCGCCGCCTCCCACAGGTAGCCGCTGGGGCGGACCAGGACCAGCGTGCTCCCGTTCACGGAACGGACCTGCCCGGTGAGCGCCCGTTGCGCGTCGGTCACGACGTCGCCGATCCGGTACCTCACGCGCCGGCCGCCCGCGCGGTGCGCAGGAGCACGGTCAGCCGCTTGGCCCCGCCGATGCCGACCGTCCCGAGCCCGTACCGGTGCGTGTCCCCGCCGGGGCCGTGCGTGACGTCCCGGTAGAGCCCGCTCGTGGGGAGCCCGGCGGTGTCCATGGCGTCCTTGAGCTCCCGGTACACCCGGGTGGCTTCGGCCTCGCCGACGGGGCGGGAGGGGGGAGGGGGAGGAAGTGTACTCACGGAGGGCTCTCTTTCTGGTGGATCTTCTCCGGACGCCTTCACGATGGCGCGTGCCGCCCTACGCTCACCAGGGGTTGGGTTTCCGAAGGGGAACGGGGAACGTGGCATATGCCTGCCGAGAACGAGATCGATCCGAGCGAGAGCTTGGAGACCTTCATCGCCGGCCTGGTCCGGGACGCCCGCAAGCAGTGCGGATGGCGACAGCAGGACCTCGCGGCGAAGGTGTTCAGCAGTACCACCCGGATCTCCGAGATCGAGAACGGCGATCCGCCGGACCTGAAGCTCGGGCGGCAGATCGACCAAGTCCTCGAACTGGGAGGGAAGCTGACGAACCTGCTGGCCATTCGGGATCGAGTCGCCTTCCGCGACTACGCGCAGGGCTTTCTACGGGACCAGGCGCGGGCGCGGACCATCCACGAGTTCTCACTCGTGGTACCGGGGCTGCTCCAGACACCCGGTTACGCCAGGTCGATCATGCAGCTCGCGGACCCCGGCGGCCGAACGGACATAGAGGCCGCCGTGAGGCGACGCATCGAGCGGCAGGCGGTCTTCGACGGCCCCCAACCGCCCTGGTTGTGGGTGGTCCTGAACGAGAACGCGCTGCGGGAGGACATGGGCACGAAGGCCATCATGAGGGAGCAGATCGGAAGGCTGCTCGAAGCCGTCGAACTCCCCTACATCAACGTGCAAATCCTGCCTGCGCACCGCGCCTCCATCCCCGGTTCCGTGAGCCTCCTGACCTCACCCTCGGGCGAACGCACGGCCTATACTGAGGGTTTCGGGACGGGCCGCTACATGGTCGAACCGGCTGATGTCGACCGGTACCAGAGAATCTATGATCGGCTCCACGCCGACGCCCTCGGGATCGTTGAGTCGCAAGAGATCATCCGCGAAGCACTGGGGAAGCACGATGACTGAGCCTGACTGGCACAAGAGCACGTACAGCGGTGACAACGACAACTGCGTCGAGGTCGCCCACAACCTCCCCCGTGTCCGCGTCCGGGACACCAAGGACCACGCCCGGGGCGAGCTGACCGCCACCCCGGCCGCCTGGTCCGCGTTCACCGCGTTCGCGCGGACGTACGCGGTCTGACTCCGCTCCCGGCACTCCAGGGACCCGCCACGCGGCGGGGCCCTTCGTGTGGAGGAGCGCCCGTTTCGCTTTTCCCACTCGTTTGACACGCTGGATGCATGCCCGAGACGACTTACAACATCGGTGAAGGACCGGCGACGCGCGTCAGCCTTTCCCTGCCGGAGGGGACGGCGGAGGCGATCCGGTCCCGAGTCGGTAAACGCGAGTTCTCCGCGTTCATCGCGGCGGCTGTCGAGCGGGAGCTGCGGGGGCAGGTGCTGGACGAGTACCTGGCGGACTACGAGAGCCGCAAAGGACCGGTCTCCGATCAGGCGAGGCAAGGGGCGCGCCAGGTCTTCGACGAGATGTTCGCGGACGAGGACCAGTGGCCCGCCGCAAGCTGACGCACGAAGGAACGCTCGTCCTCGACAGTGAGGTTCTCTCCAAGCTGCTCGACGACGACGAGACCGTGGTGGCGCTGGTCGTGGAGGCGCGCACCCGTGGCATGGAGGTCGTGATCAGCGCCCTCACCGTCATCGAGGCCGTCCATGCCCGGACGAACAGGGCCAGGCTGAACTGGGTGCCGTCCGGTCTGAGGGTGGTCCCCGTGGGCGACGAGGAAGCCAGGGCGGCTTCGGCCTTGCTGATGGAGACGGGCCTTCACGGTCACAAGTACGCCATCGACGCGGCGGTTGCGGAGGCCGCTCTCCGCCAGCAGCGGCCCGTGGTCATGCTGACCTCGGACATCGACGACATGAGCAGGCTGTGCGGCGCCCGGGTCCGGCTCGTCGCGGTGTGATCCCGTAGCACCTCCGGGGGACGACGAGCGACCGCGCGAGTGCCGCGCCCGGACTACTCACGGCTGGTGTAGTGCCGTCTCGCCCAGAGCGGGAGCGCGAACCACAGGGTGAACAGCCAGACGCCGACGCCGGCGGTCAGCCAGGCGGCGAGCGCGTCGTCGAGGGCCACCCGCAGCAGCATGAGCAGGGTCAGGACGGTGGTCACCGCGAGCAGCAGCAGCCCCGTCCGGGCCATCCGGGCGGCGATCACCACGGTCTGCGGCTTGATGCGGCGGCCCGCGACCATCCGGTGCAGGGCCACCGGCCCGATGAGGGATCCCGCGCTGGCGGCGCCCAGGACGACCGCGCAGGTGTAGAGGGCGCGGTCGGTGTCGCCGAGGTGGGTGAAGGCGGGCTGGAAGACGGCGATGAACAGGACGCCGAAGAGGATCTGCACGCCGGTCTGGGCCACCCGCAGCTCCTGCAGCAGGTCGGCCCACATCCGGTCCGCGCGCTCCTCGGCCGACTCGTCGCGCCCCCGGCGCGGGGCGGGAGGGCTGGGCGCGGCGTCCTCGCGGCCTTCCGGTTCCGGTGCCATGGCGCGCTCCTCGCCGTGGTTCCCCACGGTGTCCTCCGGCCCCCTACGGGAAAGTCTCCCACCGCTCCGGGCCCGCCGAAAACCCTTTGCGGCGGGCGGGGCGCGGGCGCCAGGCTCCTCGTCCATGACCAGTCATCTTTCTTCCTCCCCCGTCGCGGACCTGTTCTCCGCCGACGGGCGCCTCAAGGCGGTCCCGCGCCGCGCCGCCCGCCGCGAGGCGCTGCTCGCACACCTCGCCGCGACCCTCTTCGAGGACGGCCGGGCCTACGGCGAACCCGAGGTCAACGAGGCCCTGAAGGGCGTCCACGAGGACTTCCCGGCCCTCCGCCGCCACCTCGTGACCGGCGGCTTCCTCTCCCGTACGAAGGACGGCTCCGCCTACCGCCGACAGCAGCGGACCGCCGCCCCGGGAGGCGCGACCACCGCCGTCGCGTGACGGGCGCGGTGGTGGCCGGCCTCCTGGCCGGCTACGGCATCGCGATCCCGGTCGGCGCCGTCGGCGCCCACCTGGTGGCGGTCGCGGCCCGCTCCCCGTGGCGTACGGGAGCGGGCGCGGCGCTCGGCATCGCCACCGCCGACGGGCTGTACGCCCTGCTCGCCGCCCTCGGCGGCACGGCCCTCGCCCCGTTCCTCGCCCCCGTGGCGGTCCCGCTGCGCCTGCTCTCGGCCCTGGTCCTCGTCGCCCTGGCGGCGCACTCCGCGCGGAAGGCCGTACGGGCCCACCGCGACGGTGCGGACCCGGCGCGGGACCTGCCGCCCGCGCCCCGGCGCGCGTTCCTCGCCTTCCTGGGGATCACGGTCCTCAACCCCCTGACCGTGCTCTACTTCACCGCCCTCGTCCTCGGCGGCCGTCCGGCGACGGGCCCGGCCGAGGCGACCGCCTTCGTCCTCGCGGCCTTCGCCGCCTCCGCGAGCTGGCAGCTCCTCCTGGCCGCCGCGGGCACCCTCCTCGGCCGGACCGTCACGGGCCCCCGCGCCCGCCTGGCGACGGCCCTGGCGTCGAGCGCGCTGATCGCGGTCCTCGCGGTGGGGGTGGTGGTCTGAGGCCGGGGTGCGGGCCGGGGCGGCGGGTCAGCGTGCCCGTCGGGTCCCCGCGGCCCAGGCCGCCGTTCCCGCGAACACCACGAGCGCGCCCACAGCCAGTGTTCCCCGGTGCGCGCGCCAGGAGAGGAGCGAGTCCTTCGAGCGGCCCGAGCCGACCGAACCGGCGGACCGGAACGAGCCCACCGAGCCGGTGGAGAGCGCCGAACCCACCGAACCGACGGACAGGAACGAACCGACCGAGCCGACCGAGTGCGAGGAGCCGACCGAGCCGACGGAGAGGAAGGACCCCACCGACCCGACGGAGAGCGCCGATCCCACGGAACCGACGGAGAGGAAGGACCCCACGGATCCGATGGAGAGGAACGAGCCCCGGGACCGGAGCGAGAGGGACGGGTTTCCCGTACGTGCGGACGGCCGAGAGGTCATGCGGCCGATCCTAGGGCGTGCCCTTCGACCGCGCTCCCCCTGAGCACGCCCGGTTCCGGGGCGGACGGTTCCGGGGCGGACGGCTCGCTCCCGGGCGCACCCGACGACGCCGGCCCGTTCCCTCCCGCCCCCCGTGCGCGTTCATCCGCGCGGACCCCGGCCTTCCACGGGACCGCCCCCGCCGTTGTACTGCGGGCAATCCGCGGGCAATTGACTGGGCGTCGCCCCACCCGACGTTCCGACGACGGAAGGACACCCATGCGGCGCAAGACCCTTTCCCTCCTGGCCACGGCCGCGACGGCCCTGGCGGTCGCCGTGCCCCCGGCGAGCGCCGCACCGGCGTCGCCCCCCGAACTCCGTACGGTCGGACTCCGCTTCACGGAGTGGAACCTCCTGCCCGCCTCCCGGCTCGCGACGACCACCCTGGCGCCCGGCGTGACCCTGTCCACGACGGCGTACGGACGCCAGGACTCCGGTGACCGCTGGACCGTCCAGGTGAACCTGCCGGCCCTGCCCGAGGGGCCGCTCGGCTCGGCGGCGACGGCGCTCGGTCCCCGCGCGACCGCCCTGCGGGTGGCGTCGGCGCTGCGCGCGAAGGGCTTCGAGCCGCGCGTCGAGGAGGTGAGGCGGCCCGGGTACGCCGACCTGCGGGCGGGGACGCTCGGCTGGACCGTGCGCCTCGGCCGGTACGCGGGCGAGGCCGCGGCGACGGAGCTCCTCGGCCGGGTCAAGGCGGCCGGATTCGCCGGCCGCACCCGGTACACGGCGCAGGACGGCACCGACGCCGGGGCGCCGGAGCGCGTGCACGTGCTCCGGCTGGACTTCCGGACCTTCGGCGGCGACCTGGCGGTCGACCACGGGCGGACGCTCAACGGCACGGAGAGGCTGACCGACCTGATCGGCGCCTCGGGCGCGATCGCCGGCGTGAACGGCCAGTGGTTCTACAACAGCGCCCCGGGCGGCCTGTACGTGAGGGACGGCAAGCTCCTGGGCTCCGCCACCCAGGGCAGGACGGCCATCAGGTTCGCCCGCGGCGGCCGCTCCTTCTCGGTGGACACGTTCACCGCGCACGTCACGCTGCGGACGGCCGGCGGGTCCGTCGAGGTCGACGGGGTCAACCGGATCCCCGGCGAGGTCTGGAACTGCGGCGGGGTCGGCGGCGACCTGCCGACCCAGAAGCCGCAGCACGACCTGAAGTGCACCGACCCGAGCGAGCTGGTGCGGTTCACGCCCGAGTGGGGCGCGGTCCCGAAGGGCGCGGGCGCGGAAGCGGTGTTCGACGCGAACGGCAGGGTGACCGCCGTCAACTCCTCGCGCGGAGCCGCGGTGCCCGCCGGCGGCTCGACCCTCCAGGCCGTCGGCGACGGCGCGGACTGGCTCCTGCGGAACGTCCGGGTGGGCGAGGCGCCGGTCTTCGAGCAGCGGGTCCGGGACGGTTCGGGCCGCGACGTGCCGCTGACCGGGGACACCACGATCCTCCAGGTCGGCCCGTCGCTGGTGCGGAACGGCCGGATCGCCGTCAACGCCGTGGGGGACGGCGTCGTCCGGGAGGGCGCGGACCAGAGCTTCACGTACGACTGGACCGTGCGCGCCAACCCCCGCTCGATGATCGGCGTGGACCGGCAGGGCCGGCTGCTCCTGGTCGTGGTGGACGGGAGGCAGGCCGGTTACAGCGAGGGCCTGGGCATCGACCGGGCGGCCCGGCTCATGCAGCACCTGGGCGCCGTCGAGGCGATGAACCTCGACGGCGGCGGCTCCAGCGTCGTCGCCACCGCGGCCTCGGGCGTCGTCAACCGCCCCTCGGACACCACCGGCCAGCGCTCGCTCGGCAACGGCCTGCTGGTCCTCCCGCGCGGCTCCCGCTGAGCCGCCGGCCCGTACCGTCAGGAATCCCCGGTGCTCCGGAGCGTGTCCCCGAGCGCGCTCCGGAGCGTGCGCCGGGGCGCGCTCCGGAACGTGCGCCGGTACGTGTCCGGCGGGACCCCGAGCGCGTTGTGGAAGTGCCGCCGCAGGGTCGTCGCCGTGCCCATGCCCGTGCGGGCGGCGATGAGTTCGACGCTGTCGTCCGTGGTCTCCAGGAGTTCCTGGGCCCGGTGGATGCGCTGGGTGTGCAGCCAGCGCAGCGGGGTGGTGCCGGTGGTGGCGGTGAAGCGGCGGGTCAGGTTCCGGGTGCTCATGTTCATCCGGCGGGCGAGGTCGGGGACGGTCAGGGGTTCGTCGAGCCGGGCGCCCGCCCAGGCGAGGAGGTCCGCGAAGGCGTCGGCGGTGTCGGCGGACGTCGGCGCGGCGACGTACTGCGCCTGGCCGCCCGCGCGGCGGGCCGGGACCAGGAGCCGGCGGGCCAGTTCGGCGGCGACGGCGGCGCCGTGGTCGGCGCCGACCAGGTGCAGGCACAGGTCCATCCCGGCGGCCTTGCCCGCCGAGGTCAGGACGTTGCCGTCCTCGACGTAGAGGATGTCCGGGTCGACCTCGACCCGGGGGTGGCGGGCCGCCAGGTCGTCGGTGTGCGCCCAGTGGGTGGTGGCGCGGCGGCCGTCCAGGACGCCCGCGGCCGCCAGGACGAACGCCCCCGTGCACAGCGACACGATCCGCGCGCCCCGCGCGTGCGCCCCGCGCACGGCCTCCAGGAGGTCGGCGGGCGGAGCCGCGTCGACGTCGGTGCAGGACGGGACGATCACGGTGTCCGCGCCGACGAGGTCGTCCAGGCCGTGCGGGGCGTCGATCCGGAGCCAGCCGCCGACCCGGGCGGCGGCGGTCTCCCGCGCGGCGCAGACCTTGAAGTCGTACCAGCCGTCGGTGATCCCGCGGTCGACGCCGAACACCTCGCAGGCCGCCGCGGTCTCGAACAGCATCGTCCCGTCGTGGACCGCCAGCGCCACAGAAGTCATGCCGGGGAGTGTACGGAGCCGCCCGGACCTCCCCCCTCTGGCTTTTCGGACCACGGACCCCGCCCGCCCGCATCGTCCCAGCACCGCCCCCGTCCCCGTGCGTGTACCACGCAACGAAGCCCCGAATTGGTCTAGTCCAAGACTCCTTCAAGTTTGGTCCAGTCCATTGACGCGTCCGGCGCGGCAGGGCTAACTCCGTATGCCAACAGACGCGCGCAACAAAGGCGTTGGCGCACCCCGCCCCCACACCCACGGGACTGTCATGAGACGCGTACGCTCGCTCCGCTCGGCCCTCACCGCCGCGGTGACCGCCGTCGCCGCCCTCGGCCTCGCCGCCGTCGGCACCGCGCCCGCCCAGGCGGCCACCCCCCTCCCCGCGCACGTCTTCGCCCCCTACTTCGAGGCCTGGACCGGCGAGAGCCCCGCCGCCCTCAGCGCCCAGTCGGGCGCCAAGCACCTGACGATGGCCTTCCTCCAGACCGCCGCCAAGGGCTCCTGCACCGCGTACTGGAACGGCGACGGCTCCCTGCCCGTCGCCGCGTCCTCCTTCGGCGCCGACATCAAGACCATCCAGTCCCGCGGCGGCGACGTCATCCCCTCCTTCGGCGGCTACACGGCCGACACCACCGGCACCGAGATCGCCGACAGCTGCACCGACGTCAACCAGATCGCCGCCGTGTACCAGAAGGTGATCACCACCTACGACGTCACCCGGCTCGACATGGACATCGAGGTCGACTCCCTCGACAACGCGGCCGGCATCGACCGCCGCAACAAGGCCATCAAGGTCCTCCAGGACTGGGCCGCCGCCAACGGGCGCCAGATCGAGATCTCGTACACCCTGCCGACGACCACCCGCGGCCTCGCCTCCAGCGGCCTCGCCGTCCTCAAGAACGCCGTCGCCAACGGCGCCCGCGTCGACGTCGTCAACATGATGACCTTCGACTACTACGACAACGCCGCCCACGACATGGCCGCCGACACCAAGACGGCCGCCCAGGGGCTCTACGACCAGCTCGCCAAGCTCTACCCGGCCAAGACCCCCGCCCAGCTCTGGGGCATGGTCGGCATCACCGAGATGATCGGCGTCGACGACTTCGGCCCCGCCGAGACCTTCACCCTCGCCAACGCCCGCACCGTCTACGACTGGGCCGTCTCCAAGGGCATCAACACCCTCTCCTTCTGGGCGCTCCAGCGCGACAACGGCGGCTGCCCCGGCGGCGCCGCCGCCGACAACTGCTCGGGCATCCAGCAGAACACCTGGGACTTCTCCCACATCTTCGCCCCCTTCACCAGCGGGACGACCGCCCCGGCCGACGACTTCTCGGTGACCACCACCCCGGCCTCCGCCACCGTCGCCGCCGGCTCCTCCACCACCGCCACGGTGAAGACCGCCGTCACCGCCGGTACGGCCCAGGCGGTGAACCTCACGGTCGGCGGCCTGCCCGCCGGCGTCACCGCCTCCCTCAGCCCCGCCTCCGTCACCGCCGGCGGCTCCTCCACCCTCACCCTGAACACCACGACGGCCGCGGTCTCCGGCACGTACCAGATCGTGGTCAACGGGGCGAGCCCGTCCGCCGCCCACGCCGCCGTCCTCTCCCTGACCGTCACCGGCGGCGCCACCTCGTGCACGGCCGCCCCGTGGGCCAAGGCCACCGTCTACACCGGCGGCCAGCAGGTCTCCCACAAGGGCCACACCTGGAAGGCCAAGTGGTGGACGACGGGCGAGGAGCCCGGCACCACCGGCGAGTGGGGGGTGTGGCAGGACCTCGGCGCCTGCTGAGCCGTATCCGTCGCACGAGCGAGGGCCGGGGCCCGTCCGTTGTCGGACGGGCCCCGGCCCCGTGTGCCGGTCCGCTCGGCCGTCAGCCGTCGACCGCCTTGAAGCCCCGCAGCCGCAGGCTGTTGCCCACCACGAAGACCGAGGAGAAGGCCATGGCCGCGCCCGCGATCATCGGGTTGAGCAGCCCGGCCGCGGCGAGCGGCAGCGCCGCCACGTTGTAGGCGAAGGCCCAGAAGAGGTTCGAGCGGATCGTGCCGAGGGTCCGGCGGGAGAGCCGGATCGCGTCGGCGGCAGCCCGCAGGTCCCCCCGTACGAGGGTCAGGTCGCCGGCCTCGATGGCGGCGTCCGTGCCCGTGCCCATGGCCAGGCCCAGGTCGGCCTGCGCGAGCGCGGCGGCGTCGTTCACGCCGTCGCCGACCATGGCGACCGAACGTCCCTCGCCCTGGAGGCGCCTGACGACGTCGACCTTGTCCTGCGGCATGACCTCCGCGATCACCTCGTCGATGCCGACCTCGGCGGCGACGGCCTCCGCGACCGCCTTGTTGTCGCCGGTGAGCAGGATCGGCGTCAGGCCCAAGGCGCGCAGCCGGGTGATGGCCTCGGCGCTGGTGTCCTTGACGGCGTCCGCGACCTCCAGGACCGCGCGCGCCTCGCCGTCCCAGGCGACCGCGACGACGGTCCGCCCCGCCGCCTCGGCCGCGTCCTTCGCGGCCCTGAGCTCCGCCGGGAGGGCCATGGCCCACTCCTCCAGGAGCTTCTCGCGGCCGACGAGGACCGCGTGGCCCTCGACCACGCCCTGTACGCCGAGACCGGGGACGTTCGCGAAGTCCTCGGGGGCCGGGAGCGTCCCCACCCGCTCGGCCGCGCCGGTGGCGACGGCCCGCGCGATCGGGTGCTCGGAGGAGTGCTCCAGGGCGCCCGCGAGCCGCAGGACGTCCTTCTCCTCCACGTCCCCGGCGGTGTGGACGGCGAGGAGGGTCATCCGGCCGGTGGTGACGGTGCCGGTCTTGTCCAGGACGATCGTGTCGACCCGGCGGGTGGTCTCCAGGACCTCGGGGCCCTTGATGAGGATGCCGAGCTGCGCGCCGCGCCCGGTGCCGACCATGAGGGCGGTCGGGGTCGCGAGGCCCAGGGCGCAGGGGCAGGCGATGATCAGGACGGCGACGGCGGCGGTGAACGCGGCGGTGAGGCCCTGTCCGCTGCCGAGCCAGAAGCCGAGGGTGCCGAGGGCGAGCGCGATGACGACCGGCACGAAGACGGCCGAGATCCGGTCGGCGAGGCGCTGGGCGGCGGCCTTGCCGTTCTGCGCGTCCTCCACCAGCTTCGCCATCCGGGCGAGCTGGGTGTCGGAGCCGACGCGGGCGGCCTCGACGACGAGCCGGCCCCCGGCGTTCAGGGTGGCGCCGGTGACGGCGTCCCCGACGCCGACCTCGACCGGGACGGACTCGCCGGTGAGCATGGAGGCGTCCACGGCGGACGAGCCCTCGACCACGGTGCCGTCGGTGGCGATCTTCTCGCCGGGGCGGACCAGGAAGCGGTCCCCGACGCGGAGGTCGGCGGTCGGTACGGTGACCTCCCGGCCGTCCTCCAGGACGGTGACCTCCTTGGCGCCCAGCTGCATCAGGGCCTTCAGGGCCGCGCCCGCCTTCCGCTTGGAGCGGGCCTCGAAGTACCGGCCGGCCAGGAGGAAGGCGGTGACGCCGGCGGCGGCCTCCAGGTAGATGTTCCCGGCGCCGTCGGTGCGGGCGATGGTGAACGCGAAGGGGTGCGTCATGCCGGGCGTGCCGGCGGTGCCGAAGAACAGCGCCCACAGCGACCACAGGAACGCGGCGCCCGTGCCGACCGAGATCAGGGTGTCCATGGTGGCCGCGCCGTGCTTGGCGTTGGTCCAGGCGGCCCGGTGGAAGGGCCAGGCGGCGTAGACGACGACCGGCGCGGCGAGCGTGAGGCTCAGCCACTGCCAGTACGCGAACTGGAGGGCCGGGACCATGGCCATGGCGACGACGGGGACGGCGAGCACGACGGCGGTGACGAGCCGCTGCCGGAGGGGCCGCAGCTCCTCGTCCGCCCTCTCCTCGTCGGTGGGGCCCGCGCCGGCCGCCTCGTCCCTCGGGGGTTCGGGCTCGGCGGCGGTGTAGCCGGTGGCCTCGACGGTGGCGATGAGGTCGGCGACGCCGACGCCCGCCTCCGCGTCGAAGCTGACCTTCGCCTTCTCGGTGGCGTAGTTGACGGTGGCCTCGACCCCGTCCATGCGGTTGAGCTTCTTCTCGATGCGGGCCGCGCACGAGGCGCAGGTCATGCCGCCGATGGCGAGCTCGACCTGGGCCGTGCCGGATGTCGTCGTTGCCATGGCCTCTGCTCCTCGTCGGTCGATTCTCTCATGAGGATACCCTAGGGGGGTATGTATTCACGTCTCCAGGTATACCCCCGGCCCGTACCGGAAGCAAGGGGGCGGCGGCTTGACTTGATACCCCCTGGGGGTATCGTGAAGTGTGAGGAAGGGGCGGGACGAAGGGGCCGGTGCACGGCCACCCACGCCCCCTCCGCGTATGACCCGCGTATGACCCGCGTACGACGCACGTACGACCCGCGCACGACTCACGGACGACTACGGGAGAGCAGCCATGAACACCGGTGCGAAGATCACCGCCTTTGCCGCCGCGCTCGCCGCGACCTTCGGGACCGCGTACGGGGTCGGCGCGGCCGTCGGCCCCTCCGCGAAGCCCCCGGCGGTCGAGGAGCACACGGACCGCCACGAGGCGGAGCTCCACGAGGAAGCGCCTTCCGCCGCGAACGCGCCCGGCGGCCTCCAGCTCTCCGACGGCGGCCACACCCTCGCCCTGGAGACCCCAACCCTCGCCGCCGGCGGCGACGTCCTGAAGTTCTCCGTCGAGGACGCGGCCGGGAAGAAGGTCACCGCCTTCACGCCCGAGCACGGCAAGGAGCTGCACCTCGTCGTCGCCTCGCGCGACCTCACCGTCTACCGCCACCTGCACCCGGTGAAGGCGGCCGACGGCACCTGGACGGCCGGGGCGGACCTGCCGGCCGCCGGCCCCTACAAGGCCTTCGCGGACTTCACGCCCGCCGCCCCCGGGTCCCGGGCCCTCACGCTCGGCGCCGACGTCTCCGTACCGGGGGAGTACGCGCCGAAGCCGCTGCCCGCCCCCGCGCCGACCGCGCGGGTGGACGGCTACGAGGTCCGCGTCGGCGGGACCCTGGACCCGGGCGAGCCCGGTGAGCTGCGGTTCACCGTCTCCAGGGGCGGGAAGCCGGTCACCGACCTGGAGCCGTACCTCGGGGCGTACGGACACCTCGTCGCCCTGCGCGCCGGGGACCTCGCGTACCTCCACGTCCACCCGAACGAGGGGGGTCCCGGCCCGGACGTCTCCTTCACGGCGACGGCGCCCAGCGCGGGCGCGTACCGTCTCTTCCTGGACTTCCGGCACGAGGGCGAGGTGCGGACGGCGGCCTTCACGGTACGGGCGGGCGGTTCCGGGGCAGACGTTTCCGCAGATGGTGAGGCCGAGCACGGTGCGGGCGGCCACGAGCACGGCTAGGCTGGTCATTGGACTAGACCTATAGCCGTCATTCATGGAGGAATGGGCTTCGATGAGCAACCGTGCAGTCCTTGAGGTGATCGCCCTCGACGAGGAAGACGCGGTCGCCGCCCAGACCGGCGGCGCCGACCGGCTGGAACTCGTCACCGACATGGCGGCGGACGGGCTCACCCCGTCCGGGGCCGGCTTCGCCGCGATCCGCGCCGCCGTCGACATCCCGCTGCGCGTGATGCTGCGGCTCGCCGACGGCTTCTCGGCCGGCGGCCCCGAGGGCGTCGAGGCCCTCGTCACCCGCGCCGCCGATCTCCGGGAGGCCGGTGCGGACGAGTTCGTCCTCGGCTTCCTCACCCCCGACGGCGCACCGGACCTGGTCGCCGTCGAGCGTCTGATCGCCGTCCTCGACGGCTGCCGCTGGACCTTCCACCGGGCGATCGACCGCGCCGCCGACCGCGACGGGCTGCGCAAGGGCCTCGCCGACCTGCCGGGCCTGGACACCTACCTCACGGCCGGCTCCGCCACCGGCGTCGACGACGGCCTCGCCACCCTCAAGGCCGAGGCCGCCCGCGCGGGCGAGCCGGGCTACGAGGCCCGCATCCTCGTCGGCGGCGGCCTCCGCCTCGACCACCTCCCCGAACTGCGCGCGGCCGGCCTCGACGCCTTCCACATCGGCGGCGCGGCCCGCCCGCAGGGCTGGACGGCCCCGGTCTCGGCGGACGCGGTCCGCACGTGGCGCGAGGCGGTGGACGCGCCGCTCTCCTGAGCACCGGCGGTCCGCCGGCGTACGGGAAAACGCGTGGTCCCCCCGTACGCCGGCGACTAGCCTCGCCCGCATGCCCGTCCCCCACACCACCCCGCACATCCCTGACGCCGCCCTCGTCGAGCGCCTGATCGCCGCGCAGTTCCCCGCGTGGGCCCGTCTGCCCGTGCGGGCCGTGGACTCGGCGGGTACGGACAACACCATGTTCCGGCTCGGGGACGAGCTCGCCGTGCGGCTGCCGAAGGCGGAGTGGACGGACGGGCAGGCCGAGAAGGAGCGGTACTGGCTGCCGCGCCTCGCCCCGCGCCTGACGCTGCCCGTCCCCGTGCCCGTCGGGCACGGCGCGCCGGGGGAGGGGTTCGACCGGCCCTGGACGGTGTACCGGTGGCTCGACGGGGACGACGCGTACAACGCCCCGATCGCCGATCTCGCCCACGCCGCCGTCGAGTTGGGCCGCTTCGGCGTCTCCCTGCGCGCGGCGGACGCGACCGGCGGCCCGGCCTCCTTCCGGGGCGGCCCGGTCACCGACTGGGAGGAAGGCGCCATGGCGCCGGCGATCGAGGCCCTCGGCGCGGACGGCACGCTCGACGCCGCCGCCGTCACCGGGGCCTGGGAGGCGGTCCTCCGCCTCCCGCCGTGGCGGGGCGACCCGGTCTGGGTCCACGCCGACCTGCTCCCCGGCAACCTCCTCACCCGCGCCGGACGCCTGCACGCCGTCATCGACTTCGGCGGCCTCGGCACGGGCGACCCGGCCTGCGACATGATGGCCGCCTGGTCCCTCCTCACCGCCGGCACCCGCCCCCTCTTCCGCGAGGCCTCCCGCGTCGACGACGCCACCTGGGCCCGCGGCCGGGGCTGGGCCCTGTGCTGGGGCGTCGTCACCGAGGCGTACTACCGGGGGAAGAACCCGGTCCTGGCGTCCGTCGCCCACCGCACCTGGACCGAGGCCCTGGCGGACTTCCCCTAGGGGGCGGTCACACCTCCCCCAACTGGGCCGGCAGGGAAGCGGAGTGAACGACCGTCAGGCCCGACACCGCTCGCGTCAGCGCCACGTACAGGCGCCGCAGCCCCGTCCGCTCGTCGGGTTCGCCGTCGACGACCGCCGCCGGCTCGTCCAGGACCACGTAGTCGTACTCCAGGCCCTTCGCGAGCGACGCCGGGACCAGGGTCAGCCGGGACTCGGCCGTCGTCTCCTCGCCCGGCGAGAGGTGCGGCAGGCCCGCCGCCGCCAGCGCCTCCGCGAGCGGCCCGATCCGCGCGTCGGCGGCGATCAGGCCGATCGAGCCCTCGTGCCCCAGCGCCTCGACGCAGGCCGCGACCACGGCCGCGTCCAGGTCCTCCGCGCGCGTGTGCCGGACCTCCAGCGACCCCGGGTTCTCCCGGACCGACTCCACCGCCGCGAGCCCCGGCGACATGTGCGGAAGCAGCCGCGAGGCGTACGCGATGACCTCGCGCGGCACGCGGAAGCCGGCCGTCAGCTCCTCGACCACCGCCTCCGGCTTCCCCAGGTGCCCGAGCGCCTGCGCCCAGCTCTCCGTCGCCCACGGCGTCGTCCCCTGCGCCAGGTCGCCCAGGACGGTGGCCGAACCGGTCGTGCAGCGGCGGCCCACCGCCCGGTACTGCATGGGGGACAGGTCCTGCGCCTCGTCGAGGACCACGTGCCCGAGCGAATGCGTCCGCTCCACCAGGTCCGTCGCCTCGTCCACGAGCACCGCGTCCGCCGCCGACCACTTCGCCGTCCTCACGCTCCGGCCCGGCCTCTCCCACAGCAGCAGCTTCTGCTCGTCCTCCGTCAGCACCCCCTCGGCGTGCTCCGCCAGGAACTCCGCGTCGCCCAGCAGCCGCAGCACCAGCTTCGCCGGGTCCACCGGCGGCCAGCACTCCTTCACGACCGCCTTCACCGCCGCGTTCCGCGCGACCGCGTTCTGCACCCGGTCGTCCGGCGCCTCGCCCGCCTGCTCCATCCGTACGAGCACGGCGTGCGCGATCCGCTGCGGAAGGGCCTCGCGGGCCGCCCCGTACCGGATGTCGCGGTCGAGCAGCTCCCGCACCATCTCCTCGATCTCGTACGCCGGGACCCGCCAGCGCCGCGAACCGCGCACCACCATCAGGGACTCCTCCGGCAGCTTCACGTGCGAGCGGACCGCCCGCCGCAGCACCTCCGCCATCCGGGCGTCGCCCTTCACGACCGCCGTCGCCGCCGCGTCCGTCCCGCGCACCTCGACGTGCGCCACGAGGTCGTCGACCGTCGCCTGCCTCACCTCCAACTCGCCGAGCGCGGGGAGCACTTGCTCGATGTAGTGGAGGAAGGACCGGTTCGGCCCGATGACCAGCGTGCCCGTGCGGGCGAGCCGCTCCCGGTGCGCGTAGAGGAGGTACGCGACACGGTGCAGGCCCACGGCCGTCTTGCCGGTCCCGGGCCCTCCCTGCACGCACACCGACCCCGACAGGTCGGAGCGGACGATCTCGTCCTGCTCGGGCTGGATCGTCGCCACGATGTCCCGCATGGGGCCCACGCGCGGCCGCTCGATCTCCGCCTGGAGCAGCCGGCTGGTCCGCTCCAGCTCCCCGGGGTCGGACAGGTGCTCGTCCTCGTACGCGGTGAGCTCGCCGCCCGTGTAGCCGAAGCGGCGCCGCAGCCCCACGTCCTGCGGGTCCTTGCGCGACGCCCGGTAGAACGGCTGCGACACCGGGGCGCGCCAGTCGATCACCATCGGATCGCCGTCGGCGTCGTGGACGTGCCGCCGCCCGATGTAGAACCGCTGCCCCTCCTGCGTGGTGTGCAGGTAGTCGAGCCGCCCGAAGAACAGCGGGGTCCCGGCCAGGTCGGCCAGCGCCTTGATCCGGTCCTCGATCTGCCGCTCCAGGACGGCCGCGTTCACCCAGTTCGCGGTGACGTCCTTGATGTCCAGCGCCTGCACGTCCTCGCGCATCGCGCGCAGGGCGGCGCGGGAGGCGGTCAGGTGGGCGCGTTCGCGCGCGAGCGGATCGCCGGCGGACGGCGGCGGCTGGTCGGGATCGACTGCGGGTACGGACACGGACACGGCGGAGCCTCCGGGACGGATACGCGGACACGTCGAAGTGGCCGCCGGTTTCCGACCGGGCGGCGGCTCTCCACGGGGGAGGCGGGGAAGCTGGCGAGTGTAGACCCTGGGCGGGGCGCGGTGCGAACGGATTTCACCGGAATCCACCCCGTACGGGAAAAGGTCCGTCCCGTAGGGGACGAGGTCGCCCTCACGTCGGACCCCCGGTCCGTCCCGGATGGGACCTCAGGCCGATGTGTTCGTAATGTCCGGATTCCATGATGGAAGCATGTCCGCGACGACCTTCACCCTCGTGACCACCGCCCCCCGCCTCCACCGCGTGGGCCTCGCCCTCCGCGCGATACGCGCCTTCGGCGGCGCCGCGGCCGGCGTCGTCCTCCTCGGCGACTACGGTCCGCCGGAGGCGGGCGTGAGGGACCCTCGCCCGAGGTACGTGCCCGAACGCACGTCCGCCTGAGTACGCGCCCCGTCGTGCGTGCGCGTCCCGTCCTTGAGTACAGGCCCCCGCCCGGCTGAGTGCGGCGACGCCTGACGCTGCCCCGCCCCCCTTGATGGGATCGGGGCATGACGACGCCGACGCACACCACCACCGCCCCCGCCGCCCCCGCCGACCCCACCGCCCCGGACACCCGCGCCCCGCGCGTCCTCGCACTCTGCGGGTTCCTCCTCCTCGCCGGGTGCCTGGTGCTCACCGCCGCCTTCGGGCTCGTCGACGCCGCCGAGGGCGACGGAGCGGGCGGCGGGTTCCTCGTGGCCGGCTTCTGGGCCCTGGCCCTCGGGGCCGTCACGGGCGCGGCGGCCCTCGCCGTACCCCGTGGCGTGCTCGTCGCCGCCCAGTACGCCCCGGCGCTCGCCGGCCCGGTGCTCGCGGCCCTGGACTAGGACGCGGCGGTGCGGTCGTCCGGCTCGTACGGCTCGTGCTGCTCGTCGGACAGCAGTCCTTCGGCGGCCCCGTCGAGGAGGCGCTGCATGTCGGCCGAACGGGGCAGCATCGTCTCCTCGTACGCGCGGACGGCGTCGCCCGCGGTGTCGTGGTGCGCGAGGGCGAGGGCGAGTTCGCAGGCGTCGAGCATGGCGAGGTTGACGCCGACGCCGAGCGGGGGCATAAGGTGCGCGGCGTCCCCCAGCAGCGTGACGGACGGGTCGTGCTCCCAGGCGTGGGGGACGGGCAGCGCGTGGAGGGGCCGGTCGACGTAGGGGCCGTCGTTGTCGGAGACCAGCCGCCGCAGCCGGGGCGACCAGTCGCGGAAGCGGTCCAGGAGGAGGGCGCGGAGGGCGTCGGTGTCCCGGACGGTCAGGCCGGCGGCGGCGATCCAGTCGGCGGGGACGCGCTGGACGACGTACACGCGGATGTGGTCGCCGCCGTTGCGCTGGGCGAACAGGCCGCGCTCGCCGTCGGCCGCGGCGGCGCTGCCCGGGCCGACGAGCGCGGCGACCTCGGGGTGCCGTTCGTCGACGTCGTGGAACCAGGCTTCGAGGAAGGCGACACCGGTGTACCGGGGGGTGGCCGGGGAGACGGCGCGGCGGACCCGGGACCAGGCTCCGTCGGCGCCGACGACGAGGTCCGCCTCGACGGTGGTGCCGTCGGCGAAGCGCAGCAGGCGGGGACCCCCGGCGGGGCCCTCGACGGAGCGCAGGGTGCGGCCCCAGCGCACGGTGCCCGGCGCGAGCGAGTCCAGGAGGAGGCCGCGCAACAGGCCGCGGTCGATCTCGGGCTTGAAGCGTTCGCCGTCCTCGGGGACGTGGTGGAAGCCGATCGCCGCCGTCTTCGCGTCCAGCTGGCGCATCTCCTGCCCCTCGGGACGGGAGAGGCGGAGGAAGTCGTCGAGGAGCCCGGCCTCGCGCAGGGCGATCTGGCCGTTGTCCTCGTGCAGGTCGAGGGTGCCGCCCTGGTCGCGGGCGTCGGGGCCGGTCTCGTGGTCGTACACGGTGACGGCGATGCCGTGCCGTTGCAGGACGCGGGCGCAGGTCAGGCCGGCGGGGCCGGCGCCGATGACGGCGATGCGGGGGGTGGGGGAGGTCATGGTGGTGCTCCCTTCGTGGGGCGTACGGGCATGGCGGTGCCGCGCCGCCGGGAGGGGTGAGTGGTGGTGGGGCCGGGATCGTCCGTCGTCCCCGACTCCAGAAGAGCACGCCGGAACCAAAAGTGCAACAGCTCAACTTTTGTATCGAGTGAACCGAAGCGGTAGGCTGCCCGTATGCCCGACACGGAACCCCGCAGCACAGCACCGGCCCCCGACGGCGCCCCTCCGGCACCGGCACCGGCCCCACCGGGCCGCCGGGAACGCAAGAAGGCCGCCACCCGCCGGGCCATCGCCGACGCCGCGCTGCGCCTGTTCCTGGAGCGCGGCTACGACGACGTGGGCATCCGCGAGATCGCGGAGGCAGCGGACGTGTCGACCACCACGCTGTTCAAGCACTTCCCGGTCAAGGAGGCCCTCGTCTTCGACGAGGAGGCCGACCTGGAGGCGCACCTGATCGCCGCCGTGCGCGAGCGGCCCCCGGGACGGAGCGTCCCGGCGGCCCTGCGCGAGCACGCCCTGCGCCACCGCAGGGCCGCCGACGGCGGGGACCCCCGCTTCACGGCCTTCCTCGGCCTGGTGGACTCCACCCCCGCCCTGCGCGACTACCACCAGGCCATGTGGCTGCGGCACACCGCCGCCCTCGCCCGGGCCGTCGCCGAGGAGAGCGGCCTCGCCGCGGACGACCCGGCGTGCACCGCCCTGGCCCACTTCGCCCTCGAAGCCCCCCGGGCGGCCCAGGCACACGGTGACGTCCACGGCGACACCCGGGAGGCCCTGATCCGGACCTTCGACCTGCTGGACGCGGGCTGGCAGACGATCACCGCACGCCCTTGAGGGACCGGAAAACGACCCCGTAAGGCCTCAAGGCCTCAAGGCCCTACGGCTTACGGGGCCAGCAACTCGTCCGCGTCCACGATCCGGTACGCGTACCCCTGCTCCGCCAGGAACCGCTGCCGGTGCGCCGCGAAGTCCTGGTCGATGGTGTCCCGGGCGACCACCGAGTAGAAGTGCGCCTGGTGCCCGTCGGCCTTCGGCCGCAGCACGCGGCCCAGGCGCTGGGCCTCCTCCTGCCGGGAGCCGAAGGTGCCGGAGACCTGGATGGCGACCGTGGCCTCGGGCAGGTCGATCGAGAAGTTCGCGACCTTCGAGACGACGAGCACGCTGATCTCGCCGGTGCGGAACGCGTCGAAGAGCCGCTCCCGCTCCTTGTTCGACGTCTCGCCCTTGATGACCGGCGCGTCGAGGTGCTCGCCCAGCTCGTCGAGCTGGTCGATGTACTGCCCGATGACGAGGATCTGCTGCCCGGCGAACTTCTTCACCAGCGCCTCCGTCACCTTCCGCTTCGTCGCCGTCGTCGCGCAGAAGCGGTACTTCTCCTCCGGCTCGGCCGTCGCGTACGCGAGCCGCTCCGAGTCGGTGAGGTTCACCCGGACCTCGACGCAGTCGGCGGGCGCGATGTACCCCTGCGCCTCGATCTCCTTCCACGGCGCGTCGAACCGCTTCGGTCCGATCAGCGAGAACACGTCCGACTCGCGCCCGTCCTCGCGCACGAGGGTCGCGGTGAGGCCGAGGCGGCGGCGGGCCTGGAGGTCGGCGGTGAACTTGAAGACGGGCGCGGGCAGCAGGTGCACCTCGTCGTAGACGATGAGGCCCCAGTCGCGGGAGTCGAACAGCTCCAGGTGCGGGTAGACGCCCTTCCGCCGGGTGGTCAGCACCTGGTAGGTGGCGATGGTGACCGGCCGGATCTCCTTCTTCGTCCCGCTGTACTCGCCGATCTCGTCCTCGGTCAGCGAGGTCCGCTTCACCAGCTCGTGCTTCCACTGACGGGCGGAGACGGTGTTGGTCACCAGGATCAGCGTGGTCGCCTTCGCCTCGGCCATCGCCCCGGCGCCGACCAGCGTCTTGCCCGCGCCGCAGGGCAGCACGACGACGCCGGAGCCGCCGTGCCAGAAGCCCTCCACGGCCTGCTTCTGGTACGGCCGCAGGCTCCAGCCGTCCTCGGCGAGGTCGATCCGGTGCGCCTCCCCGTCCACGTACCCGGCGAGGTCCTCGGCCGGCCAGCCCAGCTTCAGCAGGGTCTGCTTGATCTGCCCGCGCTCGGAGGGGTGCACGGCCACGGTGTCCGGGTCGATCCGCTCCCCGACGAGCGGCTGCACCTTCTTCGACCGGAGGATCTCCTCCAGGACGGGCCGGTCGGTGGTGGTGAGCACGAGCCCGTGCACGGGGTGCTTGGAGAGCGTGAGCCGCCCGTACCGGTCCATCGTCTCGGCGACGTCCACGAGCAGCGCGTGCGGCACGGGGTAGCGCGAGTACTCCACGAGCGCGTCCACGACCTGCTCGGCGTCGTGCCCGGCGGCCCGCGCGTTCCACAGCCCGAGCGGCGTCACCCGGTACGTGTGGATGTGCTCCGGCGCCCGCTCCAGCTCCGCGAAGGGCGCGATGGCCCGCCGACACGCCTCGGCCAGCTCGTGGTCGACCTCCAGGAGCAGCGTCTTGTCGCTCTGGACGATCAGTGGTCCGTTCACGCGCGATCAGATCCTTCCCGGGCCGCTCCGACGACGGCCAATCCTCCAGTGTGCAGCATGGTCGCGGGTACGGGCAGGGCCCGGGACGCCCGTACGGCACCGGGCGCGTCCCTGAGTACCCGGGGCGTCCCGGATGAGTACGCGCGCGCTGGGACCGGGCCGGCGGGGGCGGTGGGATGGGGACATGGCCTCGAAGACCGCACCGACCGCACCGACCAAACCGACCGCACCGGTCGTGGACGTGCCCGACGCGCGCTGGTGGGTCGTCCCGCTGGTCGCGACCGTGCTGGCGCCCCTGCTGTCGCTCGTGACGGCGGTGAGGACGGACCTGTTCACCGACGCCCTGCCCGTCTTCCTGGTCGGCTGCTTCGTCCTGCCCTTCGCGGCGATCTTGCCCGCCTGGTGCCGCCCCCGGACCGTGCGGGAACGGCAGGCGAGGAACGGCCTCGCCATCATGGGGTGTCTCCTGGCCGTGGTCTACGCGTGGCTGATCGAGACCATCGCCATGACGGTCTTCCTCGTCATGCTCCTCACCGGCCTCGGCCACTCGTGAGGGCCCCCGTCACACCTGGTCGTCCGCCAGCTCCGCCACCCCCGTGATCCGGTGCAGCGGATACGTGCGCACCTCGTCCGCCGTGTGGTCGTAGCCCGTCACGAAGCCGCCCTCCACGCGGACCGGGGCGATCACGCGCTGGCTCGCCGCGCCGTCCGCGTTCACGTAGCCGATCCAGACCGCCGAGCCGGTCATCGCGGCCGCCTGGACGGTCGCCAGGGTCTCGGCGGACGAGGTGCGCGGGAGCGAACCGGCCGGGGCCGGGGCCGCCGGCTCCCTGCGGACCGCCGTCGCCGCCCGGTCGCCGGCCCGGATCGCCTTCACCGCCGCGCCCAGGAGGGTGGCGTCGGGGGCGGGCGGCCCGTCCGGGACGGGAACGGGGGCCGTACGCGCGGGCGTGCGGTACGCGTCGGCGCGCGTGACCAGGACGTCCCCCTCCGCCGACTCGGCCGCCGGCGCGTACCCCATCGCCCGCAGCCCGTCGAGCAGCGACGCCGGGTCCGCCTGCGCGGCGAGGACCGTCGGCGCCAGGCGCCGCAGGCCCAGGGGGGCGGAGCGCCGGTCGGCCAGGATCTCGCCGAGGACGGTGTCGTCGTCGCAGCGCACGTACGCGGACGCCGCCCCCACCCGCAGGTGCCCGTGGCGCCGGGCCACGTCGTCCACCAGGTACGCGAGCGGCTGCGGCACCGGCGTGCGGGAGTGCGCGGCGAGGAACTCGTGCACGTCGGACGCGGCCAGACCGGAGTCGAGCGCCCGCCGTACGGAACCGGGCGTGAACCGGTAGACCGTCGCGCCACCCTTCGACTCCACGTCCGCGAGGACGGCGAGCGCGTCCGCCAGGGGCCGCCGCAGCGGACCGGGCGCGACCGCCGTCAGGTCGGCCTGGAGCAGGACGTGGTCGACGGCCTCCGGCAGCAGCGGCGCGAGCAGCGTCGCCGCCCGCTCGGCGGCCACCGACTCCTCGACCCCGCCGCCCTCGTCGGCGGGCGACGCGGCCTCGGCCAGCGGCAGGTTGAGCAGCGCCCGCGCCGGGGCCGACAGGGCGCCCCGGCCGGTGAGCCCGAGCAGCTCGGCCTCCGCGAGCGTCCAGCGCGCGAGCCGGGACCGCAGGTCGTCGGGGCGGGCGGGACCGGGACCGTCGTCGCCGGAGCCCGCGGTACCGACGGCGGAACCCCGCAACGGCCGCTCCCACCGCAGCCGCGCGAACAGCGTCTCCGGTTCCGCCGCCGCGCCCGGCGGAAGCGTCGCCAGGAGGCCGAGCACCCGGTGCCGCACCTCGGGCGCGGCCGCCCGGTCCAGGTCCGGGCC
Source organism: Streptomyces sp. NPDC088915 (assembly GCF_044749825.1). Taxonomy (NCBI): domain Bacteria; kingdom Bacillati; phylum Actinomycetota; class Actinomycetes; order Kitasatosporales; family Streptomycetaceae; genus Streptomyces; species Streptomyces sp. NPDC088915. The sequence goes on from NZ_JBIVIR010000007.1 coordinate 191,742, forward strand.
GAGCGCCGAGAGCGCGCGCCCCTTCGCGTCCTGGCCGCCGACCAGGCCCGGCGTACGGGTCGAGGCCAGCCAGGGCGTGACGAGCCGGGCCCAGCGCTCGGCGGGCGGCAGGTCCAGCCAGTCGTCGTAGGCGGGCGTCGGCGCGTACCGCTCGTCCGCCTCCCCGTCCGAGGCGAGCAGCCCCGCCCCGTGGCAGAGCTCCAGCCAGAAGGCGGCGACCTGCTCCGTCACGTCCAGGGCGACGGCGGTCCGCCGCAGGTCCCGTACGGAGAGCCCGCCCGCCCGCAGCACCTGCGGGCCCCCCTTGTCCCAGGACTTCAGCAGCTCCTCGACGGTCGCCAGCGCCGTGTACGCCTGTCCGGCCGCCGCGCCGTCCACCACCTGGGGACGGTGGTCGCGCAGGACGCCGACCTCCGGCGCCACCGGCTCCGGCGCCCGGTGCGCCCGCCCGCCCCGCAGGTGCAGCGCCACCTCGCGCGGCAGCACCATCGTCCGCGCCGACACCGGGAGCAGCAGGCCCCGGTCGCGCAGCCAGCGCACCGGCGGGGCCGGGTTCGCCGTCACCTCGCCGTACGGCGGCCCCCACACGAGCCGGTCCAGGACCGCCAGCGCCTCCGGCGGCGCCCCGTCGAGGAACGCGCCCATCCGGGCCCGGTCGGTGAAGAGACCGGTCAGGGCCGCCACCGCCGACACCGGGTCGTGCGTCGCGGCGAGCCCGGCCGCCGCGATGATCTCCTGCACCCGGCCCGGCGACATCCCGGACGTCGCCTCGGCGACCGTCGGCCCGAGCCCGGTGGGCGAGGGGTGCTGCGGCGACGGCGAGAGCAGCTCGCGCGCGGTCCGCACGAGCCGCAGCCGGTCGTCCTCGCCCCACACCAGCGCCTGCTCGCGCAGCAGCGCCACCGCGCCCGGCAGCGCCGCCTCGATCGCCGGATCGCCCTCGTCGCCGGTGAGCAGGGCGCGGAGCACGGGGTACGGGGCCGGGTCCGGGGCGACGGCGAGCGCCTCGGCCGTCTGGAGCGCGAACCGGTCGAGCCGCTCCAGGGCCCGCACCACCGAGCCCCGCGTCCCGGCGCGGGTCGCGAGCTGCGTCAGGTCGTTCGGCACGGGGTTCAGCAGGTCCGGGCGGGCGCGCAGCAGCGCGGCGAGCCCCTCGTCGCCCCGCGCGCGGAGCGCCTCCGCGAGCGTGCGGGGCGCCGCGCCGGCGCCAGTCCCCTCGGCCACGTGCGCCTCCCGGTCGAGCTCGCCGATCCCCATCCGGACCACGTTAACCGCTGCGCAGGCGCTAACGTCGGGCCGTACCGGGCGAACCGGCCGTGGAGGGGCACCGTGGGCATCGAGAGCGACCAGTTGGTCTACGACTACCTGAGCCGGGTCGGCGATCTGGCCCAGCAGCGCCACCTGCCGGCGGGCGACCGCGCGCGGCTCGTGTCGACGCTCCGGAACGAGATCGACCGCCGGCGCGCCACCCACGGCGAGGAGACCCCCGCGGCGGTACGGGGCATCCTCGGCGCCCTGGGCACCCCGGACGAGGTCGTGGACCGCGCGGGGGCGCCGGGGGGCGCCGAGAACCCCGACCGGGGTCCGGTGCCGTGGCCGCGCGGGGGAGGGCGGTCCGGCGACCCGGAGCCGGGAAGCCCTTCCCGTACGGGGAGGAAGGGCCGTGCGGGGAGGACGGGGGAGGCCTCGGCGGGCGGCCGGGCAGGTCGTGACGGCCGGGCGGACCGTGATGGCCGGGCGGGTAGTGACAGCCGGTCGGGTCGTGACGGCCGGTCGGGTCGCGATGGCCAGACAAGCCGTGACGGCCGGTCGGGCTCAGACGGCCGAACGGGTCCCGGCAGCCGGACGGCCTCCGGCGGCCGAACGGGCTCCGGCGCCCGCTCGCCCCGCGACGGCGCCACCGGCTCCGACGCCCGGTCGCCCCGCCCCCGTTCTGCCTCCGACGGATCCGGAATCCCGGCCCCGCGCCCCGGCGTGTCGGCCCCGGACCGGCCGCTGTTCCAGGGCGGGACGGAGAAGGGCGCCTTCGACGGTCCGGAGGGTCCGGGGGAGCCCGACTGGTGGCGGACGGAGGACGCCGCCGCCGTGCCCGGCTTCGTCGGCGGGATCGAGCGCCCGGACCTCTTCGTGCCGCCCGCCCCCGAGGAGGACGGCGAGGACGAGGAGGCCGGGGCCCCCGCGTCCGGGAAGCGCCGGCTGCTCGCCCGGGTCCTGCGCCCGCGCAGGACCGCACCCGCCCCGGCCCCCGAGGCGCCGGTGGCGGAGGCCCCGCCCCGCCCCCGCCCCGCCAACCCCTTCGTCCTGCTCGCCGCGCTGCTCCTGCTCGGCGGCGCCGTCTTCGGCTCGCTCCTCGCCCTCGCCGCGGGCTGGCTCCTCGCGTACGCCTCCCGTCGGCTGACCCCCGCCGAGGTCAAGGGCGCGGTCCTGGTGATCCCGGGCCTCGCCGCCGGTGCCGGGATGCTCTGGCTGTGGGGCCGTGTCCAGGGCCGCTGGGGCGACCCGGTGACCCCGGGCGGCGAGGCGATGGGCGCGGCGGTCGCGGAGACCTGGCCGTGGGTCCTGCGGGGCGCGGCGGTCGCGTCGGCCCTGTTCCTGCTCTGGCGCTCCCGCAGACGCTGAGGGGCTCGCCCCGGGCCCCGGAGCACCGGCCCCACGCCCCCGGGACCCCGCTCCGGGACCCCGCCCCCGGCCCTCGAACGCCTGGCCCAGAATGAGGGCATGACCTCTGCGCACACGCCCCTCACCGTCGGGTTCGACCTCGATCTGACCCTCCTCGACACCCGCCCCGGCATCAAGGCCACCTGGGAGGCGTTCGCCGCCGAGACCGGTGTCGTGATCGACGCCGACCTCGTCGTGACCCGCCTCGGGCCGCCGCTCGAACACGAGATGGCGTACTGGTTCCCCCAGGAGCGCGTCCCCGAGATGGTGTCCCGCTACCGCGCGCTCTACCCGGAGTACGCGATCGCGCCCACCGTCCCGATGCCGGGCGCCGAGGACGCGCTCCGGGCCGTGCGCGAGGCGGGCGGCCGGACGCTCGTCGTCACCGCCAAGAACGGCCCGCACGCCGAACTGCACTTCGAGCACCTCGGCATCGAGCCCGACGCGGTCGTCGGCGGCCTGTGGGCCGAGGGCAAGGCGGAGGCGCTGCGCGCCCACGGCGCCCGGGTGTACGTGGGGGACCACACCGGCGACGTCCGGGGCGCCGCGGCGGCGGACGCCCTCTCGGTGGCCGTGGCGACCGGCCCCTGCCCCGCCGAGGAGCTGCGGGAGGCGGGCGCGGACGTGGTCCTGACGGACCTGACGGACTTCCGTGCCTGGTGGGAGGGCTACCTGGCCTGAGCGGAGGCGCCCGCGCCGGTCCTGGCCTGGCGCCGCTGGGCCGCGATCGAGCGCATCACACCGGCGGCGGCGACGAGGAACCCGACCCCCATCAGCATGGAGACGGTGTACGCGACGGTGGGGAACGGGTCCGTCCCGAGGAACAGCGGAGCCACGGTGACCAGCGTCGCGACCGCGCCGATCGCGAAGACGACCACACCGGCCTTGACGAGGCCGTCGCCCGGGGCGCTGTCGTCCACCGGCGCGGCAGGGGTTTCACTGTGCATCCGGCCAGGGTAGTTCCCAGGCCGTAGGAACACATCGGCGACGTCTTGTCACCGGCTTCCGGACCATTAGCCTTGGTGCCGGCGGGTCGGTCGACCCGCTGTTTGCCATCCCCATCGACGAGGACGAGGACGGACGTGCCTACCGGTAAGGTGAAATGGTTCAACGGCGAGAAGGGCTTCGGCTTCCTCTCCCGTGACGACGGCGGCGACGTCTTCGTCCACTCGTCGGTGCTCCCCGCCGGAGTCGAGGCGCTGAAGCCGGGCCAGCGGGTGGAGTTCGGAGTCGTCGCCGGTCAGCGCGGCGACCAGGCGCTGTCCGTCACGATCCTCGACCCCACCCCGTCCGTCGCCGCGGCCCAGCGCCGCAAGCCCGACGAACTCGCGTCCATCGTGCAGGACCTGACGACGCTCCTGGAGAACATCACGCCGATGCTGGAGCGCGGCCGCTACCCGGAGAAGACGGCGGGCAAGAAGATCGCCGGCCTGCTGCGGGCGGTCGCGGACCAGCTCGACGTCTGAATCCCCTGTCCGGATCCCCTAGGGGAACGCCAGCGCGTCCGGGCCGAGGGGCGGTACGAGTCCCTCGGCCGCGGCGCGGGTGAGCAGCCCGCGGACCGCCGCGTAGCCGTGCTCGCCGAGGTCGGCCGTGAACTCGTTCACGTACAGGCCGATGTGCTGGTCCGCCACCTTCGGGTCCATCTCCTGCGCGTGCTCCATGACGTACGGCCGGGACGCGACCGGGTCGTCCCAGGCCATCCGCACGGACGCGCGGGCCGACTCGGCGAGCAGCCGGAGGGTCTCCGCGCCCAGCGAGCGGCGGGCGACGATCGCGCCGAGCGGGATCGGCAGGCCCGTCGTCGTCTCCCAGTGCTCGCCCATGTCGGCGAGCCGGTGCAGCCCGTACTCCTGGTACGTGAAGCGGGCCTCGTGGATGACGAGCCCCGCGTCGACCTTGCCGTCGCGGACGGCGGGCATGATCTCGTGGAACGGCATCACGACCACCTCGCCGACCCCGCCGGGCACGGCCTCGGCCGCCCACAGCCGGAACAGCAGGTACGCGGTCGAGCGCTCGCTCGGCACGGCGACGGTCTTCCCGGCCAGGTCCGCCCCGGTCGCCCCGCCGCGGGTCAGGACGAGCGGCCCGCAGCCCCGGCCCAGGGCGCCGCCGCAGGGCAGCAGGGCGTACTCGTCGAGGATCCAGGGCAGCACGGCGTACGACACCTTCAGGACGTCGTGCGCGTCGGTGCCGCCCTCGGCCCAGCCGTTGGTGACGTCGATGTCCGCGAAGGTCACGTCGAGCCGGGGGGCGCCGGGGACGCGCCCGTGGGCCCAGGCGTCGAAGACGAAGGTGTCGTTCGGGCAGGGCGAGTAGGCGATCTTCAGGTGCACGGTGCCTCCACGAAGACGGTTCGGCCGAGGAGCTGGACGGCGTGCCGGAGCGCGCCCAGGGCGTCCCCGATGCGCCAGGCGGCGCGGTCGCGGGGGCCGACGGCGTTGGACACGGCACGGAGTTCGACGACGGGCACGCCGTACGCGGCGGCGGCCTCGGCGACGCCGAAGCCCTCCATCGCCTCGGCGGCGGCCCCGGGGTGGCGCTCCGCCAGTTCGGCGGCGCGCCGGGCGCTGCCGGTGACGGTGGAGACGGTGAGGACGGGCGCGACGGCGCACGGCACGCCTCCGGCGGCCAGGGCGGCGGCGACGCGGCCGGTCAGCGCCCCGGGCACGGGGTGGACGGACCGCCCGAAGCCGAGCTCCTCGACGGCGAGGTACCCGTCGGGGGTCTCCGCCCCGAGGTCGGCGGCGACGATCGCGGAGGAGACGACGAGGGACCCGGGCGGGGCGGCCGGCCGGAACCCGCCGGCGATCCCGGCGGAGACGACGAGGTCGTAGGGCCGCTCCCGGCGGTCCGCGCCCGTCAGCGCGGCGTGCGCGAGGGCCGTTCCCGTCGCGGCGGCGACGGCCGCGGGGCCGACCCCGCCGACGAGGACGTCGACGCGCGCCCGGTCGCCGTCCACGGCGTGGCGGCGCAGGGCGAGCCCCCCGGGCAGCGGGACGCGCTCCGGGGCGACGGAGGTGGCAGAGCTGGCGGGGGCGCCGGGGACGACCGGGGCGCCCGGCGTGTCGGGGGCCTCCGGGGTGGCGGACGCGAGGCCGGCGGAGACGGAGTCCGCCTCCGCCGCCACGGCCGTCACGATCAGGATCCGGTGGACCACCGGCGGATCAGGATTCCTTCTTCAGCTGGAAGTGCCAGACGCCGGTCAGCTTCTTGCCGGTGTTCTCGACGATGGTCACCTGCGTGTCGTTCACGGGCTCGCCGGTCTGGCTGGAGGTGAAGAAGGCGCTGGCCGGAATGGTCCGGTAGGTCTTCTTGTACGGCTCGGGCTCGGCCTGCTGGCCGCCGAGGAAGATCGTCCAGCCGTTGTCGGCGATCCCCGGGTCGACGCCGAAGCGGATCTTGTCGTCCGGCGCGACGGTCAGGGTCTTCTCGGCCTTCTTGTTGAGGCAGCCCTGGACCTCCGACTCCTTGATGGCGTCGCCGCCGTTGTAGCAGGCGGCCTCGGCGTGGACCGAGTCGGTTCCGACCGTCAGGGTCGCGAGTGGAGTCGGCTTGTCGCAGGCGGAGAGGACGAGGAGCCCGGCGGAGACGGCCCCGAGGGCGACGGCGGTCCGGCGGCGCGAGCCGGAGAAGAACGCAACGGTCATGAGCCGAAGGCTATCGGGCCGTCGCTTCCGCGCCACGCGGGGGTACGGCGTGCCGCCTGCCGGTACGGGCCGGGCCGGGTATCCGTACGGGCCGGGCCGGGTATCCGTACGGGACGGGCCGGGCCGGCCGTCCGTACGGGACGGGCCCTCCGTACCGCCCGGGGCGCCCGTCCGCACCGCTCCCTCACGCCACCCGCGTCTTCGGGCGGTCCTTCGGGCCCGGGCGGCGGCGGGCGGCCGAGAGCAGGCCGCGGACGGCCAGGAGGGCGCCCAGGGCCAGGATGGCCGCGGCGACGGACATGCCGAGCGTGCCGTTCAGGGGGAGCGCGATGCCGATCGCGCCGCCCACCACCCACGCCATCTGGAGGGCGGTCTCGGAGCGGGCGAACGCCGAGGTGCGCACCACTTCGGGGACGTCCCGCTGGATCAGCGCGTCCAGGGACAGCTTCGACAGGGCCTGGGTGAGGCCCGCGACCGCGCCGAGGACGGCGACCATGACGCCGCCGAAGAAGACCGCCGTGCAGATCGCGGTCCCGAGGACCACGCTGATCATCGTGGCGATGATCACCTCGGGGCCGTGGCCCCGGTCCCGGAGCAGCGAGCCGACCGCCGTGCCGCAGGCGTTGCCGACGCCCGCCGCCACGCCCACGATGCCGAGGGAGACGGCGGCGCTCTGCCCGGAGAGCGGGTGCTCGCGCAGCAGGAACGCCAGGAAGAAGATCAGGAAGCCGGACAGCATGCGCTGGGCCGCGTTGGCCGCCAGGCCGTGCAGGACGGCCGGGCCGACCGTCCGCAGGCTCGGCTTCTTCTCGCCGTGGGTCAGCAGGTGCGCCCGGCGCTCGCCCTTGGCGGAGTCCACCTTGGGCGGCATCCGCAGCGCCCAGAACGCGCCGAGCAGGAACAGCGCGCACGCGCCGTACAGCGGCCAGCCCGGCCCGATCATCTGGAGGCCCGCGCCGACGGGCGCGGCGATCCCGGTGGCGAGCAGCCCCGCCAGGGTGACTCTGGAGTTCGCCTTCACCAGCGAGAAGTCCGGTGGGAGGAGCCGGGGCACGACCGCGCTGCGGACCACTCCGTACGCCTTGGAGGCGACGAGCACGCCGAGCGCGGCCGGGTACAGCTCGATGCCGCCGGTGGCGACGGCGCCGGACATCATGATCGCCAGGACCGCGCGGGTCCCCATCGCGCCCGCCATCGCCGCGCGCCGGCCGTGCGGGATGCGGTCCAGGAGCGGGCCGATCACGGGGGCGAGCAGGGTGAAGGGGGCCATGGTGATGGCGAGGTAGAGGGCGACGCGGCCGCGCGCCTCGTCGGTGGGCACGGAGAAGAAGACGGTGGAGGCGAGGGCGACGGTGATCATGACGTCCCCGGCGCCGTTCACGGCGTGCAGCTCGATCAGCTTGCCGAGCCCCGACTCGCCCGCGCCGTGCGCGTGGGTGGCCTTCCGGATGCCCTTCGCGGTGCCGGTGAACGGCAGGTGCAGGGCACGCCCGACCGCCCGGCCCGCTCTCCGGAGCGGCCCGGCGTGATCCTCGGATCGTGCGGGGGACCGTGCGGCTGCCACCCCGTCATAGTGCCCCAAGGTCGAGGTGTGAACCGTGGCGTGACGCGGGATACACCCGGACCGTCCGCGTCCCGTACGGCCCGGCAGAGGACCCGGAGCCGCCTCGGCGGGACGCGCGACCGCCCCGGCGCGCCGGGCGTGTCGCCCCCCGTCCCCGGGCCTCCCCGACCGGCCCGGCCGTCCGTGATGCGGGCCTCTTGGGGCGGGCAGGTGGGCGGAGGCCCGCGAACGGGGTAGCGTGCGTAGCGCGTCACCGGCGGAAGCTCTCGGCCGCGCGCCTCTTCGGCATCCCGCAGAATGGATGGCGTTAGGTGTGCCCGAGACGCGCGAGACACGTCGGGCGCGGACGTCGATGCGGCCCCCCGGTCCGCTCCGCCCGCCGCCCGTTGCCTCGCTCCCGCCTCCCGGCCGGCGCACCTGTGAGACGGCGTAGGAGAGAAGCGATACCTGTGAGTGCTGCGACGACGCGAAGCGGTACCCCGCGTGCCCCGCGAGCCACGCGTACCCCCGACCGCCTGTGCGCCGAGGCGGTGGACCTCGCCCGGGAGGCCGCCGAGGAGGCGGCCGCGCCGGGGATCGTCGGCGCCCACGTGGAGGTCGTCGCGGAGGGCGACCGCGTCGTCACCCACTTCTTCGAGTGCAAGGAGCCCGGCTACCGGGGCTGGCGCTGGGCGGTGACGGTCACGCGCGCCTCCCGCGCCAAGAACGTCACGCTCGACGAAACCGTCCTGCTGCCCGGCCCCGACTCCCTCCTCGCCCCCGAGTGGGTGCCGTGGAGCGAGCGGCTGCGCCCCGGCGACATGGGCCCGGGCGACCTGCTGCCGACCGAGCAGGACGACCCGCGCCTGGAGCCCGGCTACACCGGCGAGGACGTGCCGCCGCCGAACTCCCCCGTCTCGGAGGAGCTGGCGGACCACCTCGACGCCGAGGACGCCGAGATCGTGCCCCGTACCCCCGTGCGGGGGACGATCGCCGCGGTCGCCGAGGAACTCGGCATGCGCCGTGCCCGGGTCCTGTCCCGCTACGGCCTGCACGTGGCCGCGGACCGCTGGGACGAGGCCTTCGGCGCCAAGACCCCGATGGCGCAGGCGGCCCCGGCGACCTGTGAGTCCTGCGCCTTCCTGATGCCGATCGCGGGCTCCCTGAAGCAGGCGTTCGGCGTCTGCGCCAACGAGTTCTCCCCGGCGGACGGCCGGGTCGTCTCCCTGGCGTACGGCTGCGGGGGGCACTCGGAGGCCGCCGTCATGCCGAAGCCGCCGCGCCCCGCGCCCCCGGTCCACGACTCGACGGCCGTCGACGCCTTCCCCCTGCGCCCCGACCGGGACTCCGGCTCCACGACGGAGCCGGACGAGGTCCTGGAGGACCTGGGCCACTCGTAGGGGAGCACCCCCTCCGGGGAGAACGGCCCTGTGCGGCGCGGTACCTTCGGGCCCCGGGCCCCGGAGCGGCACCGCACCGGTCCCGCCCCGAACCACCGCCCCGCAGAGTGGAGTCAGACGTGAGCGTCAGCGTCCGGACGACGACCGACGGAACCGACCCCTTCGGCACCGCACGGCTGCGCCGCGGCGTCCTCGACGCCTGGGGGGCCTCACCCGCCAGATTCCGGGAGGACGCCAACGCCGAAGAGGACCTCGCGCTCGGCGGCTACCGCGACCGGCTGGTCGTCGAGCTGGCCCAGAACGCCGCCGACGCCGCCCGCCGCGCCGGCGTCCCCGGCCGGCTCCGCCTCACCCTGCACCCGGCGGACCGCGAGGGCCCCGCCGCCCTGGCCGCCGCCAACACCGGCGCCCCCCTGGACGCCGGGGGCGTCGAGTCGCTGTCCACCCTCCGCGCCTCCGCCAAGCGCGAGCAGGGCGGGGAGGAGGGCGCGGGGGCCGTGGGCCGCTTCGGCGTCGGCTTCGCCGCCGTTCTCGCCGTCACCGACGAGCCCGCCGTCCTCGGCCGCCACGGCGGCGTCCGCTGGTCCCTCGCGGAGGCCCGCGAACTGGCCGCCGAGTCCGCCCGCCACAGCCCGGGCCTCGGCGACGAGCTGCGCCGCCGCGACGGCCACGTACCCCTGCTGCGCCTGCCGCTGCCCGCCGAGGGCACCGCGCCCGAGGGGTACGACACCGTCGTGGTCCTCCCGCTGCGCGACGCGGCCGCCCACGACCTCACCGAGCGGCTCCTGTCGTCGATCGACGACGCCCTGCTGCTCACTCTTCCGGGTCTGTCCGAGGTCGTCGTGGAGACACCCGAAGGTGTACGAACGCTCCGCCGCTCCGAGGCCGACGGCTACGTCCGCATCGAGGACTCCACGAGCGGCTCCGCGGGCGGGTCCACGGCCGGCTCCGTGAGCGGCGCGCACCGCTGGCGGACCGTCAGCCACGGCGGTCCGCTCGACCCCGAGCTCCTCAGGGGCCGCCCGGTCGAGGAGCGGCTGCGCCCCCACTGGTCGGTCACCTGGGCCGTGCCCGTGGACGACGAGGGGGCCCCGCGCTACCCGCGGACCACCCCCGTCGTGCACGCCCCGACCCCTACGGACGAACCCCTGGGCATCCCCGCCCTCCTCATCGCCTCCCTGCCGCTCGACACCGCCCGCCGCCACCCGGCGCCCGGGCCGCTCACCGACTTCCTGGTGCAGCGGGCGGCCGACGCGTACGCCGAACTCCTCGCGGACTGGCGGCCGGTGACGACCTCCGCGCTCGACCTCGTGCCCGGCCCGTTCGGCAAGGGGCCGCTCGACGGGGCGCTGCGCGAGGCGATCCTCGACCGGCTGCCGCGCGTCGGGTTCCTGGCGCCCGCCGTCCCGACCGAGGAGCTGCCCGCGCTCCGCCCGATCGAGGCGGAGGTCGTGGAGGGCGCGGGCGCGGAGACCGTGAACGTGCTCGCGGAGGTCTTCCCGACGCTCCTGCCGGCCGGTCTGGAGCGCCGCCCGGAGCTGCGCACGCTCGGCGTCGGCCGGGTGCCGCTGACCGAGGCGGTCGACCGCCTGGCCGGGGTCGACCGGCCCGCCGCCTGGTGGTGGCGGCTGTACGACTCCCTCGCGGGCGTCGACCCGGACCGGCTCACCGGCCTGCCGGTGCCGCTGGCGGAGGAGGTCGACGGCTCCCGGTCCCGCACGGCGATCGGCCCCCGCCAGGTCCTCCTGCCGCAGGAGGGCACCCCGCCCGAGCTGGCCCGGCTCGGCCTGAAGGTGGCGCACCCGGAGGCGGCCCACCCGCTCCTGGAGAAGCTGGGCGCCCTGCCCGCCACGCCCCGCGCGATCCTGACGACCCACCAGGTGCGGCTCGCGGTCGCGGCCTCCCTCGACGTGGGCGAGATCTGGGACGAGGACGTCGACGCCCTGGACGCGGAGGAGCTGGCGGAGACCGTCCTCGGCCTGGTCAGGGACGCGGAGCTCGCCCCGGGCGAGGAGCCGTGGCTGGGCGCGCTCGCCCTCCCCGACGAGGACGGCGAGCTCGCCCCGGCCGCCGAACTCGTCCTGCCCGGCTCGCCCTTCGCCGCCGTCGTCCGCGAGGACGAGATCGCCCTCGTGGACGCCGACCTGGCCGCCCGCTGGGGCGAGCAGCCCCTCACCGCGTGCGGGGTGCTCGCGACCTTCGCCCTCGTCCGTACGAGTGATCTCGTCCTCGACCCGGACGAGGTCGAGCCCCGCGAGGGCGACTACCCGGAGCCGGACGACGCCGGGCTCCTCGACGCGGTCGACGTGTGGTGCGAGGACGTCCTCGACCGCCTCCCGGAGACCCCGGTGCCGCCGGTGGCGACGGAGATCGTCGCCGTGCGGGACCTGGACCTGGTCGACGACGACGCCTGGCCGCAGGCGCTCGCCCTGCTCGCCGAACCGCCCCTGAGGGACGCCCTGATCGAGCCCGTACGGGTCCTCCTGCCGGACGGCACGACGGAGACCGTCCGCTCGTACACGGCCTGGTGGCTCCGGGACCACCCCGTCCTGGACGGCCGCCGCCCGGCCGGACTGCGCGCGGCCGGCACCGACCCCCTCCTGATGGGCCTGTACGACTCCGCCGACGCGACCGGCTTCGAGGACGAGCAGGTCCTGCGGGCCCTCGGCGTCCGCACCTCGGTCCCGGCGCTCCTGGACGAGCCGGGCGGCGCGGCGGAGCTCCTGGCCCGCCTGGCGGACCCGGACCGCACGGTGTCGGCCCCGCAGCTCCACGCCCTCTACACGGCCCTCGCGGACCTGGACCCGGAGCAGGTGACCCTCCCGGACGAGCTGCGGGCGGTCGTCGACGGGGCCGTGACCGTGGTCGACGCGACGGAGGCGGTGGTGGCGGACGCCCCGGACCTCCTGCCCCTGGCGGCCGGGCTCCCCCTCCTCCCGGTCTCCCCGTCCCGCGCGGTGGACCTGGCCGACCTGTTCCAGGTGCGCCGCCTGAGCGAGACGGTGGAGGCGGAGGTCACGACGACCGGCGAGGAGCACGGCGTCCCGGACGCGGTCACGGCCCTCCTCGGGCCCGCCACCCCCGGCTTCTACGTCGAGCACGAGGAGCTCCGCGCGGGCGGCGTCGAACTCGACTGGCGCCGCACCCCCGACGGCACCGTCCACGCCGCCACCCTCGAAGGCGTCGCCGCCGGCCTCGCCTGGTCCGCCGGCCAGTGGCCCCGCCGCTTCGAGGTGGCGGCCCTCCTGGAGGACCCGACCCGCACGGAGGAACTGTCGCGGGACCGGTGGTTCGACTGAGACGGGAGTGGTGACGCGGAGGGTGGCGACGGGAGGGTCGTGACGCGGCGGACGGCGGCCGGGCGGTCCTAACGCGCCGCCTCCGCCTTCCGCACGGGCGCCTCGGGGACCAGCGTCCCGGCCAGCCAGAGCAGGCCCGCGACGACCGCCGCACCGGCCGACGACGGGCCCTGGATGGGCCAGGCCCACCATTCGGGGGTGTTGTCCTCGGCCACGCCCATCAGCAGGGTCGGACCGAGGGCGCCCAGCGGCAGCAGCCAGCCCAGGCCCGTGCCGAAGAGACGCGCGCTGAGCGCCGCGAGACCGAGGTGCCCGACGGCGTTGCGGACGGACGCGGCGACCAGCCCTCCCGGCGCCCCGGACAGCAGCGGCAGGGCCGCGAGCGCGACCGCGAACAGGGTCAGGACGACCAGGTACAGACGCCGGTAGAGGTGCACGGGGCGGGCCGAGAGGTGCTCCAGGTCGGCCTGTGGCGTGTGCAGCGTGGTGGCCAGGACGACGGCGTACGCGACGGGCGCGACCGCCGCCACGGGGACGCTGAAGTCCACCAGGTACCGGAAGTCGGGCAGGTCCACCCGCGAGCCGGCGGCCAGGGTGGTGGCGACGGCCGCCACCAGGGCGGTCGCCGCGGCACCGGGCAGACCGCGGCTGCGCGCGAAGGCGAGGGCGGGGTTCACGGGCCGGGGACCTCCCGCGCGGCGGGGCGGCCGCCCGGAGCGGCGGACGGCGGCGCGGGCACGGGACGGCAGGCGCCGGCCGCCTCGGCGGCGCCGGACAGCCACCGGTCCCGATCGGCCGCCGGGGCCTCCAGAACGCGTTCGACCGCGGCCGAGAACTGCTCCCCGTAGAACGGGACGGCCAGTCCGGCACGGGCCCGCAGCACGGCCTGGACGAGGAAGAGGTCGGGGTAGCCGCCGGACTCCGCGAGCACGTGCGGGCCGCAGCCCGGGGGCGGCGCGGGAATCGAGGCGTCGAGCATCGACTCGGTGAGCGTGCGGCGGTCGACGACCGGCCGGTACACGGGCAGTTCCGCGCCGTCCGGGCCGTCGGGCCGCAGCCCCGTCTCGTAGAAGTCGCGGCGGAAACCGGGCAGCCCGCCCACCGCCCGGTCCACCGTGCGGGCCGCGGCGGTCGCCGCCGGCAGCAGGTGCCGGTCGTCCGGCCACAGGCAGGCGGTGGTCCGGCCCGCGGTGGCGCAGAGGGGCGCGGCGGGCCGCGGCGTGCGGACCGCCCAGAACGGGTCGGGGTCCGCGGCCGGGAAGGCGAGCAGCGCCCCGCCCGCGGCCACCGCCGCCACGGCGGGCACGGCGGCGGCCCACCCCGGTGCGACGACCGTGCGGCGCACCAGCGCGGGCACCGCGAGCAGGGTGAGCGCGGCACCCGCGCACCAGACGGCGGCGACGAGGAGACGGGTGGTGTGGGGGCGGAAGGCGGCGTCCCAGTGCTCGTCGAGCGAGGGCAGCAGCCGGGCCGCGGGCAGGCCGGGCGCGAACGCGGCGACCACGAAGGACCCGTACCAGAAGACGCCCATGGCGGGCGCGACGATCCGCGACGGCAGCAGGGTCCCGGCCGTGATCCCGGCGGCGATCTGCAGACCGGTCAGCGCGACCCCCACGACCAGCGGGCTCCACACGGGCTGGACGACCTCGCTGACGCCCGCGGTCCGGGTGAGGGCGACGGCGGTCAGGACGGCGTACGCGAGGAGGGACCACAGCCACGCCGCGCCCCACAGCAGCAGGGCCTGCGGCAGGCCGCCGCGCGGGGTGGTGTCCGCCCAGTCGGCGGTGCGGGTGCGGCGGGCGCGCCCGGCGCTCCAGGCCGCGGCGGCGCTCATCAGCGAACCCAGGACGATGACGCCGAAGACCTGGACCTTGAGGGCGGCCTGGTTCCACCAGCCGATCCAGTCGCTGGTCGCCGGGTCGGCGGAGGCCAGGTACCAGACGCCGACCGCCGCGGAGAGCACGGCCACCTTGCCCGCCTCGCCGCGCCGCATCTCGTGCCACAGCACCCGCGTCACGTCCGTACTCCGTCCGCGTCCCGCTCCACCACCGCCAGGTAACCGGCCTCCAGGGCGGGGCCGTCGACCGCGGTCCCCGCGTGCCCGGGAGCCTGTGCGCACAGTTCGGCGGCGGTGCCCGTGAACCGCGTCCGCCCGTCGAGGAGGACGTGGACGCGGTCGCAGACCTGGGCGACGTCCTCGGCGAGGTGGGTGCTCATGACGACGGAGGTGCGCTCCCCCACGTTCCGCAGGAGGGTCCGGAAGCCGACGCGCTGGGCGGGGTCAAGGCCGACGGTCGGTTCGTCGAGGAGGACGAGCGCGGGCCGGTTGACCATGGCCTGCGCGATGCCGGCCCGCCGGAGCATGCCGCCGGACAGCGCCCCCATGCGCTGGTCCGCCTGCCGCTCCAGGTCCACGAGGCGCAGCGCCTCCAGGGTGCGCTGCCGCCGCTCCCGGCCGGGCACCTTGCGCAGCCAGGCCGCGTACTCGACGAACTCCCGGACGGTGAAGCGCGGGTAGTACCCGAAGGCCTGCGGCAGCACCCCGACGCGTTCCCGCACGCGCAGGGTGCCCGCCCTTCCGCGCACGGTCTCCCCGAGGACCCGTACCGTGCCCGCGTCGGGCCCGCGGGCGGTGCTGAGGAGCGAGAGCAGGGTGGTCTTCCCGGCTCCGTTGGGACCGAGCAGCGCGGTGACGCCGGAGCGGAACTCCGCGCTCACCCCGTCGAGGGCGACCACGGACCGGTACCGGACCGTGGCCCCCTCGACCGCTGCGGCCGGCGCCACGGGGGCGCCGGCCGGGTCGTCGTTCTGTGCGGACACGTCTTCCTGATCAGTTCTCGGCGGCCGCGAAGCCGACGCCACGGCTGCCGGGCACTCCGGCCCAGGTGACCTTCGTGTAGTACTTGCCGCCCGTCGTCGTACCGCCGTAGGAGCCGCAGCCGTAGGCCGAGGAGTAGTTCCTGGAGGGGGACGCGAGGGAGAACGGAAGCCGGCTGTTGCCGATCTCCCCGGCGACGGCGACGGCGACGGCGACGGCGACGGCGACTCCGGCGGGAAGCGCCGGTGCCGTACGAGTACGAGTGATCATGATCAAGTTCCCGCTTGCTCATGGCTGTCGCATGTCTTCGCGTGGTCTTCGCGAAGGCGATGTGCCGCGACAGTAGCCCGCACTTGATCAGGAATGATGTGACAGAGGCCACAACCGCGACGAGTGGGCCGAAAAGCGACGTTCGAACCGCCGTTCGCCCTTGTGGCATCGTTGGAAGGGGGGCCGAATGGCGCGAAAGCCGCCCCGCCCCCTACGCCGGGAACCTCCGGTCCACCCAGCGCCAGACCAGTTCCAGGAGTGCCGCGCCCGTCGCCGCGATCGCGACCGCCGCCCACGGCATCGTCGTGCCGACCAGTTTCAGGGCGAAGAAGTCCTGGAGCCAGGGGACGGCGAGGACGAGGAGGAAGGCGCCGGCCATGGTGGCGACCAGGGCGAGGCGCCACCAGGTGTAGGGGCGGGCGATGATCGCGAGGACCCAGAGGGAGACCAGGAAGAGGGTCAGGGTCGCCGCGCTGGTCTCGGCGCCCAGGGCGTCCGCGCCGCTGTAGTGGTGGCGGGCCAGGAGGTACGTGGTGAAGGTGGCCGCCCCGGCGATGACCCCGCCCGGGACCGCGTACCGCATCACCCGGCGCACGAAGTGCGGCTTCGCCCGCTCCTTGTTCGGGGCCAGGGCCAGGAAGAAGGCCGGGACGCCGATCGTCAGGGTGGACAGCAGGGTCAGGTGGCGGGGCAGGAAGGGGTACTCCACCTGGGAGCAGACCACCAGGACCGCCAGGAGCACCGAGTAGACCGTCTTCGTCAGGAAGAGCGTCGCCACGCGCGTGATGTTGCCGATGACCCGGCGCCCCTCCGCCACCACCGACGGCAGGGTGGCGAAGGAGTTGTTCAGGAGGACGATCTGCGCGACCGCCCGCGTCGCCTCCGAGCCCGAGCCCATCGAGACCCCGATGTCGGCGTCCTTCAGGGCCAGGACGTCGTTCACGCCGTCCCCGGTCATCGCGACCGTGTGCCCCTTCGACTGGAGCGCCGCCACCATGTCCCGCTTCTGCTGCGGGGTGACCCGGCCGAAGACCGCGTTCTCGTCCAGCACCTCCGCCATCTTCTCCCGGTCCTCGGGGAGCGTGCGGGCGTCCACCGTGTTCTCCGCCCCCGGCAGGTCCAGCTTCCCGGCCACCGCCCCCACCGAGACCGCGTTGTCGCCGGAGATGACCTTGGCGGCGACGTTCTGGTCGGCGAAGTACGCGAGCGTGTCGGACGCGTCCGGGCGCAGCCGCTGCTCCAGGACCACGAGCGCGGCCGGGCGGGCCGCCTCCGCCGCCCCGGGGGCGCCGGGCTCCCGGTCCGTACGGGCCAGGAGGAGGACCCGCAGGCCCTGCTCGTTCAGGTGGTCGGTCTCGGCGAGCGCCGGATCCCCCTCCGCCAGGAGCACGTCCGGCGCGCCGAGCAGCCACGACGACTCCCCGCCGCCGTCCTCGTCGAACGTCGCGCCGCTGTACTTGCGGGCCGAGGAGAACGGCAGCGCCTCCGCGCAGCGCCACCCGTCCGGTTCCGGATACGCCTCGATGATCGCCCGGAGGGAGGCGTTCGGGTGCGGGTCGGACGCGCCGAGCGCGCCCAGGACCTTCCGTACGTACGCCTCGTCCGTGTCGGTGCCGAGCGGGCGCAGGTCCGTCACGTCCATGCCGCCCTCGGTCAGCGTGCCCGTCTTGTCCAGGCAGACGACGTCCACCCGCGCCAGGCCCTCGATGGCCGGCAGCTCCTGCACGAGGCACTGCTTGCGGCCGAGGCGGACCACGCCGATCGCGAAGGCCACGGAGGTGAGGAGGACGAGCCCCTCGGGGATCATCGGGACGATGCCGCCGACGGTCCGGGCGATCGAGTCCTTGAGGTTGGTGTCCTTCACGACCAGCTGGCTGATGATCAGACCGGTCGCGGTCGGGACCATCATCCACGTCACGTACTTGAGGATCGTGGAGATGCCGGTCCGCAGCTCGGACTGGACGAGCGTGAAGCGGGACGCCTCCTCCGCGAGCTGCGCCGCGTACGCCTCGCGGCCGACCTTCGTGGCCGTGAACGCGCCGCCGCCCGCCACCACGAAGGAGCCCGACATCATCGGGTCGCCCGGCTTCTTCACCACCGGGTCCGCCTCGCCGGTCAGCAGCGACTCGTCGACCTCCAGGCTCTCGGCCTCCGCCACCACCCCGTCGACGACCACCTTGTCCCCGGGCCCCAGCTCGATCAGGTCCCCGAGGACGATCTCGGAGGTGGACAGCTCGGCGGCGGTCCCGTCGCGCCGGACCGTCGGCTTGGCCTCGCCGATGACGGCGAGCCCGTCGAGGGTCTTCTTGGCGCGGAGCTCCTGGACGATGCCGATGCCGGTGTTCGCGACGATCACGAACCCGAAGAGGCTGTCCTGGATCGGCGCGACGAAGAGCATGACCACCCACAGCACGCCGATGATCGCGTTGAAGCGGGTGAAGACGTTGGCCCGGACGATGTCGGCGGCCGAGCGGGAGTTCCGTACGGGGACGTCGTTGACCTCCCCGCGCGCGACCCGCTCCGCGACCTCGGCGGAGGTGAGCCCGGCCGGGCGGTGCTCGACGGGCGGGCCGTCCCCCGCCGTCCCGCCGCTGTCCGTGTCGATCTTCGCCCGCTGCGTCATGCTCTCGACGGTACGACCGGAACCGGGCGTTCACCTGCCGGGGAGCGCCGCTACGGCGCCTGTCGCTCCCCGGCCTCCCGCGTCGCCGCCGCGTGCCGCTCGAGCGCAGCGTCGCGCTTCCGCACGTACCAGATGCCGATCAGTCCGAGGCCCGCACCGGCCAGGCAGGTCCACACCCACCAGGTCAGGTCCCGGTCGTCGAACCAGCCGTAGAAGGGGAGCTGGACGAGGAAGAGGACGAACCAGAGGATCGTTCCGCCGGTGATGGTGGCGACGACGGGCCCTTCCAGGGGCTCGGGTGCCTCGTGCTTCGGTGTCCACTTCGCCATGGGCTCAGTCTAGGTGGCGTCCGAATGGCCGAAATTCATGTCTACGCGCGGAGATGGACTCCCGCTCGTTCATGTGTTCATACTGAAACGGTTTGCCTGTGGCGGGTTTCCTTCGTATGAACCGCCAAAACGGACACTCTCCTACGAGGATTCCCATGAGCACCACGGCCACCGCCAAGGCCCCTTCCCCCGAGCCGTCCGGTTCCCCCGAACCGACCTCCGGACTCGACCGCTACTTCAAGATCTCCGAGCGCGGCTCGACCGTCGCCCGCGAGGTCCGGGGCGGCTTCGCCACCTTCTTCGCGATGGCCTACATCATCGTGCTGAACCCGATCATCCTCGGCAGCGCCAAGGACATGTACGGGCACCAGCTCGACAGCGGCCAGCTCGTCACCGCCACCGTCCTCACGGCGGCGTTCACGACCCTCCTCATGGGCGTCGTCGGCAACGTGCCGATCGCCCTCGCCGCCGGCCTCGGCGTCAACACAGTCGTCGCGCTCCAGCTCGCGCCCCGGATGTCCTGGCCCGACGCCATGGGCATGGTCGTCCTCGCCGGCATCGTCGTGATGCTGCTCGTCGCGACCGGACTGCGCGAGCGCGTGATGAGCGCCGTCCCGGCCGGTCTCCGCAAGGGCATCGCGATCGGCATCGGCCTCTTCATCCTGCTGATCGGCCTCGTCGACTCGGGCTTCGTCTCCCGCATCCCCGACGCCGCCCACACCACCGTCCCGCTCCAGCTCGGCGGCGACGGTCACCTCACCGGCTGGCCGGTCCTCGTCTTCGCCCTGGGCGTGCTGCTCACCCTCGCGCTGATCGTCCGCAAGGTCCCCGGCGCCATCCTCATCTCGATCGTCGTCATGACGATCGTCGCCATGGTGATCAACGCGGTCGCCGACGTCCCGTCCTGGGGCCTGACCACCCCGGAGTGGCCCGGCAACCCGGTCGCCTCGCCCGACTTCGGCCTCTTCGGGCAGTTCAGCCTCTTCGGCGGCTTCCACAAGGTCGGCGTCCTGACCGGCGTCCTCTTCGTCTTCACCGTGCTGCTGTCCTGCTTCTTCGACGCCATGGGCACGATCCTCGGCGTCGGCGACGAGGCCAAGCTGACGGACAAGGACGGCAACTTCCCCGGCATCAACAAGGTCCTCCTCGTCGACGGCCTGGCCGTCGCCTCCGGCGGCGCGACCTCCTCCTCCGCCACCACCTGCTTCGTGGAGTCCACGGCGGGCGTCGGCGAGGGGGCCAGGACCGGCCTCGCCTCGGTCGTCACCGGCGGCCTCTTCTCCGTGGCGCTGTTCCTCACGCCGCTGGCCACGATGGTCCCGTCCCAGGCCGCCACCCCCGCGCTGCTCGCGGTCGGCTTCCTGATCATGGCCGGTTCGGTCAGGGACATCGACTGGAGCGACTTCACCATCGCGGTGCCGGCGTTCCTGGCCATGGTGATGATGCCCTTCACGTACTCGATCACGAACGGCATCGGCATCGGCTTCATCGCCTTCAGCGTGCTGCGCCTCGCGGCCGGCCGGGGCCGTGAGGTCCCGGTGGCCATGTACGTCGTGTCGGCGGTCTTCGTCTTCTACTACGCGATGCCGGCGCTCGGCCTCACGTGATCCCGGGGCGGGGCGGGGGCCTGCGGTGATTCCCCCTCCGCCCCCTCCGCGCCGTAGAACTTCTCCGTCTCGTCGACGGCGGTCTTGAACCGCTCGTCGAAATCCTCGCGAATGAGCGTCCGGGCCACGTAGTCCTGGACGCTCATTCCTCTTTTCGCGGCGTGACTCCTGAGCCGGTCGAGCAGCTCACCGTCGATGCGCAGGCTGAGCACTGTCGATCCCATGCCGTCAGGGTCGGGGCAGCCGGTGCTTCTTTGCGTCACTTTCTGGATCTGACTCACTCGTTTGGGTGATACATGGATGCCGAAGCGTGATCTGTGTCGGTGTGTGTTGTCGCGTGCGGGTGCGCGTGCGCGCGGGCGGGTGTGCGTGAGTGGGCGGGCGTGCGTGCGTGGGTGGGCGTGCGTGCGTGCGTGGGTGGGTGTGCAGGGGTACGCGCGGGAGTGCGGCGTGTGATGCGTGCGACGTCCGTGGGTTTCCGGTGGTATTTAGGGAGAGTAATGAGTTATGCTAACGAACATGCCTGACCTGTCCCACGGCACCGCCGACGACACCGCGGCCGTGAACGCGCTCCGCTCCTCCGTCATGCGGCTGGGCCGACGCCTCAAGCACCAGCGCGTCGACGAGTCGCTGAGCCCCACCGAGATGTCGGTGCTCGGCACCCTGTCGCTCTGCGGCTCCGCGACCCCCGGCGAGCTGGCCCGCAAGGAGCACGTCCAGCCGCCCTCGATGACCCGCATCGTCGCGCTGCTCGAAGCCAAGGGACTGGTCCGGCTGGAGCCGCACCCCGACGACCGCCGGCAGAAGGTGGTCAGCCAGACCGAGCAGGCCGAGGCCATGCTCGAGGAGTCCCGCCGCAAGCGGAACGCCTGGCTGGCCGCGCTCGCCGAGGGTCTGGACGAGGACGAGTGGGCCAAGCTGCGCGCGGCCGCCCCCGTCCTGGAGAAGCTCGCGCACCTGTAGACCCCGAGCCGAGGAGGCGACGCACTTTGAGTACGGGACCCGGAGCAGACTCCGCACCCGTCCACAAACCCGATACCTACACCCGTCGGGGCGGGGGGACCTTCTCCTCGCTCAGGATCCGGAACTACCGGCTGTTCTTCACCGGAGCGATCGTCTCCAACACCGGTACGTGGATGGCCCGGATCACCCAGGACTGGCTGGTCCTGAGCCTCACCGGCTCGGCCGCCGCCGTCGGCGTCACGACGGCCCTCCAGTTCCTGCCGATGCTGCTCTTCGGCCTGTACGGCGGCGTCGTCGCCGACCGGTACCCGAAGCGGCAGCTCCTTCTCGTCAGCCAGGCGGCCCTCGGGCTGTGCGGGGTCGCGCTCGCTGCGCTCACCCTTTCCGGGCACGTTCAGGTCTGGCACGTGTACCTGATCGCTTTTCTGCTGGGCATGGTCACCGTCGTCGACAATCCGGCGCGGCAGTCCTTCGTGTCCGAGATGGTCGGGCCCGAGCAGCTCCGTAACGCCGTCTCCCTGAACTCCGCCAACTTCCAGTCCGCCCGGCTCGTCGGGCCCGCCGTCGCCGGTGTCCTCATCGCCGGGGTCGGGAGCGGGTGGGCCTTTCTGCTGAACGGTCTTTCCTTCGTCGCGCCGATCGTGAGTCTGTCGCTCATGCGGACCGGTGAGCTCCACAAGGTGGAGCGCGTTCCGCGGGGGAAGGGGCAGCTCCGGGAGGGGCTGCGGTACGTGGCCGGGCGGCCCGATCTGGTGTGGCCCATCGTGCTGGTCGGCTTCATCGGGACGTTCGGGTTCAACTTTCCGATCTGGCTCACCGCCTTTGCCGATGGGGTTTTCCATGTGGGGGCCGGTACGTACGGGTTCCTCAACACCTTGATGGCCGCCGGGTCGCTCGTGGGCGCCCTCGCTGCGGCCCGGCGCGGGTCCACCCGGCTGCGGATGCTCGTGATCGCGGCGGGCGTCTTCGGCGTGCTGGAGGTCGTCGCGGCCCTGTCGCCGGCGTTCTGGCTGTTCGCGCTGCTGCTCGTGCCGATCGGCATGATCGGGCTCACGGTCAACGTCACCGCCAACTCCGCCGTGCAGATGGCCACGGATCCCGCGATGCGGGGGCGGGTGATGAGCCTCTACATGATGGTCTTCGCCGGGGGGACGCCGATCGGTGCTCCGCTGCTCGGGTGGGTCACCGATGTCCATGGCGCTCGGGTCGGGTTCGCCGTGGGTGGGTTGATCTCGCTTGCCGCTGCCGTTGTGGTCGGGCTTGTGCTCGCTCGGGTCGGGGGGCTCAAGGTCGCCGTCGGGTGGCGGCGGGGGCATCCGCAGGTTCGGTTCGTGGCGCGGGAGCGTCTGACCACTGCGGCGTAGTTCTCGTGGGGAGTGCGGGTGACGGGGCCGGGGCCTCGGGCGGGGGGTGTGGGTGACGGGGCCGGGGCCTCCGCGGGGGAGGTGGTGTCCGGGCTGCGTCTCACCACGCTTCGCGGGTTCAAGACGCTTTTACGCCCGGACACCACCTCCCCCGCTCCGGCCCCGGCCCCTCCCGTACGTCGTCGTCAGACCCGCTGCTCCAGGATCTGGCCCTGCCAGTCGCCCACCGCGAAGGTGTCCGTGCGGGTGAAGCCCTGCTTCTCGTAGTACGCGATCAGGCGGCCCTCGCTGCCCGCGAAGCAGTCCACCCGGAGGAGGGGGACGTTCTTGCGGCGGGTTTCTGCCGTGGCGTGGGCGAGGAGGGCCGCTCCTACGTTGTGGTGGTGGAAGCGGGCGTCGGTTGCCAGGAGGCGTACGTAGACCTCCGGTTCGTCTGCCGGGGGTACGTGCTTGCCCGGGTGGGGGGTCAGGGTCATCGTGCCCGCCGGTACGTCGTCGATCTCCGCCATCCAGAGGTCGCCCTCGGCCACCGTCTCTTCGACCTGGCGTACGGCGGCGGGGCGTGTGGTGAAGGGTTCCGTGCCCCACTGGGCGGTGATCCCCTTGGCGTTGAGCCACTCGACGGCGCTGTCCAGGATGGCGAGTGCCGCGGGTATGTCTTCGGGCCCGCCCTTACGGATCTTCATGGGGTTGAGAGTAGTCGTACGGTTTTCGTGGCCTGTCAGACTCTTCTCATGAGGCTCTTCGCCGCCGTTCTGCCGCCCCCGGAGCGGTTGGACGAGCTCGGGCAGGTCGTGGACCGGCTGCACCGGCTCCCGGGGGCCGGCGGGATGCGCTGGACCTCGCGGCCCGGGTGGCACCTCACGCTCGCCTTCATGGGGGAGGTGGAGGAGGCGTTGCTGCCCGAGCTGCGCGTGCGGCTCGAACGGGCCGCGTCCCGTACCTCCCCGTTCCCCCTGCGGCTCCGCGGGGGCGGGCACTTCGGGCGGCGGGCGCTGTGGGCCGGGGTCGCCGGGGACCTGGACGCGCTGCGGCTCCTCGCCGAGCGGTCCGACGCGGCCGCGCGCCGGGCCGGGATCGCGGGGGAGGAACACCGCCGGTACCGGGCCCACCTGACCGTCGGCCGGGGGGACGGGGTGGACGCGGGGCCCTTCCTGGAGGTGCTCGACGGGTTCGAGGGCGGCCGGTGGGAGGTGACCGAGCTGGCGCTCGTGCGGTCGCACCTGCCGATGAGCGGGGTGCGGGGGGAGCGGCCCCGGTACGAGCGGGTCGGGGGGTGGCCCCTGGGCGGGGGCCGGGCGGGTTAACCTCGAAGGGTGGACCCGAAGACTCGTAACCGGATCATGGCCGGTGTGCTCGTACTGATGTTCGCCATTGTCGCGGTGGCGTCGGTGGTCGGTCAGTAGTCCGCAGTCACATGGGGAGTGACAGGGGGCGAGCTCGTCCTGAAGGTCATTGCGCCTCTGCGGCCGGCCCGCAGGTCTTCTCCAGGAGGGTGAACGACTTGGGTGGGCCGCCCGGCTGCGGTTTGCCCGTCTTGTGGCCGACGGGCCGGTAACCGGCGTCCAGGCGTGTGTTGCCAGCCGGGCAGTCCAGGCGTACGAGCGTCCGTCCCGTCGTGGTCGTGCGGCGCTCAGCAGGAGCCGTCCCGTCCCCGGCCGGGCGTGGGTGCGGTCCACCATCAGGCGGTGGACGTAGCCGGCCATCACAGTTCCCACGCCCCGACCGCGCGGCCGCCGGCCTCGGCGGGGCGGAAGCGCAGGTCGTTCACGGTGCGGTCCTCGCACGGGCACTCGATCCGGATCCGCTCGTGCGGGCCGCTCTTGCTTCGAGCGCACTCGAAGCAGTTGGCTGGTGACCCATGGAGTACACGCAGCTCGGACGCACCGGACTCAAGGTCAGCCGACTCGTCCTCGGCACGATGAACTTCGGACCTCAGACCGACGAAGCCACCAGTCACACGATCATGGACGCGGCGCTGGACGCGGGGCTCAATTTCTTCGACACCGCGAATGTGTACGGGTGGGGTGAGAACAAGGGGCGGACGGAGGAGATCGTCGGCTCCTGGTTCGCCAAGGGCGGCGGTCGCCGTGACCGCACCGTCCTCGCCACCAAGGTGTACGGGAACATGGGCGCCGACGGCGAGGCGTGGCCCAACCACGACAAGCTGTCCGCCCTCAACATCCGGCGGGCGGTCGAGGGCAGCCTCAAGCGGCTCGGGACCGACTACATCGATCTCTACCAGTTCCACCACGTCGACCGCGCCACTCCCTTCGAGGAGATCTGGCAGGCCGTCGACGTGCTCATCCAGCAGGGGAAGATCCTGTACGCGGGGTCCTCCAACTTCCCCGGCTACAAGATCGCCCAGGCCAATGAGATCGCCGCCCGGCGGGGAGCGGTCGGGCTGGTCAGTGAGCAGTGCCTCTACAACCTCTTCGAGCGGCGTGCCGAGATGGAGGTGATCCCGGCCGCGCAGGAGTACGGACTCGGGGTCATCCCCTGGTCGCCGCTGCACGGCGGTCTGCTCGGCGGGGTCCTGAAGAAGGAGGCCGAGGGCAAGCGGCGTACGGAGGGACGCGCGGCGGCCACGCTCGCCGACCCCGCCTCCCGGGCGCAGCTCCAGGCCTACGAGGACCTGCTCGACAAGCACGGTCTGGAGCCGGGCGAGGTGGGTCTGGCCTGGCTGCTCACCCGCCCGGGCGTGACCGGCCCGATTGTCGGCCCGCGCACGCCCGAGCAGCTCGCGGGCGCCCTGCGCGCCCTGGAGGTCGAGCTGGGCGAGGAGCTCCTGTCCGCGCTCGACGAGATCTTCCCCGGCCCCGGGCCCTCCCCGGAGGCCTTCGCCTGGTGATCCCGTAGGGGACCGGGCTCACTCCCACCGCGCGGTCCCGGGGTCGACGCCCCGGGGCCGCGCGGTGGCGGTGATCGTGCCGGTCACCTCGTGCGGGCGGGCGTCAGGGGCCCGGCGTGTACGGGCCGCCCAGGGTCCACGCCTGGTGCATCGCGTCCGCGAAGGCCGCCGCCAGCTTGTGTTCGCCGGTGGGGCCCGGGTGGGTGCCGTCGTAGGTGTCGGCGGGGAGGGCGTACGACTCCGGGACCGTCCCCAGGAGCAGCGGGGAGGCGGGGGTGTCCAGGTCGGCCACGGCCTTCGCGAGGAGGTCGTTGAAGCGGGCGCACTCGGCGGCGAAGGGGGCGTCGTACGTGGCCCGGACGTTCGGGATGACCGGGAGGAGGACCGCCCGGACGCGCGGGTTCGCCGCGCGGGCGGCCCCGACGAAGGCCCGGACGTTCTCGTCCGTCTGGTCGCTGTTCGTGTAGAAGCCCAGGTCGATCAGGCCGAGGGAGACGAGGAGCACGTCCGCTCCGGTCGCCGCGACCGCCTCCCCGATCACCGGCGCCATGTGCAGCCAGCCCTCGCCCCAGCCGGCCAGGTGACGGCGGGCGGGCGCGGGGAAGTCCGGCGCCGCGTACGCCTCGCCGTCGTGGGGGCCGTCCGGGGCCTCCGGGTCGTACAGGCCCGTGCGGGGGCCGACGATCTCGTACCCGCCCGGAAGCGTGGCCTCCAGGTGCTGCCACATCCGGTAGCGCCAGGTCCAGTCGCCGGCGCGTCCGATGGTCATGCTGTCGCCGACGAACAGAAAACGCATGGTCACATCATCGCGGATCGGGTGGCGGAGCCCGTTGTGATCCGGGGCACCCCCTGGGGGGTGCCCCTGTGTCAGCGCAGGCGGCGGGCCCGCAGGACCACGTCGTCGGTGTGGTGGGCGCCCGCGCCGCCCTCGGGCACCACGCGGGGTCGCTCCTCGTCCACCTCGATCCGCCAGTCGTCGCCGAGGAGCGCGGCGACCATCGAGGGCCAGACGTAGGCGGCGGGGTCGAAGGCGTTGTCCTGCGGCTCGGTGTGGTGGTCGGGGTGGTGCTCTTCCATGCCCGCGTGGTGGACGAGCAGGAGGACGCCGCCGGGCGCGACGGCGGCGAGCAGGGCGTGCTCGGCCGCCGCGTCCGGCGTGCGGAGCAGCGCCGGGTACTGCGCGGAGACCAGGTCGAAGGAGGCGGGCGGGAGCGCCGCCTCGGCCAGCCCGGCGTGCACCCAGCGGACGTCGGCGCCGGCGTCCCGCGCGTGGGCGGCGGCCCGGGCGAGGGCCACCCCCGAGACCTCCAGGGCGGTGACGTCCCAGCCGGCGCGGGCGAGCCAGATGGCGTCCGCGCCCTCGCCGCAGCCGACGTCGAGCGCGCGCCCGGGGGCGAGGTCGGCGACCTCGGCGACGAGCGCGCCGTTGGGCTGCCCGCTCCAGAGCCGGTGGCGCTCGGAGTAGCGGTTGTCCCACTCGTCGCGCACGGCGGGGTCGCCGACGTAGCCGTCGGTGAAGGGCTCGGCGGAGGAGCCGGTGAGGGAGGGGAGGGCTTCTGCTGCGGTGTCGTCTGCCATGGCCCCACCGTCGCGCAGCGCCCGCGCGTCGGGCCAGTCCTGTTGCGGAAACGGCAAAGGAGGGGGCACGCGCACGCGGAGACGGCAAAGGAGGGGGCACGCACGCGGAGACGGGGCCCGCGAGAGCCTCAGGAGACCAGGAAGCCGTTCACCGTTTCCGTGAAGCCCTCCGCGTCGTCGTGCCACGGGAAGTGGCCCGCCCCGGGCAGTACGGTCAGCTCCGCCTTCGGGAACAGGGCCGCGTACGCGGCGGCCGTCGGTGGCGGGGTGTTCACGTCGCCCTCGCCCGCCACCACCAGGACCGGGCGGTCGAACTCCGCGAGCACCGCGCGCGTGGCGGGCGGGTCGAAGGCGCCCTCGCCCCCGTAGGCCGCAGCGGCCCCGCCGTTGCGCTGCCGGGCGCTCTCGGTGTGCCGTTCCCGCGCGGCCCCGTCCCAGGTGCCGTGGAGGAACGGCGCGACCGCCCCGAACGCCCCCGCCGTGCCCCGCCCCGCCGTGACCTCCTCCAGGGCCGCGTACGCCGGGCCGAACCACGGCTCCCCACTCCGCAGCCGTGCCGTCGCGAGCCGCTCCTCCGGGGGCGTGTCCAGCGCCACCGCCGCCGTGCCGGGCGTGACGAGCACCAGGCGGGCCACGCGCGCGGGGTGCCGGGTCACGTACAGCGCCGCCAGGTTCGCGCCCGCCGAGTGTCCGAGCACGTCGACGGCGTCGAGGCCGAGGTGCGCCCGCAGCGCCTCCACGTCCTCCACCTGCCGGTCGCAGCGGTACGAGGCCGGGTCGTCCGGCACCGCCGACGCCCCCGTGCCCCGCAGGTCGAGCCGGATCAGGCGGCGATGGGTCGTGAGGCCGCCGAGGTCGCCCAGATAGGCGGAGTCCTGCATGGGGCCGCCGGGGAGGCAGAGGAGCGGGGCCCCGGAGCCGGAGCCGGAGCCGGAGTCGTGGTAGGTGAGTTCCGTGCCGTCGGGCGCGAGGAAAGTAGGCATGGGCGCGACCATGACAGTGAAACCGATCATGGTCAACGGGTCGCCGCCGCTCCGTGGCAGGCTTGGACGCATGCGATCTGCTCTGTGCGCCCTCGGCGCGGCGGCGGCCCTGGTGCTGCTCCCGGCCGCTCACGCCCGTGCCGAAGGGCCGGAGCCCGACCGGGACTTCACGATCCGGGACACCCGGATCACCGAGTCCAGCGGCCTCGCCGCGAGCCGCGCCCACCCCGGGATCTACTGGACGCACAACGACCAGGACGCGCCCCTGATCTACGGCGTCGACTCCCGTACGGGAGAGACCGTCGCGACCCTGACCATGGAGGGGATCGGCACCCCCCGCGACATGGAGGCGATCTCCGTCGGCCCCGACGGGGACGTCTACGTCGGGGACGTCGGCGACAACCTCGACGGCTCCTGGGACCACGTCTGGATCTACCGCTTCCCCGAGCCGAAGGTCCTGAAGGACCAGAAGGTGGCGGCGGAGCAGTACGTCGTGAAGTACGCCGACGGGCCGCGCAACGCCGAGGCCCTGATGGTCCACCCGAAGACCGGCCGGGTGTACATCGCGAGCAAGAACGAGGACGGCGGCGGTCTGTACGCGGGGCCCGAGCGGCTCTCCGCGTCCGGGACGAACGTCTTCCGGCGCGTGGACGAGGTGCCCTGGGTGACCGACGGCGCCTTCTCGCCGGACGGCGGCCGGCTCGTCCTGCGCGGTTACTTCGCCGCCCAGGAGTACGCCTGGAAGGACGGGCGCCTCGGCGACGAGGGGACGTCCGTGGGGGTGCCCTTCCAGGGGCAGGCGGAGTCGGTGACGTACACGGCCGACGGCTCGGCCCTCATGTTCGGCTCGGAGGGGAAGAACAGCCGCGTCCTGCGCGTGGACCCGCCGTCGGGCGGCGCCGGCCGGGACACGAAGCCCCCGGCCGGCGGCACGGCCACCCCCGGCGCCCCGGCCTCCCCGTCCGCCGCCCCGGGCGGCGGCGAGCGGGGCAGCGTCACCGTCGGCTTCCTCGTCCTCGCGGGCGCCACGCTCCTGGTGGTGGCGGGGAAGCGGCTCGTGCGCCGCAAGTGACGTCCGTGCGCGGCGTACGCACGCAGGAGGGCCCGGCACCGCGAGCGCGGCGACGGGCCCTCCGTACGGAAAGGGGGAGTTACAGCTTCTCGATCACGTAGTCCACGCAGGCCGTCAGGGCCCGCACGTCCGCCGGGTCGATCGCCGGGAACATCGCGATCCGCAGCTGGTTGCGGCCCAGCTTGCGGTACGGCTCGGTGTCCACGATGCCGTTGGCGCGCAGGACCTTCGCGACCGCCGCCGCGTCGATCTCGTCCGCGAAGTCGATCGTGCCGATGACCTGCGAGCGCTTCGCCGCGTCCGTCACGAACGGCGAGGCGTACTTGGACTCCTCGGCCCACGTGTACAGCGCGTCCGACGACTCCTTCGTGCGCGCCACGGCCCAGTCCAGACCGCCCTGGCCGTTGATCCACTTGAGCTGCTCGTTGAGCAGGAAGAGGGTCGAGAGCGCCGGGGTGTTGTACGTCTGGTTCTTCAGCGAGTTGTCGATCGCCGTCGGCAGCGAGAAGAACTCCGGGACGTGCCGGCCGGAGTCGTGGATCCTCTGCGCGCGCTCCAGGGCGGCGGGCGAGAACGCCGCCAGCCACAGGCCGCCGTCGGCCGCGAAGGACTTCTGCGGGGCGAAGTAGTAGACGTCCGACTCGGTGATGTCGACGGGCAGGCCGCCCGCGCCGGAGGTCGCGTCCACCAGGACGAGCGCGCCCTCGTCGGCGCCCGCGACCCGCTTGATCGGGGCGGCGACACCGGTGGAGGTCTCGTTGTGGGTGTACGCGTAGACGTCGACGCCCGCCTCGGCCACCGGCTCCGGGTGGGTGCCCGGGTCGGAGGAGATCACGCTCGGGTCGGCCAGCCAGGGAGCCAGCTTGGCGGCCTTCGCGAACTTGGAGGAGAACTCGCCGAAGGTGAGGTGCTGGGACCTGTTCTCGATCAGTCCGTGGGTCGCGACGTCCCAGAAGGCGGTGGAGCCGCCGTTGCCCAGGATCACCTCGTAGCCCTCGGGCAGCGAGAAGAGGTCACGGATGCCGGTACGCACCTCGCCGACCAGGTTCTTGACCGGAGCCTGGCGGTGGGACGTGCCGAGGAGGGAGGTGCCGGTGGCGGCCAGGGCGTCCAGCGCCTCCGTACGCACCTTGGAGGGGCCCGCGCCGAAACGGCCGTCGGCGGGCTTGATGTCAGCGGGAATCTGGATATCAGCCACGAGGCGGAGGGTATCGGGTCGCGGAGGGGCCGGTCGCCGGATGTCCGCCCGATGAGACGGGGGACGGGACATCCTGGGGTTGTGGGAACACACCAGGAACACGCGTTTGAGCTCGCCGCCGCCCTGCGTTCGGCCGTCGCCGGAGAGGTCGACTTCTCCGCCGCGGCCAGGGCCCTGACCACCATGGACGCCTCCAACTACCGCCGCGTTCCGGTCGGTACGGTCGCCCCGCGCGACGCCGCCGACGTCGCGGCGGCCCTGGAGGTGTGCCGGGCGCACGGCGCGCCCGTGGTCGCCCGGGGCGGCGGGACGTCCATCGGCGGGCAGGCCACGGGCACGGGCGTCGTGCTCGACCTCACACGGCACATGGGCGGGATCGTCTCCCTGGACCCGGAGGGGCGGACGGCGGTCGTCGGACCGGGACTCGTCCTCGACCGGCTGCGGGCGGCGGCCCGCCCGTACGGGCTGACCTTCGGCCCCGATCCGTCCACGCACGGCCGCTGCACGCTCGGCGGGATGATCGGCAACAACGCGTGCGGGGCGCACTCGGTCGCGTGGGGCACCACGGCGGACAACGTGCGCTCGCTGGAAGTGGTGACCTACCGGGGCGCGGAGTTGACGCTCGGGCGGGAGGGGCGGGGCGCGCCGCCCGGACTGCGGGAGCTGGTGGACGGGAACCTCGCCCTGCTGCGGACCGGTTACCCGCAGGGGCTCCCGCGCCGGATCTCCGGGTACGCCCTCGACGCGCTGCTCCCGGAGCGGGGGAGGGACGTGGTCCGCTCCTTCTGCGGCAGCGAGGGCACGCTCGGGGTGATCACGGAGGCGACCGTGCGGCTCGTGCCGCTGCCCGCCGAACCCGTACTGGTGGTGCTCGGGTACGCGGACGAGGGTGCGGCGGCGGACGCGGCGCCGGGGCTCCTGGAGTGGGGGCCGCTGACGGTGGAGGGGATGGCCCTCGACCTCGTACCGGACGCCGTCGGGCTGCCCCGGGGCGGGGCGTGGCTGTTCGTGGAGGTGGACGGGCCGGACGCGGCACGGCGGCTGGTCCGGGCGGCGGACGCGCTGGACTCCGCCGTCGTACGGGACCCGGCCGGGCAGCGGGCGCTGTGGCGGATCCGGGAGGACGCGGCGGGGACGGCGACCCGGGCGCTCGACGGGGGTGAGGCGTGGCCGGGCTGGGAGGACTGCGCGGTGCCGCCGGCGCGGCTCGGCGCGTACCTGCGCGAGTTCCGCGCCCTCCTGGCCGACTTCGGCCTCCGGGGGATCCCGTACGGGCACTTCGGGGACGGCTGCGTCCACGTCCGGATCGACTTCGACCTGTGGACGGAGGAGGGGGTACGGCACTTCCGCCGCTTCTCGGAGGCGGTGGCCGACCTGGTGGTCGCCCACGGCGGCTCGCTCTCCGGCGAACACGGCGACGGACGGGCGCGGGCCGAACTGCTCCCGAGGATGTACGGGGAGGAGTTGGTCGGGCTCTTCGGCGCGGTCAAGGACGTGTGGGACCCGGACGGGGGCCTGAACCCGGGGATGCTGGTCCGGCCGGGGCGGCTGGACGAGGGGCTGCGGTTCGGGGGGCTTTCGGGGACGGGGCTTTCGGGGGCGGAACTTCCGCTCGCGGAGGTGGGGCGGGCGGCGGCCCGGTGCGTCGGGGTCGCCAAGTGCCGGGTGGAGGGCCCGAGTCCGGGCCCCGGCGTGATGTGCCCCTCCTACCGGGCGACGGGGGAGGAGCGGCACTCGACCCGGGGGCGGGCGCGGCTGCTGCACGAGATGGCGATCGGGGAGGTGATCACCGACGGCTGGCGCTCGGAGGAGGTCCGCGAGGCGCTCGACCTGTGCCTGTCCTGCAAGGGCTGCCGCAGCGACTGCCCGGTGGGCGTCGACATGGCCGCGTACAAGGCGGAGTTCCTGGACCGGCATTACGCGGGCCTGCGCGGCCTGCTCCGCCGGCCGCGCTCGCACTGGACGATGGGGCGGCTCCCGCACTGGCTGGACCTGTTCGGGCGGGGCCTGAACGCGGGGCTGCGGCTGCCGTTCGCGGCGCGGCTCGCGGGGGTGACGCCGGAGCGGACGATGCCGAGGGTGGCGGAGGCGTCGTTCACGTCCTGGTTCGCCGAACGCGCCTCGGGCCGCCCGCCGGCCCTGACCCTCTGGCCCGACACCTTCACCGACCACCTGTCCCCGGAGGTCGGCCGGGCGGCGGTCCGGGTCCTGGAGGACGCGGGCCTGGGGGTGGCGCTGCCGGAGGGGCGGGTGTGCTGCGGGCTCACGTACGTGTCGACGGGGCAGTTGGGGGCGGCGAGGAGGGTGATGCGGAGGACGCTGGACGTGATGGTTCCGTCCGGGGACGGCCCCCCTGTGGTGGTCCTCGAACCCTCCTGCGCGGCGACCCTCCGCACCGACCTGCCCGAGCTGCTGCCGGACGACCCCCGGGCCGCGCGTCTCGCCGCCTCCGTCCGCACCTTCGCCGAGGCCCTGGAGGAGCTGGCCCCCGACTGGACGCCGCCCCGTCTCGACCGTCCGGTCACCGGCCAGACCCACTGCCACCAGCACGCCGTCCTGGGCGACGCCGCCGACCGGCGGCTGCGCGCCCGCGCGGGCCTCACCGGCGACCTGGCGGGCGGCTGCTGCGGCCTGGCGGGCAACTTCGGCTTCGAACCGGGCCACTACGAGGTCTCGGTGGCCTGCGCCGAGGACCAGCTCCTGCCGTCCCTGCGGGACGCGCCCCCGGAGGCCGAGGTCCTGGCGGACGGCTTCTCCTGCCGTACCCAGATCGCCGACCTGACGGGCGGGCGGGGACGGCACCTGGCGGAGCTGCTCGCGGAGGGGGTGGAGGAGGCGGCGCGGTGAGCGGGTGGGCGGGCGGTCCCGTAAGGCAGGGCCCGTAAGGCAGGGCCCGTAAGGCAGGGCCCGTAAGGCAGGACCCGTAAGGCAGGACCCGTACCGGAGGTTCAGGAACTCGTACGGTTCTCCGTGACGATCTCGCGGGCCAGCGCCGCCAGCGCCTCCGTCGCCGGGTGCGGGAAGGCGTCCCGCCAGGCCAGGACGACCGGGAGCGGGGGCGCGTCCGGCAGGGGGCGGTAGACGACGCCGGGGTACGGGTGGAGGGCGGCCGTGGAGGCGGAGGAGACGCCGACGCCCCGGCCGGCGGCGATGGCGGTGAGCCAGTCGTCGGTGTTGGCGACGGTCAGCGTGGCCGCCGGGCGGCCGGCGGCGGGCCACAGGGTGAGGGTGGTCGTGCCGGAGACGGTGTTGAGGACGACCGTCTCGCCCGCCAGGTCGCCGAGCGCGAGCCGCGACCGGCCGGCGAGTGGGTGGTCGGCGGGCAGCGCGGCCACCCGGGGCTCCGTGGCGAGCTCCTCGGTGACCAGGCCGGGCGCGTCCACCGCGCCCCGGAGCAGGGCGGCGTCGACCTCGCCGCGGGCGAGCCCGGCGGTGCGGTCGTCGACGCGGAGGAGTTCGAGCGGGGTGTCGGGGTGCTCCCGCTGCCAGCGCCGGAGCAGGGGAGTGGTGTACGGGCCGAACGCCGACCAGGCGTGCCCGAGGCGCAGGGGGCGGCGGCGCAGCCCGGCCGGGTCGACGGCCGCGTCGAAGGCGGCGAGGGCGGCGGCGGCCCGGTCCCGGAAGGCGAGGCCCTCGGCGGTGAGGGCGAGGTGGTGGGTGGAGCGGTCGACGAGCCGGATGCCGAGGTGCCGTTCCAGGGCGGCGAGCGTGCGGGAGACGGCGGGCTGGGTGAGGTGGAGCCGGGCGGCCGCCCTGGTCAGGCCGGACTCCTCGGCGATGGCGAGGAAGCAGCGGAGGTGGCGCAGCTCGATGCTCATGCGTCGGGAGCATAAACGCAGCGCAATCGGCATTTCCGCTGCCGCGCGGGGGCCCGTACGGTGAGGTGGTGCCGCGCCGGGTCCCGGTGCGGCGGACCTTCGTACGTATCGCGTGTGGTGTTGAGGAGCAGCCGGTGGACAGTCCGGTCAAGGACGTGACCCCGGTCGCGACGGCGGCCGCGGGGCCCCGGGGAGTCCCCGTGCGGGACGGGGGGCCGGGCGGTCGGCTCGGGCCGGTCGCCCTGGTCGTCACGAGCGGGCTCTCCGTGCAGTTCGGGGCCGCCGTCGCCGTCCTCCTCATGCCGCGCGCCGGCGCCCTCGGCGTCGTCACGCTGCGGCTCGTGCTGGCCGCGCTCGTGCTGCTCGCCGTCTGCCGGCCCCGGGTCCGCGGCTACGGCCGCGCGGACTGGGGGACGATCGTCGCCTTCGGCACCGCCATGGCGGGGATGAACGTCCTCATCTACCAGTCGTCGAGCCGGATCCCGCTGGGCGCCGCCGTGACCCTGGAGGTCCTCGGCCCGCTGATCCTCTCCGTCGTCGCCTCGCGCCGCCGGGCGAACCTGCTGTGGGCCGGGCTCGCCCTGGCCGGCGTCGTCCTGCTCGGCGGGGGCGGCTTCGACCGCCTGGACCCGCTGGGGGCGGCCTTCGCGCTCGGGGCGGGCGGGATGTGGGCCGCGTACATCGTCTTCGGCGCCCGCACCGGCCGCCGCTTCCCGCAGGCCGACGGGCTCGCGCTCGCCATGGCCTTCGGGGCCGTCCTCACCCTGCCGCTCGGCATCGCGGAGGCGGGCGGGCGGCTCCTCGTGCCGTCGACGATCGGCCTGGGCCTCGCGGTCGCGCTGATGTCGTCGGTCCTGCCGTACACCCTCGAACTGCTCGCCCTGCGCCGCATGCCCGC
This sequence comes from Streptomyces sp. NPDC088915, assembly GCF_044749825.1. NCBI lineage: Bacteria > Bacillati > Actinomycetota > Actinomycetes > Kitasatosporales > Streptomycetaceae > Streptomyces > Streptomyces sp. NPDC088915. The sequence goes on from NZ_JBIVIR010000007.1 coordinate 226,664, forward strand.
GCCCACCTTCGCGATCCTGATGAGCCTGGAACCGGCCGTCGCGGCCCTGGCCGGCTTCCTCGTCCTCAGCCAGGCCCTGTCCGCCGCCGACGCCCTCGCCATCGCCCTCGTCATCGCGGCGAGCATCGGCGCGGTCCGCACCCGGCCGAAGGGATAGGGTCCCGGCAAGGGGGGGAACAAACGTGCGCGGTGACGGTGAAGGCGTGTGGGACGACGACGAGGGCCGAGAGGTCCTCCGCCGCGCCGAGCGGGCCACCCGCTGGGGCTGGACGGCGATCGCGGGCGTGACGGGCCTGCTCGGCTGCGCCCTGGTGACCTTCCTGGTGGTCGGCCTGCTCGCGGTGGTCGGGGGCGTGTACGTCGTGATGACGGGAAACCGCTAGCGCGTGCGCCGGCTCCGTTGAGTAGGGACGCGGCGCCCGCCTGAGTACCGGTACTCACGCTCCGGCGATCTCCGGGAACGAGAGTGGGGACAGTCCTCACGACCGACAGGAGACGCCCGTGACCACCCCCGCTCCGACCGGCGACACACCTTCCCCCCGCCGCCGGATCCGCACCTCCGCGGCCGCCGCGCTCACGGGAGCGGCCGCGGTCCTGGCCCTGGCCGGCTGCTCCGGCCTCTCCTTCCGGGACGACATCTGCGGCGGGGGCGAGTACCCCGTCATGACCGTCGGCGCGACCGGCTCCGCCTGCGTCAAGGACGGCGAGGAGGTCCCGGAGGGCTACACGCGCTACCCCGAGGGCAAGGTGCCGCAGAAGGTCGACGACGAGTGGGACGTGTACTGGCGCACCCACACCGTCGACAAGGAGGGAAACGTCATCGACGCCCCCGAGGCGGGCTGACGGGGCCGGGGCCGGTCCGGGCCTCGCCCCTTGTCCACCGGGTGGCCTCTAGACTCCCCGCGTGATCGCCGACTTCCAGTGCCTCGTCCTCGACTGTCCCGCACCCCGCGCGCTCGCGGAGTTCTACCGGGCCGTGCTCGGCGGGGAGGTCGACCGGCCGGACCGGCGCTGGTCCCTCGGCGAGGACTGGTCCACCCTGCACACCCCCGGCGGGCCCGTCCTCTGCTTCCAGGGCGTCCCCGACCACCGCCCGCCGACGTGGCCGGCCCCCGACAACCCCCAGCAGTCCCACCTCGACTTCGGCGTCCCCGACCTCGACACCGCCCACGCCCAGGTCCTGACCCACGGCGCGACCCTCCTGGACGCGGGGGAGGGCGGCCGGAGCTGGCGGGTGTACGCGGACCCGGCCGGACACCCGTTCTGCCTGGTCCGGCACTGAGCGCGGCGTCCGACGGCTCCGGAGAGCGGAATACGGGTGCGGGGCGCGGCGGAACGGTCGTGGGCTTCGCCCTCCACGGCCGGCGCCCGTCCCACTTCGCCCACCTGACCTCGTACGAGGAGTTCCTGGCCGCGTTCGGTACGCCCGACCGGGTGCACGAGGACGAGCGGATCGACCGAGCAATAGCCCATGGATGTGGATCGGTTTGACTCCTGGTGATGGCGACGAGATCGCGTTCTGTCCGCCGGCGCCCTCGGACTACCGCAGTATCGACCGCTCGGTGGGTGCCAGCCGTAGCCGTTGCGGGGCCCTGGCCCACCGTTCCGAAAGGGTCGGCAGCACCTCCTCCCGCCAGCGTTCTGAATGCCGCAAGCGATTCAGGTGATCGTCGATGTGGCCTTCGTCGGTGAAACGTGCGAACCATACGAAGACCTCCTCGTTCATCCGCACCGGCAGCGCCGGGAAGGTGTTCGGGGCGTGTTCGGACCGCAGGTACGCCAGTGGCTCGCCGCCGGTCTCGGCCAGTACGGGGCGCACGCGCCGCTCGAAGAACTCGACGAACGCGGTGTCGAACGGGCCGTGGCCGTACCAGATCGTGGCGAGGAGGAGCGACGGCGGCAGTGCCGCCGGCTCGCCGGAGGCCGGCCGGGCGCCCGTCGGCACCGGGAACCCGCCCCGTGCCGAGGCCGGCCGCAGCATCAGTACGTCATCGGAGTCGACCATCGTCGCGTTCGCCTCGTCGCGGTGCGCCTGCCAGACCGGACCGCCGTAGAAGCTCTCCAGTGCCTCGGCGCGGCGTGGCATGTCCTCGAAGCCGCGGAGCCAGACGAACCGGTCGGGGTCGTCCAGGTCGCGGAACTGCCCCAGGACGGTCATGCCCACCTCCTCCTGGGGCTCGACGAACTCCCGGTCGAACAGATCGATCAGTACGTCCCGCCGTCCGGGGTGCAGCGTGTACTGCCGCAATTCGACGACTGGACACCGCGGGGCTTTCACCGGCCTTGCTCCTCGTTCGGTTGCTGGAACGATCCTCGTTACGACAAGCGGCGTGACGGCTGTCCGGCCCCCGGATCCATCGGCTGGTTCACCAGCGTCTCGCGAAGTACATCGGCGATCGACGTGTTCGCCAGCTCCCGTCGCATGGCCTGCTCGGCCCGACCGTAGATTTCGCTCAGGGCGGGCCGGATGCCTCGGCCGACCGGGCACTCCAGGTTGGGCTCGGTGTGGTGCAGGCCGAACGGTGGCTCCGCACGGACGGCTTCGTGCACGTCGAGCAGGGTGATCTCCTCCGGCTCGCGGGCGAGGCTCCAGCCCGCACCGGCACCGTGGCGCACCTCCACCAGGCCGGCCCGCCGCAGATCACCGAGGCTGCGCCGGATGATCACGGGATGGGTGTTGACGCTGGCCGCGACCTGGTCCGAAGTGAGAACCTCCCGGCCACGGCGCCGCGCCAACGCCAACCATGCCAGCGCATGCGTCGCGATGGTCAATCGACTGTTCGCCGCCATTGCTTCCTCCTTGCTGCAACAGCTTCTGTTACAGCCATGCTCGTGGTCAAGCACTCCGGACGATCGATGCGACGCGGTACGACCCGCCCGGGTCGGCCGGCTCATGCCGAAGCCTTCGCGTCGGCGAGCTCGACGCGGTGACCGCTCTCGAAGCGGACGCCGTTTGAAGGCGCAGGCGCACCCAGTGCTCGGCGGGGGAGTCGCAGAACGCCAGGAACTCGTCGGCTTCGTCGGTGACCGCCACGGGGAGACTCCGTGGCTGGACGACCCCGGACAGCCGGTTTCCGGGAGTGGCTGACCGGGGCACGTTCCGTGACTCGGCCCCCGTGCCCCTGTGCCCCCGGCGCTCGGTCGAACAGGTCCAGGAGGTCCGCCCAGGAGCCGCCGTCGGCCGAGCGGGACCGCATCGGGCGGGGGTCCGGGCACGTGGCGGTCGCGGTCCTCGCGCGGACGGTTTCCGGGCCGCCGCACGCCGTGACCGCGAAGTCGCCGTGCGGCAGGTGCAGGGCCCCGAAGACTACGCGGTGCTCAGTGGCCGCGCGGGGCGTACATGATCACGGCCATCCCCGCCAGGCAGACCAGCGCGCCGACGACGTCGAAGCGGTCCGGGCGGTAGCCGTCGGCGGCCATGCCCCAGGCGATCGATCCGGCGACGAAGATCCCGCCGTACGCGGCCAGGACGCGGCCGAAGTTCTCGTCGTTCTGGAGGGTGGCCACCACGCCGTACACGCCGAGCGCGACGACGCCGGCGCCGATCCAGATCCAGCCCTTGTGCTCGCGGACGCCCTGCCAGACCAGCCAGGCGCCTCCGATCTCGAACAGGGCGGCGACGGCGAACAGGGCGAGGGAGCGGGCGACGAGCACGGTGGGGGCTTTCCGGTGGGGGAGTGCGGTGGTCAGGGGGTGGGGGCGAAGAGGTCGGTCAGCAGCGTCCGGCCCTCCGCGGGGGCCCGGACCTCCAGGTGGAGGACCGGGCCGTCGAGGTGGAGGCGGAAGTCGAAGAACGGGCAGCAGCGCTGTTCCGCGGCGGCCAGCTCGGCGACGCGTACGGCCCGGTCGGCGGGCAGGGTCAGCCGCAGGCCCTCGGGCACCTCGGCCCGGGTGGCGCCGTCGACCGCCTCGCGCCACCGGGCGGCGCGCTCGTGCACGTCCTCGCCCGTGAGTGAGCAGGCCACCGGTGCCGTACGCCACCGCTCGGCCTCCTGGCGGCCGGGGGCTCCGTCTTCCGGGGGCGGGGCGAGGAAGTCGCATTCCGGGTCGCACCGGCCCGCGCGGTCGGGCAGCGCGTCCAGGTGCGCGAGGGCCCCGTGGAGGGAGGCGGTGAACGCGGCCAGTTCGGCGGTACGGGCCTCGGCCTCGGCGAGCCGGGCGGCGATCCGCGGCCGCAGGTCCGCCTTCACGTCCCGGCAGGCGCCGGCCTCCCGCACCCGCAGCAGTTCGCCGATCTCCTCCAGCGGCAGCCCCAGGTGTTTGGCCGCGTCGATGAAGGACAGACGGGCGAGGGCGTCCTCGCCGTACACCCGGTACCCGGCGGGCGTCCGGTCGGCCGGCAGCAGCCCCTTGTCCTCGTAGAAGCGCAGGGTCGTGGCCGGCACCCCGCTCCGCTCGGCCAGTCGGGAGATCCGCATGGAGGTCATGCCGTCGACCGTAAACCTTCCACCCGGCTCGAAGGTCAAGGGGACGGGGGCGGCGTACGGGTGGGCGATGGCTCGATTCCGTCGCTCTTCGGCCGCCGGACTGTTTCCGGGGGCCGGGTGCGGCTTCGAGGATGGTGACGTGTCCGGCTGTACGAGAGAGGGAGGCCGCCGTGGCCCTGGAGATGCGTGACCGGTGCGAGCGGTGTCGGGTGGCGGTCCTGCCCCTGGACGGGCTCGCGCGGATCTGTTCGTACGAGTGCAGCTTCTGCGTGCCGTGCGCCGACGCCCTGGGGAGCATCTGCCCCAACTGCGGGGGCGAGCTCGTCCCGCGACCGCGCCGCTTCGCCACGGGGTAGGGGCGGCCGGGGGAGGGGTAGGCGGGCCGGTGGAAAAACTTCGCGGCGCGGCGCGCATGCCCTCCGCCTTCCCGGGCACACGGAGGGGGAGCGCGTGGGACCGCTCCAGAACGCCGGGCCTGTGGTTTCCCCCCCGTACCACGGGCCCGGTGAAGCAGGGCGAGCGGCTCGCACACCTGGCGGAGGTGCGGGCCGCTCGTCGCTCGTCGTACGGATCCCGGTCGCACAGATCCCGGTCGTATGAATCCCAACCGGAGAGATCCCAGCTGGAGGGATTCCTGACGTAGGGATTCCTGAGGTAGGGATTCCTGACGTACGGGCTCCTGACGTACGGACTCCGTGAGAGGTGATTTCCTTGCGGTTCTCGCCCAGTGGCGCGCGCGGCGCCCTCCCCCCGGGCCCCGCCGCACCATGATGGCGCCCATGAACGCCCGCAACGCCGCCGACGAAGCCGTCATCCGTGTCGTGGGAGCGGCCGCCAACAACCTCAGGAACGTCACCGTCGACCTGCCGAAGAAGGCCCTGACGGTCGTCACCGGCGTCTCCGGGTCCGGCAAGTCGTCGCTCGTGCTCGACACCGTCGCCGCCGAGGCGCAGCGCCTCGTGAACGACTCGTACCCCTCCTTCGTACGGAACCGGCTCCCGCACATGCCGGCGCCGGAGGTGCAGTCGATGAGCGGGCTCACCTTCACCGCCATCATCGACCAGCGCCGCTTCACCGGGAACGCCCGGTCCACCGTCGCCACGGCCTCCGACATCGCCCCGCTGCTCCGGCTCGTGTTCTCCCGGATCGGCGAGCCCTCCGCCGGGTACTCGCCCGCGTACTCCTTCAACGACCCGACGGGCATGTGCCCCGCCTGCGAGGGGCTCGGCAGCGTCGTCGACATCGACGTCGACGAGCTGATCGACCCCGAGAAGAACATCGACGAAGGCCCCGTGCGGTTCAGCCAGTTCCGGCCCGGCGTCTACCGCTGGAAGCGCTTCGCCTACTGCGGCCTCTTCGACCGGAAGAAGCCGCTGAAGGACTACACGGAGGAGGAGAGGGACCTCTTCCTGTACGCCGACCAGATGAAGCTGCCGGATCCGGACCCGCGCTTCCCCAAGACCGCGCGCTTCGACGGCGTCGTCACCCGGATGCGCGACGTGTACGTGAAGAACCGTCCGGCCAAGATCTCCCCGCAGGTCCACGCGGAGCTGGAGCGCCTCACCACGCACCGCGTCTGTCCCGCCTGCGGCGGCGCCCGCCTCAACGAAGCCGCCCGTGCCAGCCTCGTCGACGGGCGGTCGATCGTAGACTGGTCGGCGATGTCCGTGGCCGAACTCCGCCGCGTACTGGAGGACTTCGGCGACCCGCGCGTGGCGCCCGCGCTCGCCGGGATCCGCCGGACCCTCGACGCGCTGCTCTCGGTCGGGCTCGGCTACCTCTCGCTCGACCGCGAGTCGTCGACGCTCTCGGGCGGCGAGGCGCAGCGCGTGAAGATCGTCCGGCACCTCGGCAGCGCCCTCACCGACATCACGTACGTCTTCGACGAGCCCTCCTCCGGACTTCACCCCGCCGACGTGCAGCGCCTCAACCAGCTGCTGCTGAAGCTGCGCGACGCGGGCAACACCGTCCTCGTCGTCGAGCACCACCCCCAGGTGATCCGCGTCGCCGACCACGTCGTCGACATGGGGCCGGGTGCGGGCGCGGACGGCGGGCTCGTACGGTTCGAGGGGACGCCGGAGGAGCTGCGGGGGAGCGACACGGTCACGGGGCGGCTGCTCTCGACGCCGCTGGAGCCGCGGCGCGCGGTCCGGAAGCCGCGCGACCGGGTCCGGGTCGCGGGCGCCTCGGCGCACAACCTCACCGGCTTCGACGTCGACGTCCCGATCGGTGTCCTCACCGCCGTCACGGGCGTCGCCGGCTCCGGCAAGAGCTCCTTCGCCGTCGACGAACTCCCGCGTCAGCACCGTGAGTTCACGGTGGTCGGACAGGATCCCCTGCGGGGCGGCGTCCGGTCGATGTCGCTGAGCGTCCTCGGTGTCGCCGACGGCGTCCGCGAGGCGTTCGCCGCCGCGTCCGGGCTCGAACCGGCCTGGTTCAGCTTCAACTCCAAGGGGGCCTGCCCCGCCTGCCGGGGCAAGGGCCACATCACCACCGAACTCGCCTTCCTGGACGACGTCGCCACCCCTTGCGACGCCTGCGGGGGCGAACGCTTCAACCCCACGGCCCTGAAGGCGGAGCTGGACGGCCACACGATCGCCGACGTCCTGCGGATGGCGGCGGGGCCCGTGGCCGAACTCTTCGCCGACCGCCCCGGCATCGCGGAACCGCTGAGGTGGCTGGAGCGCGTCGGGCTCGGCTACACCGCCGTCGGACAGTCGCTCGACACCCTCTCCGGCGGCGAGAAGCAGCGCCTGCTGCTCGCCCGGCACCTCAGCGCCGCCTCCGCCTCCGCCGGCTTCGCGGAGGAGCGGATCGTCCTCGACGAACCGACGACCGGCCTGCACCCCAGCGACGTGGAACGCCTCGACGTGCTCTTCGCCGACCTCGTGGACGCGGGCGCGACCCTCGTCGTGGTCGAGCACAACCTCCGCGTCGTCGCCCAGGCCGACCACGTCATCGACATCGGCCCGGGCGCCGGCACGGACGGCGGCCGCCTGCTCTTCACCGGGCCACCGGCCGAACTGGCTGAGCGGGAGGACTCGTTGACGGGACGGGCGCTGGCGGCGGCTGCGAAGGGGTGAGGACGTACGACGCGGTGACCGCCGGAAGGGGCCGGTGCGGTGGCGGGTGGCGCATGCCCCGGACACCGCGTCCACGACGGCTTCAAGAGGGCGCTGCGGGAAGCCTGCCGCACGTGTCCGCCCCGCTCGCTCCCCGTCCTCCCCGCCCATCGCCGCCCCGACCGGTCCACGCCTGGTCCACTGGAACGACTCAGTCGCCGGAGAAACCCCAGAAGTAGATCTCCTGCGGCTCCCCCCGGTCGTCGTGGAGCACGGCACACCGCCCGTACCAACGCCAGTGGTCGAACTCCTCGAACCTCGGCACGTGTGCCCGGGTGGGCTTCCGCGTGCCCAGGACACGCAGCGCCTCCTCTTCGGTCACCTGCTTCATCGTGGAGTAATCCGGCTTCTCGTCCGGTCCGATGATCCGGAAGATGTCGAGAATCGAGTGAGTCCCGTCGTGCTGCACGAGCTCGTGCTCCCACAGCTCCTCCTCGGTCTCGGGCCACGGCAGCCGCTCTTCCTCCGACCGCCAGTCACCTCCCGGACCCCAGTAGTACTCCCGCTCCTCGAAGACCTTCCGCCGCAGCGCGTCGAACGCCCCGACGAGATCCTCCTGATACGGCACCGAGTAGTCCCACCCCGACGCGCCCATGAGGCGGCCCCTCCCTCCGCAGCTCTTCCAGAACGGCTGGACGCTAACAGCGGCCACTGACAGAACCCGGGCCAAGAGGCAGGAGTGCCGAGGAGGCGGAGGCGTCAGTATTCGTCACCCTGACGCAAAATCTAGCCGAACCTAGCGGAATCCAGAGGTGGTTCTGCGATCCTGGAGACCGATCGAGAGGGGCCGCGGCGATGCAGTGGAAGATCCACGGGGAACGTCCGATCTACGAGAACGCCTGGGTGAACGTATGGCTCACCGACATCGAGACCCCGGACGGGAACCGCTGGGAGCACCACGTCGTCAAGCTCCGGCACCTGGCCGTGGCCGCCGTGGTCAACGAGCGGCGTGAGGTTCTGATGATGTGGCGGCACCGCTTCATCACGGACGCCTGGGCGTGGGAGCTGCCGATGGGCCTGGTCGAGGTGGGCGAGACCCCTGCCGAGGCGGCCGCGCGTGAGGTGCTGGAGGAGACCGGGTGGCGGCCCGGTCCGATCAAGCCGCTGATCTACGCCGAGCCGGCGAACGGCATCACCGACTCCCAGCACCACGTCTTCCGGGCCGACGGGGCGACGTACGAAGGGCCGCCGACCGAGAAGAACGAGTCGGATCGGGTCGAGTGGATTCCGCTGGCCGACGTGCGGGGCATGATCGACCGTCGCGAGATCGTCAGCAGCGGCTCCCTCGTCGGGCTGCTCTACGTGCTCATGGACGAGGCGATCCGCTGACCTGGCGGGGCAGCGTTTCCCGGAGCCGGGTTTCGAGCGCCACCGCTGTCACCGTCGTCGCCGCCCAGGGCGTACGGACGTGTCCTCCGCGCAGACCGCGACCAGCATTCGGGCGTCTATGCACTCGGTGTATACGCTGCGCGTATAGTCGAGTGTCATGGCATCACCCACCCCCACCCTCCCCCGCCTCCTCAAAGCGCTCATCGTCTCGTCGGTCGGCGTCGCCGCCTCCCATCTGGTCCTGTCCGACACCCTCTATCTGTCCTTCACCGCCCAGGCCTCCACCGCCCTCGGGGTCGGGGGCGGTTACTCCTCCGACCAGGCGTTCACCTCGGCGCTCCTCAACACCTTCCTGCTCATGCCGCTGATCCTGTGGATCGGCATGCGGATCACCGGCGAGCGGAGGGTCGGTCCGATGGTGGCGGTCGGGACCGCCGGGTGGGTCGCCGCCGTCGGTCACGGCGTCGACGTGCTCGACAGCGGGCCCGGCGCGGTCCTCCCCCTGGGCTCCCTCGCCCTCGTCGTCGGCGCCGCCGCCCTCGCCTCGCTGATGCGGCGGTCCCGGATGTAGAGCAGCCGGTCGGTTCAAGCTCTTTCCAAAACTAAAGCAAGCACGCTTGATTGTTTCCGGTGCCGCTGCCATGCTCCTCCGCGAAGGCCCGTGACCGGGACCGCCCGTCCCCGAGGGGAGCGCACCGTGTCCGACCCCGTCGTCCTCCTCGACGATCTGCGCGACGAGAGTGACGAACTCGACCGGCTCGTAAGCGAGTTGAGCAAGGAGCGGTGGGGGGCGCCGACCCCCGCCCCCGGTTGGACGATCGCCCACCAGATCGCCCACCTCGCCTGGACCGACCGGGCCGCCCTCCTCGCCGCCACCGACGCCGACGCCTTCGCCGCCGAGACGGAGAAGGCCCTCGCCGCCCCCGACCGCTTCGTCGACGAGGGCGCCGAGGAGGGGGCCGCGCTGCCGCCCGCCGAGCTGCTCGCCCGCTGGCGCGCGGACCGCGCACGCCTCCAGGAGGCCCTGCGCGCCGCCCCGCCCGGCGCCCGCTTCCCCTGGTACGGGCCGCCGATGAGCGCCTCCGCCCTGGCCACCGCCCGGCTGATGGAGACCTGGGCCCACGGCCGGGACGTCGCCGACGCCCTCGGGGTCGTCCGCCCGCCGACCGCCCGCCTCCGGCACGTCGCCTGGATCGGCCACCGCGCCCGCGACTACGCCTACTTCGTCCGGGGCGAGCAGCCCCCCGCCGAGCCCTTCCGCGTGGAACTCGTCTCGCCGAGTGGGGAGTTGTGGGCTTACGGGCCCGAGGGCGCCGCCCAGAAGGTCACCGGGCCCGCCCTCGACTTCTGCCTCCTCGTCACCCAGCGCGTCCACCGCGACGACACCGCCCTCGTCGCCCACGGCCCCGGCGCCGCGCACTGGCTGACCATCGCCCAGGCCTTCGCCGGTCCGGCCGGAGCGGGGCGCCCGGCGGGAGCGGGACGTCCGGCCGGAGCGGGACGCCCGGCCCGCACCGTGCCCGGGGAGGCCTAGTGGTCCTCCGCATCGGCAACGCCTCCGGCTTCTACGGCGACCGCTTCGACGCCGTCCGCGAGATGCTCACCGGCGCCGGGCCCGGCGGCGAGCTGCACGTCCTCACCGGCGACTACCTCGCCGAGCTGACCATGCTCATCCTCGGCCGCGACCAGCTCAAGGACCCGGCCGCCGGATACGCCAAGACCTTCCTGCGCCAGATGGAGGAGGGCCTCGGCCTCGCCCACGAGCGCGGGATCCGGATCGTCACCAATGCCGGCGGCCTCAACCCCGCCGGACTCGCCGACGCCCTGCGCGCCCTCGCCGCGAAGCTCGGCCTGCCCGTGCGGGTCGCGCACGTCGAGGGCGACCGCCTGCCCGCCCGGGACGGCGCCCTCGCCGCCAACGCCTATCTCGGCGGCGCCGGCATCGCCGCCTGCCTCGCCGCCGGCGCCGACGTCGTCGTCACCGGCCGCGTCACCGACGCCGCCCTGGTCACCGGGCCCGCGCAGTGGCACTTCGGCTGGGGCCCGCAGGAGTACGACCGGCTCGCGGGCGCGGTCGTCGCCGGGCACGTCCTGGAGTGCGGCACCCAGGCCACCGGCGGCAACTACGCCTTCTTCCGCGACCACGACCCGGCCCTCCTGCGCCGCCCCGGCTTCCCCGTCGCCGAGCTCCACGACGACGGCTCCTGCGTGATCACCAAGCACCCCGGCACCGGCGGCCTCGTCGACGTCGGCACGGTCACGGCCCAGTTGCTCTACGAGACGGCGGGCGCCCGGTACGCGGGACCCGACGCGACCGCCCGGCTCGACACCGTACGGCTCACCCAGGAGGCCCCCGACCGGGTCGGGATCGAGGGCGTCCGGGGCGAGGCCCCGCCGCCCACCCTCAAGGCCGGACTCAGCCGCCTCGGCGGCTTCCGCAACGAGGTCGTCTTCGTCCTCACCGGCCTCGACGTCGAGGCCAAGGCCGCGCTCGTACGGGACCAGATCGAGGACGCCTTCGCACGGAGCGGGTCCCGTCCGGCGGAGGTGCGGTGGGACCTCGTCCGCACCGACCGGGCCGACGCCGCCACCGAGGAGACCGCGAGCGCCCTGCTGCGGCTCGTCGTCCGCGACCCCGGCCCCGAGGCCGTCGGCCGCACCCTTACGGGCGCCGCCATCGAACTGGCCCTCGCCAGCTACCCCGGCTTCCACGTCACCGCCCCACCGGGCAAGGGTTCCCCCTATGGGGTCTTCGAGACGGTGTACGTGGACGCCGCCGAGGTCCCGCACACGGCCGTGCTCCCCGACGGGACCCGTCAGGGGATTCCCGTACCGCCCCACACCCGTGAGCTGGAACCCGTACCCGAGCCGGAGCTTCCGCCGCCGCCGGCGGCCGGCGGGCCCGTCCGCCGCGTCCCCCTCGGCCGGATCGCCGGGGCCCGCAGCGGCGACAAGGGCGGCGACGCCAACGTGGGCGTGTGGGTGCGCACGGAGGAGGAGTGGCGCTGGCTCGTCCACGCCCTCACCGTCGAGCGGTTCCGCGCGCTGCTGCCCGAGACGGCGGACCTGCCCGTCGTCCGGCACGTCCTGCCGAACCTGCGGGCCCTCAACTTCACCGTCGCCGGGATCCTCGGCGAGGGCGTCGCCTCCCAGGCCCGCTTCGACCCCCAGGCCAAGGCCCTCGGCGAGTGGCTGCGCTCGCGCGAGATCGACGTACCGGAGGGGCTGCTGTGACCCCCGCCCACCGCGCCGCCCGTCACGTGGTCCGCCACGCCCCCCGTCACGTCCCCCGAGAGGAATCCCCGTGACCGTCCTCGCCTCCGCCCTCGACACCGGCGGACCCGACTACGCCGACGCCCGCGCCGCCATGCTCGACAAGCTCGCCGCGCTCGACGCCGAGCACGCCAAGGCCCTCGCGGGCGGCGGCGAGAAGTACACGGCCCGGCACCGGAAGCGCGGCAAGATGCTCGCCCGGGAGCGGATCGAGCTGCTCGTCGACCCCGACAGCCCCTTCCTGGAGCTGTCGCCGCTCGCCGCCTGGGGCAGCGACTACACCGTAGGGGCCTCCCTGATCACCGGGATCGGGGTGATCGAGGGCGTCGAGTGCCTGATCACCGCCAACGACCCGACCGTGCGCGGCGGCGCCTCCAACCCGTGGACCCTGAAGAAGGCCCTGCGCGCCAACGAGATCGCGTACGCCAACCGGCTCCCCGTCGTCTCGCTCGTCGAGTCCGGCGGCGCCGACCTGCCCTCCCAGAAGGAGATCTTCATCCCGGGCGGGGCGCTCTTCCGCGACCTCACCCGGCTCTCCGCCGCCGGGATCCCCACGATCGCGGTCGTCTTCGGCAACTCGACGGCCGGCGGCGCGTACGTCCCCGGCATGTCCGACCACGCCGTGATGATCAAGGAGCGGTCGAAGGTGTTCCTCGGCGGGCCGCCGCTCGTGAAGATGGCGACGGGGGAGGAGAGCGACGACGAGTCGCTCGGCGGCGCCGAGATGCACGCCCGGACCTCCGGCCTCGCCGACCACTACGCGGTGGACGAGGCCGACGCGCTCCGCCAGGCCCGCCGGATCGTCGCCCGCCTCAACCACCGCAAGGCGCACCCGGATCCGGACCCGGCCTTCGTCGAGCCGCCCAAGTACGACGAGGAGGAACTCCTCGGGATCGTCCCCGGCGACCTGAAGACCCCCTTCGACCCGCGCGAGGTCATCGCCCGGATCGTCGACGGCTCGGACTTCGACGAGTTCAAGCCGCTGTACGGGCCGAGCCTGGTCACCGGCTGGGCGTCCCTGCACGGCTACCCGGTCGGCATCCTGGCCAACGCGCAGGGCGTCCTCTTCGGCCCCGAGTCGCAGAAGGCGGCCCAGTTCATCCAGCTCGCCAACCAGCGGGACGTCCCGCTCGTCTTCCTGCACAACACCACCGGCTACATGGTCGGCAAGGAGTACGAGCAGAGCGGCATCATCAAGCACGGCGCGATGATGATCAACGCCGTCTCGAACTCGAAGGTCCCGCACCTGTCGGTGTTGATGGGCGCGAGCTACGGCGCCGGGCACTACGGCATGTGCGGCCGGGCCTACGACCCCCGCTTCCTCTTCGCCTGGCCCAGCGCCAAGTCCGCCGTCATGGGCCCGCAGCAGCTCGCGGGCGTCCTGTCGATCGTGGCGCGGGCGTCCGCCGCCGCGAAGGGGCAGCCGTACGACGAAAAGGCTGCCGAGGCCGACGCCGGTCTGCGGGCGCTCGTCGAGGCGCAGATCGAGTCCGAGTCGCTGCCGATGTTCCTCTCCGGGCGGCTCTACGACGACGGGGTCGTCGACCCCCGCGACACCCGCACGGTCCTCGGGCTGTGCCTCTCCGCGATCCACACGGCACCGGTCGAGGGCGCGCGCGGCGGCTTCGGCGTCTTCCGAATGTGAGACCCCTGATGACCTCTTCGCACCCGACTCCGTTGATCACCTCCGTCCTCGTCGCGAACCGGGGCGAGATCGCCTGCCGCGTCTTCCGCACCTGCCGCGACCTGGGGATCTCCACCGTCGCCGTGTACTCCGACGCGGACGCCGACGCCCTGCACGTACGCGAGGCCGACGCGGCGGTACGGCTGCCGGGGGCCGCGCCCTCGGAGACGTACCTGCGCGGCGACCTGATCGTGAAGGCGGCCCTCGCGGCGGGCGCGGACGCCGTCCACCCCGGTTACGGCTTCCTCTCCGAGAACGCCGGCTTCGCCCGTGCGGTGATCGGTGCCGGGCTCGTCTGGATCGGCCCGCACCCGGCCGCGATCGAGGCCATGGCCTCGAAGACCCGTGCCAAGGAACTCCTCGGCATCGCGCCCCTGGACCCGGCCCGGGTCACGGAGGCCGACCTGCCCGTCCTGGTGAAGGCGGCGGCGGGCGGCGGCGGCCGGGGCATGCGGATCGTACGCGAACTGGGCGAGCTGGAAAGTGAGTTGGAGTCGGCGTCGGCGGAGGCGGCGAGCGCGTTCGGGGACGGCGAGGTCTTCGTCGAGCCGTACGTGGAGGACGGGCGCCACGTCGAGGTGCAGCTCCTCTGCGACGCCCACGGCACGGTCTGGGCGCTCGGCACCCGCGACTGCTCCCTCCAGCGCCGCCACCAGAAGGTGATCGAGGAGGCCCCGGCCCCCGGCCTGCCCGCCGCCCTGGAGGCCTCCCTCCTCGACACGGCCGTCCGCGCCGCCAAGGCCGTCGGCTACGTCGGCGCGGGCACGGTCGAGTTCCTCGTCGCGGACGGCCGCGCGCACTTCCTGGAGATGAACACCCGCCTCCAGGTCGAGCACCCCGTCACGGAGGAGGTCTACGGGGTCGACCTCGTCGCCCTCCAACTCGCCGTCGCCGAGGGCGGGAAGCTGCCGCCGGAGACCCCCGCCCCGCGCGGCCACGCGATCGAGGCCCGCCTGTACGCGGAGGACCCGGCCCGGGGCTGGGCCCCGCAGACGGGCACCCTGCACCTCTTCGACGTGCCGGGAGGGGTCCGGCTCGACACCGGTTACGCCTCCGGGGACGCGATCGGCGTCCACTACGACCCCATGATCGCCAAGTTCACCGTCCACGCCCCCACCCGCGACGGGGCCGTCCGCAAGCTCGCCCGCGCCCTGGAACGGGCCCGGATCCACGGCCCGGTCACCAACCGGGACCTGCTCGTGGCCTCCCTCCGCCACCCCGAGTACACGACCGTGGAGGCCCTCGACACCGGCTTCTACGACCGGAACCTGCCCGCCCTCACCACCGCCCCCGGGGGCGAGGGGCTCGCGGCCGTCGCCGCCGCCCTCGCCGCCGCGTCCGCCCGCCGGGGCCGCTTCGGCGGCGGCTGGCGGAACCTCCGCTCGCAGGACGAGACGCGGACGTACGGGACGTACGGAGGAACGGGCGGAGGGACGTCCGGAGGAACGGGCGGAGGGGCGTCCGGAGGGACGGGCGGGGACCACGAGGTCCGCTACCGGCCGACGCGGGACGGCGGGTACGAGGTCACCGCCCCGGAGGGCGTACGGGTCGTGGCGGCGGCCCCGGACCGGGTGAGCCTCGAAACGGCGGGAGTCGTACGGCACTTCGACGTGACGGCCTACGCGGACGGGACGGTCCACGTGGGAGGCCACCGCCTCGCCGCCCGCCCCCGCTTCACCGACCCCCGCGAGCAGACCGCGCCCGGCTCCCTGCTCGCCCCTATGCCCGGCACCGTCGTCCGGGTCGCGGACGGCCTCGCCGTCGGCGACCCGGTCACCGCCGGGCAGCCGCTGCTCTGGCTGGAGGCCATGAAGATGGAGCACCGCGTCACCGCTCCGGCCTCCGGCACGCTCACCGCGCTCCACGCCGCCCCCGGCCGCCAGGTCGAGGTCGGTGCCCTGCTCGCCGTCGTACAGACCGAAGAACGGCCCGAAGCGCAGTCCTGAGAACGGCCCGTCGCACCGCCCGACGCACAGGAGGAACCGTCCGCATGAGCACCATGATCGAGACCGAAGAGCTCACCGCGCTCCGCGCCGCCGTCTCCGCGCTCGGCCGCCGCCACGGCCCCGGCTTCGACCGGGCCGAGCTGTGGGCCGAGGCCGGGAAGCTCGGCTACCTGGGCGTGAACCTGCCCGAGGAGTACGGCGGCGGGGGCGGCGGCATGGCCGAGCTGTCCGTCGTCCTGGAGGAGGCGGGCGCGGCGGGCGCGCCGCTCCTGATGATGGTCGTGTCGCCCGCGATCTGCGGCACGGTCATCTCCCGCTTCGGCACGGAGGAGCAGAAGCGGGCCTGGCTGCCGGGGCTCGCGGACGGCACGAGGACGATGGCGTTCGGGATCACCGAGCCCGACGCCGGGTCGAACTCGCACCGCATCACGACCACCGCGACCCGCACCGGGGAGGGCTGGGTCCTCAACGGCCGGAAGGTCTTCGTCTCGGGAGTGGACATCGCGGACGCGACCCTGATCGTGGGCCGCACGTCGGACGCCCGCACGGGGAAGCTCAAGCCCTGCCTCTTCATCGTCCCGCGCGACGCCCCCGGCTTCGGGCGGCGCCACATCGAGATGGAACTCGACGCGGACGAGAAGCAGTTCGAGCTGACCCTCGACGACGTGCGCCTGCCGGAGGACGCGCTCGTGGGCGACGAGGACGCGGGCCTCCTCCAGCTCTTCGCGGGGCTCAACCCGGAGCGGATCATGACGGCCGCGTTCGCGATCGGCATGGGCCGGTACGCGCTCGCGCAGGCCGTGACGTACGCGAAGGAGCGCCAGGTCTGGAAGACCCCGATCGGCGCCCACCAGGCCGTCGCCCACCCCCTGGCCCAGGCGCACATCGAACTGGAGCTGGCCCGCCTGATGATGGCGAAGGCGGCGCAGCTCTACGACGCGGGCGACGACTTCGGTGCGGGCGAGGCCGCCAACATGGCCAAGTACGCCGCCGCCGAGGCCTGCGTGAAGGCCGTCGACCAGGCCGTCCACACCCTCGGCGGCAACGGCCTCACCAAGGAGTTCGGCCTCGCCCGCCTGATCACGGCGGCCCGCGTGGCCCGCATCGCCCCCGTCAGCCGCGAGATGATCCTCAACTACGTCTCCCACCAGACGCTGGGGCTGCCGAAGTCGTACTGACGGGCCCGAGACCGACGGGCCCGAGACCGACGGACACGAGACCGACGGACACGAGACCGACGGGCCCTGAGCCGAGGGGTGCGCAACCGGCGGATCGTTCCCTCCGTCCGAACAGGCGACGGAGGGAACGGACATGGTCGTGTGGCTCGGGCTGGTCTTCATGCTGCTCGTGTGGATCGTCGTGGGAACGATGGTCCTCACGTGGTGGAGGTACCGCCCCGCACCGGTGCACGGGCGACTGCTGAAGGCGGGAGCCGGTGCGATCGCCGTGGGCTACGCCCACGCGCTGGCCTACGGGGTGGCGCTGGTGCGACCGAGGTCGGTGTGCGGCCGGCGCACGCTGGACGACGACTTCCCGCTCACGCACGTCGACGTCGGCCTGTTCCCGCCGCAGGTGGCGTGTCACTGGACGGACTCGAGCGCGTACGGCCCCACGCACCCCACCGCCGCCGGCGGATGGCTGATCTGGCTCGGGGCGGTGCTGGTCACCGCCGGCGCCGCCGCGCGGGCCGTCGCCCGCCCCTCGCGCACGCCGCGGTGGGCCAGGGCGGGCGCGGTCCTCGCACCCGCGGCGGCCGGTGCGATCTGGATCGCCCGGGTCGGACACTTCATGGAGCTGTCCGGCCCGGACCTCCGCAACGCGTGCTTCACCTGGCAGGTGCGACACCTCCACACCGCGCCCGGAGGCGACATCGTGCGGGTCGACCGCGGCGTCCTTCCCCCCGCCGTCGACTGCGTCTTCACCGACGGCACCGCGAGTCTCGTCCTTCCCGAAGTGACCGGCCTGTGGTGCGCCCTGGCCGTGTTCCTGGTCAGTTGCGCCGCACTCGCGCGCGGTGTGGTGTCCGCCGGGCCCGCCGCCCGTTGAGCGCCGGCCCGGGCCCCGCGGAGGCGGCGTAACGGTTTCCGTGATCCGGGAGTCCGGACGTGAACGGCCTGTGTACGATCTCGTCACTTCGCACACAGGTCGTTCACGCCTGTGGTTCATGCCCGCCGGGGGAGACGTCCGTGTACACACCGCCGCAGTCCTACCCGTACGCCCCTCCGCCTCCGCCCCCGCGCCTCCGGCGCTGGTGGCAGCACCCCGCCCTGGTCGTCACCCTGCTGGTGGTCTTCCCGCCCGCCGGCATCGCCCTGGCCTGGACGAGCCTCTGGAACCGGTCGCAGAAGGTCCTGGCGACCGTCCTCTCGGGCCTGTGGTTCCTGCTGCCGTTCGTCACCCCGGACCCGCCGGAGGAGGACGCGAAGGCGGAGCGGCCGGCGGCCACGGCCACCGCGTCCCCGAGCCCCACCCCGACCCCGACCCCGACGCCGACCCCGACGGAGGCCGAGGAGCCCCCGGTGATGCCCTCGCTCGTCGGCGGCGACTACGCGGCCGCCGAGCAGATCCTCACCGCCAACCAGGGCCGGGCCCACGCCGCCTACGAGGACGTCGACCTCCCCGCCGAGTACGGCACGTGGCGGGTCTGCTTCCAGCGCCCGGACGCCGGCGCGCCGGTCACGTCCGCGGTGCCGGTGGTGTACCTGACGGAGCCGGGCGTCCCGTGCCCGAAGTCGCCGAACACGGTCCTCCACAAGCCGACCCCGAAGCCGACCCCGCCCCCGGCCCCGAGGCCCCGGCCCGCCACCCAGCCGCCGACCACGGCCCCGGAGCCCGAGCCGGAGCCGGAGCCCACGCAGGACACCGCCGACGAGAACGTCTCCTACGCCAACTGCACGGCCGTCCGCGCGGCCGGAGCCGCGCCCATCCACCGCGGCGACCCCGGCTACGCCCCCCACCTCGACCGCGACGGCGACGGCGTGGGCTGCGAGAACTGACCCCTGTCGATTCAGGTGAGGTGCCGCCGGAAGAACGCGGCGGCCTCCCCGCCGACCCGGAAGCGGACGTCCGGGTCGGCGGGCTCCGGGGCGAAGAAGTCGTCGTGGCGGACGTCGGGACCGGCCGAGCGCCCGCTCGCCGTGGGGATGTGTTCCAGGTACGGCCGGGTGTCGGCCTCGTACGGGGTGACGGTGTCCGCCCCGCCCCAGCGGATGTCCACGGGCACCCGCACGGCCGCCAGGCTCTCCGGGGTCACGAGCCCGCCGACCCCGGGGGCCACCTGGAAGACCGCCCGCACGCGGGGGTCGGAGAGGTCCGCCCCGGCGGCGTCCAGCGCCCGCCGCGAGGCCTCGTCCGGCGGGTGCTTCACCCGCAGCGCCTCCAGCACGCCGGGGAACTCGGGGATCTCCGGCAGCGGAACCCCACCCGTCAGCACCGCCCACAGGATCCCCGGGTCGACCCGGACCCCGGCGAGGGCCGCCGCCGTGTAGCCGCCGAGGGAGAAGCCCGCCGCGCCCACCGGCCCCAGGGGCCGTTCGCGGGCGAGCGCGTCGAGCACGAAGCTCACGTCCCGGGGCCGCTCCCACACGTGCAGGAAGCCCTCCGGCTCGTACCCGTCGACGTGGCTGTTGCCGTGGTGGTCGAGCGCCACGACCCGGAACCCCGCCCCGCGCAACGGCCCCGCCAGCCACTCCATGTCACCCCCGGAACCCCCGGTCCCGTGCGACACGACGACCAGCGGGACGGGACCGTCCGGCGGCGCGGAGGCGGCTCCCGGCCGATCCGGCTCCCACAGGTAGACCCGCACGGGCCGCGGCCGCCCCGGATCCCGCAGGTCCCGCCGGGACTCGTCGTACAGGACGCGTATCAGGGGACATTGCCGCCGGGGGGTCGCCATGGCGGCATCGTAGAGAGGCCACGGCCCCGCCCGGCCGCCGGCGGCGGCGACGAACCGGGAGCGGCGGGAGGGCGCGGGGGCGCCGGTTGTGCACCGACGGGCCAACGCCGGTGCACTGAGGGGCAGATGTCCCCGTCCGGGTCCTCCTAGCGTGACGGCGGCGGCCTTCCGGAACGGCGGCCGCGTTCCACGGCGCCCACGGGCTCCGCACCGACACCCCACGTCCCGCAGGAGGACCTCCGTCATGACCATTCCCACCGTCGTCCTCGTCCACGGCGCCTTCGCCGACGCCGCCAGTTGGTCCGGCGTGATCGCCGCGCTCCAGGCGGAGGGCGTTCCGGTGATCGCCCCGCCCAACGAGCTGCGCGGTCTCGCCGCCGACGCCGCCCACGTCTCCTCGGTGGTCTCCCAGATCGACGGTCCCGTCGTTCTCGTCGGCCACTCCTACGGCGGCGCCCTGATCACCGTCGCGGGGGCGGCCGAGAACGTCGTCGGCCTGGTCTACGTGGCCGCCTACGTGCTGGAGAAGGGCGAGAGCCTGGGCGAACTCCAGGGCCGCTTCGCCGACTCCCCGCTGGTCGCCAACCTGAAGCAGTGGACGTACCCGACCCCGGACGGCGGCACGGCCGCCGAGGTCACCATCGCCGAGGAGGCGTTCCCGGAGGTCTTCGCCGCCGATGTCCCCGCGGAGGTCACGAAGGTCCTCGCGGTGGCCCAGCGCCCGCTGACCGCGGCGGCCTTCGCCGAGGCGGCGGAGGTCGCCGCGTGGCACACCACGCCGGCCTGGGCGCTGGTGGCGGGCGCGGACCGGGCGATCAACCCGGAGGTGCAGCGCTTCGGCGCCGAGCGCGCCGGAGCGACGGTGGTGGAGGCCGAGGGCGCCTCGCACGCCGTCGCCGTCTCCCGGCCCGGGGCGGTCGCCGAGCTGATCCTCCGGGCGGTCCGGGCCACGAGCTGATCCGCGGGCCGGGCGGGCCGTGAGCCGTCCTACGGGTCGGGTGGGGCCACGAGCCGTCCCGCGAGCCGACCTGTAGGCCGGTCCGGTTCACGAGCCGTCCCGCCCGGCCCCCCGTCTGTGGCCACCCCCGCCCCCGCCCCGCCCCGCCCGGCCCCCCCGTCTGTGGCCACCCCCGCCCCGCCCCCACCCTCGCTCCCGCCCCCCACCCTTGTCCCCGCCCGCGTCACGCCCCTCCCGCCACCAACTGAATGACCCTCACGGAAGCCGCGCTTCGCTCAGTAGACTTCCGATGATCACACCGGAGACGGGCGGCGGTCGGGGGGAGCACCGTGGAGGCCGAGGGGGAGCGCGCGACCTTCGGGGCCCTGCTGCGCACACTGCGCCAGGCGCGTTCGCTGACGCTGGAGGGCCTGGCCGAGGCGTCGGGGGTGAGCGTGCGCGGCATCGGCGACCTGGAGCGGGGCCGGCGTGCGGCGCCCCACCGGCGGACGGTGGCGGCACTCGCGGACGGTCTGGGGCTCTCCGGCGAGGACCGGCGGGAACTGATCGACGCGGCCGGAACCCGGAGCGGCCCCCGGACCTACAGCGCCGCCGGGGTGCGGTCCCTGCCCCGCGGTGCGGACGACTTCGTGGGCCGGGAGGAGGAACTCGCCCGCCTGGCCCGGCTGACCGAGCCGGACGACGCCCGCGAGGGCGTGCCGGTCGTGGCGGTCCTGAGCGGTCCGCCCGGAGCGGGCAAGACCACCCTCGCCCTGCACGCCGCCCGCCGGTTCCACGACCGCTTCCCCGACGGCCCGTTGGTGGTCGACCTGCGCGGGGTCGACGAACGGCCGCCCACCGCCGCCGAGTCGATGCTCGGCGTCCTCAAGACCCTGGGGGTGCCCGACCGCGACCTCGTCCGGGCCGGCCCGCAGGGCCACCCCGCGCTCTACCGGCAGGTCCTCGCCGACCGCAGGTGCCTGCTCGTCCTCGACAACGCCCGCGACGAGGCCCAGGTGCGCCCGCTGCTGCCCGGAAGCGGTACGACGACGGCGCTGGTCACCAGTCGCCGCATGCTCACCGGCCTCGACAACGTGCACCGGCTGCGGATCGGCGAACTCGACGGCCGCGACTCGACCGCGTTCCTGGCCGGTCTGGTGGGCGCCGAGCGCGCGGCGGCCGACCCCGGGGCCCTGGCGGACGTGGCCGCGCTCTGCGGCCACCTCCCCCTGGCCCTGCGCGTGGCCGGCAACTGGATGGCCGCCCGCACCGGCTGGTCGACGCGCCGCCTCGCCGACCGGCTCGCCCGGGAGGAACGCCGACTGGACGCGCTCGCGGCCGGCGACGTCCGCGTGGCCGCCGCCTTCGACCTCTCGTACCGTCGGCTCACGCCCGCCACCGCCCGCATGTTCCGCCGGCTGGCCCTGGTCCCCGGCGCGGACACCGGGGTGGCGGGCGCCGCCCGCACCACCGGGCAGGGGCTGTTCGACGCCGAGGACGCCCTGGAGGAACTGGTCGAGGCCGGGCTCCTCGGCGCCGTGGGGGACCGCTACCGGCTGCACGACCTGCTGCGCCTGTACGCCCGCGCCCGCCTGGCCGAGGAGGAGGGCGCCGAGGACGTCGACGCGGCGCGGAACGCCCTCTACCGGTGGCTCCTGGAGACGGCGGTGGTCGCGGGCCGCTGGTACGAGCCCGACCACGGCGGCCCGTCCCCCGACTGGCGGGGCGCGGTGGACCTCTCCGACGCGGAGAAGGCGCGCGAGTGGCTCCAGACCGAGGGCGACAACTGGCTGGCCGCCTTCCGCGCCGCCGCGACGGCCGGTGACCACGCCGTGGTGGTCGAGGTGGCCGAGGCGCTCCACTGGTTCTCCGACCAGTGGATCTTCTGGGGCCACTGGCCCGAGGTCTTCAGCACCGCGGCGAACTCCGCCCGGCTCCTGGGCGACCCGCTGGTGGAGGCCACCCAGCTCAACTACCGGGCCTGGGCGGTCATGATGTGCGAGGGTCGGCCGCGCGACACGCTCGCCCTCTGCGACGAGGCCCTCGCCGCCGCGCTGCGCGCCGACGCCCCGGCCCAGCAGGCCTGGGCCCACCAGTACCGGGCGATGGCCTTCTACTACCTCGGCGAGATCGACCGGATCCACGAGCCGACCGGCCGGGCCGTCGAGATCTTCGAGTCCGTCGGAGACGTGCACGGCCTGCTCCAGGCCCTGCACGGCCGCGCCAGCAACCTGAGGAGCGCCGGCCGGACGGACGAGGCGATCGTCGCCTACCACGAGACGCTGGCGTGGCTGGACGAGCACGACGGCCGGATCGAACCGCACATAGCCGCCTTCGCGCGCCACGGCCTGCACAACGGTCTGGGGCGGTGCCACAGCGGCCGGGAGCAGTGGCGGGAGGCGATCCGTCACCACCGGATCGCGGTCGACCTCTCCCGTGCCAGCGGCAACACCGCCCTGCTGAGCCGCCGCCTCACCTTCCTGGCCGATGCCCTGCACGGGGCCGGCCGCGCGGCGGAGGCGCGGGACGTCCTCCGCGACTGCCTCTCCCTCGGCCCCGACGCCGACCCCGAACGCGTCGCGTACGCCCGCGACCGGCTCGCCCGCACCCCGGCACCGGGCCCGGGGGAACCGGGGACCTGACGCCCCGCCCCGAATCATGCATGCACGCTTGATTGTTCTACGGGCTGCTGCCAAGGTCTCCCCAAGCCGCAGCGGCAGCGGCGATCCCGGCGCTCACCTTCCACCTCTCCAGGAGGTCAACCATGGTGTTCCACAGCGCGTACGAGGACGTGACGACCGTCTCCCTCCCCATCCACGACGCGGTCCTCGGCCGCGCCGCCGAGTACGGCGACACCCCGGCCCTCGTCGACGGCTCCGGCGCGGAGGGGGCGCTCACCCTCACGTACGCCCAGGTCGACGCCTTCCACCGGCTCGTCGCCGCCGGGCTCGCCGAGGCCGGGGTCCGCAAGGGGGACGTGCTCGCCCTGCACAGCCCCAACACCGTGCTCTTCCCCGTCGCCTTCTACGCCGCCACCCGCGCCGGAGCCGCCGTCACCACCGTCCACCCGCTCGCCACCCCCGAGGAGTTCGCCAAGCAGCTCCGCGACTCCTCCACCCGCTGGATCGTCACCGTCTCGCCCCTGCTCCCCACCGCCCGCGCCGCCGCCGAACTCGCGGGCGGGATCCAGGAGATCCTCCTCTGCGACCAGCCCCCGGCGGGCGAGGCGGTCCGCTCGCTCCAGGCCTTCCTCGGCTCCACCGGACCCGTCCCCGACATCGAGGTCGACCCCGACGAGGACGTCGCCGCCCTCCCGTATTCGTCCGGCACGACCGGGGTACCCAAGGGGGTGATGCTGACGCACACCTCGATCGCGACCAACCTGGCCCAACTGGAGCCGTTCATCCCCATGGGGCCGGGCGACCGCATCCTCGCCGTGCTCCCGTTCTTCCACATCTACGGGCTCACCGCCCTCATGAACGCGCCCCTGCGCCAGGGCGCCACCGTCGTCGTCCAGCCCCGCTTCGAGCTCGACGCCTTCCTGCGCGCCATCCAGGAGCACCGCGTCAACGGCCTGTACGTGGCCCCGCCGATCGTCCTCGCCCTCGCCAAGCACCCGGCCGTCGCCCACTACGACCTGTCCTCCCTGGAGTACGTCGTCAGCGCCGCCGCCCCGCTCGACGCCGCCCTCGCCGAGGCCTGTTCGAAGCGGCTCGGGCTCCCGCCGGTCCGGCAGGCGTACGGCATGACCGAGCTGTCCCCGGGCACCCACGTCGTCCCCCTCGACGCCGAGACGCCCCCGCCCGGCACCGTCGGCCGGCTCCTGCCCTCCACCGAGATGCGGATCCTCTCCCTCGACGACCCCGCGAAGGACGCCGCCCCCGGCGAGGAGGGCGAGATCGCCATCCGGGGCCCCCAGGTCATGAAGGGCTACCTCGGCCGCCCCGACGCCACCGCCGCCATGATCGACGCCGAAGGATGGGTCCACACCGGCGACGTCGGACGCGTCGACGAGGACGGCTGGCTCTTCGTCGTCGACCGCGTCAAGGAACTCATCAAGTACAAGGGCTACCAGGTCGCCCCCGCCGAACTGGAGGCGCTGCTCCTCACCCACGAGGGCATCGCCGACGCCGCCGTCATCGGCGTCACCGACGACGACGGCACCGAGATCCCCAAGGCCTTCGTCGTCCGCCAGCCCTCCGCGCCCGGCCTCACCGCCGAGGAGGTCGTCGCGCACGTCGCCGCGCGCGTCTCCCCGTACAAGAAGGTCCGCGCCGTGGAGTTCGTCGACACCGTCCCCCGGGCCGCGTCCGGGAAGATCCTCCGAAGGGAACTGAGGCAGCGCTCATGACCGCACTCGTCACCACGTCCGAGGAACGGGGCGTCACCACCCTCACGCTGAACTCCCCCGCCACCCGCAACGCCCTCTCCGCCCCCCTCGTCACCGAACTCGCCGACGCGCTCACCGCGTGCGGCAAGGACCCGGGCGTACGGGCCGTGCTCCTCGACCACGCCGGCACCACCTTCAGCGCGGGCGCCGACCTGAAGGCGCCCCCCAGCCCGTACGCCTTCGTGGCCCTGCTCCGGCAGATCGTCGAGCTGCCGAAGCCCGTCGTCGCCCGGGTCACCGGCCACGCGCGCGCGGGCGGCCTCGGCCTGCTCGGCGCGTGCGACCTGGTGGTGGCGGGGGAGGGGGCGGACTTCGCCCTCACGGAGGTGCGGATCGGGGTCGCGCCCTCCGTCATCTCCCTCACCCTCCTGCCGCGCCTCGAACCGCGCGCGGCGGCCCGCTACTACCTGACGGGCGAGCGCTTCGGCGTCCCGGAGGCCCTCGCCATGGGCCTGGTCACGGCCGGGGACGACGCCCTCGACGGCATCCTCGACGCCCTGCGCGCCGCGTCCCCGCAGGGCCTGCGGGAATCGAAACGGCTGGTCACCGCTAAAGTCCTGGAGACCTTCGAACGCGACGCGGAGGACCTGGTGCAGAGGTCGGCCACGCTCTTCGCCTCCGCCGAGGCGCGCGAAGGGATGACGGCCTTCCTCGAACGACGGGACCCCGCATGGCGGCTGTGACCGCACCCAAGCAGGACCGGAGCCGCGCCACCCGGCAGCGGCTCCTGGAGGCCGCCGTGTCCTGCCTGGCCGAACACGGCTGGGCGGGCTCGACGGTCTCCGCGGTGGCGGAACGGGCCGGCGTCTCCCGGGGCGCCGCCCAGCACCACTTCCCCACCCGCGAGGACCTCTTCACGGCCGCCGTCGAGTACGTCGCCGAGGAGCGCTCCCAGGCGCTGCGGGCCCTGCCCTCCGACGACCGCGCGGCGGCCGTCGCCGCCCTCGTCGACCTCTACACCGGCCCCCTCTTCCGGGCCGCCCTCCACCTCTGGGTCGCCGCCACCGGCGAGGACCAGCTCCGCGCCCGCGTCACCGAGCTGGAGGCCCGCGTCGGCCGCGAGTCCCACCGCATCGCCGTCGAGGTCCTCGGCGCCGACGAGTCCCGCCCCGGCGTCCGCGAGACCGTCCAGGGCCTCCTCGACATGGCCCGCGGCCTCGGCCTCGCCACCCTCCTCACCGACGACCGCGCCCGCCGCGAACGGGTGGTGTCCCAGTGGGCACGGCTGGTGAACGAGGCGCTGGCGTAGGGCCTGTCCGGGGCCGGAGCGGGAGTACGCCCCGACCGGGAAGAGCCCCCGGTCCGCAACGGGAGGACCGTCCCGTTCCGTGACCCGCGCCACATCCCTCCCGGCCCCCTCGCAGTACCCTGTTCGCATGCCCCCGCTCGTACGCCGTCGCCACGTGGACTTCGTCCGCGTCACGAGCATGAGCTGTCGACGCTCCGTCTGACCCCCACGGCCGCCCGGGCACCGGCCTTCCGCCTCCCGGTGGGCCCCCGGGCCTCCCGGGTCCTCCGGACCCGCCCGGCCTCCCAGACCTTCCGGGGTACCACTCCACCCACCCCTCCGGGTCCGTCACCGAGCCCCAGCAGACCGGCACCCGCGGCCCCCGCCCCACCCCCGGCGGACGCCCCGGGCACCCGTAGACCCCGCGGACACCTCATGACCAGCAGCTCGTACTCCTCGCAGCTCCCCATCGTGGACCTCTCCGCCGCCGACCGCGGCCCGCAGGCCCGGAGGCTGCTCCACGCCCAGCTCCACTCGGCCGCCCACGACGTGGGCTTCTTCCAGCTCGTCGGGCACGGGGTGACCGAGACCGAGACGCGGGCCCTCACCTCCGCCATGCGCGCCTTCTTCGCGCTGCCCGAGGCCGACCGGCTCGCCCTCGACAACGTCAACTCGCCGCACTTCCGCGGCTACACCCGCATCGGCGACGAGCGCACCCGGGGAGCCCGGGACTGGCGCGACCAGCTGGACATCGGCGCCGAGCGCCCCGCGCACGCCCCCGCGCCCTGGGAGGCCCCGTACTGGTGGCTCGAAGGCCCCAACCAGTGGCCCGAGGCCCTCCCCGAGCTGCGCGCCGCCGCCCTGCACTGGATCGACCGCCTCAGCGGCGTCGCCGCGCGCCTCCTGCACGAGCTGCTGGCCTCGATCGGCGCGCCCGAGGACTTCTACGACGACATCTTCGGCCCGCACGCCCACCCGCAGCTCAAGCTGGTCCGCTACCCGGGCAGCAGCGGCGAGGGCGACGACCAGGGCGTGGGCGCCCACAAGGACTACGGCTTCCTCACCCTGCTGCTCCAGGACCAGGTGGGCGGGCTCCAGGTCCAGAGGGAGGACGGGAACTTCCACGACGTGCCGCCGCTGCCGGGCGCGTTCGTCGTCAACCTGGGCGAGCTGCTCGAAGTGGCCACCGACGGCTACCTGATCGCCACCAACCACCGGGTGGTCTCCCCGCCCGGCGCGACGGAACGGTTCTCCGTCCCGTTCTTCTACAACCCGCGGCTCGACGCCCGGATCGCCCCGCTGGACTTCCCGCACGCCTCCACGGCCCCGGGCGTCACCACGGACCCGGCGAACCCGCTGTTCGCCGAGTACGGGCGCAACGCCCTGAAGGGGAAGCTCCGCGCCCACCCGTCGGTGGCGGCCCGCCACCACGCGGAGCTCCTGCCGCACCCCGAGGGTCAGCCGGCGATGTCGGCGTAACCCTCGATGTCGCGCGGGTCCCGGCGACCGGGGCCCGTGTAGCGGGCCGAGGGGCGGACCAGGCGGCCGGTGCGCTTCTGCTCCAGGATGTGCGCCGACCAGCCGGCCGTGCGGGCGCAGGAGAACATCGAGGTGAACATGTGCGCCGGGACCTCGGCGAAGTCGAGGACGATGGCCGCCCAGAACTCCACGTTCGTCGCCAGGACGCGGTCGGGGCGCCGGTTGTGCAGCTCCTCCAGGGCGGCCTTCTCCAGGGCCTCCGCGACCTCGAAGCGCGGCGCGGCCAGCTCCTTGGCCGTACGGCGGAGCACGCGCGCACGGGGGTCCTCGGCGCGGTAGACGCGGTGGCCGAAGCCCATGAGCCGCTCACCCTTGTCGAGGGCCTGCTTCACGTACGCGGTGGCGTCGCCGGTCCGCTCGATCTCCTCGATCATGCCGAGGACGCGGGAGGGCGCGCCGCCGTGCAGCGGGCCGGACATGGCGCCGACGGCGCCGGAGAGGGCGGCGGCCACGTCGGCGCCGGTGGAGGCGATGACGCGGGCGGTGAACGTGGAGGCGTTCATGCCGTGCTCGGCGGCCGAGGTCCAGTACGCGTCGACGGCCTTGACGTGCTTCGGGTCGGGCTCGCCGCGCCAGCGGATCATGAACCGCTCGACGATGGACTGGGCCTTGTCGATCTCGCCCTGCGGGACCATCGGCAGGCCCTGGCCGCGCGCGGACTGCGCGACGTACGAGAGGGCCATGACGGCGGCGCGGGCGAGGTCGTCGCGGGCCTGCTCGGGCGAGATGTCCAGGAGCGGTTTGAGGCCCCAGACGGGCGCGAGCATGGCGAGCGCGGACTGCACGTCGACGCGGATGTCACCGGAGTGGACCGGGATCGGGAACGGCTCGGCGGCGGGCAGGCCGGGGTTGAAGGCGCCGTCGACCAGCAGGCCCCAGACGTTGCCGAACGAGACGTGGCCGACGAGGTCCTCGATGTCGACGCCGCGGTAGCGGAGGGCGCCGCCCTCCTTGTCGGGTTCGGCGATCTCCGTCTCGAACGCGACGACTCCCTCAAGTCCGGGTACGAAGTCGGACATCAGGCGGCTCCTCTATCGATGATCGATCAACCGAGTTGGTCGATGGCGGGAATCAACAGTCATCCAGCCGAAGAGTCTGTACGGTTCCGATGATGCGGGGAAGCGTGACATCCGGCACACTCCGTCGATCCGGGGGAGAGGGTTGGGCGGCTCCGGTGCCGGGCAGACTGGCCCGCTGTCGCAGAATGGGCCCGTGACCGATCCCGTGAACGATGCAGCGAGCGACGATCCCGCGCACTGTCCGGCGACCCGTCCGGCGGCCGGCGGGGTCCCGGACCCCGCCGAGATGCGCGAGCAGTACCGCACCACGGAGCTGTCCCCGGCCGACCTCGCGCCCGAACCGGTCGCGCAGTTCGCGCGCTGGTTCAAGGAGGCGGCGGAGGACCCGGCGGTCCACGAGCCGAACGCGATGGTCGTCTCCACCGCGACCCCCGACGGCCGCCCGTCCTCCCGGACGGTCCTGCTCAAGCACTACGACGAGGCCGGCTTCGTCTTCTTCACCAACTACGACTCCCGCAAGGGTCGGGAGCTGGCGGCCAACCCGTACGCCTCGCTGCTCTTCCCCTGGCACCCGGCGGCCCGCCAGGTCGTCGTCACGGGCCGGGCCGTCCGCGTCGGGCGCGAGGAGACGGTCGCGTACTTCCGCACCCGCCCGCACGGCTCCCGGCTCGGCGCCTGGGCCAGCCCCCAGTCCTCGGTGATCGCCTCCCGCGAGGACCTCCTCGCCCGCTACGACGAGCTGGCCGCCCGCTACCCCGAGGACGCCCAGGTCCCGGTCCCCCCGCACTGGGGCGGCTTCCGCGTCGTCCCGGACGCGGTCGAGTTCTGGCAGGGCCACGAGAACCGCCTCCACGACCGCCTGCGCTACGTCCGCGAGGACGACTCCTGGCGCGTGGAGCGCCTGGCCCCGTAAAGCCCCCGGAAACCCCCCGGGGGCCCGTACACGCAGACGACCCGTGAGCCTTGGTCCCGTCCGCCCAGGCGCCTGGGTCGGACGGGAGCCGGCCGGACTTACCGGCGGCTCACGGGTCGGGTGACTGCGTTGGTCTTCGGCAGACTGGCCTGCCGAGGTGCACAGAGTGCGACGGCAGGCCTTAGCCCGCAGTCACCTCACGAGTCCGAAAAGAAACCATTTTTTCGGATCACCTCCTTTCGCGTGTACCCCCACACTAGGCACCGTCCCGATCCCCTTCAAGGGATTTATTCGCGCCGTCGAAGGGGCTCGAACTCCCGGTCCCGTTCGTTTCCGGCAGGAAACAATGTGGGCGAAGGTGGTGTGCCCTGCGTCACGTTCCAGTTGAATGGTCCACAGCATGGGGGGTGTCGGGTGAGTGCTTTCGCGGAGTCCACGAGTGAGACCGCTTCCGTTCCCGGGGCGGGGGCCGATCTGCTGGCCGCGCTGCTCGACGGGATGGACGCGGCGCTCTGTGCCTTCGACGCCGACGGGACGGTCACGCACTGGAACCGGGAGGCCGAGCGGATCCTCGGCTGGTCCGCCGGGGAGGCCGTCGGGCGGCGCGGGTTCGAGGGGTGGGCGGCGCGGAGCGCGGACGCCGAGGAGACCCTGGGGCGCCTGATGGGGGCCATGAAGGGGCCCGGCCGGCAGGTCCACGAGTTCGTGCTCCTCCGCAAGGACGGCGGGCGGGTGCTCGTGCGCAGCCAGGCGGCCGGGGTGCGCGGCGCGGACGGCGCGCCCGCCGGGGTGTACTGCGCGTTCAGCGAGGTCCACGTCCAGCTCGACCTGGAGCGGTCGGTCGCCCTCAGCGAGGCCCTGTTCGACGACGCCTCCTGGGGCGTCGTCCTGGTCGACGCCGACCTGCGCCCCGCCATGGTCAACGCCCACGCGGCCCGGTCCTTCGGCGCCGGGCGCACCACCCTGCTCGGGCGCCCCCTCGGCGACGTCGTCGTGCACGGCGTCGAGGAGCTGGAGGCCGCCTTCCAGCACGTCCTGGCGGAGGGCACCCCGCCCGCCCCCGCCGAGGTGTGGGTGACGCTGCGGACGCCCTCGGGGGAGCGGCGCCGGTGCTGGCGCAGCGGTTTCCTGCGGCTCGCCTCCCCCATGACGGAGGCGGCGGTCCCGCTGGGGGTCGCCTGGCTCTTCCAGGACGTGACCGAGGAGCGGCTCGCGGCGCGGGAGGCGGACCGGCTGCGGTTCCGGTGGAGCCAGCTGCACCGGGCGGGCGCGGCGGCGGCCGAGTGCGAGGACCCGGCGGAGGCGGCGACGGTCCTCCTGGAGTTCGCCCTGGCCGGGTTCGCGGACCACGCCCTGGTGGACCGGGTAGCGGGCGACCGGCGCCTGACGCGCGCCCTGGCCGTTCCGGCGTCCGTCCCCGGCCCGTCCTCCCCGTCCGTGGGCGGCGGCATCCCGCTGCGGTACGGGCCGAGGCACCCGGCGCTCCAGGCCTGGGACCGGGTGGGCGCGGTCCGGGCGAGCGCGGGCCGTACCGCCGAGGTGTGGGCGGAGGCCCACCAGTGGCCCGGCGACGCGGCCCACTCCCTGTGCGTGGTGCTGCGCTCCCGGGGCCGGACGCTCGGCGTCCTCACCTTCCTGCGGGCCGCCTGCCGCCCGGCCTTCGAGCGCGAGGACGTGGTCTTCGCGGAGTCGGTGGCGACGGGGGCGGCGGCGTTCCTGGCGCTGGGGGACGGGCGCGGAGACGGGGACGGGCCCCCGGCGGCGTACTGACCGGGGGCCCGTTCTTCGTGGGGGGTTCGCGTGCGTACGGGTCACGTCCTACTCCGGGTCGCGCCGGAACGCGGCCGTCGACCAGCGGTAGCCGAGCACGGTGAGGGCCAGGGACCAGGCGACGGCGAGCCAGCCGTTGTGGCCGATCTCGGTGCCGAGCAGCAGGCCGCGCAGGGTCTCGATGGCCGGCGTGAAGGGCTGGTACTCCGCGACGGGCCGGAACCAGCCGGGCATCGAGTCCAGCGGCACGAAGGCGCTGGAGATCAGGGGCAGCAGGATCAGGGGCGTGGCGCTGTTGCTGGCGCCCTCGGCGTTGGGGCTGGCCATGCCCATCCCGACCGCGATCCAGGTGAGCGCGAGGGCGAAGAGCCCGATCAGGCCGAGGGCGGCCAGCCACTCCAGGACGGTGGCGTCGGTGGAGCGGAAGCCGATGGCGAGGCCCACGGCGCCGACGAGGAGGACGCTGGCGAGCGACTGCATCACGCTGCCGACCACGTGCCCGACGAGGACGGAGCCGCGGTGGACGGCCATGGTGCGGAAGCGGGCGATGATCCCCTCGTTCTTGTCCATGGCCACGGACACGGCGGCGCCGACGACGGTGGAGCCGATGGTCATGAGCAGGATGCCCGGGACGACGTAGGCGATGTAGGCGTCGCGGCCCCCGCCGCCGGCCAGGCCCGCGCTCATCGCGTCGCCGAAGACGTAGACGAACAGCAGCAGGAGCATCACCGGCGTGAGCAGCAGGTTCAGGGTGAGGGAGGGGTAGCGGCGCACGTGCAGGAGGTTGCGGCGCAGCATCGTGGACGAATCGCGCACGGCGAGGGCGAAGGTGCTCATCGGACGGTCTCCTCGGTCTGGGTGGGCCGGCTGTCGTGGGCGTTCTGGGCGGGGACGTCGGCGGTGCCGGTGAGGGCGAAGAAGACGTCGTCGAGGTCGGGGGTGTGCACGGTCAGTTCGTCGGCCTCGATGCCGGCCGTGTCCAGCCGGTCCAGGACGGTGCGCAGGGCGCGCTGGGTGCCGTCGCTGGGGATCTGGAGCGTGAGCCCCTCGTCGTCCGTGGTGGCTCCGCGCAGCTCCGCGGCGGCGGCGCGGTAGGCGACCGGGTCGGAGAAGCGCAGCCGCACGTGTCCTCCGGGAATCAGCCGCTTGAGCTCCTCGGCGGTGCCCTCGGCGGCGATCCTCCCGTCGTGCAGGACGGCGATGCGGTCGGCAAGCTGGTCGGCCTCCTCCAGGTACTGGGTGGTGAGGAAGACGGTGGTGCCGCCGGCGACCAGTTCGCGGACGATCTGCCACATGGTGTGCCGGGAGCGGGGGTCGAGGCCGGTGGTGGGCTCGTCGAGGAAGATGATCCGCGGGGCGCCGACCAGGGTCATGGCGATGTCCAGGCGGCGCTTCATGCCGCCGGAGTACCCGGCGGCGGGCTTCTTCGCCGCCTCGACGAGGTCGAAGCGCTCCAGGAGTCCGGCGGCGACCCGGCGTCCCTCCTGCTTGGAGAGGTGGTGCAGGTCGGCCATCAGGAGCATGTTCTCCTCGCCGGTGATCAGGCCGTCGACGGCGGAGAACTGTCCGGTGACGCCGATCGCGGCCCGTACCGCCTGCGGATCGGCGGCCAGGTCGTGGCCGCCGACCCGCAGGTCACCGGCGTCGGCGGTGACGAGGGTGGAGAGGATCTTGACGGCGGTGGTCTTGCCGGCGCCGTTCGGGCCGAGCAGGGAGAAGACCGTTCCTTCGGGGACGGCGAGGTCGACGCCGTCGAGCACGACCTTGTCCCCGTAGGACTTGCGCAGCCCGTTCGCCGCGATGGCCAGGTCGGTCATGGTGATGCTCCTTCGGGAGGGACGCGGGAGAGGACGGTGGAGCAGGGGGCTCAGAGGCTGCGGGCGGTGATGTCGCCCCGGGTGGTGGTCGCCCGGATGGCGAGCACGGTGGTGCCGTCGTTCTTCAGCTCGTTGCCGACGCGGCCGAGGGTGGTGCCCGCGTCCAGGGAGGCGGAGACCCCGGCGGCGGCGCCGACCGCGATGTCGCCGTCCTGGGTGCGGAGGACGACCTCGCCCCGTACGGCCTCGGCGATCCGGATCGAGCCCCGCGCGGTGGTGATCTCGGCGGGGCCGTTCAGCCGGCCGACCTCGACGTCGCCGTCGGTGGCGGTGAGGTGGACGGTCGCGGCCTCGTCGATCTTGATCCGCCGGTACGCGCCGTCGAAGGAGACGTCGCCGAGGCGGCCCACGGCCCGGAACTCGGTGGCGGCCGCCCTCGCCTCGACGCGGGAGCCGGTGGGCACCCGGACCGTCACCTCGACGGATCCGGAGGGGCCGAAGTTCCCCTTCTTGGCGGGGACTTCGATCCGCAGGACGCCGTCGGCGCACGCGACCGCCGTCTGCTCGGCGGCCTTCGCGTCGCGGCTCTTGGCGGGGTTCGCGGGGAGGACCTCGACCACGGTGTCGTCGCGGTCGGCGGCGATGACCTGGATCCGTCCGGCGGGGACGTCGAGGACGGTGGTGATCGGGGCGGGGGTGGCGAAGGTCTGCATGGTGGGTGCTCCTCGGTCCGCGCCGTCTCCGGCGCTTCCGTCGTTTCCGATGTAGGAAAAGCTACGTTGCGTTCGAGAACCTGGCAACAAGTTAGTTGCGTAGAAAGTGCATCACCGCAGCTCAGATCAGCTAAATCGTTGCACTGGAGATGTATTTAACGCAACGTCAGACGGCGCGTGCATTGCAATGAGATGAAGCTGAACGCTATGCTGGGGGCCTCAGGGAACGAAGGAGGCCGTGATGCCGGGAGGCAGGCTCACTCAGCAGGACCGTCAGCGGATCGCGCTGGGGCTGGCCGAAGGCCTCGCCTACGCGGAGATCGCCAGGGGCCTGGACCGCCCGACCTCGACGGTCACGCGCGAGGTGATGCGCAACGGCGGCCCCGCCGGGTACCGCGCGGACCTCGCCCACCGCGCAACGGAGCAGCGCGCCCACCGGCGCAAGCCCGCCGCGCCGCCCCGGGGCGCCGCCGAGCCGGCCCCCCAGCCGCACGGGCGCGACCCCGAGGCCGTGCGGGCGTACGAGGAGCTGTTCACCACCGTCATGATGCAGTCGGGCCTGCCCAAGATGATGTCCCGGGTGATGGTCGCGCTGCTCCTGACCGACGCCGGCAGCCTGACGGCGTCCGAACTCGCCCGGCACCTCCAGGTCAGCCCGGCGACCGTCTCCAAGTCGATCGCGTTCCTGGAGAGTCAGACCCTCATCCGCAGGGAGCGCGACGAACGCCGCCGCGAGCGGTACGTCGTCGACGCCGACGTCTGGTACCAGTCGATGGCCGCCAGCGTCCGGTCCCTCGTCGACCAGGGCGAACTCGCCCGGCAGGGCGTCGGCGTCCTCGGCCCCGGCACCCCGGCCGGCGCCCGCCTGGAGAACGTCGCCCGCTTCC
This sequence comes from Streptomyces sp. NPDC088915, assembly GCF_044749825.1. Taxonomy (NCBI): domain Bacteria; kingdom Bacillati; phylum Actinomycetota; class Actinomycetes; order Kitasatosporales; family Streptomycetaceae; genus Streptomyces; species Streptomyces sp. NPDC088915. The sequence continues at coordinate 261,553 of NZ_JBIVIR010000007.1, forward strand.
TCGACTTCGTCGCCGAGAGCCTCGCCCGCGCCGCCGAGCAGGCCCGCGAGGTCCTCTCCACGAAGCCGGACCGGGACGAGGAGGCCGACGCCTGACGAGGTGTCACCCTCCCCGTGCACCCACTTTTTTGTGGGTACTTGTCGGTGCCCGCCGCCCGGGAGAACCTGGTGGCGGGCCCGGACGAGGAAGGAGGGAGCGGGGCCTCAGGAAGCGGTCCGCGCTTCCGTGAGCCGGTCCAGGCGCCGGTGGCCCCAGTCCGACAAGGGGCCGAGCAGTCCGGACAGTTCGCGTCCGAAGTCCGTCAGCGAGTAGACCGTCTTCGGCGGCAGGACGTCGTGCGCCTCGCGGTGCACGAGACCGTCCTCCGCCATCTCCCGCAGCGCCTGGGACAGCACCTTCTCGCTGAGCCCGGGGAGCTTGCGGCGCAGTTCGCCGGGCCGGTGCGGCCCGGACTCCAGCAGCCACAGCAGCGACGTCTTCCACTTGCCGTCGATCACGGAGATCGCGGCCGTGACGCCGCAGACGTCCGTGTCCTGGGTCCGGCGGCTCGCCATGCGCACCCCTCTCCTCGCTCGGTCACCCGCGTACGCGCCCGATGGGACGCGCACGCACCCGATGACGTTGATGACATCGATGACAAAGGAAACACACCCATGCCTTCTTCCCCCGAGCAGCACCCCTCCCGCCCCGCCGTCACGGTCCTCGGCCTCGGTCCGATGGGCCGCGCGCTGGCCGGCGCGTTCCTGGACGCCGGGGTGCGGACCACCGTGTGGAACAGGACCCCGGGCCGGGAGGGGGACCTCGCCGCGCGGGGTGCGCTCGTGGCCGCGAGCGCCGAGGAGGCGGTCGCCGCGAGCCCCCTGACGGTGATCTGCCTGGTCAACTACGACGCCACCGACTCCGTACTGCGCCGGCCGGCCGTCACGGACGCGCTCAAGGGGCGGACGGTGGCGAACCTGAGCGCCGACGTCCCGGGGCGGTCGCGCGACACCGGCCGCTGGGCGGCGGAGCACGGCGTCGGCTACCTGGACGGCGCCGTCATGACCCCGGCCCCGACCATCGGATCGCCCGAGGGCGTCTTCCTGTACGCCGGTCCCGAGCCGCTCTACGTCGAACACCGGCCGGTGCTCGACGCACTGGGCGGCTCCCACACGCACCTGGGCGAGGACATCGGCCGGGCCGCCGCGTACGACGTCGCGCTGCTCGACCTCTTCTGGACGTCGATGACGGGGTACGTCCACGCCCTCGCGCTCGCCCGGGCGGAGGGGATCACGGCCCGGGAGTTCGCGCCGTTCGCGGCGGGCATCGCGACGATCCAGCCGCCGCTGTTCGAGGAGTGGGCGGGGGACGTGGACGAGCGTACGTACCCGGGCACGATCAACCCGCTCACCTCGGGTCTTTCGACCATGGAGCACGTCGTGCACGCCGCCGAGGACCACGGCCTCGACGCGAGCGTCATGCGCGCCGCCGCGGCCCTGACCCGCCGCGCCTTGGACCGGGGCCACGGCGCCGACGGCTTCACCCGCGTGACGGAGCTGCTGGACCTGCGCTGAGGGGGGCGGCCGGGGGCGGGGACACCGGGTTGCCGCCCCGCACCGGTCACCCCGGTCACCGCCGGTAGAAGATCCGGTCCCCGTACTCCGTCATCACGCGCCCGTTCCACTCGTGCCCGCCGTCCACGTTCCCCGAGCGCAGCAGCGGCGGCTCGATGCCGCGCCGGACGAGCTCCTCGGCGGCGGCGGCGAGCGTGGCCTGCATGAGGGCGCTGGTGACGACGGTGGACGCGGGCGCGAAGGGGGCCTCGATGCCCTCGTGCGTCAGCTCCGCGTCCCCGACGGCGATCCGGGAGTCGAGGACGACGTCGCAGTGGTCCTTGAGGTACGTCCCCGAGACGTGCCGGGACTTCGTCTCCGTCGCGTACGCCACCGAGGTGACCCCGATGACGGTGAGGCCGAGCGCGCGGGCGTTCATGGCCATCTCGACGGGCAGGGCGTTGCGCCCGGAGAGGGAGATGATGATGAGGACGTCCCCGGCCTTGGCGGGGGAGGAGTCGAGGACCGCGCCCGCGAGGCCGTCGACCCGCTCCAGGGCGGAGCCGAGCGTGGCCGGCATGACGTCGACGCCGACGACGCCGGGGACGGCGAGCAGGTTCATGAGGGCCAGGCCGCCGGCCCGGTAGACGACGTCCTGCGCGGCGAGGGAGGAGTGGCCCGCGCCGAAGGCGAAGAGCCGGTTGCCGTTCGCGACCGCCTCGGCGATCGCCTCGCCGGCGGCCGCGATCTCGGCGGAGTCCCCGTCGCGCACCTCCTGGAGCAGGCCGATCGCGGCGTCGAAGAACTGTCCGGCCAGCTTGCTCTCGCCCATCGCGGCGACTCCTTCTCGTCGTGGTCGCCGCTCACGGTGCGGTCTGGACCATTGCTCTGTCAATACCGCCGCACCCGGGTGAGGCCCGGTTGTCGGTCCGATGCGTCAGAATTGGTGCAGGGCCAGCGCACGACTCATCGAGGGGCACGTATGTCCGGACTGATCGACACCACGGAGATGTATCTCCGCACCATCCTCGAGCTCGAGGAGGAAGGCGTGGTCCCCATGCGCGCCCGGATCGCCGAGCGGCTCGACCAGAGCGGTCCCACGGTGAGCCAGACGGTGGCCCGGATGGAGCGCGACGGCCTGGTGGCCGTGGCGAGCGACCGCCACCTGGAGCTCACCGACGAGGGCCGCCGCCTCGCCACCCGCGTGATGCGCAAGCACCGTCTCGCGGAGTGTCTGCTCGTCGACGTGATCGGCCTGGAGTGGGAGCAGGTGCACGCCGAGGCCTGCCGCTGGGAGCACGTGATGAGCGAGGCCGTGGAGCGGCGGGTCCTGGAGCTGCTGCGCCACCCGACGGAGTCGCCGTACGGGAACCCGATCCCGGGTCTGGAGGAGCTGGGCGAGAAGGCGGAGGCCGAGGCCTTCCTCGACGACTCGATGGTCTCCCTGGCGGACCTGGACGCGAGCGGCGGCAAGACCGTGGTCGTGCGCCGGATCGGCGAGCCGATCCAGACGGACGCCCAGTTGATGTACACCCTGCGGCGCGCGGGCGTGCAGCCCGGCTCCGTGGTGTCCGTCTCGGAGTCGGCGGGCGGCGTCCTGGTGGGCAGCAGCGGCGAGGCCGCCGAGCTGGACCCGGAGGTCGCGGCGCACGTCTTCGTCGCGAAGCGCTGAGCCGGGGCTCCACCGGAGGGCGGTGGAGTGACGCGCGGGGCCGCCCCGGACCGAAGGGTCCGGGGCGGCCCTTTCGCGTGCGCGGCGGTTTCGCGTGCGCTGCTGTACGGAGATGCCGGGGCGGACCCGGGCGGCCGGGGGCGGTCGGGGGCGGGTCCGAGCGCCGGAGGTGGGCCCGGGCGACCGGGGCGAGCCCGGGCGGCCGAGGCGGCCCTTTCGCGTGCGCGGGGCCTTCGCGCGTGCGCGCGGCCGTACGGAGATGCCCCGAGCGGCCCGGAGTGGACCCGGGCGACCGGGGGCGGACCCGGGCGGTCGGGGTGGGCCCGAGCGCCTGGGGTGGGCCTGGTGGCCGGAGGCGGACCCGAGCCGCCCGCGCGGCGGTGACACCGCCCCGGTTTACGTCGGAATGGCCACGCCCGCCCCTTCGGCGTGCCACGCTGGTAGGAGCCGGGTGCGGAGGGGTGGGGGCCATGAGGGCGACGGACGACGCCACCGACGACAGAGGACCCCGACGCCCGTGGGCGCCGGGGTCTGTCCTCCCCGGTCATGACCTGGAGCCCCGAGCTCTCAAGGTCATTCCCCTCGGACCGTTTTTCCCCGAGCGGTCCGCCTCCCGCTCAAGATCTCCCCTCGGCAGCGCCCGTCAATCCTTGAGGGCTGTCACTCGAACGAGGGGTGTTGTGTGGCAGGAGAGCATTTTCGAATGCGAGTTCGATACTCTGGCGAGGTTCGACGGAAAAGAGGGGGTGCCGGAGACATGGCGCGACGACTCGACGTCACCGGGGCCGACGGCGTCCGGCTGACGGCCTGGGACCACACGCCCGGACCCACGGGCGACGGCATCACGGGCAGCGGCGCCACGGGCCGGGGCGGCGCCCCTGTCCAAGGCGCCCCCGCGCAAGGCGCCCCCGCCACCCCCGCCCCCGGCGTCGCGGGCATCGTCCCGCAGCCCGGTCCCGGTCGGGGCGCGGTTCCGCGTCCGGGTGGCCGTCCCGCCCCGGAGGCGCCCGCTCCGGACGCCCACCGGGCCCCCGCCCCCGGCGTGTTACTCCTCCACGGACTGATGGGCCACGCCGGCCACTGGGCCCGCGCCGCGAGCCGCCTCACCGGCGGGCACCGGCTCGTCGCCCTCGACCAGCGCGGCCACGGGAGCAGCGGGAAGCCCGCCGCCGGACCGTTCACGCGCGAGGCGTACGTGGCGGACGCCGCCGCCGTCGTCGAGCAGCTCGGCCTCGGCCCCGTGACCCTGATCGGCCACTCCATGGGCGCCCTGACGGCCTGGCAGCTCGCCGCCGAGCGCCCGGACCTCGTCCGCGCCCTCGTCATCTGCGACATGCGCGCCTCCGCGCTCGGCGCGGCCTCGCAGCGCGCCTGGCAGGACTGGTTCCGGTGCTGGCCGGCGCCCTTCCCGTCCCTGGAGGCGGTCCACCGCTGGTTCGGCGACGAGGACCCCTGGGTGGAGACCCCGAATCCGGCCCGGGGCGCCTTCTTCGCCGAGGTGATGACCGAGCACGCCGACGGCTGGCGCCCGGTGTTCGACCCGGAGCAGATGCTGACCTCCCGCGAGACCTGGGTCCACGACGCCCACTGGGACTCGCTGGCCCAGGTCCGCTGCCCGACCCTCGTCGTCCGGGGCCTGGACGGCGAACTGGGCCGCGCCGAGGCCCAGGAGATGGTCCGGGTCCTCCCCCACGGGGAGTACGCGGAGATCCCCGACGCCGGCCATCTCCTCCACTACGAGCACCCGGACGCGTGGCGCGAGGCCGTGGAGCCCTTCCTGAACGGGGTCCTCACCCCGTAGAGCCGGACGGGCGGGCCGTCCCCGCTACTGCGGCACCGCCACGTGCGCCTCCATGGGCGTGGTGGTCGGCGTGTAGCGGGAGGCGGCGGACGCGGTCGGGATCAGGTCCTTGTGGATCGCCTTGGACACGGCCTGGATCGTGGTCACGCCGTAGTTCATCGTGCTGTTGCCGTCGGTGAGCACGGAGACGGTGTAGTCGTGGCCGGCGCCCTTGAAGGTGCCGATGCTGTGCACGCGCCAGCCGCGGGTGGCGCGCTGCAGCCAGCCGTTCTTGACGTGCACGGACACCGAGGAGGGGGCGCCGGCCGGGGTGCCCCACCGCTGCGAGGTGACGACGCCGCCCATGAGCTTGAGGACGTAGGCGCGGGCGTTGTCGCTCAGGACGGTGTTCTTGGCGGTGAGCAGGGAGAGCAGGCGCTGCTCGTCGGTGACGTTGATCCGGGTGAGCCCCCAGTAGCCGTCGGCGCCCGGCACCGTGTTCGTCATGCCGGCGGCCTTCAGGAAGCCCTTCACCTTGGTGAGGCCGAGCTGCTTCCACAGGGTGGTGGTGGCCGCGTTGTCGGACTTGGTGATCATGGCGGTGGCGAGGCCGGTCTCGCGCGAGGTCAGGTACCGGTTGGTCTTCTTGGCGTCCCACAGGAGCGTGGCGAGGACGGTCACCTTCACGACGCTGGCCGAGTCGTACGCGGTCGTGGCGCGCAGGGTGCAGGTGGTCTTCGTGGTGCGGTCGTACAGGCCCACGGCGACGGTGCCGGAGCGCCCGGCGAGGGCGGCGGTGATGTCCTTCTGGAGCTTGGCGGCGAGCCCGGCCTTGCCCGACGTGCAGGCGACCTTCGGCGCGGGGGCGGCGGAGGCGGGTGCCGCGCCCGCGACGACGGACACGAGCACCCCGGCCGCGGCCGCGACCGTGAGCACGCGGGCACGCAGGGATATGTGACGATTCATGTGGATTCCCCCTGGAAACGAAACGAACACGCCTGCGACGTGTTCGCCTTGTACGACTCCCGGGGGTGCGGATGGTTGTACGAATTCGGGGAAATCGAGGGGCCGCCCGCTTCAGGAGCGGCCCCCGTCGTGCTTCGTGCCTCAGAAGCGGGCCCCGTGCCTCGGAAGAGGAACTCGTGCCTCAGAAGAAGGTCTTGAAGCGGGTGGAGTCGCTGCGCAGCGGCAGCGTGGAGGCCGGCTCGAAGGGGCGGGTGGTGCTGTTGGTGCCGTGGTAGAGCGCGGAGCCGGAGGGGCCGACGGCGTAGAGACCGGCCACGCCCTTGGCGTCGACGCCGCCGGGGATGACGTGGCTGTACTTCTGCCAGCCGCCGCCGACCTCGCGGCGGGCGGTGAAGGTGCCGTCGCCCTTGCCGAGGTAGAGCCAGAGGACGCCGTTCCCGTCGCGGGCCACGAGGTCGCCCCCGGGGGCCCCGGCGATGTTCCCGGGAGCGGTCAGCAGGTTGTAGGCGCCCCACCCGCCGCCGATCTTCGTGCGGGCCTTGAAGGGGGCCTCGGCGTCGCCGGTGGAGGCGTAGAACCACAGGACGCCCGAGGTGTCGGTCGCGAGGAGGTCGCCGCGGCCGTCGCCGTTCAGGTCCGAGCCGCCGACCAGCTTGTCGTAGATCTGCCAGCCGCCGCCGACCTTCGTGCGCGGCAGCAGCTTCTGCCCCTCGCCCCGGTGGAGCCAGAGCACGCCGTCGCGGTCCCGCCCCACCACGTCGTGCGCGGCCGAACCGGCCACGTTCCCGGGCGAGGCCATCAGCGTGTACGTGTTCCACCCGGTGCCCAGCAGGTCGGGCGCGGGGTCGCGGACGACCGGCTTGCAGCCCTCCTCGTGGCAGTCGCGGTCCTTCATGGCGTTCAACTGGTCGAGGTCGTAGGCCAGGAGGTTGCCGGAGCCGTCGCGGACGAGGGCGTCGGCGCCGGTGTTGTCGTTGAAGTCGCGGGCCGCGCCGGTGCCGCGCCGCACGGTGGTGGTGCCGGTCGCGACGGCCGCGGGGCCGACGCCGTGCGCCGGGCGGGCGCTCATCTTCCACGTGTAGGCGCCGTTGTACGCGCCGATCACCTGGTCGAGGTAGCCGTCCCAGCCGATGGAGGTGTCGTAGTAGCTCCAGAGCGACACCTTGCGGCCCGTGGCCACGTGGGTCAGTTCGAGGGAGACGCCCAGGTCCGGGTGGTTGGTCTGCCAGGTCACCCGCGGGTCGGTGCCGTCGAAGCGGTACGTGTCGGGCACGTTCGCCTTCTCCAGGACCATCTCCAGCGGGACCCGCCCGCCCCCGATCATGGTGGCCGCCGGGGTGCCGCTCGCGTCGAGCGCGACGCGGAAGACCCCGGTGCCCTGCGCGAAGGTGCCGCCGGTCACCAGGAACGTGCCGTCCCCCGTCGGGGCCACGTCGCCCGCGAGGTCGAGGAGCGGGACCTTCCGGTCGCCCTCCGGGGAGACGAGGACGACCGGGCTGTTCGGGTACGTGACGCCGTCGACCGTCTTGGCGTCGGTGACCGCCAGCCAGTCGCCGCCCAGGACCGCCCGTGCGCGGTAGGGGAGCGTCCTGCCCTGCTTGGTCGCGCGGTCGACGATCCTGGTCCGGCCGAGCCCGTCCTCCCAGAGCACGCGGTCGGGCGTGACCTGGCCGAAGCGGCTGTACTGGCCCAGCTCGTACCACTCGGTGACGGCGGCCGTGGCCACGTCGACCACGGCGAAGCCGAAGCCGTCGGTCGCCGAGGAGACCTGGAGGCCGAGCGTGCCGGGCGAGGTCCCGTAGAACGTCCAGGGGACCGCCCCGGCCGGCAGCCCGGTCACCTTGCGGTCGACGACCTCGCCGTCGGGCGTCGTCCGGCCGACGAGGTGGAGCTCCTTGGTCGTGGTGTCGACCATGACGAGCGTCGAGCCGTTGACCTCGCGCAGCTCGTACGGGGAGTCGATGACGACCGGCTCGCCGCCCCGCGCCATGTCGTGGACGGTGTGGCGGGTGCCCTTGCTCACCACGACGACGTCGGACTCGGCGGAGCCCCGGTGGGTGACCCCGTCGCCCCCGGGGAAGGCGGTGGTGGCGCCGTCCGCGTACCGCGTCCAGACGGCGCCGTCCTCCTGCCGGGAGAGGAAGCCGGTGGGACCGGCGGTCTCGGCGGAGTCGGCCGGGAAGAGGACGGCCTTCGGCGCGACGGCCGACGGCGCGGTCACGGCACCCGTGGCCGCCGTCGCCGGAGCGGCGAGCACTCCGGTGGTGACGGCCAGGGCGACGGCGACGGCGACCGTCAGCCGGTTCCGGGTGGTGCGGGCACGGGACACGCGGGGCCTCCTTGAGGAGCGGATGGGAGCGGGTGCGGCGAAGAGCGCCGCACTGCCCTCAAGACACCCGGGCGGAACCGATGGTTGCACCATCCTTCAGGAGCCGTTCCCTCCTCTTACGGGAGGCGGGTGCGGTCGCCGTCGTCCGTACGCCGTCACACGCCGGAGACGAACGCGGCCCAGGCGGCGGGGGAGACCTCGAAGGAGGGGAGGTCGGTGTCCTTGGAGTCACGGACGTGGACGGAGTGGGCGCAGGCGGCGACCTCGACGCAGTTGCCGCCCTGCTCGCTGCTGTAGGAGGACTTGGTCCAGTGGAGGTCGGTGCTCATAGCTCTCGTGCCACCTGTTCGATGAGTTTGTAGGACTCTCCCGGGCTGAAGGCCTGCGCGCGCAGGGTTCCGAAGCGCGCGAACGCATCTCCCAGCTCGGGCTGTTCCGTCAGAAAGTACCGGCCGCTCAGCCCTTCCACGTAGACCAGTTGACTGCTTCGTTCGGCCGTCTCCAGCAGGATGAACGGCCCGCTGAGCCCGGCGTGGGTCTCGCAGTCCTCCGGCATGACCTGGATCTCGACGTTGCGCAGTTGGCTGATCTCCAGGATGTGCAGGAGGTTTCTCTTGAGGCACGGGCGGCCCCCGATGGGGCGTTTGAGCGCGCTCTTCTCCAGGACGAACCGGATCAGGGGGAGCGGCCTGCGGTGGAACACCTCGTGCCTGTTCATCCGGGCCGCGACCATGGCCTCCACCTCCTCGTCCTCCCACGGCGGGCTGGCGCAGCCGAAAACCGCGCGCGCGTACTCCGGGGTCTGTAGCAGTCCGGGAACGAGCTGGTTCTCGTATGCCTGGATGCTCGCGGCCTTCGCCTCTTCCGCCAGGTAGTCCTCGAACCACGCGGCCATCGCGCTGATCGTCACGTCCTTCGCGACGACCAGAAGTGCACCTTGTGCACCCAGCAGTCCATCCGCGATCTCGACGAAGTCGCCTCTGGCCCGCCGCTCCCCGCGCTCGATCATGGCCACCTGGGACTTGGAATAACCGGTTCTCTGGCCCAGCGCCTCCTGTGAGATCCCCGTCCGCTCGCGGTGGAAGCGCAGGAGCGTGCCGAAGGCCTTCGCGGCCCCTGCGGTCTTCTTCTTCTCTCTGTTCACACCCGACCTCCCGAGTGCACAGTCCTGCACAACCGGACTGTGTCGCTGGTCACAGGAGACCACGCCCACGAAGCTGGCCGCATGAATCTGCGCAAGCCGCTTGACAGCGCGCCCACTTGGGTCCCCGCAACCGGACACGCCCTCCGCCACGCGGGCGTGCACTTCGACGCCGTACGGATCGGGGGGTTCCTCGGGGAGGACGTGGCGTACCGCCTGATGGCGTTCACGGACTTCCAGGCGGGGCCGATCGTCCGGGAGGCGAAGGGCGCGCGGAACCTGTACTTCCTGCTGCCGCCCCGTACGGCGGCGGCGTACGCCTGGCCCGCTCCGGCGCGGGCGCTCAGCGGCAACGGCAGGGGCGAGGCGTACGTGGGGATCCCGGCGCTGCACGGGGCGACGTGGCCGCTGGACTGGAGGTCACGTCCGACGTTCGAAGATCCGTTCGTGGAGCCGGAGTTGTTGCATCGGTTCGTGAAATCTGCTGTACGGTAAATATGTCGTCACGCTCTGTGAAAAGAGCGGCCCCCGAGGGTGCTGGAACACACCTCGGGGGCCTTCACTTCTGGCCCACCAAAGAAAGAAACCAGAAATGCTTCGTCATGCTATCGCTCCCGTTCGATCGTTCACCAAGGCATCGAACGAACTCGTACGCCATCGGCACCTGAACAGCGACGCCAAGCTCCTCCTCCTCTACGTGCAGGGCCTCCCCGAGTCCGAGGCCGCCAAGCCGCTCGGGGAGCACGCGGACGAACTGGGCCTGCGGCCCCGGGAGTACCAGCGGGCGAAGAAGGCGCTGACGGCGGGCGGGTTCCTGCACGAGTGGAAGGTGCAGAGGCGAGACGGTCGTTGGAGCACCCAGCAGGTCCTCTCCAACATCACCCTCACGCGTGAAGAGGCGTCGGCGATCCGGAGCGGCGCACCGGCACGGAAGGCGGAGGATCCGGAAGGTCCGGGTGGTGCGAACCCGACGGTCGGTCCGCCGACGTCACCGGAACTCGGTCGCTCAAACCCCAAGGACGAAGACTGGGGGAAGACTTCTTCCCACCCACCCACCGAAGAGCCCGCCGCCGAGGCTTCCGCCGCCGAAGAGCCCGCCGTCGAGGAGCCCGCCGTCGAGGAGCCCGTCGCCGAAGAGCCCGCCGTCGAAGAGCCCGCCGCTGAGGGGCCCGCTCCCGAAGTCGCGACGGCCGAGCGCCTGTTGCTCTCCCTCCGGCACCAGAGCCGGGACCTGCTGCTCGGCGTCCGGGAGGCCCGGGGCCTGGCCGAGGCGGCGGCGGAGTGGCTGCGGCGCGGGGTGTCGGTCGCGGAGCTGCGGCACGCCCTGACGTCCCACCTGCCCGTCGACGGCGTGCGGTCGGCGGTCGGGTTCCTCCGGCACCGGCTGACGGTGAAGCTCCCGGAGCGCCCCTCGGCGCCGGCCGTGGCCGCCCCGGCCGGGGGCGGGATCGTGATCTGCGAAGGGCCGGGCAGGGAACACACCTTCCGGCAGGTGGCCGACGAGACCCGCTGCGGCCCCTGCCGCCGGGAACGGGCCCGTACGCGGACCGAACCGGTCGGCGGGCCGGTGTCCTGGCGGGACCACTTCGACAAGGTCGCCCAGGGGCTCATCACCTGAGCCGTACGGTGGTGCGGAGGAGGGCGGCGGCGGCACGGCAGCGGCGCGGCGGCGGCGCGGAAAGAATTTCCGAGAAAAGTCGCCGCCGGATGTAGAAGGCTCGTGTCCGGCTCCGACTGAGGGGTGACAGCGCGCCGACGGGGCGCGCGGGACCGAGGGGACACCCGGGATGAAGTACGTCGCGATGATCTACGGCAACCAGGCCAAGTGGGACTCCTTCCCGGCCGAGGCGTGGCCGGAGGCGATCGCCAAGCAGGAGGCGTTCAACCGGAAGTACCGCGAGAGCGGTGAACTCCTCGGCGCCTACGGCCTGGCGGACGCGGCCGCCGCCCAGCTCGTGCGCCGCGAGGACGGCGTCCCGGCGGTCACCGACGGGCCGTACCTGGAGACCAAGGAGTACATCGCCAGCTTCTACATGCTCGACTGCGACAGCCTGGAGCGGGCGCAGGCGATCGCCGCGGACATGCCGTTCGCGGACGTGGAGCCGGTGGAGCTGTGGCCGGTGCTGCACGAGTCCGCGGCGGACGCGTGACCACCACGCACCCCGCCGTCGAGGACCTGCTGCGCGAGCTGGCGCCGCAGGTCCTCGGCGCGCTCGTGCGCCGGTACGGCGTCTTCGACGCGTGCGAGGACGCGGTCCAGGAGGCCCTGCTGGCCGCCGCCCTGCAGTGGCCGGAGGCCGGCGTCCCGGACAACCCCCGGGGCTGGCTGGTCACCGTCGCCTCCCGCAGGCTGGTCGACCAGGTCCGCAGCGACAGCGCCCGGCGGCGCCGCGAGGACGCCCTCGCGCTCGCGACTCCGCAGGCCGCGCTGCTCGACCGCGCCGCCGACGCCGTGCCCGAGGGGGACCGGGACGACTCGCTGGCCCTGCTGTTCCTGTGCTGCCACCCCGCGCTGTCCCCGGCCGGCCGGGTCGCGCTGACCCTGCGCGCGGTCGGCGGCCTGACCACCGCGCAGATCGCGGCGGCCTTCCTGGTGCCCGAGGCGACCATGGCCCAGCGCGTCAGCCGCGCCAAGCAGACCGTCAAGGCGTCCGGGATCCCCCTGGCCGTGCCGGAGGGGGCCGACCTCACCGAGCGGTCGGCCGAGGTGCGGCACGTGCTCTACCTGGTCTTCAACGAGGGGTACACCGCCACGGGCGGCGCCGATCTGACCGTGCCGGAGCTGTCCACCGAGGCGATCCGGCTCACCCGGATGCTGCACCGCCTGACGCCCGGCGACACCGAGACCGCCGGGCTCCTCGCGCTGATGCTGCTGACCGAGGCGCGCCGCCCCGCCCGTACGACCCCGACCGGGGAGCCGGTGCCGCTGGCCGAGCAGGACCGCGGCCGGTGGGACCGGCGGCTCGTCGCCGAGGGGGTCGAGCTCATCAGCCGGACGCTGCCGCGCGGCCGGGTCGGGCCGTACCAGCTCCAGGCCGCCGTCGCGGCCGTGCACGACGAGGCCGGGGACGCCGGTGCCACCGACTGGCCCCAGATCCTCGCCCTGTACGACCTCCTGGAACGGTTCGGGCCGAACCCGGTGGTGACCCTCAACCGCGCGGTCGCCGTCGCCATGGTCCACGGCCCGGCCGCCGGACTCGCCCTGGTCACCGCGCTGGAGGCCGACAAGCGCATGGCCCGCCACCACCGCCTGCACGCCACCCGCGCCCACCTCCTGGAGCTCCTCGGGGAGCACGGGGCCGCGGCGGCCTCCTACCGCGAGGCCGCCCGCCGCACCACCAGCGCCCCCGAGCGCCGCCACCTCACCGCCCGCGCCCACCGCCTGGAGACCCCGGCATGACCGAAGACCACCGTGAACCGGCCCTGAGCGTGGGGGCCGAGGACACCGAGCTCGGCGCGTACCTGGAGGCGCGGCTCGACGCGTACAACCTCGCGGCCACCGGCACCACCCCCGACGACCGGGGCGAGCTGTCGGTGAAGGCCGTCGACGCGGAGGGCGTGCTCGTGGGCGGCCTGACGGCCTCGACCTGGGGCGGGCTGCTCTCCGTCGACCTGCTGTGGGTGCGGGAGGACAGCCGCCACGACGGCTGGGGGAGCAGGCTCCTGCGCGCCGCCGAGGCCGAGGCCCGCCGCCGGGGCTGCGACCGGGCCTGCGTCTCCTCGTACACCTTCCAGGCCCCGGGCTTCTACGAGCGGCACGGGTACGTGGAGAAGGGCCGCGTGCCCGGGGTGCCGGGCGGCGCGGAGGACGTCTACCTGTACAAGCCGCTCTAAGGGGCCGGGGGCCGGGTCCCCACCGCCCGCAGGAAGTTGTCCGCGAAGAGTTCGACGGCCTCCTCGTGCGAGGGCAGGTCCGTCACGGACAGGTGGGCGGCCGCCGGGCGCATGAGGAAGTGGGAGGCCAGGGGACCGAGCATCTGCTGCACGAGGAGCAGCGGGGGCAGGTCGCGGATGCGTCCGGCGGCGATCTCGCCGGTGAGCCAGGTCCCCACGCCCTCGACCATGCGCGAGAAGGCGTGCCGGAAGACGCCCTGGACGGCCGGGTCGTCGGGGCGCGCGAGGGCGTCGGCGAACATGGCGGGCACGACGCGCGGCTCGCGGACGAGGGCCTCGGTCAGCAGGCGGTAGAGCGTGCGGATCGTCTCCTGGAGGTCCTCGCGCGGCGCGGCGAGGACGGCCTCGACGTCCAGGATCGGGCTGTAGCGCTCGTACACGGCGTGCAGCAGGCCGTCCCGGCCGCCGAAGGCCGCGTACAGGCTGTGGACGGAGCACCGGGCGCCGTCGGCCACCCGTTCCAGCGTGGCCGCGGCGAGGCCGTGCTCGCTGATGAGGTCGGCGGCGGCGACCATGGCCCGCTCGCGGACCGGCTTCTGCCCGCCGGGGTCCACCCCGGCGGCGCGCACCGCCTCGTCCAGGGCGCGGCGGGAGCCCCCGAGGCGGCGCATCAGAGTGCTCCGGGAGATCCCGGCCTCCTCGGCGACCGCGATCAGGGGGACGTCGGCGACGGGGACGTCCCGGGTGCGCGCGACGCGCAGCGCGGCCCGCACCAGGTCGTCGGGGACGGCGTGGGATGACGAATCGCTGAGGTTTGACACATGGATAAGCCTACCCTGTAATCGTGTGTCATGCTGGATGTTCCGTCCGGCTGTCCTGCCGTCCGGCGCGGCGCGGTGTTCTTCCGCGCCCGCTCCCGTTTCCCCGCCCTGTCGACCGCCCAGTCCGCTCCCGCCGAGAGAGGCGGCCGTCGGACGGACCGGAAAGAGGTCCCCCATGTCCGAACACCGCACACCTCCCGTGGCGACCGTGGAAACCGGCGCCCCCCGCCCGGGCCCGGGCACGCCCCGCAAGCTCGCGGCCGTCCTGCTCGGCCTGACCGCCGTGGTCGTCCTGATGCTCTGCGCCTTCGCCCTGCCCAGCGTCAACGGCGGCCCCCACGAGGTCCCCGTCGGCGTGACCGGCCCCCAGGCCGCCGCCGAGGGACTCAAGGCGAAGCTCGACGGGCCCGAGTGGGACGTCACCGTCTACGAGGACGCCGACGCCCTCACCACCGCGATCCGGGAGCGCGAGGTCGCGGGCGGCCTGGCCCTCGGCACCGGCGGGATCGACGTCTACACGGCCACCGCCGGAGCCCCGACGGCCACCGGCGCCCTGACTGCCCTGGGCAACGCGGCGGCGGACCGGCAGCACGTGAAGGCCACCGTCCACGACCTCGTGCCGTTCCCCGGGGACGACCCCCGGGGCGCCGGACTCGCCGCCGCCGGACTGCCGCTGGTCTTCGGCGGGATCTTCCCCGCCGTCCTCCTCACCCGGCTCTTCCCGGGCCACGCGCACCTGCGCACCCGCTTCGCCGGCGTCGTCCTCTTCTCGCTGCTCGCAGGGGCCGCCATCGCCGGGTGCCTCCAGTACGGAACGGGGTCGCTGGCCGGGAGCTACTGGCTCACCGCCCTCGGCCTGGGCCTCGGCATGGCCGCCCTGTCCATGACCTTCATCGGCCTGGAGGCGCTCGCGGGCTTCGCCGGACTCGGCGCCGGAATCGCCGTCATGATGCTCCTGGGCAACCCCCTGTCCGGCCTCGGCAGCGGCCCGTACTGGCTCCCCTCCGGCTGGTCCACCCTCGGCCAGGTCCTGCCGCCCGGCGCCTCCGGCAGCCTGCTGCGCTCCCTCGCCTTCTTCGACGGCACCGGCGCGGCCGTCCCGGCCCTCACCCTCGCCGCCTGGGTCGCCCTCGGCCTCGTCCTGCTCTTCGTCGCCGACCGCCGGTCGAACTCCCTCCGGATTCCCGTACAACCATCCGGCCGTTCGTGAGTCTCCCCCGGGGAAAGGGGAACACATTGCGAAAGACGATGAAGCGGGGACTGGCCTCCCTGCTGGGCCTCGCGGCCCTGGGCACGGTCGCCGTCACCACGGCCGCGCCCGCCCAGGCGGCCGTGGGCGACTGCCCCAAGGGCTACTTCTGCGCCTGGACGCAGGAGGACGCCAAGGGCACGATGTTCAAGACGAGGACGAACATGCCCGCGCCGGGCCCGGCGGGCAGTAAATTCCTCTCGCACATCAACCGCACCTCCCTGTACGCCTGCCTGTACGAGTCCCGGGACTACGAGGCGTACGAGGGCTACTCGATCGAGAACCCTTCGAGCAACGGCTCCTGGACCACGTGGTCGCCCACCACCATCTCCTCGATCAAGTTCACCGGCACGGAGCGGGAGTGCTCCCGGCCCTCCTACCCCTCGTGGTACGCGGAGGCGGCCCCCAAGGCGGCCGGCTTCGGCGACCTGAACGGCGACCGCAGGGCCGACGTCCTCTCGCGGGACCTGCTGGGGCGGCTCTGGTTCCTGCCCGGCGACGGCTCGGGCCGGCTGGTCGGCTCCGGCGGCTGGAACTCCCTGGACGCCCTCGTGCGCCACGGGGACTTCAGCCGCGACGGCAAGGAGGACGTGCTCGCCCGCGAGCCCTCGACCGGGAAGCTGTGGCTGTACCCCGGCACGGGCACGGGCGGACTCGGCGCGCGCGAGCTGCTCGGCTCCGGCGGCTGGAACGCCATGGGCCGGATCGCCGGCGTCGGCGACCTCACCCGCGACGGCCGCGCCGACCTGCTGGCCGTCGACAAGTCCACCGGCAAGCTCTGGCTCTACCCGGGCACCGCCTCCGGCGGCCTCGGCGCGCGCAAACTGCTCGGCTCCGGCGGCTGGAACGCGATGAACGCCCTCGTCGGTCCCGGCGACACGAACGGCGACGGCCGCGTCGACCTGATCGCCCGGGAGAAGTCCACCGGCAAGCTCTGGTCCTACCCGGGCACCGCCTCCGGCGGCCTCGGCGCCCGCAAGCTGATCGGCTCCGGCGGCTGGAACGCCATGGAGTCCTTCCTCGCGGTCGGCGACACCACCGGCGACGGCCGCCCCGACCTCGCGACCGTCACCAACACGAACTACGCCATCAACGGCAACCCGGGCAACCCGGGCTGGCTCGTCCACTACCGGGGCCTCGGCACCGGCGCCTTCGGGTCGGGCGAGCGGACCGACGGCGAGTGGTGGGGCCTCAACGGCGCCTTCTGACCCCCTTCTGATCCCCTTCCGGCTCACGGATCGGAAACGGGGCGGGCCGCCCGGTGCGTCCGTACGCACCGGGCGGCCCGCCCGTCTCACGAAGGCCGTCAGCCCTTGCTGACCGCCGCCAGGATCTCCGGCAGCCGGTTCGCCGTGCGCGGGGCCGCGAGCCGGAGGCCCGCCCAGGTCAGGAGCGTGCCGTAGAGGGCTCCGGCCGGGAGGAGGAGCCAGAGGAGGGCGTGCCGCCCGGTCAAGTGCAGGGAGACCACCGCGCCGATCAGCGGGGCGCACAGCGCCCCCGACACCAGCACGCCGCCGAAGATCGAGATCCAGGCCAAACCCGCCTGCCCCGGCACCACGTTCTTGTAGCCGCTGTCCTGCGGGATCGAGTACGGGAAGAGGGCCGAGGCCAGCGCGCCCGTCCCCAGCATCGCGCCGAGCAGGCCGAACGCCAGGCCGAGCCCCTCCGCGAGGAGCCCCCAGTCGCCGAGCACCGCCGCCGTCGCGGTCGTCACGAGGAGCGTGAACGGCAGGGTGACGGCGAGCAGCGCGAACGCCCGCGCCCGCAGCTCGGCGTACGCGTCGGCCGGCGTCGAGACGGTCTGCGCGACCATCCAGAACGCCGACGTGTCCTGCCCGAACTGGTTGTACATCAGCATGCCGAGCATGAAGGAGGAGAAGCACGCCCAGTAGATCGAGCCCGCGCCCTGGAGCGCGTTGAACAGCGGCACGATCAGACCGACGGCGAGCGAGGTCACCCACGCCGCCTTCGTCTTCGGGTCCCGCCACATGTACCGCAGGCTGCGCTCCATGACCGTGCCCGTGCGCCCGTCCGGCAGGATCCGGCCGAGCAGGCCCGCGCGGCCGTCCTTCCCCCGGGCGCCCGCCTCCGGGGCCGCGCCGATCGTGGAGCCGTCCGGCTCGACCATCAGCCGCACCAGGCTCCGCCGCCACCAGTGCACGAGCCCGGCGAGCGCCGCCGCCGTGAGCAGCAGCCGCGCCGCCGCCACCGCGTACGCGCCCTCGCCCGCCGCGTCCACCGCGCCGATCGCGGCGGCCGGCGGCAGCCAGCCGACGACGGCCGCCGCCGGTTCGACCGTGTCCATCCCGCCGGGCCGGGTGAGCCGCTGGGCCGCGAAGTTCACGACCTGCATGCCGACCGCGATGACCAGACCGCTGAGGAGCGCCAGGTCCCGGCCCCTGCGGGAGGTGAGCAGCCGGATGTTGGCGGCGGCCACCGCCCGCGAGAGCGCCACGCACGTCACCGTCACCAGCGGCACGGCGAGCACGGCGGCGACCGTCCCGGCGACGCCGTGCGCCACGGACAGCGCCGCGCCGAACGCCAGGAACAGCGTCAGTACGGGGCCGATGCCCACGAGCGAGGCCACGAGCAGCGCCCGGACCAGCGGGCGGGGGAGCAGCGGCAGCATCACGAGCCGCGACGGGTCGAGGGTCTCGTCGCCGCTCGGCACGAAGAGCGGCATCACCGCCCACGCGAGCGCGACCACCCCGGTGAGGAGGATCGCGACCGTCCCGGCGTTCTCGTGGCCCCGGACGAGGACGAAGGCCAGCAGCATCCCCGCCGCGAGGAGCACGCCGAAGACGACGGAGGCGACGTACGCGGCGGTCCGCCCGCCCGACTGCCGCAGCCCGTTGCGCAGCAGCGACAGCTTGAGCCGTACGAAGACGGAGGTGAGGGAGGGGACGGCGGCGGCGGGCGCGGGGGCGGTGGGGGAGGGGACGGCACTCATCACTGGGCCCCGCCCGAACCCGAACCCGATCCCGTACCGTTGCCGCCGCCCAGCCAGTCCAGCGAATCCCCCGTCGCCGCGCGCTCGTTCGCGCCCACCAGTTCCAGGAACGCCGCCTGGAGCGAGGGCGCGTCGCCGCGGACCTCGGCCAGCGGGCCCTGGGCCCGGATCCGGCCCGCCGCCATGACGGCGACCCAGTCGCAGAGCGACTCGACCAGCTCCATGACGTGGCTGGAGAAGACGACGGTCGCGCCGGACGCGGTGTACCGCTCCAGGACGCCGCGGATGGTCTGCGCGGAGACCGGGTCGACGCCCTCGAAGGGCTCGTCGAGGAAGAGGACCTCGGGATTGTGCAGGAGCGCCGCCGCCAGACCGATCTTCTTCCGCATGCCGGTCGAGTAGTCCACGACCAGCTTGTGCTGCGCGCCCGTCAGGCCGAGCACGTCCAGGAGCTGGGCGGCGCGCTTGTCGACCTCGGCGCCGGGCAGGCCCCGCAACCGGCCGCTGTAGGCGAGGAGTTCGCGGCCCGAGAGGCGCTCGAAGAGCCGCAGGCCCTCCGGCAGGACGCCGATGCGGGACTTGACCCGGGCGACCGACTCGGGATCGGCCCACACGTCGCTCCCGGAGACCAGGATGCGGCCCTGGTCGGGCCGGAGCAGGCCGGTGATCATGGAGAGCGTGGTGGTCTTGCCCGCTCCGTTGGGCCCCACGAGCCCGATGAACTTCCCCGCGGGCAGGTCCAGGTCGATCCCGTGCACCGCGATCTGCTGTCCGAAGCGCTTCCACAGCCCCTCGACCCGCACCGCGGGCGCCGCCCCGTCCCCCGGTGCGGCGCCCGTCCTTCCGAACACTCCCTCTGATGCCTGGTCAGGCATGCCCCGTCAGCCCCTCGTTCGTCCCCGTGCTTACGGGCCCACCCTAAGGGCGGACGTCACGGGGCCCCAGGGGCCGGACGTCAGGACGCGCGCGACGCCCTCGCGTCCGCCGCCTCCCGGCCGCACGCGTACGCGAGGGCGCTGATCAGCTCCTCCGCGTCGGGGAGCCAGCGGTTCACCGGGGTGGGGCGGCGGGCCCACTGCACGGCGCCCCGGCCGCCGATCCGGGTCGGCGGGGCCGCCACGTAGTGCCCCTCGCCGCGCGTGACGAGGTCGAGGGAGGACGGGATCCAGCCCAGCCTGCGGACGAGGTCCGGGACCTTGACGGCGGCGCCCGGCAGGACGAAGAAGTACATGCGCCGGTCCGGGGCGCAGGTCACCGGGCCGAGCGTCAGCTCCATCCGCTCCATGCGGGCGAGCGCGAGGAAGCCGGCCGACTCGGAGACCTCCAGGGCGTCGAAGGTGCGGCCGGTCGGCAGCAGGATCGAGGACCTCGGCTGCTTCGACCACATCCGCCGGGCGCCGACCCCGCTGCCGGTCGCCTGGGTCGACCAGTCGGGCCGGGACGGATGGGCTCCCGGCAGCGCGCAGTCGTCCGCGCCGCAGGAGCAGCGCTCCCGGCCCTCGGCGGCTTCCAGCCAGGTCCCTGGAAACACGTCCCAGTGCCGCTCTTCCGCGTACCGCACGGCGCTGTCCAGGAGCTGCTCGTTCCGCTGCTCGGGGACGCGCGCGGCCGCCGTGACTCCGATGGTCTCTTCCACGGTGAGCACAACTCCCGGCACCACCCGGGGTTACGGGCGGGGCGGAGAAGCGGGGTGACGCAACGATTCCGCACGCGGGGCGCACCGGTGCACGGGCGGGGGCGCGCGGAGGACCGGGGTGCCGGGGCGGGTACGCAGGGGTGGGGACGCCGGTGAGTGCTTGCGGCCGACGTGTCCGGTTTCGCGTGTTCACATCGGCATTGACCGGATATCCGCCGGGCAGTGATCCCTTCCCAGTGATCACCCGCACGGCCTCAGGGGGTACTTCATGGCAGCCAGGCCACTCGTTCCGCGTCAGGTCAACGAACGGCTCCGGGCGCTCATCCAGGAGGCGGCCTGCTCCAACGCCGGCCTCGCCCGCAGGGTCAACACGGTCGGCGCGGAGCGCGGCCTCGACCTGCGGTACGACAAGACGTCCGTGGCGCGCTGGCTGCGCGGGCAGCAGCCGCGCGGCCGGGCGCCCGGGATCATCGCGGAGGCGCTGAGCCGCAAGCTGGGCCGCACGGTCACGATCGACGAGGTCGGCATGGCCCACGGCCGGAACCTCGCCGCCGGGGTGGGCCTCCAGTTCGCGCCGACCGTGCCCGGGGCGATCGAGCAGGTCTGCGAGCTGTGGCGCAGCGACGTGGGACGCCGGGAGTTCCTGTCCGGCTCCGTGGTGGCCGCCTCCGCCCTGGTCGAGCCCAGCCGCGACTGGCTGATCACGGTGCCGGACGCGCACGTGGCCCGGACGGCGGGGGCCCGCGTCGGGGTCGCGGACGTGGCGGCGGTGCGGGAGACGACGGCCGCGCTCGTCGACCTCGACCGGCGGTTCGGCAGCGGGCACGTGCGCCCGGTGGTGGTGCACTACCTGGACAGCGTGGTCTCGGGGATGCTGTCCGGCTCGTACCGGGAGGCGGTGGGGCGGCAGCTCTTCGCGGCGGCCGCCCGGCTGACCGAGCTCGCGGGGTACATGGCGGTGGACACCGGCGAACCGGGCCTCGCCCAGCGGTACTACATCCAGGCGCTGCGGCTCGCGCAGGCGGCCGGGGACCGGGGATACGGCGGCTACGTGCTCGCCGCCTCGATGAGCCACCTCGCCGCGCAGCTCGGGAACCCGCGGGAGATCGCCCAGTTGGCGCGGGCGGCGCAGGAGGGCGCGCGCGGGAAGGTGCCGCCGCGCGCGGAGTCGATGTTCCTCGCCGCCGAGGCGCGCGGGCACGCCCTGATGGGCGACGTCCGGGCCTTCGAGGAGGCGGCGGGCGGCGCCGTGCGGGCCTTGGAGCGGGCCGATCCGGAGGCGGGCGACGAGCCGGTGTGGATCACCCACTTCGACCACGCGTACCTGGCGGACGAACTGGCCCACTGCTACCGGGACCTGGGGCGCGCGGAGGCGGCGGCGCGGGCGGCGGAGGAGTCGGTCGCCGGGCACCCGGAGACGCGCGCGCGGCGGCGGGCGATCGGTCTCGCCCTGCTCGCGGCGGCGCAGATCCAGCAGCGGGAGGTGGAGCAGGCCTGCCGGACGGGGACGCGGGCGCTCGAACTCCTGGGCACGCTGCGGTCGTCGCGCGGCATGGAGTACCTGGAGGACCTGAGGGACCGTCTCGAACCGTTCGCGGGGGAGCCGGCGGTACGGGAGTTCGGGGTCCGGATGGAGCTGTACGCGGCGTAGGGCCTGTCCGGCGGATCGGGGTCGCGGCCCCGGCCCTGATCCGCCGGACAGGCCCTAGGGATCGGCCGGCGGGGGCGCGCGGCCCGGTTCCGTGAACCAGTTCTGTAACCGGGCTCACACGTGTGTGCGGACCCCCGGGCCCACCCGGTAGCGTGAACCGACGATTCCGTAGGTCCATCAGTAGGAGTCCCGGTGACGCAGAACGGACAGGGTCCGGAGCCGCAGTACCCGGCGGTGCCCCCCGCGCACGACGGTGCCCACGGGGAAGCGCGGTCGTGGGACGGCGGCTGGGCACCCGCCGGCGGTCAGCCGGGCGGACAGCCGCTGCCGCCCGCGCAGCCGCTGCCCCCGGAGGCGGCACCGGGCGCCGCCGACATGCAGTCCACGCAGTACCTGGCGCCGATACCCCAGCAGCAGCCGGGGTACGGCTATCCGCCGCCCCAGGCGCAGGCCCAGCAGCCCGGCTACGGCTATCCGCACCCGGCCGCCCCCGCCTCCGACCCGCAGGCCACCCAGCACATCGCGCCGGTGCCGGGCGCGATGCCGCCGGTCCAGCCCCAGCAGCCGGGGTACGGCTATCCGCCGCCCCAGGCGCAGGCCCAGCAGCCCGGCTACGGCTATCCGCACCCGGCCGCCCCCGCCTCCGACCTGCAGGCGACCCAGCACATCGCGCCGGTGCCGCCGCAGCAGGGCGGCGGGGACTCGACCCAGTTCCTGGGCACGGGCCCGCTGGCGCAGCCGGGCGGATCCGGCCAGTCCGGCCAGGCCGGGGCCTCCGACGCGACCCGGTACATCGCCCCCGTACCCCCGGCCGAGCCCGGCGAGCGGCAGCCGCCCGCCGAGTTCGACAGCCTCTTCCGCACGGAGGCGCCCCGGGCGCCCCAGCAGCCGCAGGGCCACGGGGCGCCGCCCCCGGGTCCGTACCAGCAGCAGCCCCCGCAGCCCCCTCAGCAGGGGTACGCCTACCAGGAGGCCTACTACGACGACGAGGAGGAGCCCGCGCCGCGCCGCAAGTCGCCGGTCGCGCTGATCGCCGCCGTCGTCGTCGGCTGCGCGGTCGTCGGCCTCGGCGCCGGGGCGCTGCTCAGCGGCGAGGACGAGAAGAAGGAGCCCGAGAAGAGCGGCTCGACCGTGGCGGCGACCTCCTCCGCGACCCCCGGCGAGCAGCCGTCGGAGGAGAAGCCGGCCGACCCGGCGGAGCCGCAGGCGCAGGAGCTGAGCAAGCTCCTCGCGACCAGCAGCGACAGCCGCGACACGGTGATCAGCTCGGTCGAGTCCATCAAGCAGTGCAAGAACCTGGACCAGGCCGCCTCCGACCTGCGGGGCGCCGCCGAGCAGCGCCGGGGCCTGGTCACCAAGCTCCGGTCGCTGTCGGTCGACAAGATCCCGGACAACGGCCGGCTGACCGCCGCGCTCACCGAGGCGTGGAAGGCGTCGGCGTCCGCCGACGACCACTACGCCGCCTGGGCCGTCCAGATGAAGGCGAAGAACGGCTGCAAGGGCGGCAAGGCCCGCTCGACCAATGAACTCTCCGCGGCGAACACGAAGAGCGGTGAGGCCACAAGGGCCAAGCGCAGGGCGGCGGGCCTGTGGAACCCGACCGCCGAGAAGTACGGACTGGAGAAGCGGGAGCCCACCCAGCTCTGACGGGCGGGTCAGGAGACGCTCAGGAGCGTCTCCCCGACGTCGACGAAGCCGGGCCTCTGCGCCACGAGCCGCCCCTGGCGGACCACCTGGAAGGTCACCTGGTGGTTGACGATCCGGGGGAAGCCGGAGGCGCCGAGCAGGTCCGTGTACTTCCAGCGCAGGGCCGGGGTCAGACCGCCGGTGTCGATCCGCTCGCCCCGGTCGAGGGCGTGGGCGATGTCCGTCGGCGTGATCCGGTCCCGGTCCAGGGCCTCCACGACCTCCTTGAGGACCGTGTACGCGATCCAGGTGGTCTGGACGCCGGTGTCGGCCGGGTCGACCCGGTTGTCGACGAACGCGTACTCCTGGATCACCTCGCGCATCGGCGCCCAGCTCCTGTCGGTCGTCTCCGGGTACCAGCCGGTGACGAACGCGCCCTCGAAGGGGCTGTGGGCGCCGCCGGTGCGGTCGATCACGGGCTGGTCGACGCTGCCGAGGACCGAGGAGATGCGGACGCCGCCGCCCTTCCCGTCCCCGCCCTTCCCGCCCTTCCCGCGGCGCTCCTCCTCCGGCAGGCGGCGGAAGGAGTCGAAGAAGGTCTGGGTGCGCTCGCCGAGCACGGCGGTCACGCAGCCGTCCCCGCCCTCCGCCCCGGACCTGGCCCGGCCGGCCTGCCGGGTGTACTCGGCGGCGTCCTCGGCGGCCGGGATGTCGACGGCGCCCCCGTGCTTCGCCCGGTGCAGGCCGGAGTCGAGCAGGGCGGGGAGCTTGTCCCCGGTGACGTTGTCGGGCCGGACGAGGGAGACCTTGTCGCAGATGCCGGCGAGCTGCATCCCGTGCCCGGCGACCAGGGAGGCCTGTCCGCCGTTGACGGGGTACGAGAGCGGGCTGGTGAACTCGTCCTCCGTGACGCCGTAGCCGCCGACGTACGGGATGCCGGCCGCTTCCAGGGAGCCCATGAAGACGCGCCCCTGCTGGCTGTACGAGCCGACGACGGCGACCGCCTTCTCGTCGATCGCCCGGCGGGCGCAGTCGGCGGCGCCCTCGGAGGTGTTCCGTTCGTTGCAGGTCAGGACGCGCAGTTCGTGGCCGTCGATGCCGCCCTGGGCGTTGACCCAGCGGGCGAAGGTCTGCGCCATGGCGGGCATGCCCGGCATGTTGGTCGCCCGGGTCCGGTCGGGGGCCCAGGTCATCACGGTGAGGGGCTCCTTGGAGCCCCCCGCGGCTCCGGGGAGCACGCCGCACCCGGTGAGCAGCGACGCTCCGGTCGCCGTGGCCGTGACGTACGCGAGGAGTGGGGTCAGTCGCCTGCCGGTCATGAACACGCACACTTCCTCCCCAGGGGTAACACGGGAGTGAGCGCGGGTCGACGGTGGGTGACGGGAGGGTGAATTGCGGGGGTCGGGCGGGGGTGGGTCCGCTTGCCGGACAGGGGAACGTACGATCGAAACGTGTCCAGTCCCGCCAACGACCCCGCCACCGGTCCGGCCCCCGGTTCGGGGAACCCTTCCCGTCGCGGCCGTCGCTCCTCCACCATGGGCGGCATGCCGCTCAACGACATGCCGTGGTGGCGCTGGCGCAGCAACGTGCGCTCGGCGCTGCACATGCTCTCCGACCCCGCGTTCCACGAGACGACCTGGCTGGCCGGCCGGGAGGGGTACGGCGACGTCACCGACGCCGTCTACCGCCTGGTCGAGGACACCTGGCTCGACAACTGGTCCGCCGAGAAGTACGTCGGCGCGATCTTCCGGGACTCCGGCGAGGCCGCCCTCGTCGACGTCGCCGTCCTGCGGGTGCTGCGCATCCTGCACCAGGTCGGACCCGACGCGCCCGTCTCCGCCTACCTGGAGCACCAGGGCTGGCCGGAGGCCGTGCGGGCCGCCCGCGAGGCCCACGTGCGCCTCGCGCTCGCCGACGGCGAGGACCCCGACACGCCCCCGCGCTCCCTCGACCTGCTCCGTATCATGACGCGGTCCTGAACCGGTCCGCCTGACGGACGGTGCGCCTCGACCCCGGCCGGGTGTGGCAGGCTGACGGGATGACCGACCAGTACGTCCTCACCCTCTCGTGCCCCGACAAGCAGGGCATCGTGCACGCCGTGTCGAGCTACCTCTTCATCACGGGGTGCAACATCGAGGACAGCCGGCAGTTCGGAGACCGGGACACCGGGCTCTTCTTCATGCGGGTCCACTTCTCGGCCGAGGCGCCCGTGGACGTCGAGAAGCTGCGGGCCAGCTTCACGGCGGTCGGCGACGCCTTCGGCATGGAGTGGCAGATCGACCGGGCCGACCGGCGCACGCGGGTCGTGCTCATGGTGTCGAAGTTCGGGCACTGCCTGAACGACCTGCTGTTCCGCTCCCGGATCGGGGCGCTGCCGGTGGAGATCGTGGCCGTGGTCTCCAACCACACCGACTTCGAGGAGCTCGTCGGCTCCTACGGGGTGCCGTTCCGGCACATCCCCGTCACCAAGGACACCAAGGCCGAGGCGGAGGGGAAGCTGCTCGACCTCGTCCGCGAGGAGGACGTCGAGCTGGTCGTCCTCGCCCGCTACATGCAGGTCCTCTCCGACGACCTCTGCAAGCAGCTCTCCGGCCGGATCATCAACATCCACCACTCCTTCCTGCCGAGCTTCAAGGGCGCCAAGCCCTACCACCAGGCGCACGCCCGGGGCGTGAAGCTGATCGGCGCGACCGCCCACTACGTGACGGCGGACCTCGACGAGGGCCCGATCATCGAGCAGGAGGTCGAGCGGGTGGGCCACGAGGTGACCCCGGACCAGCTCGTCGCGATCGGCCGCGACGTCGAGTGCCAGGCCCTCGCCCGCGCGGTCAAGTGGCACGCCGAGCACCGCATCCTGCTCAACGGCAGCCGCACGGTCGTCTTCGCCTAGGTTCCTCACAGGCGGCTGAGGGACGCCGCCGCGGCCAGGACGTCGCGGATCGCCTCGCGGTCGCCGTCCTGGCCCGCCGCCGCCTCCTCCGGGGAGACCCGGCCCGCCACGAGCTGGCAGAACTCGACGCCCTCCATCGCGACCTGGGCCACCGCCCGGCCCGGGTCGCCGATCGCGGCCGGGGAGTCCAGCGCGATGTACCAGTGGCCGCCGCCCGGGCCCTCCACCTCCAGGTGCAGCGAGCGGCCCGGCGCGCCCGCCGCGACCAGCTGCCGGGCGGGCGCGGCGAGACCGGTGCGGCGGCGGCCGGCCAGGGCCGCCGGGAGCAGCCGCGTCGCCAGGTCGATCATGTCGTGCAGATGGGCGCCGCAGGGCGGCTCGTACGGGTACGCCACCGCGTTCGCGATGTCGTCCGCGTGCAGCCAGCACTCGAAGGCCCGCTCCAGGAGCGAGTCCCGCAGCGGCAGCGCGAAGTCCTTGTAGGTGACCGTGAGGTCGGCCACCCCGCGCCCGGCGAAGGAGACCGTGCGGATCAGGGTGTGGCTCTGGTCCCGCCAGGGCTCCCGCAGGGCCCGGCCCGGCGGCCGCTCCAGGCCCGACCAGAACGCCTCGGTCCGCTCGGACGGCGACAGCTCGGGCGTGCCGGGGCCCAGCGGGTCGTCGAGGCCGAGGGCCCCGGCCACCAGGCCGTCCACGGCGAAGAGGTGGCCGACGACCCCGGCGACGGTCGCCCTGCGGCGCACCTGCCGGTCCTCCTCGTACCACGTGAGCCGCACCGGCGCGTGCCACTCGGAGTCGCCGATGTCCCGCAGCAGCGCGTCGAGCCGGGCGGTCTCCGCGTCGTACGGCGTGACCCAGTCGGGGATCGGGATGCGGGCCGGGCGGCGGCCCAGGCAGTTCTCCAGGACCCGCGAGCGCAGCAGCGGGTCGAGGTCCAGGTCGCGGTCCCGGTGGAGCAGGGCGACGGCGTCGCGCAGCCGCAGCGCCTCGTCGGCGCACGGGCCGCACTCGGTGAGGTGCGCCTCGACGGCCGCGGTCTCCCCGGCGGAGCACGCGGAGAGCGCCCAGGCCCCGAGCAGGGACTTGAGCACGCCGTGGGAGAGGACGGGCACGTCCGGCTCCGCTTCCTCCACTTCCTGTCCCGGCCCTTCCGTCAGGTCCGCGTGGTCGTCCGCCGACCGGCGGGGGCCCGGTATCCGGGGAGCGCGCGCGACGCCTTCCGCGCCGTCGTCCGCCGCGGTCACAGGGCCCGTCCGTAGCCGGGCGGGGAGGTCCCTTCGAACGACCGGGTGTTCGCCGTGGAGAGCAGTTGGAGGCCGAGCCGGAGGCGCCGGCGCGCCTCGTCCTCGGTGACCCCGAGGTCGGCGGCGGTCTGGCGGTAGTCCCGCCGCTGGAAGTGGGCGAGTTCGAGCGCGGCCCGCAGCGGCGCGGGCATCGACGTCACGATGTAGTCGGCGCGGGCCGCGATCGAGGCCCGGCGCACCTTCTGCTCCAGCTCCTCGGCGGAGCCGACCCCCGTCTCCGCGTACGCCGTCGTCTCCGCCTGCCGCAGCCGGTGCACGGCCTGCCGCTGGGCGAGTCCGGCCACCCACGCGCGCATGTTCCCCTGCCGGGGGTCGTACGCGTCGGGGTTCTCCCAGACGTAGCCGAAGACCTCGCGGGTGACCTGGTCGGCCGCCGCGTCGTCGTCGAGGACCCGGTGGGCCAGGCTGTGCACCAGCGCGGCGAACCGGTCGTACAACTCCCCGAGGGCGGCGGCCTCCCCGCGCGCCAGCCGCTGCTGCATCCTGCGGTCCCAGCGCGGTGGTGTGTCCTTCGCCATCCGACCCTCCACCCGTGCCGACCCTGCGCTTCCCCTCCAAAGTAGTGCGCCGTACCGACAACGCACCCCCGTTTGCCGCAAGTGCGCCCTTGACGGGGGCCCGGATGGTAAGGAAAGCGTCGTCCCCCGATGCGCTGGTTTCGCGGGACGGCGGTGGGGAATGCGGCGTTCCGTGGCGACGATCGAGGTCGACGAGGACGAGCACGGCTCCTGGACGGTGTTCCGCGTCCAGGGGGAACTGGACCTGGTCACCTCCCCCGGGATACGCCGCCGCGTCCGCGCGGCGGTCGCGGTCGGGCGCCACGATCTGGTGATGGACCTGACCGGAGTGCGGTTCTGCGACTCCAGCGGCGTCGGCGTCCTGGTCGCCTCCCGCCGGCTGCTCCGCTCCTGCGGCGGCCGGCTCCGCCTGATCCTCCCGGAGCCCGGGGACGGCCACGTGGCCAAGGTGCTCGCCGCGCTCGGCGTCCGGCGCCTCTTCGAGGTGTACGAGGACGTGGACGGCGCGCTCGCCGGCGGCGCGCGCTGAGGCCCCGGCGTCGTCCGGGCCGTCCGGGCCGTCCGCGTCACGGAACGTCGATACCGGGTCGTGTCCTCCGGCGGGGCCGTCACGGCCCGGAGTCGGCCTCCGGCTCCGGTACTCTCCGTGGGATGCGAGTGCACGTTGCCCCGGATCGTCCCGGTGTCGCCCCTGCGGTGACTCCGCGCCCCGGAATGCGCCCCGCTCGCGCCCCCAGGAGGCGCCCCGCGCGCTCCTGTTCGACTCCCCGCAGCGCGCGTCGCACAGTATGGACCACGCGTACTCCTTCGCGCTGGAATATGCCCGAAGCGCTTGTTGCGGTGACTGTACGTCAACCATGCTGTCTCGCAAGGGAATCACGTTCCGTGAGGGCGTCGATGGCTGTGAGGCGCGAGGCGATGTGTCCGCCGGTTCGGATGGTGTGAACGGTGCAGGTGCTTCAGGTTCAGTTGGAGGTCGGGCCGGACCCGGCGGAGGTGGGGCGAGCCCGGAGGTGGGCCCGGTCGCGGCTCGCCGGTTCGGGCATAGGGGAGGACGAGCCGCTGGCCGAGACGCTGGTGCTGATCATTTCCGAGCTCGTGACCAACGCCGTGGTGCACACGGGCTGTCCGGCCGTGCTGCGGATGCTGTTCGCGGCGGAGGGCGGGGTGCGGGTCGAGGTGGCCGACGCGAGCGACCGCCCGCCGAAGCCCCGGCACGCGCACGGCGACGACACCAACGGGCGCGGCCTGGAGCTGGTGGACGGCCTCGCGGACCGGTGGGGCTGGCAGCCCGAGGGGCGCGGCAAGAGCATCTGGTGCGAGGTGGACCGGGCTCCGGTCGCGCCCGCGCCGGTGGGGGCGCCGGGGATCCCGGTGTCGCCCGGACGGGTGCCCTGTTGACGGTTCGTTCCGTTTTGCCCACCCTGGGGTGAGCGATTCGTGGCGAGGGGAGCCGAGGGCCGTGTGCCCCGGGCCTGTCCGGCCCGGGGTCCGGTGGGCCCTCGGCGAGCGCGGGTCGCGGCCGGGTGGCGGCGGGACCGTGCCGTGCTCGGGGCGCGCGCGGGCGCGCCGCCGCCCGGACGTCAGCCCTTCGCGGGCAAGGGCGTTCCGCTCGTGGTCACGGCTTCCACGACCTCCGTGCCCGCGACGCGGAACGTGCGCCGGTACGAGGTGGGGGTCACCCCGATCGCGGTCATCAGGTGCGTCCGCAGTGACTGGGCCGTGCCGAAGCCGGCGTCCCGCGCGACCCGGTCGACGGGCAGGTCGGTGGACTCCAGGAGGTGCCGGGCGCGTTCGACGCGCTGCCGGACGAGCCACTGGCCGGGGCTGACGCCGACCTCGTCGCGGAACCTCCGGGTGAACGTCCGTACGCTCATCGCCTCCTTCTCCGCCAGGTCCCGCAGCTGGATCGGCTCGTGGAGGTGGGCGAGCGCCCAGGCGCGGGCGCCGGTCGTGGTGTGCGTCCCGTCCTGCGGCAGGGGCCGCGCGACGTACTGGGCCTGGCCGCCGTCCCGGTGCGGCGGCACGACCGTCCTGCGGGCCACCTCGTTGGCGACGCCCGTCCCGTGGTCGCGGCGCACCAGGTGCAGGCACAGGTCGATCCCGGCGGCCACGCCCGCCGAGGTCAGGACGTCGCCGTCGTCGACGAAGAGGACGTCCGCGTCGACCCGCACCCGCGGGAAGAGGCGCTGGAAGTGCTCGGCCGCGGACCAGTGGGTGGTGGCCGGGCGCCCGTCGAGGAAGCCCGCGGCGGCGAGCACGTACCCGCCGGTGCAGATGGCGACCAGCCGGGTGCCGGGCCGGATGTGCGCGAGGGCGGCGGCCAGGTCGTCGGGCAGCCTGCCCTCCTCGTAGACCGGCCCGAGCTCGTACGAGGCGGGCACCACGACCGTGTCGGCGGTGGCGAGGACCTCCGGGCCGTGCTCCACCTGCACGGCGAAGTCGGCGTCGGTGCGGACCGGGCCCGCGGCCGTCGCACAGGTGACGATCTCGTACAGGCGCCGCCCCGCGGAGTCCCGGGCGCGACCGAAGATGCGGTGCGGGATGCCCAGTTCGAAGGGGAGGAGACCGGGCAGGGCGAGGACGGCGACGCGGTGCGGGGACGGGGACGGTGACGGTGACGGCACGGGTGGTACTCCCTCCGGAGGGCGGCGGCCCGGGACGGCCGCTGGTGGCCGCCCCGGAACCGTAACCCCCGGGCCTTCTCCGGCGCCCGGGGGCCGTTCCTCCCGCCGTGCGCCCGAACCGGCCCCGTCTGCACCGGCCCCGTCTGCACCGGCTCCATCCGCACCGGCCCCGTCCGAACCGGCGCCGTCCGGCGCGGTGGCCCGATCCGTTGGAAAGCTGTCATCCGGGCCAATGGCCGGGCGCGGGAGCGGGCCGGGATGCTCGTGGCATGGCTCAGACAACCGAGACCCCCGCCCGCACGCCCGAGGGCGGGCCGGTCCGCACCCCCCGCGTCCACCGCGCCTGGTCCGTCGCGGCGGTCACCTTCGTCACGATCATCGGGGCCGCGGCCTTCGCCTCCCTGCCGGGCCTGCTCATCGGGCCGCTGCACGCCGAACTCCACTGGTCGCGCGGCACGATCGGGTTCGCGGTCTCGGTGAACCTCGCCCTCTACGGCCTGACCGCCCCCTTCGCCGCCGCGCTCATGGACCGCTTCGGCATCCGCCGGGTCGTCGCCGTCGCCCTCTCCGTCATCGCGCTCGGCTCGCTCCTCACGGTGTGGATGACCGCCGCCTGGCAGCTCGTCCTCTACTGGGGGGTCCTCGTCGGCCTCGGCAGCGGCTCCATGGCCCTCGCCTTCGCCGCGACCGTCACCAACCGCTGGTTCGTCGCCCGCCGGGGCCTGGTGACCGGCGTCCTCACCGCCGCCGGGGCCTCGGGCCAGCTGATCTTCCTGCCGCTGCTCTCCTGGCTGGTCGAGCGGCACGGCTGGCGGCCCGCCGCCGTGACCGTGGCCCTCGCCGCGCTCGCCGTCGTCCCGTTCGTATGGCTCCTGCTCCGCGACCACCCGGCGGACGTCCGGCTCGCCCCGTACGGCGGGGAGTACGTGGCGAAGCCCGCCCCCGTCCCGGGCGCCGCCCGCCGGGCCGTCACCGCTCTCCTCAAGGCGGCCCGCACCGGCCCCTTCTGGCTCCTCGCCGGCTCCTTCGCGATCTGCGGCGCCTCCACCAACGGCCTGGTCCGCACCCACTTCGTGCCCGCCGCCCACGACCACGGCATGCCGATCACGGCGGCGGCCGGACTGCTCGCCGTCATCGGCGTCTTCGACGTCGTCGGCACGGTCGCCTCCGGCTGGTTCACCGACCGCTTCTCCGCCCGCCGCCTCCTCGCGGTCTACTACGCCCTGCGCGGGATCTCGCTCTGCTTCCTGCCGATCCTGCTCGCGCCGTCCGTGCACCCGCCGATGCTGTTCTTCATCGTCTTCTACGGCCTGGACTGGGTGGCCACCGTCCCGCCCACGATGGCCCTGTGCCGCGAGCACTTCGGCGCGGACTCCGCGATCGTCTTCGGCTGGGTCCTCGCCTCCCACCAGGTCGGCGCGGCCGTCGTCGCCTTCGCGGGCGGCCTGGCCCGCGACGTCTTCGGCACCTACGACGTCGTCTGGTACGCCTCGGGCGCGCTGTGCGCGGCGGCGGCCCTGATGGCCCTGGTCATCAGCCGCCCCCAATCGCGGGCGGTGCTCCCGGCGGGAGCATGATGTCCCCAGGGGGGTGATCGCGGATGAGCGGTCCCGACACGGGGCGTACGCACGCCCGGATGCTGAGGGTCTCGACGCTGGCGCTGCTGCTGGAGGGCGGGGTGGCCCTGGCGGTGGGGGTGGTGACCGGCCGGAGCGGGGAGCCGGAGGCCTGGGAGTACGACGGGGGAGGACTCTTCCTCCCGTCGCTCCCGCTCGTGACGGTGCTCTGGGTCCTGGCGGCGTTCGCGGTGTCGGCGCTCCTCGTCCTGCCGGTGGTCCTGCTCGGCGAGGACCTGGGGCGCAGGTTCGGCGGCCGGCCCCTGTGGTGGCACCTGGCCCTCTCCGCCCTCGCCGGGGCCCTCCTCGCCCCGTTCGCCGGTCTGCGGGGCTGGCTCGTGGCCTGGGCGGCCCTGTCCGTGGCGGCGCTGCTCACCCGCCCGGCGCGCCAGGGGTGGTTCGTCTCGCTCCTGGTGTGGGGCGCGCTCGCCGTCGTGAGCGTCTTCATGGCGGGCGGGATCTTCCTCCACGTCACGGGGTGACGGCCGGGCCCCCGCGCGGGGGCCCGTACGCGGAGAAGCCCCCGGGGCGGCGGTCCGTCCGCCGCCCCGGGGGCTCCTCATGGTTTCCAGGAGGGCTCAGCCCGCGACCGCCCCCGTGGCCGGGGTCCACGCGGTCCCCGAGGCGTGCCCGGTCCGCAGGGCCGTCACCCGGACGGTGATCCGCAGCCCGCGCTGGGCCCTCGACGGCGTGAACGCGGTCTTCGTCGCCCCGCTGATCGCCCGCCCGTTCGCGTACCACTGGTAGGCGTACGAGGTCGGCGCCGGCGTCCACGTCCCCCGGTTCAGGGTGAGCGTCCGCCCCACCTTCACCGTGCCCGTGAGCGACGGGGCCTTGGTCGCCTTCGGCGCGAGGCCCGTGGCGACGGTGTACCCGGCCGACGCGGCCGACCCGCTCAGGTGCCCGGTGCGGTGCGCCGTCACCGTGACCGTGAGCTTCTTCCCCACGACGGAGGCGGGCAGGGTGTACGCGGCGGCCGTGGCCCCCGCGATCGCGACCCCGTTCGCCCGCCACTGGTAGGCGTACGAGGTCGGCGCGGGCGACCAGGTGCCGACGACGGCCGTCACCTTGCTGCCGACCCGCACGGTGCCGGACACGGCCGGCGCCTTCGTCGCCTTGGGGGCGGTCCCCTTCACCACCGTGGCGGCGCTGACGGAGGTCACCGTCGGCTGCCCCGCCGCGCGGGCGGTGACGGCGACGGAGAGCTGCCTGCCCTGGAGCGACGCGGGCAGCGTGTACGCGGCGGCCGTGGCCCCCGCGACCGCGATCCCGTCCGCCCGCCACTGGTACGCGTACGAGGCCCCGGACGGCGACCAGGAACCGGCCGACGCCGTCACCCTGCCGCCGACGACCGCGGTGCCGGTGACGGCGGGGGCGGTGGTGGCGCGGAGGGGCGCGACGACGGTGACGGTGCCGCGGGAGTACCGCACGCCGTCGTGGGTGAGCACGCTCAGGCCCAGGGCGGCGCGCGGGGCTCCCGTCAGGTCCAGGGAGACCTCCATGGTCCGCCGGTCGGGCGCGAGGGAGACGAGCGTCGACCGGGCGCGGTACGAGCCGCCGGCGACCTCGACCACGTCCTTCTCGTGCAGCGCGGCCCCGGTGACCTTCATCGTGATCCTCGCGGCGCCGACGGTGCCGGGGCCCACGGCGGTGACCGCGCGGGAGACGGTGCCGCAGAAGGACGTGCAGACGACCTTCGCGCTCACCTCGGCCGGGGCCCGGGAGGGGAGCGAGGGCAGTCCGATCACGAGCGTGGTCGGGCGGGCCACCTGCCCGTAGGTGTCCTCGCCCGGCACCACGCAGCTGTAGTACCCGCCGGTCCGGGTGGAGCAGACGTTCCGTCGGGTCGTCCCGTCGTAGAGCCAGGCCCCCGGCGTCTTCGAGACGCTCTGCGCCGGCGTGAACGTCAGGTTGAACCAGTCGTTCGACGCCGTCGGCAGCACCGCGCAGAGCGCGGGCCTCTGTTCGGTCAGCGTGGCGGTGAGCGGCCCGGCGCCGTACGTGACGTCCGGCACCCGGACGCACTCGGGCGCGGGCCCGGCGGCGGTGCCGACACGGAACGCGTCGAGGCGGTAGGCGGGGGCGGCGGCGTCCCCGTGGACGACCTCGACGACCGCCTGGTAGGCGGTGGAGCCGGAGACGGCGCAGCCGGAGCCGAAGTCCCCGCACGCGGCCTTGCCGTTCGCGCCGTAGACCTTGAACCCGGACGCCGTGCCCGCCGCGGTGTACCGGGCGTTCAGGTGCAGGGTGTCCCGCGCGTCGGCGGTGGTCACCCGGTGGCACACCAGGGCGCCGGGGCCGGTCGGGACGCCGCCCCGGGAGGGGGCGCCCACCGGGGTGGCCGGGCTGTCGACGCAGCCGCGCGCGGTGCCGGTGACGTCCCGGCGCACGAGGGTGTGCGCGTCGGGGCCGAAACGGCCCTGGAGGAGGACGGTGTGCGAGAGGCCGGGGGTCAGCGCGCAGTCCAGCGGGGAGGCGCTGTCGTTCACGGCCTCGCCGGAACCGCAGATCCACTTGCCCTTCTCGTCGAGGACGCTGACGTCGAGGTACCCGCTGCCCGCCGTGTGGGCGAGCGTCATCAGCTCGCGGGCGGAGTGGTCGTCCGCCGGGATCGTCAGGCAGTCCGCGAAGGCGTCCTCGTCGAGGGAGACGTCCGCCCGGGCCGGATCGGCGCCGAAGTCGCCCGCGGGGAAGGTCCGGCAGGCGCTCGGGACGTCCGTGCGGTGGACGACGATCCCGTACGGGCCGGTGGCCGCGCCCGACTCCCTCGCCACGACGGCGCGGTAGGGGGCGGGGCCGTCGAGGACGCAGGTGCCCGGGACCAGGGTCTCCCTCGTCCAGCAGAGCAGGGCGCCGGCGCCGTCGAGGACCCGGACGCCGGCCGTCGCGCCGTCGCCGGAGGAGCCGGTCAGGACGGCCACCCGGGCGCCCCGGGGCAGCGGGAGGTTCAGGCAGTCGGTCTCGCCGGGCGCGGAGAGCGCGCCGTGGCGGGGCCGGCCGAGGGACACGTCCTCGCAGCCCGCCGAGGAGCTCCGGTCGAGGATCCGCACGGTGCCCCCGGTGACCAGGGTGTACGTGACGCCCGCGGTGAGCGTGCAGGCGTCCGTGTACTCGCAGACCCGCCCGGCCGGCCCGTACACGTCGACCCGCTGCGAGATGCCGGCCCCGTCGAGGGACCACATCTCGTACGGGCCGGTCGCGGCCGGGGTGAACGTCTTGCACTCCGTCGGGGGAGAGACCACGACGGGCGCGGAGCCGTAGGGCGTCACGGACACGTCCGCGCAGCCCGAGGGGTGGGAGAGCTGCCGGATGCGGAGGGTGTACGCGACGGGGGCGTCGGAGCGCACGAGGAAGCGGTAGCCGCCGGTCCCGGGGCGCAGTACGCACGCGTAGCCGCCCGTGCAGAAGTGCTTGCCCGTGCCGTCGGTGATCCACGTGCTGTCGTTGGCGAACGAGGAGTTCAGGAAGGACGAGGTGACCAGTTCGCCCGCCTCGGCGGTGAAGGGGTGGCAGACGATGCCGAGCGCGCCGGGGCTGGTGCCGGTCACGGGAGGCGTGTCGAAGGCGGTGTCGACGGGCTCCGCACAGCCGGTGTCCGTCCCCAGCGGGACCATGGACAGCCGCGTGTCGAGGGCGTGGGCGTCAGTGGTGACGGTGAGGGTGTACGTGCCGGCGGCCAGTTCGCAGGGACCGGAGTCCAGCCCGTAGCACGCGACCGGCACCCCGCCGGAGGAGAGCGCGAGGGACGGGGACCCGCTGCCCAGGAGGAGTTGGTGCAGGCCCGGCTCCGCCACCGTGACCGTGAAGCAGGTGGTGTCGTGCGGGTCCAGCGTCACCCGCCGGACCGCGTCGCCGGGGTCGCCCAGCGGGGCGAGCGGCAGGACGGGACAGGTGCCGGTGGTGGGCTCCGGCGGGTTCGGGGCCGGTGCGGGGTTCTGGGCCGCCGTCACGGGGCCGGACGCGGGTGCGGCCGGTGTCGGCGCCGCGGGTGCGGGTGTCGCCGCCGGTGCGGGCGTCGCAGCCGGCGTGGCCGTCCCGGCCGGTGCGGGCGTGGCCGCCGACGCGGGCGTCGCCGCCAGGGCCGTGCCCGTCGGGAGCAGCGGTCCCAGCAGGGCCGTCAGCAGGGCGGGAACCAGAAGAAGGGATCTTCCGGATCTTCGGGATCGTGTGCGCGAGCGCGCGGAGTTGGACATTCCGTTCCCCCCGGAGCGGCGTTTGGCATATGCGCCCCCCACCCTACGGGCAGCCCCGGGAGCTGCGGGGGCGGCCCCGTCGCGGGACGGGATGCCGGGCCCCTCTCGGACGATGTCGCTTCCTTCGCCCGGCCGGTCGCGATGAGGAGCCGTCAGTCCTCGTCGAAGCCGCGGAAGGTCCCCGACCCGTCGGCGGCGTCGGCGAACTCCGCGAAGTCCATGTTGGCGATGCTGAGGTTGGCCGAGACGTCGGGGAACCAGCGGGCGGGGACCCGGAACGTCCGCCCCGGCTCGTCCGAGAGGTCCACGGCCAGGAGCGGGTGGCCCGGATCCGTCATCGTGGCCGCGTCCGCCAGGAACAGGTGGACGACCCGCTCGTCCTACTCCGCGGCGGCCTCCTCGGCCAGCAGGGCCCCGACCTCCGCGTCGGCGAAACGCGGCTCGCCGACGTAGGTGGCGTGGGAGTGCCGGTCGGCCGCGTCGAGCGCGGCCCGCACCGCGTCCCAGGCCCCGTCGTCACCGAAGTGGGTGCGCAGGACCAGCGAGGTCAGGTCGCCGGGCTGGGGCAGAGGCATCCCGCCACCCTCTCACCTCACGCCGCCGGGCCCTCCAGCCAGGTCGGGTCCGCGACGAGGGCCTGCAACTCGTTGACGAGCCGGGCCGCGTGGAACCCGTCCGCGGCGGCGTGGTGCACCTGCACCGCCAGGGGGAGCAGGGTCCGGCCGTCGCGCTCGGTGTAGCGGCCGAGGGTGAAGATCGGCGCGAGGTGGTCCCAGCCGTTGCCGCCGATATGGAGGTTGAACCCGGTGAAGGGCGCCCACGGCAGGCTGGACACGTCGAACGCGTTGGCCGGCGGCTCCCCCTGGGGGAAGAAGTCGGTGGCGCGGGCGTGCTCCGCGAGCAGCGGGGCGGCCACGTCGTGGAACGCGCCGAAGTCGGGGTCGTGGGCGGCCCACACGCACGCGAACGTCTCGCGCTCCGGGTTGAACACCGTGAAGGCGGGGTGCACGACGGGCCATACGGCCGGCTCGCCCGACGCGGTGAGGCACATCCGGAACTCGTCGTGACGGTTGACGACCGTGGAGAGCGCCCAGACCTGCGCGAGGTAGGTCTTGCGCGGCGATCGGCGCAGGGCGGCGGCGAACGCGGTCACGTCCAGTTCCACCGTCATCGCGTACGTGCACGGCACGCGCCGGCGGTAGTGCTCGAAGTGCTGCCGGCGCGGCCACGTGTCGAGGTCGATCGGGGCGGGGGCGTCCATCCGCCCATCGTGTCAACGGCCGGGGCGCGGCCCCAACCGAATTTGCCGGGCCCGCCCCTTCGGACGGTGGCGACGGCACCCGGGGGCCGGGCCGGACGCCGTCACACGGGCTTGCGGGCGCGCCCGGTCTTCGCGGCCCGGCGCGCGATCGCCCGCGCGATCTTCTCCGCGTCGATCGCCAGCTCCCGGAACATGCCGCTGATCGGGTTCGTGAAGCCCGTGAAGTACAGGCCCGGGGCCTCGCGGGGGCAGCGGGCGCCGTGGACGACCGGGCGGCCCCGGTCGTCGAGGACGCCCAGGTCGCCCACGAGGGGTTCCAGGGCGCGGCGGTAGCCGGTCGCGGCGATGACGGCGTCCGGGGCGATCCGGGTGCCGTCCGCGAGGAGCACCTCGCCGCCCTCGAAGCCCTCGACGGCGGCGACGACCTCGACCTTCCCGGACCGCACGGCGTCGACCAGGCCCACGTCCTGCACCGGGATCGCCCCCTGCCGCTGGCGGGTGGCGATCCCGGTGTCCGGCCGGGGGAGCCCGTACGCCGAGAGGTCGGGCGCGGCGAAGCGGGCCGTCACCGCCCCCAGCTTGTCGACCACCGGCACCGGCAGCCGCCGCACCAGGATGCCGGTGCGCTGGGCCGGCCACCCGGCCGTCGTGCGCCGCACGATGTGCGGGACCGTCCGCACCGCGAGCCGCACCCGCTGCGCGCCGCCCCCGGCGAGGTCGGCCGCGATCTCGGCGCCGGTGTTCCCGGCGCCCACGACCAGGACGTCCTTCCCGGCGTACGGCTTCGGATCGCGGTACGCGCGCGCGTGGCTCACCTCGCCCTCGTACGCGTCCAGACCGGGCCAGTCGGGCAGGCTCGGGGTGTGGTTGTGGCCGGTGGCCACGACCACCGCGCCGCCGACGAGCCGGCGCCCGCCGGTCGCGTGCAGGACCCAGTCGTCGCCGGACCGCTCGACGCCGAAGACCTCGACGCCCGTCACGACCTCCAGCTCGTGCTTCTCCGCGTACTTCTCCAGGTAGCGGACGACGTCGGCGCGGGCGACCCAGCGGCCGAACGAGCGGGGCATCTTCAGGCCCGGGAGCCCGGAGAGCCGCCGGGTGGTGTGCAGCCGCAGCCGGTCGTAGTGGGCGCGCCAGGAGGCGCCGACGGCGTCGGACTTCTCCAGGACGACCGCCCGGACGCCCCGTCCGCGCAGGGCGGCGGCGACCGCGAGTCCGCCGGGGCCGCCGCCGATGACGTACACCGGAGGCGCGGGGTGGGCGGGGGGCTCGTGCGGGGTGGTGACCATGAGAACCGAGCGTAATGACGTGTACACGTAGTGGGTCTCGGCCGGGCGGGGTTTCGGTTGCGAATCGGTATACACGCGCCCGCGTGCCGGTCACAGGGCCCCGATGTTCCGCCGGACCTGGCCGCCCTGGTTCGCCCCGCACGTGCAGGTCGACGCGAACGCCCCCGCCATCAGGCACTTCCCGTCGCTCGTGTTCTTGAGGAGCCGCCCGGCGGACGACGAGGAGAAGACCTTCCAGGACTGGGCGGAGGAGCCGTTGCAGGCGGCGGTGGTGACGCTGGTGTTGCCGGCCGGCTGGAGGCAGCGGCCGCTGTACGTGTTGACCAGCCGGAACGTGCCGTCCGCGCCGGACGCGTACCGCCAGGCGAAGCGGTAGGGGGCGCCCCGGCCGCGAAGGCCGCCCGCTCCCCGATCCGCGCGGCGACGGCGTCCGGCCACGCGGCCCCCGCCGCCCCCTCCTCGGTCAGTTCCACCAGCTCGGCGGCGGTGGGCCGGTCCGCCGGATCCTTCGAAAGACACTTCTGTACGAGCTCCGCGAGCGCGGGATCGGCCTCGGCCAGGCCCCCGAAGTCGGGTGCGCCGTGGACCACCCGGTAGAGCAGGTCGGGGCCGGAACCGTCGCCGAACGGGGGCCGCCCGTTCGCCGCGTACAGCAGCAGGCTGCCGAGGGCGAAGACGTCGGCGGCGCCGGTCAGGACCGGGTCCGCGACGGCCTGTTCGGGGGCCATGGAGGCGGGGGTGCCGATGACCATGCCGGTCCTGGTCAGCCGGCTCCGGTCGGCGGCGCGCGACGCAGCCGGTTCGGGAGGAAGGCGCCGGCGACCGCCCGTCATGAGGCGGACCCCGCTCCGTGCGGGAGCCGGGACCTGTCGGGCGGATCTTGTCGAGGGCTGTCCGGATGCGACCCGGCCCGCCGGACGGGCCCTAGGGCCTGTCCGGCGGATCATGGCCGGGGCCGCGGCGTCTGGCACGGTACCTCGCCGCGTTGCCGAAACGTCCCGATAGCTCCGCTATCGAGCCGCTCCGGCGCCTTGCGATGCTTCCCCTAGGCCCTTGAGGGCCTGGGGAGACCCCATGCACCAGACGCCGCGGCCTACCCGACCCTGATCCGCCGGACAGGCCCTAACCGGACCGAACCGGAAGCCCGCGCAACAAGGTTTCGAGGAACACCTCGAACGGCGGCTCTCCGGGGTCGCTCCCGGCCGCCCCCAGCCACCGCACCACACCGAACCCGAACACCTGCCAGCTCAGCTCGGCGTCCGTCTCTTCCGCACCGGCCGCCCGGAACGCCGTGACGACCCGCTCCCGCAGTCGCCCGAACGACTCCGGGTGGTGCCGGTGCGGGCGGGCGACATGAGCCGCGTACCCGGGTACGGCCAGGAACTCGTCCCGCATCGCACGCGCGAGCCGCGCGAGCCACTCCCGCCAGTCGTCGGCCCCCGGCTCCCCCTCGGGCAGCAGCCGCTCGACCATGACCTCGCTCACCAGATCCAGCACACCGTCCCGATCCGGCACCCACCGGTACAGCGACGAGTGCGACACGCCGAGACGGGACGCCAGCTCCCGCATGGTGAGCGTCCCCACGTCACCTCGCAGCGCGGCCTCGACGATCAGCTCGCGACTGAGGCGCGCGGGCCGTCCGGGCCGATTTCCGGTCGTGTTCTTCGCCTTCGTGGTCATCGCGGCCAGGCTATGCCGACCTTATTAGTGACCGATGGTCGCTAATTTCTCTACACTCGCGCCCATGGACATACGAAAGACGCGCGGGACGACGGTTCACGAGATCGACGCAACCGGTCTGCCCACGCCCGAAGCCCAGGAACTGATCCTGCGCGAGCTGCGCACCCTCACCGAACGGACCGCCCCCTTCGCCGCCGTCCTTCTGATGCCCGCACCGGAGGAACGCCCCGCCGGCACCCCCGCCACCGACCGCATCCGCGCCCTCAAGGAACTCCGCCCCGGCCTGACGGCCCACTGCCGCGGCCTCGCCTTCGTGGCACCGGCCGACATCCCGGAGGAACGAGCCAAGGCCATCCACAGCAGCGACAGCCTCTGGGGCTGTCCGACGACGGCCACCCAGGACGCGGAGGCGGCACGCGCCTGGGTACGGAGCCGGTGACCCGGACCCCGGGTCAGGCGCCGAGCGCCGCCAGGACGTGCGGGGCCGCCTCCGACAGGGTCGGGAAGTGGCGGGGTGCGTCCGCAGGTGGGCGACGGCGTCCTGATGGACGAGGCGCGGGGCGAGCGGGCCGTGGAGGGTGGTGGCCATGGCGTACTGGGCCGGGGAGGCGTCCACGGCGTCGACCTGGACCGGCGCGTGGTGCACGGCCAGGTGGGCGGCGTGACGCGCGGCTCCGACCCCGAGCGTCTCCTACTGCGCGGCCCGCACATGCTCCAGGTTCGAACGCACCTGCTCGACGAGGGGGTGCTTCTGACTCAGCACTCGCTCGCAGTCGGCAAGGACTGCCTCGTACAGGGGAACGGCCCGCTTCAGGTCCCCGGCCGACCCGTACGCGCTGGCGAGGTTGTTGCGCATGATGAGTGTGTGCAGGTGGTCCTGACCCAGTACCCGTTCGCAGCTGGCGAGGTTGGCCTGGTACAGGGGGATGGCCCGTT
Organism: Streptomyces sp. NPDC088915; assembly: GCF_044749825.1. Lineage (NCBI taxonomy): Bacteria > Bacillati > Actinomycetota > Actinomycetes > Kitasatosporales > Streptomycetaceae > Streptomyces > Streptomyces sp. NPDC088915. The sequence goes on from NZ_JBIVIR010000007.1 coordinate 303,054, forward strand.
TCAGGTCCCCCGCCGACTCGTACGCGTGGGCGAGGCTGCCGCGCGAGACGAGTGTGTGCGGGTGGTCCTGGCCCAGCACCCGTTCGCAGCTGGCGAGGGTGGTCTCGTGCAGGGGGATGGCCCGTTTCAGGTCCCCGGCCGACGTGTACGCGTTGGCGAGGTTGTGGCGTGAGTTGAGTGTGTGCGGGTGGTCGTGGCCCAGGACTCGTTCCCGTGTGGCGAGGGTGGTCTCGTGC
>NZ_JBIVIR010000007.1:303385-351760 GCF_044749825.1 Streptomyces sp. NPDC088915
CGTGGCCCAGGACTCGTTCCCGTGTGGCGAGGGTGGTCTCGTGCAGGGGGACGGCCCGCTTCAGGTCCCCGGCAGACGTGTACGCGTTGGCGAGGTTGCCGCGTGAGGTGAGTGTGTGCGGGTGGTCCTGGCCCAGCACCCGTTCGCAGTCGGCGAGGTCGGCCTCGTGCAGGGGGACGGCCCGTTTCAGGTCCCCCGCCAGCCTGTACGCGTTGGCGAGGCCGCCGCGTGAGACGAGTGTGTCCGGGTGGTCGTGGCCCAGGACTCGTTCCCGTGTGGCGAGGGTGGTCTCGTGCAGGGGGACGGCCCGCTTCAGGTCCCCGGCAGACGTGTACGCGTTGGCGAGGTTGTGGCGTGAGTTGAGTGTGTGCGGGTGGTCGTGGCCCAGGACTCGTTCCCGTGTGGCGAGGGTGGTCTCGTGCAGGGAGATGGCCCGCTTCAGGTCCCCCGCCGACCCGTACGCGTGGGCAAGGCTGTTGCGTGAGCTGAGTGTGTGGAGGTGGTCGTGGCCCAGGACTCGTTCCCGTGTGGCGAGGGTGGTCTCGTGCAGGGGGACGGCCCGCTTCAGGTCTCCCACCGACTCGTACGCGTTGGCGAGGTTGTTGCGCAAGGAGAGCGTGTCCGGGTGGTCCTCGCCCAGCACCCGCTCACACGCGGCAAGCGCGCGTCGGAGGGCCGGCAGGACCAGGGTCGGCGCGCCGTGGTGCTGCCTGTAGGTGGCGGCGCGGTCGAGGACGCAGGCGGTGGCATGGGTGTCGTAGCCGCTGGAGTGGTGGCTGACGAGGGCGTCGGTGTGCGGGATGAGCTGCTGGTAACGGGGCCAGTTCGCGGGGTCTTCGGAGACGGTGGGATAGGCCTTTGCGAGGACTTCGGCGGCACCGTCTCGCGCCTGGTCGATGGCGTCGGCCTGCCGGTGGGGGTCGTCGGGGTCGGGCGTGCGGGCCAGGGCCTGGACCAGGCGGTGCACCGTGAGGGTGCCGTCGTGGTTGTCCGTGATCATGTTGTACGCCGCGAGCTTGCCGATCGCCGCGTCGACCTCCGGGGGCGTGGCGAGCGGGGCGAGCAGATCGCGCGGGATGCGGTCGGGGGCGTACCAGGCCAGCAGGCGCAGCAGGTCGCCGGCGAGCGGAGTGGTGTCGACGCGGTCGAGCGTGAGGCGCCAGATGCGGGCACAGGTACGTGCGGAGTCGCCGCCCTCCGCGGTGGCGGCGTACATCGTCGCGGGCCAGGAAGCGAGTCGTTCCAGGTAGGCAAGGGGGCTGACGCCGGTCTCGGCGCAGTACGCCGCGGCCTGTTCGACCGCCAGGGCGAGGTACCCGAGCTCGGCGCACACCGCGTCGGTACCGGTGTGGTCACGCGGCCCGTGCTGGCCGAGGATGTTCTCGAACAGCTCCACCGCGTCGGCCGGTTCGAGCACGCCCAGCCGCACGACCGCCGCATGGCGGTGCCAGCCACTGGCCAGGCGCGTCGTGACCAGCACCCTCCCTCCGGGGACCCGGTCCAGGAGCGGGCGGATGTGGGCGGGGGCCTCGACGTTGTCCAGCACCAGCAGCCACTGGTCCGGGTGGTCCGCGAGCCACCGGATCGCGCGCTCCGTCTGCACCTCGACGGGCAGTCCCGCCAGGCCGGGCTGCAGGGCCCGGGCCAGCGCCGCCACTCCGGCGTCGATCGCGGGCGCGGTGTCCGCGACGATCCACCACCGCACCGTCTCGTTCCGCCCGGCGGCCCACCGCGCGGCGAGCGCCGACTTCCCGACCCCGCCCAGCCCGTGCACCGCTTGCACGAGAACCTCTCCAGGCGCGGTGAACGCCTTTTCCAGGGCCAGGAGTTCGGCTGCGCGGCCGACGAACATCTCGTCGGTGGCCGGGATGTTCGACACGCCCCGGTCCACCGCTTCGTCCGGGATCGGACCGTACGCGTCGGGGGAGAGCACGAACGCCTGCTGGGCCTCCACGTACTGGGTCACCGAATTGCTGACGTCGCCACCGGCGACGATCGAACCACGGTCCCCGTGCAGCGAGGGCGGCTCCTCAGGCTGCTCCTGGGAAGCCGCACGCTTCCCGATCAAGAGCCGTACTCCGTTTTCGAGTCCTTGACGTCGCCGCCGGCCGCGATCGCACCGTCCCGGCCGACGAGCCCCGTCGTTCCCGACGCACCGGGGGAGGACCCCTGAGGAGAGGAACCGGTGTACTTGGTCGAAGACCCGGTCACGTTCCCGTTCGCCGCGATCGCGCCCCGCTCCGCGACCACCGGGCCCGTCGGCGCGGGTGATGTCGGCGGAGTCGGCGCCGGGTTACCGGCCGCCGCCGCACGCAACTGCCACAACGCCGCCCCGGCCGCGACCAGTCCCGCCACCGCGCCCGCGACGCCCCAGCCCTGAGCGGATCCTTCCGGGTGCGCCACCGTCACCCACACCAGCAGTCCCACTCCCGCGCCGGCTCCCAGCAGAGCCAGCCCCCACCAACACACCCGCTGCCACGTCGCCATCTCCCCATAGTGGCCCAGCGAGGGATCCGGGGCACTTGGTTCGCAGCAGACCGATCGACGTCGTTCCGGTCAGGCGCCGAGCGCCGCCAGGACGTGCGGGGCCGCCTCCGACAGGGTCGGGAAGTGGCGGTGGGCGTCCGGGTGCGGGGCCGGGACGTTGACCGTCCAGACCGTCATCCCGGCGTCGAGGCCCGCCCGTACGCCCGAGGGCGCGTCCTCGATCACCAGGCAGTCCGCCGGGTCCGCGCCCAGCTTCCCGGCGGCGGTGAGGTACGGGACGGGCGACGGCTTCCCCTCCGCCACCGAGGCCGCGTCGACGATCAGCCCCGGCAGCGGGAGCCCGGTCCGCCCGAACCGCCCCCGCACCCGGTGCTCGTAGTTCGACGTCACCAGCGCCCACCGGTCCGCCGGGAGCGCGCCCAGCAACCCGGCGGCCCCGTCGAAGGCCGTGTACGTCCCCGTCCGCACGTCCTCGTCCTCCAGCGCGTGCAGGAGCGCGAGGCACTCGGCCGGGTCCTCGGCCGGTACGACCGCCGCGAACGTCTCCACGGGGCGGGTGCGCAGCGCCACGGCGTACACCTCGTCCCCGTCGAGCCCGTACCGCCCGGCCCACTCGTGCCAGACGTGGCGCTGGTTGGCGACGGCGTCCATGAGGGTGCCGTCGACGTCGAAGAGTACGAACTTCTTCCTGGTCACACGGCAGAGGCTACGTCCACGAACGCCGCCCAGGCAGCGGGGGCCACGGCGAGCTGGGGGCCGTGCGGGACCTTGGAGTCACGGACGTGGACGGTGGTGGGGTGGGCGGCTACCTCGACGCACTCGCCGCCTTCGCCGCTGCTGTAACTGGACTTGCGCCACTCGTAGGCGAGTTCGACGCACTCGCCGCCTTCGCCGCCGCTGTAGCTGCTCTTGAACCAGGCCAGATCTGCGGTGCTCATAGCTCTCCCAGCATTTTTTCGAGGTACTCCAGGGACTCCCGGGGGGTGAGCGCCTGTGCGCGCATGATCCCATACCGCTCGGTGTACATCCGGACCTCTTCGGGGTCGGTGATGAGGCGGCCGTGCTGGTAGCTCTCGATGTACGCCACCTCCCGCCGCCCCCTCAGCGTCAACAACGTGAACTGGCCTCCCAGCGCCGGGTGTTCCTCGCGGTCGGTCGGCATGATCTGGAGGTGGACGTTCCGGAGTTTGGCCACCTCGATGAGGCGCTTGAGCTGCTCGCGGAATGCTTTTTGGCCCCCCAACGGGCGGCGGAGTACGTCCTCCTCGATGACGAAGCTCATCGTCGGAGCGGGCTGCTTCTCGAAGATGACCTGGCGGGCGAGCCGGTCGGTCAGCCGCTTCTCGATGGTCGCCTCGTCGTAGAGCGGGCGGCGGTGCCGGAAGACGGCGTCCGCGTATCCGGGGACCTGGAGGATGCCCGGCACGACCTGGGGCGCGTAGTAGTGCAGCGTGACCGCTTCGGCTTCCGCCCTGGCGTAGCTGCGGAACCAGTCAGGGTGCCGCACCCTGACCCTCGCCAGCGCTTCCCGCACGTCGTCCGCCGTCGCGGCAAGCGCCCCGCCCGCCTTCACCAGCGGATCCACCCGTACCAGGAAGTCCGGCTGCGGAGTCCGCACCCCCCGTTCCACCGACGAGATCAGGTCCTCGCTGCAATGCGCCAGGTCGGACAGCTCCGCCTGGCTCAGGCCCGCGTTGCGGCGCAGGACCTTCAGGATCTTGCCCAGCGCCTGGAAAAGGTGCGCCGTACCGTCCACTTCGGAGGGCCGTTCCGGCCTCTCCTCCTCGTTCCCCGACATCCGTACCGCCTTCTTGGCGTGCCCGTACCGTTACGCAGCGTCGTCGCGTCGCTGCTGGTCAGCGTAGGGGCGGCGGGCCACGCTCGGGGCATGAAGTCAGAAACCACCACCCCGACCGGTGAGTTCGTGCTCCGTCTCTCCGCCACGCGCCGGGGCGCGCGCCTGGCGCGTCTGCTGGGCGTGCAGCAGTTGCGGGAATGGGAGGTCACCGGGGCCGGGGCCGAGGCCGTCGAACTGGTCCTCGCCGAGCTGGCCAACAACGCGGCCCTCCACGGGCGGGTGCCCGGGAGGGATTTCGAGGTGCGGATGGAGCGGGGTGAGGGGCACGTGCGGATCGAGTTGTCCGACGCGCGCGGCGAGCGGCGGCCGTTACCGTCCGCGACGCCCGACGAGGGCGGCTACGGGCTGCTGCTCGTCGCCGCCCTCGCCACGGCGTGGGGCGTGAAGGAGCGGGAGGTCGGCAAGACGGTCTGGGCGACCGTGCCGCTGACCTCCCGGTGATCTGTCAGTACCGGGCGGCCGGCCCCGTCCTCATCAGGGCGGAATTGGTGATCTCGGAACGTCCCGCGAACGGCGCGCGCCAGTCACCGGTGCCCTTGTAGAAGTAGGCGAAGCCCTTGGCGTCGTACGCCACCGCGTCGGCGCGGCCGTCCCCGTCGGCGTCGCCGAGGCCGACGAGGTCCGTGTAGGCGTTCCAGCCGGCGCCGATCCTGGTGCGGGAAGCGAAGGTGCCGTCGCCCTTGCCGAGGTAGAGCCAGAGGACGCCGTCCTTGTCGCGGGCGACGAGATCGCCCGCGGCCGCGCCCGCGACGTCGCCCACGGCCGTCAGCCGGTTGTAGATGTTCCAGCCGGAGCCGGTCTTCCTGCGGGCCTCGAAGGGGGCGTCGGCCTTCCCCGTGCCCTTGTACAGGTACAGGCCGCCCGCCTTGTCGGTGGCCACCAGGTCGGGGCGGCCGTCGCCCGTCAGGTCGCTGCCGCCCGCGATCCGGTCGTAGACCTGCCAGCCGCCGCCGATCCGCACCCGCTCCGCCAGGGCGCGGCCGGCGCCCTGGTGGAGCCAGAGCACCCCGCTCTTGTCTCGGGCCACGATGTCGGCGTGCGGGGAGCCGCCGAGGTTCCCGGGCGCCAGGAGCCGGTCGTAGCCGCTCCAGCCGTAGTCGAGGTGGATCGGGTCCAGGGCCACCTGCGACGCCCCGCGCAGGACCTGGTGGCCGTCGTAGACGTACACGCCCTCGTCGTGTCCGACGAGCAGGTCGGGGGTGCCGTTGTCGTCGAAGTCGTGCGCGGTGGGCTCGCGGACGACCTCGAAGGTGCCGGTCCGGGTCACGGCGGGGCCGATGCCGTTGAGCGGGCGGGCGGTGAACTCCCAGGCGTACGTGCCGTTGTAGGCGGTGACGTCGTTGGGGAACACGCCGTTCCAGCCCAGTCCGTAGGCATTGCCGGACTGGGCCCACACCGTGGGCCGCAGCACCTTCCCGGAGGCGGTGTGGGTCAGCTTGAGGGACGCGTTCGCCCGGCCGCTGAGGGTCCATTTCATCCCGAACACGCCGGTGACGGGGTCGAAGACGGCCTTCTCGGGGACGTTCTGGGCCACGAGCGTCAGCGCGGTCGGCTCGCCGGTGGAGGCGACGAGCCCGGCGGCCGGGACGCCGTCCGGGCCGGGGGCGATCCGGTAGAGGCCCTCGCCCTCGTCCAGGGTTCCGCCGCGCAGCACCGGGACGTCGCCGGGTCCGGTGACCCCGTCGACCACGTGGTCCAGGAGCTTCACCGTCTCACCGGTCTCCAGGGAGCGGGCGGTCAGCGGGTGGAGGGCGTGCGGCACGGTGGCCTTGGCGCCGCCCGACAGCCCGTACGTCACCCAGTCGCCCACGAGCCCGACCATGGGGCCGTCCGCGTGGGGGATCGGGAAGCGCTCGGTCGCGCCGGTGTCCCGCCGGACGACGGCCACGACCGTCGTGGTGGGGGTCGGGTGCTCGATCCAGGCGAGGCGCGTCGCCGACACGGCGGTGTCGGAGGTCGCCGTCGCCCCGGAGGCCTCGTACCGCTCGACGACCGCGCCGGAGGCGACGTCCACGACGGCCGCGCGCTCCTGCCGGGCCCCGTCCACGGTGCTCGCGTACAGGACGACGACGGTCGCGGGGGAGTCCACGCCCACGCGCGTGACGGTGGCGTCCTCCGGCAGACCGGTCACCTCGCGCTCGACGGGGCCGTCCGGTCCCGCCCCGACGAGACGGATTCCGGTGCCGCCGGCCGCGTTCGCGGCGCTCATGACGAGGGTGGTCCCGGCGATCCCCCTGAGGGTGCGGCCGGGGAGGGCGCCGGTGTCGAACCGCAGGGGAGCGGCACCGGTGGCCATGTCGTACAGCTCGACGACGCCTCCCTCGCGCTTCGCGACGAGGTCCGTCTGCATGACGCCCGTGTACGTGCCCGCGGGCAGCTCGGTCGTGGCGCCGTCCGCGTACCGCGTCCAGTGGTAGGGGCCCCTGTTCGCGTGGAGGTACACGGCGCTCAGGAACCCGGTGGGGCCGGTGCCCAGGACGATCGAGTCCTTGGGGAACGGGACGGCGTTCTGCGTCGGTGCCGGCGCCTGTGTTCGTGTCGTCGCCGCGGAGGCGGCCGGGGTCGTCAGGCCGGTGCCGGTGGCGGCGAGGACGGCGACGACGGCCGCGGCGAGACGGCGCCGGGACGTACGCGTGCGGATCAAAAGGGGTCCCTCCCCCGGAAGGCGTGGTGCGGCGGTGATCCGCCGTCGCGGGTGGGACGCGTGGAGAGGTCGAATGGTTGTGCGGTGGTGCGATGGGGGCTCCGTACCGCCGCCCTCCGGCCGGGAAACGATCGGGAATCGATCGGGAATCGACCGGAAGGCGGCGGTACGTCCTTCTCAGGACACCGAGTTGAACTTGGTCCCCTCGCCCGCGTACAGGTTCGTCGTCAGGCGGGTGAAGGGGGCCGCCGCCGAACCGGTGGAGCGGTAGACGTACGTGCCGCCGGAGCCGTACGCGATCAGGTCGGGACGGCCGTCGCCGGTGACGTCGCCGGCGCCGACGAGCTGGCTGAAGCCGCCCCAGCCGCCGCCCACCTTGACGCGGGTGGCGAAGGTGCCGTCGCCCTTGCCCTGGTAGAGCCAGAGGACGCCGGAGGCGTCCCGGGCGACGAGGTCGCCGGCCGTGCCGCCCGCGATGTCGCCCACGGCGGTGAGCTGGTTGTAGCCGCCCCAGCCGCCGCCCACCTTGACGCGGGCCGCGAAGGGGGTGGTCGCGCTGTTGAGGCTCCGGTAGTACCAGAGCGCGCCCGAGGCGTCGGTGGCGAGGAGGTCGGGCCGTCCGTCGCCGTTGAGGTCCGAGCCGCCGGTGAGCTGCTTGTAGCCGCCCCAGCCGGCGCCGATCCGGGCGCGGGCGGCGAAGGTGCCGTCGTTCTTGCCGAGGTAGTGCCACAGCACGCCGGAGCCGTCGAGCGCGATCAGGTCGCCGGTCGCGCTGCCGGCGAGGTTCCCCACGGCCTCGATCTGCCGGTACGTCTGCCAGCCCGGGCCGACCTTCGTCCGCTTGGCCACCCCGACCTGGCCGCCCGTCGCCGGCCAGTCGAACAGGTCGTCCCGCCACAGCACGCCCGCCGCGTCCCGGGCGAGGACGTCCGTCGAGCCGTTGTCGTTGAAGTCGTGGGGGTTGGCCGTGCGCGAGACCAGGAGGCTCCCCGAGGCGGTCGCCGGACCGCCGGAGCCGTCGGTGGGCGTGGCGGTGATCTGCCAGGAGTAGGAACCGTTCGGGGCGCTGGCGCCGTTCAGGATCCCGTCCCACGCGAAGGCGAAGGTGCTGCCCGAGTCCGGCGGGGACAGCCGCCGGACGAGCTTCCCGCCGGTGGCCGCGTGGGTGAGCGTGAGGTCCACGGCGGCGCCGGGACGGGACAGGGTCCACTCCATCGGGACCGTGGTGCCCGCCTTCTCCAGGCTCGCCGACGCGGGGACCTTCGAGCCGGTCACCCGCAGGGCCGTGACCCGGCCCGTGTCCGCCACGAGCGTCAGCTCCGGGCGGGCGCCGCCGGTTCCGCCCCCGAGGCGGAAGATCCCGTCCCCCGCGCCGGTGAAGCCGCGCACGAGCACGGAACCGTCCGGGGCCTGGGCCGAGCGGGTGAAGTTGTCCAGGACTTTGTACGGGGCGGCGGCGGGGTCGGTGATGCTCCGCGCGTACAGCGGGCTCGACGGCTCCCCGGCGGTCGTGCCCGGAACGCCGTACAGGAGCACGTCCCCGACGATGCCCGCGACGACCGCACCGCTCAGGGCGCCCTCCAGGGGCACCCGCAGGCCGCCGGAGACGACGATCTCGGGGCTCGCGTCCTCGGGGTACTGGACCCACGCCCGGTGGCTCGCCGTGTAGGCGCCCGTCGAGTCGTGGGTCCACCGGCCGGTGCCCGACGACCCCTCCCAGTCGATGACCGCGCCGTTGAGGACGTTCGTGCGCGCCGTCCACCAGGAGGGCCCGTAGCCGCCGCTCTGCTTCGTCAGCTCGCTGCCCAGGACGACGAGGTCGTACCCGTTCGAGGCGACGACCTTGTAGTCCAGGTTGCGGGTGCGGGACGACAGCTTCCGCTTCTGGTTGACGCCGTTGACCCGGGCGAGCTGCCACAGCTCGTGGTAGTCCTCGGTGGTCGGAACGCTCACGAAGAGGTTCTCGCCGACCACGCCGACGAGCTTCGCGCCCGACTTGAACTCGGTCCCGAGGCTGAAGGACGGGGACCAGGTGTCGGGGGACCTCATGTCCCGGACGCTGATGATCCCCTCCCTGTTCGTCACGGCGAAGTCGGAGTTGCTGTCGTACGCCGTGGCGCCGGGGCCCGTGGCGACGGGCAGGATCGCGCCGTCGGCGTACCGGTGCCACTCCAGGACCGTGTCGTCGAGGTCGTTCCGGCGGGACGTCAGATAGCCGGTGCTGCCGGCGCTGACCACCTGGGCGTCGAGGGGCAGTCTCATCTCGTCGGCGGCGTCTGCGGTAGTGGCGGTGGTGCCGGTCGTGGCCGCCGGGGCGGCCATGGCCGGGGCGGCGGTGAGGACGGTGCCGGCGGTGACCGCGAGGACGGCGGTCACGGCGGCGGCGACACGACGGGCGGACGGACGGTGCTGCAAGGCGAGTTCCCCCCAGGAAAGCCGAACGTGGCTGGTGCCACGACTGGTTGGACCCGTCGCCCGGGGAGAAGGTTGCACGCGTGCGACCCTCGTTCCGAACAAGTGGACGATTGGGCGGGCCGGTCGGAGGGGCCGGCCGCCCCGGGGCCCTCCGGCTCCGGCCCCCTAACCGCGCTCGACCACCCCCCGCACGTACGCCGCCTGCCCCGCGTGCTGGAGGTCGTCCGCGATCACCGACACGAGCCGGACGCCGAGGGTGACCGGCGGGTCCCAGGCCTCGTCCACGACCCGGTCCAGGTCCGCGTTCGTCACCGTCCCGACCAGCTCGGCGGTCCGGTCGTGCACGGCGTCGTGGTAGCCGAGGAGCAGCTCCGCCGGGGCCCTCACCCGGCCCGCCTCGGCGGGTGTCTGGCCGTACCCGGTGGCCTTCCCGGGGAAGGGCAGCCCGAAGCGGTCCGCCCAGCCCCCGGCGGTCCACACCTGCTCGGTGCCGAAGGCGCCCGCCAGGTGGTCGTCCTGGATGCGGGTGAGGTGCCAGACGAGCCAGGCGATCGAGTTGGCGTCCGGATCGATCCGGGCGGCCAGCTCGTCGTCCGTGAGGCCCTCCACGGCCCCGTGGACGGCCTCGCGGACCCGGCCGAACGAATCGACCAGCAGACCGGCGCTGTTCATGCGGGACTCCTTCACTTCGGGGACTCGGGGGACCGGGACCGCTCCGCCCGCCACCGCTCCACCGCCGCCTCCACGTCGAACGGCTTCAGGTGCAGCGGCGGACCGGCCGGCGGGCGCAGCAGGGCCTCGGCGATCTTCGTGTTGATCCCGCCGAGGATCCGGCGGACCTGGCTCTCGGAGACGGCCGCGGCCACCGCCGCCTCCGCGTCCTCGGCCTCCTTGCGCAGCGCCAGGGCCGGCGGCAGCACGGACGCCCCCTCGCGGTGCATCTTCCCCTTGATCCACCACAGCTCGTCGTACGGCGCCGAGTCGTCGGGCAGGGGCTTCCCGAAGCCCGGCAGGCTCCGGAACTCACCCCGTTCCGCGGCCTCGCGGATCTGCTTGTCCACGAACGACTCGAAGCTCACTCCCGGCGGCTTGCGTTCGGTCATGTGTCCAGACTACGTAACCGGCCCGCTCCGGGTGTGGCCGTCGCGGTCTACTGCGCCGCGCGGTCTTCCGGCACGCTGAGGTCCGTTCCACGCGCGTCGACCCTTGTCCCGCCACGCCCCACCGCCCCCGCCACCCCATGCCACCGGAGGACGCATGCGTGCACGGATCACCCCGCTCGGCACCCTGCTCGCGCTCGTCGCGGGCCTGCTCACCGCGCTCGTCACCACGACCCCCGCCCAGGCCGCGCCGCTCTTCAAGGCGCCCTTCCCCTGCGGCCAGAAGTGGACCTACGGCCACCACTCGGCCGAGGTCCGCCAGGCCCTCGACTTCGTCCGCTCCGACGGCGGCGCCACCGCGGGGACCCCGGTCCTCGCCTCGGCGTCCGGCACCGCCCACCGCTACTCCCAGCCGTCCGGCGCCGGGAACTACGTCGTGATCGAGCACGGCGGCGGCTGGAAGACGTACTACTTCCACCTCGGCGCCTACTCGGTCGCCGACGGCGCCGCCGTCTCCCAGGGGCAGCAGATCGGCACCACCGGCTCCACCGGCAACAGCTCCGGCGCCCACATCCACTACGAGCAGCTTTACAACGGCGTCGGCCAGCCCATCACGATCAACGGCGCCTCCCTCGCGCCCTACCCCGGCTCCTACGGCTCCAAGCACCTGACCAGCGACAACGGCTGCTCCGGCGGGGGCGGGAAGTACTGGGTCGACACCTTCGCCCGCGCCACCGGCTACGCCCAGGCCAACACGAACGACGCCCAGGGCGTGCTGAACGCCGGCACGAACTACGTCTACTGCAAGGTCTGGGGCCAGGAGGTCCGGGACGCCTCCGGCAACTACAACCACTGGTGGCTGCGGACCGACCTCGACACGGTGTACGCCGGGAAGAACGGGCGGAACGCCCACGTCTCCGCCTACTACCTGTCCCGCTGGGGCGACGACGAGGCCCGCGACAACAACGGGACCGTGATCCCCACCTGCTGATCCCGGCCCGCCGGCCTTCCGGGCGGGCCCCGCAAAAGGGCAGGAGCCCCGCTCGTGCCGCGAGGCACGGAGCGGGGCTCCTTGGGTACTGCTCTCAGTTGTGCGTGTTCGCCGACCCGGGCAACTTAGGCCGGGGTGACGTTCTCCGCCTGCGGACCCTTCGGGCCCTGCGTGACGTCGAACTGCACGACCTGGTTCTCCTCGAGCGAACGGAAGCCGTTCGCGTTGATCGCGGAGTAGTGGACGAAGACATCCGGGCCGCCGCCGTCCTGGGCGATGAAGCCGAAGCCCTTTTCAGCGTTGAACCACTTGACGGTTCCGGTAGCCATAAGCCCTCCTTGGGCCAAAGGGTTGCCCTGCTCCAGAACCTGCAAACAAGTCTGAAAACTACAAAAGCCTGCGGGTTACATGCTCCGCAGGCTCTGTACTGCAAGGGAAACCAAACTGCAACTTGCGTTGAGCGTAGCACGCAGAAGGCTCGGGAGGGTAGAGGGAAAGATCACGTCACCCGCGTGTTTGAACATCTTCCGCGTGCTGACGCGCGTGCCCCGGCGATGCCCGGTCCGCGGGACGGGTCTAGCCTCACGATGTGGACAAAGCAACCGACGACCAGCGCAGCCGGCCCCGCGTCGGACACATCCAGTTCCTGAACTGCCTCCCCCTCTACTGGGGCCTGGCGCGCACGGGGACGCTCCTGGACCTGGAGCTCACCAAGGACACCCCGGAGAAGCTCAGCGAGCGGCTCGTCCGGGGCGACCTGGACATCGGCCCCGTCACCCTCGTCGAGTTCCTCCGCCACGCCGACGACCTGGTCGCCCTCCCCGACATCGCCGTCGGCTGCGACGGACCGGTGATGTCCTGCGTGATCGTGTCGCAGCGGCCCCTGGAGGAGCTCGACGGCGCGCGCGTCGCGCTCGGCTCCACCTCCCGCACCTCCGTGCGCCTCGCCCAGCTGCTCCTGTCCGAGCGGTACGGCGTGTCGCCCGACTACTACACCTGCCCGCCGGACCTCGGCCTGATGATGCAGGAGGCCGAGGCGGCCGTCCTCATCGGCGACGCCGCGCTCCGGGCCTCGCTGCACGACGCGCCCCGGCTCGGCCTCCAGGTCCACGACCTGGGCCTGATGTGGAAGGAGTGGACGGGCCTCCCGTTCGTCTTCGCCGTCTGGGCGGTGCGGAAGGACTACCTGGCGCGCGAGCCGGAGACCGTCCACGAGGTCCACCAGGCGTTCCTGGCCTCGCGCGACCTCTCCCTCGAAGAGGTCACCAAGGTCGCCGAGCAGGCGGCCCGCTGGGAGGCCTTCGACGCCGAACTCCTGGAGCGGTACTTCCGCACCCTCGACTTCCGCTTCGGTCCCGAACAACTCGCGGGAGCCCGCGAGTTCGCCCGCCGCACCGGCCCCACGACCGGTTTTCCGGCGGACGTCACGGTGGAACTCCTGGAGCCCCCGCGCGGCTGACCGCACGCGCCGGAACGCGTCGGGGCGGACCGGTCCGGACTTCCGGGAATCAATTCACACGAATGTAATTCCCACCCGCCCCCGGCCCCATTCCGGAGGCCCGCGCAAACGGCCGGCCGGAATGCGGACGCCCGAAAGGGGAAGGCGGTTTCCCGTCCGTTCATCCGCCGGGCCGCCGGGGGCCCCGGCGGGATCTCCGGTGTTCGCGCATTCGCCGGAATGACCCGGCCGCTCCCCGACGGAGGCGGCCCGGACCCCTGGCGTACGCTGGTTCGGTCTGTCAGTACCCCTCCGAAAGGGACGAACCCGGTGACCGAGAAGGCCGAACTGCAGTCCGTTCTGGACCGCGCCGCCGCGGGCGGCCGGATCACCCCCGAGGAGGCGCTCGACCTCTACCGCTCGGCGCCCCTGCACGCCCTCGGCGCCGCCGCCGACGCCGTGCGCCGCCGCCGGTACGCGGGGACCGAGCACATCGCGACGTACATCATCGAGCGGAACATCAACTACACGAACGTCTGCGTGACGGCGTGCCGGTTCTGCGCCTTCTACGCCGCGCCGAAGGACACCGCGAAGGGCTGGACCCGGGACCTCGACGACATCCTGCGCCGCTGCGCGGAGACCGTGGAGCTCGGCGGCACCCAGATCATGTTCCAGGGCGGCCACCACCCGGACTACGGCGTCGAGTACTACGAGAAGCACTTCGCCGCGATCAAGGCCGCGTTCCCGCAGCTGGTCATCCACTCCCTCGGCGCCTCCGAGATCGAGCACATGGCCCGCATCTCCGGCGTCCCCGTCGAGGAGGCGATCGGCCGCATCCACGCCGCCGGCCTCGACTCCTTCGCCGGCGCGGGCGCCGAGCTGCTCCCCGAGCGGCCCCGCAAGGCCATCGCGCCCCTGAAGGAGTCCGGCGAGCGCTGGCTGGAGATCATGGAGATCGCCCACGGCCTGGGCGTGGAGTCCACCTCCACCATGCTCATGGGCACCGGCGAGACCAACGCCGAGCGCATCGAGCACCTGCGCATGATCCGCGACACGCAGGACCGGACGGGCGGCTTCCGGGCCTTCATCCCGTACACGTACCAGCCCGAGAACAACCACCTCAAGGGCCGCACGCAGGCCACGCTCTTCGAGTACCTGCGCATGATCGCGATCGCCCGGCTCTTCCTGGACAACGTCGCCCACATCCAGGGCTCCTGGCTGACCACGGGCAAGGAGGTCGGCCAGCTCTCCCTGCACTACGGCGCCGACGACCTCGGCTCGATCATGCTGGAGGAGAACGTCGTCTCCTCCGCCGGTGCCAAGCACCGCTCCAACCGCCTGGAGATCATCGACCTGATCCGCAAGGCGGGCCGCGTCCCGGCGCAGCGCTCCACCACGTACGAGCACCTGGTCGTCCACGACGACCCGGCGAACGACCCGGTGGACGAGCGCGTCGCCTCCCACATCTCGTCGATCGCGATCGAGGGCGGCACGGCCCACCCGGAGCTGAAGCTCCTCGACGCGAACTGAGCGGGACGCGGAAGGACGAGAACACGCGAGCCACGAGAAACGAGCCGACGACACCGTGCTGACGATCCACGTCGCCGAGGCGACCCCCGAGAGCGCCGTCCTGGTCGACGGCGCCCTCGTCGCGGCCGTCGGCCCGTACGAGGACCTGGTCGCCGTCCGCCCCGGGGCGCGGGTGCGGCGGTGGCCCGGCATCCTCACCCCGGGCCTGCTCAACCCGTACGGCCCCGAGCTGCTCGAAGGCACGTACCACCCGGACCCCCGGGAGGCCGAGGGCTTCGGCACGGAGCCGATCACCGGGGAGCGCGCGCAGCGGATCTTCCGGGCCGACCCCGCGCGGCGCGGCGCCTCCGCGCGCCGGGGCGTGCAGCGGCTCCTGGCCCACGGGACGGTCGCGGTCGCGGGCGAGCTGCGCGGCCGGGCCGCCGTGGACGCCGTGCGCCGGGCCGGTCTCGCCGTCGGCCGCCGCCCGGAGCGGCTGCCCGGCCCGCCGTCCCTCTCCCCGGTGCCGCTGGTGCTCCTGCCCGCCCCGGTCCCGGGCGGCCCCGCCCGCTTCGCCGTCTTCGACGTCCCCGACCGGGCCGCCCTGGTCCGCCTCGGCGCGTCGACCTGCGTCGCCACCGTCCTCGGCGGCCGGCTGGTCCACCGGGCCCGCTGAGCGCCCGGCGCGCCCGGTGCCGCCGAGCGTGCCCTGCCGACCGGGGCGCGAGGGGTCCTGAGACAATGGGGCCGCCCGCCCGTCTCCGATTCTGCGAGGCCGAACGCCCGTGACCCGCGCCACCCTGGACAAGCAGCCGCACGAAGTCGCCTCGATGTTCGACGACGTGGCGGCCAACTACGACCTCACCAACGACGTGCTCTCGCTCGGCCAGGACCGCCGCTGGCGCAAGGAGGTCGCGAAGGCGGTCGACGCCCGCCCGGCGCAGAGGATCCTCGACCTGGCCGCCGGCACGGCCACCTCCTCGCAGCCCTTCGCGCGCGCGGGCGCGTACGTCGTCCCGTGCGACTTCTCCCTCGGGATGCTGCGGGTCGGCAAGAAGAACCACCCGTGGATGCCGTTCACGGCGGGCGACGGCACGAAGCTGCCCTTCCGGGACGACGTGTTCGACGCCGTCACCATCTCCTTCGGGCTGCGGAACATCCAGGACACCGAGCGGGCGCTGCGCGAGCTGTACCGGGTGACGAAGCCCGGCGGCCGGGTCGTCATCTGCGAGTTCTCGCACCCCACCTGGGCACCCTTCCGCACGGTGTACGAGGAGTACCTGATGCGCGCGCTGCCGCCGGTGGCCCGGGCCGTCTCCTCCAACCCCGACGCGTACGTGTACCTGGCCGAGTCCATCCAGTCCTGGCCGGACCAGCCGACCCTGGCGGGCCTGCTCCGGGAGGCCGGCTGGTCGAAGGTCGCCTGGCGGAACCTGTCGGGCGGCATCGTCGCCCTCCACCGGGGCTTCAAGCCGTAACCCCCGCCGCCCCTCCGCCCCGCACCCAGGGCCTGTCTTTCGGATCATGCCGGGCTCGCGGGGCCCGGCACGCACGCTCGCCGCGTTGTCGTCGGTCGCCGACTCCCCCGTAGCCCTCCGGGCACGGGAGGCACCCCCACCGCGTCGACTCCCTCCTCCGCCTTGCGATCGCACGCACCGGACCCCGCTCCCTGATCCGGCCTGGTCCGAAAGACAGGCCCTAGACTTCCCCCATCCTTCCCTCGACCCCTTAGGGAGACCCGCCGTGACCGAGCAGCCCCTCTCCGAGCACAGCGCGGACGTGATCGTCGTCGGGGCGGGCCCGGCCGGCTCGACCACCGCCTACTACCTGGCGAAGGCGGGCCTGGACGTCCTCCTCCTGGAGAAGACCGCGTTCCCGCGCGAGAAGGTCTGCGGCGACGGCCTCACCCCCCGTGCCACCAAGCAGCTCGTCGCCATGGGCATCGACATCTCCGAAGAGGCCGGCTGGCTGCGGAACAAGGGCCTGCGGATCATCGGCGGCGGCGTCCGCCTGGAGCTGGACTGGCCGGAGCTCGCCTCGTACCCGGACTACGGGCTCGTCCGCAAGCGCGACGACTTCGACGAGCAGCTCGCCCGCCAGGCGCAGAAGGCCGGCGCCCGCCTGTACGAGCGCTGCAACGTCGGCGCCCCGATCCTGGACGACCGCACGGGCCGGATCACCGGCGTCCACGCCAAGCTGGGGGAGGAGAAGCGCGAGGTCACCTTCCACGCCCCGCTCGTCGTCGCCGCCGACGGCAACTCCAGCCGCATCTCCCTCGCGATGGGCCTGCACCGGCGCGACGACCGTCCGATGGGCGTCGCCGTCCGCACGTACTTCACCACCCCCCGGCACGAGGACGACTACCTGGAGTCCTGGCTGGAGCTGTGGGACCGGCGCGGCCCGCAGGACCGGCTGCTCCCCGGCTACGGCTGGATCTTCGGCATGGGCGACGGCACCTCCAACGTCGGCCTGGGCATCCTCGACTCCTCCTCCGCCTTCAAGGAGCTGGACTGGCGCGAGGTGCTCAAGGCCTGGTGCGCCTCGATGCCGGAGGACTGGGGCTTCGTCCCGGACAACATGACGACCACGATCCGGGGCGCCGCCCTGCCGATGGCGTTCAACCGGCAGCCGCACTACACCAAGGGCCTGCTGCTCGTCGGCGACGCGGGCGGCCTGGTCAACCCGTTCAACGGCGAGGGCATCGCGTACGCCATGGAGTCGGGGCAGATCGCGGCCGACGTCATCGTCCAGGCGCACGCCCGCGCGACCCCGGCCCAGCGCGAACTGGCCCTGCGGAACTACCCGCAGGTCCTCAAGGACACCTACGGCGGCTACTACACGCTGGGCCGCGCCTTCGTGAAGCTCATCGGCAACCCGAAGATCATGAAGATCGCGGCCCAGCGCGGCCTGACCCACCCGCTCCTGATGAAGTTCACCCTGAAGATGCTGGCGAACCTCACGGACCCGACGGGCGGCGACGCGATGGACCGGATCATCAACGGCCTGTCGAAGGTGGCCCCGAAGGCCTGACCCCGGGTCCCGCGCACGGCGAAGGGCCGTCACTCCCCCGAGGAGTGACGGCCCTTCCGCGCGAGCGGGAGCGCTCAGAGGATGCGCACGGCGCCCGACGGCGGGTCCCAGTCCAGGGAGCGCTCGACGACGCCGGTGGAGGAGTTCTGCGCGCCGACGTACTTGCCGCCGCCGACGTAGACGGCGACGTGGTACGAGCCGCTGCGGCTGCCCCAGTACAGGATGTCGCCCGGCTGGAGGCTGTCCAGGGAGACGGAGCTGCCCATGCTCGACTGCTGGTACGAGATGCGGGGCAGGTCGATGCCGGCCGCGCGGTAGGCGGCCTGGACGAGGCCGGAGCAGTCCCACGAGTTGGGGCCGGTGCCGCCGGTGACGTAGGAGTCGCCGACCTGGGCGCGGGCGAAGTCCACGATCGAGGCGGCGGAGCCCGAGGGGGCCTGCGTCCGGCTGCCGCTGTCCGAGGCGCTGGAGCCGCCGTCGGAGGACGACGAGCCGCCGTCGTCCGAGGAGCCCGAGGAGGTGGTGGAGAGCTGGGTGCGCGTCTCGCTGCGGGAGGCGCGCTCGGCGGCGGCGGCCTCCTCGGCCTCCTGGCGCTCCTTCTCGGCCTTGAGGCGGGCCTTCTCGGCGCGCTCGGCCTCGGCCTTGCGGTCCGCCTCGGCCTTCGCCTTCTTGGCGTCCTGGGCGGCCTTCTTGAGGGCCGCCTGCTCCAGGCTCTGGAGGCTCTGGTCCAGGGCCTCCTGCTGGGACGCCTCGGCGGAGGCGGCGACCGCGCTCGCGAGGTTCGTGCCGACGTCGAGGGAGCCCAGGGTGGGCATTTCGATGGTCTCGGTCACCGGCTCGGCATTCGCCGGCCCGGCAGCACCGGCCACCGCGATGGTGCCGAGGACGCCACCGGCAACTCCGGCCCGGAGCGCGAGCTTCGAGGCGCTGCGGCGGGGCTTCCGGTGGCTGGGTATGTGAGCGGTGTGGGACATGGGGACAACCGCTATCAGGGCATGACGGTTCCCTTCAAGAAACGTGGATTGCGCCACAGTTACGTTCGGAACCTGTGAATCCGCTTCCGTGACACCCTTATTGACGCCGTAACGGGCAAATCGGGCATGAGTCATCCAGGCCTTGATCACGGGTTTTCATTGAAAAGCCCGAATTGCCCGACGCTTACCACTCCTTGACACCCTTGGCCAAGCCCCCTTCTTTTCGGGCTTCCGGCCCGTGACGCAGATCACAGGCGAGCTCGTGAAAACGCGCACGTGTCCACCTCCGTACGCGCGGCCCCCCGACCGGGCGAAGGGCGGGCCCTTTACCACCCGTTCGCGTCCATCGCCAATTTGCATGTAGGCGCCAACACTTGATAGTGCGACACCCCCTCCGAGCAGCGATTTCCGGTACGGATGTCACATCTGGTGATCACCTGGGCGCTTCGCGCGACAAGATCACCGCTCATCCGACTTCATGATCCTTCGTCAGGTGGTGGAGATCACAAACTACGTGCTGCACCCCGTGTCGCAGATCACAGAGGGGCAGGCATAAGATGCGGGGCAGCCGGGCTTGTGAACTGCCTCACATGGGGGCGATCTTTCACGGCGCGGCGGTGCGGTCCAACGGTCAAGGACGACTGGAAGGAGCGGGGAACGTGAATGCGTACGCGCCCGTCCTCGTGCTCGGTGCCCTGGGTGCGGGGTTTGCGATCTTCTCCGTGGTCATGGCCACGCTCATCGGGCCAAAGCGGTACAACAGGGCGAAACTGGAAGCGTATGAGTGCGGCATCGAGCCCACCCCCACGCCCGCCGGAGGCGGCCGCTTCCCGATCAAGTACTACCTGACGGCGATGCTCTTCATCGTCTTCGACATCGAGATCGTCTTCCTCTACCCCTGGGCCGTCACCTTCGACGCCCTGGGGCTTTTCGGGCTCGTGGAGATGTTGCTCTTCGTGCTCACCGTCTTCGTCGCCTACGCCTACGTGTGGCGGCGCGGCGGCCTGGAATGGGACTGAGGGGCTGAGGGGCACCTATGGGACTCGAAGAGAAACTCCCGAGCGGCTTTCTGCTGACGACGGTCGAACAGGCCGCGGGCTGGGTGCGCAAGGCGTCCGTCTTCCCCGCGACCTTCGGCCTCGCCTGCTGCGCCATCGAGATGATGACCACCGGAGCCGGCCGGTACGACCTGGCCCGCTTCGGCATGGAGGTCTTCCGCGGCTCGCCGCGCCAGGCCGACCTGATGATCGTCGCCGGCCGCGTCAGCCAGAAGATGGCGCCCGTCCTGCGGCAGGTCTACGACCAGATGCCCAACCCCAAGTGGGTGATCTCCATGGGCGTCTGCGCCTCCTCGGGCGGCATGTTCAACAACTACGCGATCGTCCAGGGCGTCGACCACATCGTGCCGGTCGACATCTACCTGCCCGGCTGCCCGCCGCGCCCCGAGATGCTGATCGACGCGATCCTCAAGCTCCACCAGAAGATCCAGACCTCCAAGCTCGGCGTGAACGCCGAGGAGGCGGCGCGCGAGGCGGAGCAGGCGGCGCTCAAGGCACTGCCGACCATCGAATTGAAGGGTCTGCTCCGGTGAGCGACGAGACACCCAACCCAGAGAAGGACCTCAGCGCGCAGAACCTGCCGGGCCAGCGCGGGGACCACGGCGAGGAGGTCCGCGTCCAGCGCGGCATGTTCGGCGCCCAGAGCGGTGCCGACACCTCCGGCTACGGCGGCCTCGTCCGCTCGGTCCGGCTCCCCGGCCCGGCCGCCCGGCCCTACGGCGGCTGGTTCGACGAGGTCGCCGACGAGCTGGAGGGCGCCCTGGAGGAACAGGGACTCCTCCCGGAGAACGTGATCGAGAAGACGGTCGTCGACCGCGGCGAGTTCACCTTCCACGTCGAGCGCGAGCACCTGGTCCGCACGGCCCGCACCCTGCGCGACGACCCGGCGCTCCGCTTCGAGCTCTGCACCGGCGTCTCCGGCGTCCACTACCCGCACGACAAGGGCCGCGAGCTGCACGCCGTCTACCACCTGCGCTCGCTCACCCACGGCCGGATGATCCGCCTGGAGGTCTCGGCCCCGGACACCGACCCGAGGATCCCGTCCCTCGTCGCCGTCTACCCGACGAACGACTGGCACGAGCGCGAGACGTACGACTTCTTCGGGATCGTCTTCGACGGCCACCCCGCCCTCACCCGGATCATGATGCCGGACGACTGGCAGGGCCACCCGCAGCGCAAGGACTACCCCCTCGGCGGCATCGCCGTCGAGTACAAGGGCGCCCAGATCCCGGCTCCGGACCAGCGGAGGTCGTACAGCTGATGTCCACTCCCCACGCGTCTCCCCGCGAGACGACAGAAGGCGCCGTCTACACGGTGACCGGCGGCGACTGGGACGAGGTCGCCCGGTCCGCCGCCCAGGCCGACGACGAGCGGATCGTCGTCAACATGGGGCCCCAGCACCCGTCCACCCACGGAGTGCTCCGCCTCATCCTGGAGATCGACGGCGAGACCGTCACCGAGGCCCGCTGCGGCATCGGCTACCTCCACACCGGCATCGAGAAGAACCTCGAGTACCGGACCTGGACGCAGGGCACCACCTTCGTCACGCGCATGGACTACCTCACCTCGTTCTACAACGAGACGGCGTACTGCCTCGGCGTGGAGAAGCTCCTCGGGATCACCGAGCAGATCCCGGACCGCGCGAGCGTGATCCGCGTCCTGCTCATGGAGCTCAACCGGCTCTCCTCGCACCTGGTCTGCATCGCCACCGGCGGCATGGAGCTCGGCGCCACCACGATCATGATCTACGGCTTCCGGGACCGCGAGATGATCCTGGACCTGTACGAGCTGATCACCGGCCTGCGCATGAACCACGCGTACATCCGCCCCGGCGGCCTCGCCCAGGACCTCCCGCCCGGCGCCGTCGACGCCGTGCGCGAGTTCGTGAGGACCATGAAGAAGAACCTGCCGGAGTACGACAAGCTCGCCACCGGCAACCCCATCTTCAAGGCCCGCATGCAGGACGTCGGCCACCTCGACCTCACCGGCTGCATGGCGCTCGGCGCCACCGGACCGATCCTGCGCTCCGCGGGCCTCCCGCACGACCTGCGCAAGACCGACCCGTACTGCGGCTACGAGGACTACGACTTCGAGGTCCCCACCGCCGACACCTGCGACTCCTACGGGCGCTTCCTGATCCGCCTGGAGGAGATGCGCCAGTCCCTGCGGATCGTCGAGCAGTGCCTCGACCGCCTGGAGCCCGGCCCGGTCATGGTCGGCGACAAGAAGATCGCCTGGCCCGCCCAGCTCGCGCTCGGCACCGACGGCCTCGGCAACTCCCTCGACCACATCAAGAAGATCATGGGCACCTCCATGGAGGCCCTGATCCACCACTTCAAGCTGGTCACCGAGGGCTTCCGGGTCCCGCCCGGCCAGGCCTACGCGGCCGTCGAGTCCCCCAAGGGCGAGCTCGGCGCGCACGTCGTCTCCGACGGCGGCACCCGCCCCTACCGGGTCCACTTCCGCGACCCGTCCTTCACCAACCTCCAGGCCATGGCGGCGATGTGCGAGGGCGGCCAGGTCGCCGACGTCATCGTCGCCGTCGCCTCCATCGACCCCGTGATGGGAGGCGTCGACCGATGACCGAGCAGATCAGCCTGGGCATGCCCCAGCTCCCCGCCCCCGACTACCCGGCGGACGTCCGCGCCCGCCTGGAGGAGGACGCGCGGGCCATCGTCGCCCGCTATCCCGACTCCCGCTCCGCGCTCCTGCCGATGCTGCACCTCGTGCAGTCCGAGGAGGGCCACGTCACCCGCACCGGCATGGCGTTCTGCGCCGACGTCCTCGGCCTCACCACCGCCGAGGTCACCGCCGTCGCCACCTTCTACACCATGTACCGGCGCAAGCCCTCCGGCGACTACCAGGTCGGCGTCTGCACCAACACCCTCTGCGCGGTCATGGGCGGCGACGCCATCTTCGACGAGCTCAAGGAACACCTCGGCGTCGGGAACAACGAGACGACCGAGGACGGCAAGGTCACCCTCGAACACATCGAGTGCAACGCCGCCTGCGACTTCGCGCCCGTCGTGATGGTCAACTGGGAGTTCTTCGACAACCAGACGCCCGAGTCCGCCAAGAAGATGGTGGACGACCTGCGGGCCGGACGGACCGTCGAGCCCACCCGCGGCGCCCCGCTCTGCACCTTCAAGGAGACCGCCCGCATCCTCGCCGGCTTCCCCGACGAGCGCCCCGGCGCCGTCGAGGCCACCGGCGGCGCGGGCCCCGCCTCCCTCGTCGGCCTCCGACTGGCCAAGGGCGAGCAGCCGCACCGTCGAATCGTCCACCCGCGCGGTGAGGCCTCCGGTCAGGAGGGGAAGTGATGACCTTGGCAGCCGAGATCAACAACAGCAGCCCCGAGAAGCTCCTCGCCCCCGTCCTCTCGGCCTTCTGGGACCAGCCCGACTCCTGGACCCTGGAGACCTACGAGCGCCACGAGGGCTACCAGGGCCTCCGCAAGGCCCTCGCGATGGGCCCCGACGACCTCATCGCGTACGTCAAGGAGTCCGGACTCCGCGGCCGCGGCGGCGCCGGCTTCCCCACCGGCATGAAGTGGCAGTTCATCCCGCAGGGCGACGGCAAGCCGCACTACCTCGTCGTCAACGCCGACGAGTCCGAGCCCGGCACCTGCAAGGACATCCCGCTCCTCTTCGCCAACCCGCACTCGCTCATCGAGGGCATCGTGATCGCCTGTTACGCGATCCGCTCCAGCCACGCCTTCATCTACCTGCGCGGCGAGGTCGTCCCCGTCCTGCGCCGCCTCCACGAGGCCGTCCGCGAGGCCTACGCCGCCGGCTACCTCGGGCAGAACGTCCTGGGCAGCGGACTCGACCTCGAACTCACCGTGCACGCCGGCGCCGGCGCGTACATCTGCGGCGAGGAGACCGCGCTCCTCGACTCGCTCGAAGGACGCCGCGGCCAGCCCCGGCTGCGGCCCCCCTTCCCCGCGGTCGCCGGCCTCTACGCCTGCCCCACCGTGGTGAACAACGTCGAGTCCATCGCGTCCGTTCCCGCGATCCTGAACAAGGGCAAGGACTGGTTCACCTCCATGGGCAGCGAGAAGTCCCCGGGCTTCACGCTGTACTCGCTCTCCGGGCACGTCGCCTCGCCCGGCCAGTACGAGGCCCCGCTCGGCATCACCCTGCGCCAGCTCCTCGACATGAGCGGCGGGATGCGCCCCGGCCACCGCCTCAAGTTCTGGACCCCCGGCGGCTCCTCCACCCCGATGTTCACCGACGAGCACCTCGACGTGCCCCTCGACTACGAGGGCGTCGGCGCCGCCGGCTCCATGCTCGGCACCAAGGCGCTCCAGTGCTTCGACGAGACCACCTGCGTGGTCCGGGCCGTCACCCGCTGGACCGAGTTCTACGCCCACGAGTCCTGCGGCAAGTGCACACCGTGCCGCGAGGGCACGTACTGGCTCGTCCAACTGCTCCGCGACATCGAGGCAGGCAAGGGGCGGATGTCCGACCTCGACAAGCTCAACGACATCGCCGACAACATCAACGGCAAGTCGTTCTGCGCCCTCGGCGACGGCGCCGCCTCGCCGATCTTCTCCTCCCTGAAGTACTTCCGCGAGGAGTACGAGCAGCACATCACGGGCAAGGGCTGCCCCTTCGACCCGGCCAAGTCGACCGCCTGGGCGGACAACCACAAGGAGGTGACCGCATGACCGTCACCGAGTCCGGACCGACGGGAGGCGGCAGCCCGGCCGTGCCGCCGGAGGACCTCGTCACGCTGACCATCGACGGCATCGAGGTCTCCGTCCCCAAGGGGACCCTGGTCATCCGCGCCGCCGAACAGCTCGGCATCGAGATCCCGCGCTTCTGCGACCACCCGCTCCTCGACCCCGCCGGCGCCTGCCGCCAGTGCATCGTCGAGGTCGAGGGCCAGCGCAAGCCCATGGCCTCCTGCACCATCACGTGCACCGACGGCATGGTGGTGAAGTCGCAGCTCACCAGCCCCGTCGCCGAGAAGGCCCAGCACGGCGTGATGGAGCTGCTGCTCGTCAACCACCCGCTCGACTGCCCCGTCTGCGACAAGGGCGGCGAGTGCCCCCTGCAGAACCAGGCCATGTCCCACGGACAGGCCGAGTCCCGCTTCGAGGGCGTCAAGCGCACCTACGAGAAGCCGATCCCGATCTCCACCCAGGTCCTCCTCGACCGCGAGCGCTGCGTGCTCTGCGCCCGCTGCACCCGCTTCTCCAACCAGGTCGCGGGCGACCCGATGATCGAGCTGATCGAGCGCGGCGCGCTCCAGCAGGTCGGCACCGGCGAGGGCGACCCCTTCGAGTCGTACTTCTCCGGCAACACCATCCAGATCTGCCCGGTCGGCGCCCTCACCTCGGCCGCCTACCGCTTCCGCTCCCGCCCCTTCGACCTGGTCTCCTCGCCGTCCGTGTGCGAGCAGTGCGCGGGCGGCTGCGCCACCCGCACCGACCACCGGCGCGGCAAGGTCATGCGGCGGCTCGCCGCCGAGGACCCGGAGGTCAACGAGGAGTGGATCTGCGACAAGGGCCGCTTCGGCTTCCGGTACGCCCAACAGCGCGACCGGCTCACCACCCCGCTCGTGCGGAACGCCGCGACCGGTGAGCTGGAGCCCGCCTCCTGGCCCGAGGCCCTGGAGGCCGCCGCCCGCGGACTCGTCCGCGGCCGGACCGGCGTCCTGACCGGCGGCCGGCTGACCGTCGAGGACTCCTACGCGTACGCCAAGTTCGCCCGGGTCGCCCTCGACACCAACGACGTCGACTTCCGGGCCCGGGTCCACTCCGGCGAGGAGGCCGACTTCCTGGCCTCCGCCGTCGCGGGCCGGGGACGGGACCTGGACGGCAAGGGCGTCACGTACACCTCGCTCGAGGCCGCCCCGGCCGTGCTCCTCGTCGGCCTGGAGTCCGAGGAGGAGGCTCCCGGCGTCTTCCTGCGGCTCCGGAAGGCATGGCGCAAGCGCGGCCAGAAGACCTACGCCGTCGCCGCCTTCGCCACCCGGGGCCTGGAGAAGACCGGCGGCACCCTGCTGCCGGCCGCCCCCGGCACCGAGACCGAGTGGCTCGACGCCCTCACCTCCCGCGTCGGCCTCACCGGCGACGGGCTCGCCGCCGCCGAGGACCTCCGCAGGGAGGGCGCCGTCCTCGCCGTCGGCGAGCGCCTCGCGGGCGTGCCCGGCGCGCTCACCGCCGCCCTGCGGGCCGCCGCCGCCACCGGCGCCCGGCTCGTGTGGATCCCGCGCCGCTCCGGCGAACGCGGCGCGGTCGAGGCGGGCGCGCTGCCCTCGCTGCTCCCCGGCGGCCGACCCGCGACCCACCCCCGCGCGCGTGAGGAGGTCGCCGCCGCCTGGGGCCTGCGCGAACTCCCCGCCCGCTACGGCCGCGACACCGGCCAGATCCTGGAGGCCGCCGCCACCGGCGAACTCGCCGCCCTGCTCGTCGCCGGCGTCGAGGTCGCCGACCTGCCGGACCCGGCACGCGCGCGCGAGGCGCTCGACGCGGCCTTCGTGGTCTCCCTGGAGCTGCGGCCCGGCGAGGTCACCGACCGCGCCGACGTCGTCCTGCCGGTCGCCGCCGTCGCCGAGAAGCCCGGCACCTTCCTCAACTGGGAGGGCAGGGCCCGGATGTTCGAGGCCGCGCTCAAGCCGGAGCAGATGACCCGGCCGCTCGCCCCGACCGACACCCGCGCCCTGCACATGCTGGCCGACGCCCTCGACGCCCACTTGGGCCTGCCCGACCTCAGGGCCGTACGGCGCGAGCTGGACCGGCTCGGCGGCTGGGCCCACGGGCGGGCCACCGAGCCCACCGAGCCCGGCCGGCCCGCGCCCCGCACCGGCGACGGCGAGGCCGTCCTCGCCGGACACCGGATGCTGCTCGACCTCGGCCGCCTCCAGGAGGGCGACACCGCCCTCGCCGGCACCCGCCACGCGGCGGTCGCCCGGCTCTCCGCCGCCACCGCCGCCGACACCGGCGTCAAGGACGGCGACCTCCTGGAGGTCACCGGCCCGGCCGGGTCGACCGCCCTCCCGCTCCTGGTCACCGAGATGCCCGACCGCGTCGTCTGGCTCCCGCTGAACTTGACCGGGCACGGCGTCCTCTCCGACACCGGCGCCCGCCCGGGCGACCTGGTCCGCATCGGCCTGGCGGCCCCGCGCCCCGCCGACGTCACGGAGGTGCAGGCATGAGCGTGCCGCTCGCCGCTGAAGACCTGTCCATGTTCGGCACGGACCCCTGGTGGCTCGTCGCGGTCAAGGCCGTCTTCTGCTTCGCCTTCCTCATGGTGACCGTGCTCTTCTCCATCGTGTGGGAGCGCAAGGTCGTCGCCTGGATGCAGCTGCGCGTCGGCCCCAACCGGCACGGCCCCTGGGGCCTCCTCCAGTCCCTCGCGGACGGCATCAAGCTGATGCTCAAGGAGGACGTGATCGTCAAGAAGGCCGACAAGGTCGTCTACGTCCTCGCCCCGGTCGTCGCCGCGATCCCCGCCTTCATGGCGATCGCCGTGATCCCCTTCGGCCCGGCGGGCAACGAGGTCTCGGTCTTCGGCCACCGCACCTCGATGCAGCTCACCGACCTGCCGATCGCGATGCTGTACGTCCTCGCGGTCGCCTCCGTCGGCATCTACGGCATCGTCCTCGCGGGCTGGTCCTCCGGCTCCACGTACCCGCTCCTGGGCGGACTGCGCTCCTGCGCGCAGATGATCTCCTACGAGATCGCCATGGGCGCGGCCTTCGCCTCCGTCTTCCTCTACTCCGGGTCGATGTCGACCTCGGCGATCGTCGAGGCGCAGGCGGACCGCTGGTTCGTGATCCTGCTGCCGGTCTCGTTCATCATCTACGTCGTCACGATGGTCGGCGAGACCAACCGCGCCCCCTTCGACATGCCGGAGTCCGAGGGCGACCTCGTCGGCGGCTTCAACACCGAGTACTCGTCCATCAAGTTCGCGATGTTCATGCTCGCCGAGTACGTGAACATGGTGACGGTCTCGGCCGTGACGACGACCCTCTTCCTGGGCGGCTGGCGGGCCCCGTACCCGGTCTCCACCTTCTGGGAGGGCGCGAACCACGGCTGGTGGCCGATGCTCTGGTTCGTGATCAAGGTGCAGCTGCTGCTGTTCTTCTTCATCTGGCTGCGCGGCACCCTGCCCCGCGTCCGCTACGACCAGCTGATGAAGCTCGGCTGGAAGGTCCTCATCCCGGTCTCCGTGGTCTGGCTGATGCTGGTCGCCACCGTCCGGGCGCTGCGCAACGAGAACATCGCGTTCACCAACATCGTCCTGTACGTGGCCGGGGCCGTGCTCGCCCTGCTCCTCCTCTCCTTCGTGGTCGACCTCTTCCGCGACCGGAAGGCGAAGGCGGCGGCGCCCGCCCCCGAGGAGGACCGGGCCTTCGACCCGATGGCCGGCGGCTTCCCCGTACCGCCCAAGCCCGGACAGTCCCTGCCGCCCGTGCCCCGGCGCAGGTCACGGCACCAGCGGGACCTCGTTGTCAGTGGCGCCCCCGATACTGCTACTGCGAGTGATGGAAAGGAGACGGACGGTGTCTGACTTCCAGAATCCGGTGGCCGGCTTCGGCGTGACCTTCAAGGCCATGTTCAAGAAGCGGCTGACCGAGCAGTACCCGGAGCAGCAGAAGACGACGGCGCCCCGCTTCCACGGCCGGCACCAGCTCAACCGTCACCCCGACGGCCTGGAGAAGTGCGTCGGCTGCGAGCTGTGCGCCTGGGCCTGTCCCGCCGACGCCATCTACGTGGAGGGCGCGGACAACACGGACGAGGAGCGCTACTCGCCCGGCGAGCGCTACGGCCGCGTCTACCAGATCAACTACGCCCGCTGCATCCTGTGCGGCCTGTGCATCGAGGCCTGCCCCACGCGCGCGCTGACGATGACCAACGAGTTCGAACTGGCCGACTCCTCCCGGGCGAACCTGATCTACACCAAGGAGCAGCTCCTCGCCGGCCTGGAGGAGGAGATGGTCGACACCCCGCACGCGATCTTCCCGGGCATGGACGAGCAGGACTACTACCGGGGCCTGGTCACCGGGGCCGCCCCCGGCACCGTCCGGCAGACCGCCGCCTCCAAGGGGGAGAAGGACGACGCCGACGAGGAGGTGGACGCGTGAGCGCCCCCCTCGTCCCCGTCGCCCCTGTCGCCCCCTTCGCCACCGAGACCCTCGCGGCCTACGCGACCTCCACCGGCGAGGCCGTCCAGTTCTGGGTCCTCGGCACCGTCGCCGTGATCGGCGCGCTGTGCACGATCCTGATGCGCAGGGCCGTCCACTCCGCGCTCTGCCTCGCCGGAACCATGATCGTCCTGGCGGTCTTCTACCTGGCCAACGGCGCGTACTTCCTCGGCGTCGTCCAGATCGTCGTCTACACCGGCGCGATCATGATGCTCTTCCTCTTCGTCGTCATGCTGGTCGGCGTCACGGCCGCGGACTCCCTGAAGGAGACCCTCAAGGGCCAGCGCTGGTGGGCCGCCGCCTGCGGCCTCGGCTTCGGGATCCTGCTCGCCGCCGGCATCGGGAACGCCTCGATCACCGAGTTCGCCGGCCTCGGCGCCGCCAACGGCGCGCGCGGCGGAAACGTCGAGGGCCTCGCCGCCCTCATCTTCACCAAGTACGTCTTCGCCTTCGAGATCACCGGCGCGCTCCTCATCACCGCCACCGTCGGCGCGATGGTCCTCACCCACCGCGAGCGCACCGAACGCGCCCGCACCCAGCGCGAGCTCGCCGAGCAGCGCGTGCGGGAGGGCAAGCACGTGCCGCCGCTGCCCGCGCCCGGCGTCTACGCCCGGCACAACGCCGTGGACGTCGCGGGCCTGCTGCCCGACGGCACCCCGGCGGAGCTCACCGTCATGGGCACCCTGCGCAAGCGGGGCCAGATCCGGGACGTGTCCACCGAGGCCATGGCCGACCTCAAGGCCCTGGAGCAGCGCTCCGAGGAGCGGCTCGGCCGGGACCGGGACGAAGAGGAGGCCACCCGGTGAATCCCGTCAACTACCTGTACCTCTCCGCCCTGCTGTTCACCATCGGCGCGGCCGGGGTCCTGATCCGGCGCAACGCGATCGTGGTCTTCATGTGCGTGGAGCTGATGCTCAACGCCTGCAACCTCGCGTTCGTCACCTTCTCCCGCATGCACGGCAACCTCGACGGCCAGGTCATCGCCTTCTTCACGATGGTCGTCGCCGCCGCGGAGGTCGTCGTCGGGCTCGCGATCATCGTGTCCGTCTTCCGTGCCCGCCACTCGGCCTCGGTCGACGACGCAAGCCTGATGAAGCTGTGAGGGGCTGACCGTGGAAAATCTCATCGCTCTGCTCGTCGGCGCGCCCCTGCTGGGCGCCGCCGTCCTGCTCTGCGGCGGCCGGCGCCTCGACAGGGCCGGCCACTGGATCGGCACGCTCCTCGCGGCCGTCTCCTTCGCGATCGGCCTGGCGCTCTTCGCCGACATGCTCGGCAAGGGCGCCGAGGAGAGGGCCCTGCACCAGCGGCTCTTCACCTGGATCCCCGTCGAGGGCTTCCAGGCGGACATGGCCTTCCAGCTCGACCAGCTCTCCATGACGTTCGTCCTGCTGATCAGCGGGGTCGGCACCCTCATCCACGTGTACTCCATCGGCTACATGGAGCACGACGAGCGGCGCCGCCGGTTCTTCGGCTACCTGAACCTGTTCGTCGCGGCGATGCTCCTGCTCGTCCTCGCCGACAACTACCTGCTCCTGTACTTCGGCTGGGAGGGCGTCGGCCTCGCCTCGTACCTCCTGATCGGGTTCTGGCAGCACAAGCCGAGCGCGGCCACCGCCGCCAAGAAGGCGTTCCTGGTCAACCGGGTCGGTGACATCGGCCTCTCGGTCGCCATCATGCTGATGTTCACCACCTTCGGGACCTTCGCCTTCGGGCCGGTCCTGGAGGCGAGCGGGCAGGCCTCGCAGGGGACGCTGACCGCGATCGGCCTGATGCTGCTCCTCGCGGCCTGCGGCAAGTCGGCCCAGGTGCCGCTGCAGTCCTGGCTCGGGGACGCGATGGAGGGCCCGACCCCGGTCTCGGCCCTCATCCACGCGGCCACGATGGTGACCGCCGGCGTCTACCTGATCGTCCGCTCCGCCGACATCTTCAACGCCGCGCCGGACGCGCAGCTCGTCGTCACCGTCGTCGGCGCCGTCACGCTCCTCTTCGGTGCGATCGTCGGTTGCGCCAAGGACGACATCAAGAAGGCGCTCGCCGGTTCGACGATGTCGCAGATCGGCTACATGATCCTGGCGGCCGGCCTCGGCCCCATCGGGTACGTCTTCGCGATCATGCACCTGGTGACGCACGGCTTCTTCAAGGCCGGGCTCTTCCTCGGCGCCGGTTCGGTCATGCACGGCATGAACGACGAGGTCGACATGCGGAAGTACGGCGGCCTGCGGAAGTACATGCCGGTCACCTTCGTGACCTTCGGCCTCGGCTACCTGGCGATCATCGGCTTCCCCGGCCTGTCCGGCTTCTTCTCCAAGGACAAGATCATCGAGGCGGCCTTCGCGAAGGGCGGCGCCGAGGGCTGGATCCTCGGCGCGGTCACCCTCCTCGGCGCGGCCATCACCGCGTACTACATGACCCGCGTGATGCTGATGACCTTCTTCGGCGAGAAGCGCTGGCAGCCGGCGCCCGACCCGGACCGGACGCCCGACGCCGAACCGGCCGCCGAGCACGCCGCGGGAGCCATGCCGCACCCGCACGAGTCGCCGAAGTCCATGCTGATCCCGATGGTGCTGCTCGCCGTCGGATCGGTCGCCGGAGGCGCGGTCTTCGAGTTCGCCGGGTTCGTCGAGTGGCTGGAGCCGGTCACCGGCTACGAGCACGGGCACCCGCCGATCGGCGCCGCGGCCGTCACCGCCTGCACCGTCGCCGTCATGGTGATCGGCGTCGGCCTGGCCTACCTCCAGTACGGGCGCCGGCCGGTCCCGGTGGTCGCCCCGCGCGGCTCGCTGCTCACCCGGGCGGCCCGCCGCGACCTGCTCCAGGACGACTTCAACCACGCCGTCTTCGTCACGGGCGGCACGCACCTCACCCGCTCGCTCGTCTACGTCGACCACTCCCTGGTGGACGGCGTCGTCAACGGCACGGCGGCGGGCGTCGGCGGCCTCTCCGGCCGGCTGCGCAAGCTCCAGAACGGCTACGCCCGCTCGTACGCGGTCTCCATGTTCGGAGGTACGGCGGTGCTGATCGCCGCGACCCTGCTGATGAGGGCGGTGTAATCACCATGTCTTTCCCGCTCCTTACGGTGACGGCAGCGGTGCCGGCGGTCGGTGCGGTCCTGACCGCCGCCGTGCCCGCCGCCCGCCGCACCGCCGCCAAGTGGCTGGCGCTGCTCGTCTCGCTCGCCACGCTCGTCCTCGCCGGACTCGTCTTCGCCCGGTTCGAGCCGGGCGGCGAGCGGTACCAGCTCACCGAGTCGTACGCCTGGATCAAGGACTTCGGCGTCCGCTACGAGCTGGGCGTGGACGGCATCGGGGTGGCGCTGATCGCGCTCACCGCGCTGCTGATCCCGTTCGTGATCCTGGCCGGCTGGCACGACGCCGACCCCCTGGAGACGTCCTCGAAGCGCTGGCGTCCGACCCAGGGCTTCTTCGCCCTGATCCTCATGGTCGAGGCGATGGTGATCCTCTCCTTCGAGGCCACCGACGTCTTCCTCTTCTACATCCTGTTCGAAGCCATGCTCATCCCGATGTACTTCCTCATCGGCGGCTTCGGCGACCGCGCCCACGCGGGCTCCGACGAGAACGCGGCGGCCCAGCGCTCCTACGCGGCCGTCAAGTTCCTCCTCTACAACCTGGTCGGCGGCCTGATCATGCTGGCCGCCGTCATCGGGCTCTACGTGGTCGCGGGGAACTTCTCGCTCACCGAGATCGCCGGGGCCCGGGCCAACGGCTCCCTGGAGATCGCGACCAGCACCGAGCGCTGGCTGTTCCTCGGCTTCTTCTTCGCCTTCGCGGTGAAGGCGCCGCTGTGGCCGCTGCACACCTGGCTGCCGAACGCGATGGGGGAGGCGACCGCCCCGGTCGCCGTCCTCATCACCGCCGTCGTCGACAAGGTCGGCACCTTCGCGATGCTCCGCTTCTGCCTCGGGCTCTTCCCCGAGGCCTCGAAGTGGGCCACGCCCGCGATCGTCGTCCTCGCCCTGATCAGCATCGTCTACGGGGCGCTGGTCGCCGTCGGGCAGCGGGACATCAAGCGCCTGGTCGCCTACGCGTCCATCTCGCACTTCGGCTTCATCATCCTGGGCATCTTCGCGATGACCAGCCAGGGCCAGTCCGGCGCCACGCTCTATATGGTCAACCACGGCATCTCGACGGCCGCCCTGATGCTGGTCGCCGGGTTCCTGATCTCCCGGCGCGGCTCGCGGCTCATCGCCGACTACGGCGGCGTGCAGAAGGTCGCCCCGGTGCTCGCCGGCACCTTCCTGATCGGCGGCCTCGCGACCCTGTCGCTGCCCGGACTCGCCCCGTTCGTCAGCGAGTTCCTGGTCCTGGTCGGCACCTTCGCCCGCTACCCGGTGGCCGGTGTCGTCGCCACCACCGGCATCGTCCTCGCCGCGCTCTACACCCTCGTCCTGTACCAGCGGACGATGACCGGGCCGGTGAAGGAGGAGGTGCGCGGGCTGCACGACCTGCGGCCGCGCGAGCTGGCCGTGGTCGTCCCGCTGATCGCCCTCCTGATCTTCCTCGGGGTCTTCCCGAAGCCGCTGACGGACGTGGTGAACCCGGCGGTGCGGCACACCATGTCCGACGTCCAGCAGAAGGACCCCCAGCCTGAAGTGGAGGCGGCCAAGTGAGCACTCCCGCCGTCGCATCCTCCGTCCACACCCTGTGGACGGCCGCCGCCGAGCCGCTGGAGAAGATCCCGGCGCCCCACATCGAGTACACGCAGCTCGCGCCCGTGCTCATCGTGGTCGGCGCCGCGGTCCTCGGCGTCCTCGTCGAGGCGTTCGTGCCCCGCCGGGGCCGCTACGTCGCCCAGGTCTTCCTGAGCGTCCTCGCGCTCGCCGCCTCCTTCGCCGCCGTCGTCGGCCTGGCGGCCGGCGGGTACGGCTCCACCAAGGCCCACATCGCGGCCATGGGCGCCATCGCGGTCGACGGACCCGCCCTCTTCCTCCAGGGCACCATCCTCCTGGCCTCGATCGTGGCGGTCTTCACCTTCGCCGAGCGCCGGCTCGACCCGGCCGACCACGGCCACCGGGTCGACTCCTTCGCCGCCGAGGCCGCCGCGGTCCCCGGCAGCGACCAGGAGAAGGCGGCGGTCAAGGCCGGGTTCACCACCACCGAGGTGTTCCCGCTCGCCCTCTTCGCCGTCGCCGGCATGCTGGTCTTCCCGGCGGCCAACGACCTCCTGACGCTCTTCGTCGCCCTGGAGGTCTTCTCCCTCCCGCTGTACCTGCTGTGCGCCGTCGCCCGCCGCAAGCGGCTGATGTCGCAGGAGGCGGCCGTCAAGTACTTCCTGCTCGGCGCCTTCTCCTCGGCCTTCCTGCTCTTCGGGATCGCCCTGCTCTACGGCTACGCGGGCTCCGTCTCGTACGCCACGATCGCCGACGTCGTCGACGGGACGGTCGCCTCGGTGAACCCGGCGCTCGCCGACACCATGGGGAACGACGCGCTGCTCCTCATCGGCTTCGCCATGGTCCTCATGGGGCTCCTCTTCAAGGTCGGCGCCGTGCCGTTCCACATGTGGACCCCCGACGTCTACCAGGGCGCCCCGACCCCGGTCACCGGCTTCATGGCCGCCGCGACCAAGGTCGCCGCCTTCGGCGCGCTGCTCCGCCTGCTCTACGTGGTGCTCCCGGGCCTCACGTGGGACTGGCGGCCGGTCATGTGGGGCGTCGCGATCGTGACGATGCTGGGCGGCGCGATCATCGCGATCACCCAGACCGACATCAAGCGGCTCCTGGCGTACTCCTCGATCGCGCACGCCGGGTTCCTCCTCGCGGGCGTCATCGCCGCCACCCCGAGCGGCATCTCGTCCGTCCTCTTCTACCTGGGGGCGTACTCCTTCGTGACGATCGGCGCCTTCGCCGTCGTCACCCTGGTCAGGGACGCGGGCGGCGAGGCCACCCACCTCTCCAAGTGGGCCGGTCTGGGCCGCCGTTCGCCGCTCGTCGCGGCGGTCTTCGCGGTCTTCCTGCTCGCCTTCGCCGGCATCCCGCTGACCTCCGGCTTCTCCGGCAAGTTCGCGGTCTTCAAGGCGGCGGCGGAGGGCGGCGCGGGCGTCCTGGTGGTGGTCGGCGTGATCTCCTCGGCGATCGCCGCCTTCTTCTACATCCGGGTCATCGTGCTCATGTTCTTCAGCGAGCCCAAGGCGGACGGCCCCACGGTCGCCGTGCCCTCGGCCCTGACCACGGTCACCATCACGGCGGGCGTGGCCGTCACCCTGGCCCTCGGCCTCGCCCCGCAGTACTTCCTGGACCTGGCGAACCAGGCGAGCGTGTTCGTGCGGTGACCCCGGACGGACGCGCGTGAAGGGCCCGGCTCCCCAGGAGCCGGGCCCTTCGGCGTACTTCACCCCCGCCGGGCGCCGTGCCATCGTGGGAGCCACACCGAATGGTCTGTACCAGTCGTGGAGGGATGGTTCCATGCGCGGCACCACGGTCTTACCCGGAGCGCCCTGCGCCGCGCCGAGGAACGGCGACCCGCCCGTGCACCGGCTCGAACTGCGGCTGCCCGACCAGGTGCCCTTCGCCGCCGGGGGGTTCGACGCGATGGGACCGATGTCGCGGGCCGCGTACCCGCACCGGCACACCTTCTACGAGATCGTGCACGTCGTCGAGGGGAGCGGGGTCCACGTGCTCGACCTGGAGCGGTACGAGGTGCGGCCGCCGCAGCTCGGGGTGATCCTGCCCGGACAGGTGCACCACTGGGAGGGCGTGCGCGGGCTCGAAGGGTCGCTCGCCCTCTTCACGCCCGAGTTCCTGGTCGGCGGACCCGACGACGAGGAACTGCTGCGGCGGCTCGGGGAGCGGCCCTGGGTGGACCTCGACGCCGCCACCCACGAGCGCACGGCCCGGCTGATGGGCGACCTGGCCGAGGAGTACCGGCACGGGGCCGACGGGTTCGCCGGGGTGCTGCGGTCCCTGCTCCACGTCCTCCTCGTGCGGACCGTCCGGCTGCCCGGCGGCACGGGCGGGGGAGGGGAGCCGTCGTCGGGCCTGGCCGGGGAGTTCCTGCGCCTCGCCCGTACCGCCGGGACCGCCGGGCTCTCCGTACGGGAGTGCGCCGAGCGGATCGGGGTGACGCCCGGGCACCTCACCGAGGTGGTGCGGGCCGCCACCGGACGCACCCCCGCCGCGCTGCTGCGCCAGGAGCGGGTGCGGGAGGCGCAGCGGCTGCTCGTCGCCACCGCGCTGCCCGTGCGGCAGGTCGCCGCGCGGGTCGGGTTCGAGGACGCCGCCTACTTCTGCCGCTTCTTCCGCAGGGAGGTCGGCCGCAGTCCCGGGCGCTTCCGAAAAGACCACGACCGCCGTGTTCCGTCCATCGAACCCGGTGCCGCGGGCCCCTAGGTTCGTTGCCGATCCCAGCCCCCACCCGAGGAGCCAGGCACATGGACCACGAGACCAGCACCGGGCACGTCAGCCGCAAGACCGTCCTGCGGGCCGCGCTCGCGGCCGGCATGGCGGCGCCCGCGGTGCTCATGGGCGTCCCCGCGCTCGCCCGCACCCTGACGGAGAGCGGCGAGGCGCCCGCGCTCACCCCCGCGTGCGACGACGGCGACGATCCCACCCCGGAGCAGATCGAGGGCCCGTACTTCAAGCCCAACTCCCCGCTGCGGACCAGCCTGTCGGAGGCCAACACCCCCGGCGTCCGGCTCACCGTCAGCGGGTACGCCTTCGGGCTCGCCTGCCGGCCGATATCCGGCGTCCTGCTGGACTTCTGGCAGGCCGACACCAACGGCGCCTACGACAACACCGGGTTCCGCTTCCGCGGCCACCAGTTCACCGGCGCCGACGGCTCCTTCAAGCTCACCACGATCGTGCCCGGCCTCTACCCGGGCCGCACCCGGCACCTCCACGTCAAGGTGCAGGCCCCCGGCCGCCCGGTCCTCACCACGCAGCTCTACTTCCCGAACGAGCCCCGCAACAACACCGACAGCCTCTTCGACCCGCGGCTGCTCATGACCGTGCGGGACGCGGGCGGCGCGCGCGAGGCCGCCTTCGACTTCGTCCTGAACGTGGCGCAGAACCCCGGCCCCACGCCGACGCCCACCCCGACCACCCAGCCGCCGGGGGGCAGTTGGGCGGTCGGCACGGCCTACAAGGCCGGGGACGCCGTCACCTACGGCGGGCTGGGCTACGTGTGCCTCCAGGCGCACACCGCCCAGCCCGGCTGGCAGCCGCCGAACGTCCCCGCCCTCTGGCGGGCCGCCTGACGGTCAGACGGCGGGGGCGATCCGGCCCCGGACCTCGCCCAGGGCGACCCGGGTGCCGTCCGGGCCCGGCGCCCACGCCGTCAGGACGACCTCGTCGCCGTCCTCCAGGAACGTCCGCTTGCCGCCGGACAGTTCGAGCGCGTCCCGCCCGTTCCAGGTGAGCTCCAGGAGCGAACCGCGCTGGTTCACCTCCGGCCCGGAGACCGTCCCGGAGCCGTACAGGTCGCCCGTGCGCAGCGACGCGCCGTTCACCGTCATGTGGGCGAGCTGCTGGGCCGCCGTCCAGTACATCGAGGAGAACGGCGGCTCGGCCACCACCTCGCCGTTGATCTCCACGGAGATCCGCAGGTCGAAGCCGCCCGGCTCCTCCTCGTCCGCGTCGTCCAGGTACGGCAGGAGGGGGAGGTCCCGTGCGGGCGGGGCGGTCCGGGCCGCGTCCAGGGCCTCCAGGGGCGTCACCCACGCCGAGACCGACGTCTGGAACGACTTGCCGAGGAACGGGCCGAGCGGCACGTACTCCCAGGCCTGCACGTCCCGCGCCGACCAGTCGTTGAGCAGCGTCAGGCCGAAGACGTGCTCCCGGAAGTCGGCGAGCGGCACCGGCCGGCCCAGCTCCGACGGGGTGCCGACCAGGAAGCCGACCTCCGCCTCGATGTCCAGCTTCACCGAGGGCCCGAAGACCGGCGCCGGGTCGGTGGGCGCCCTGCGCTGCCCCGAGGGGCGCACGACGTCGGTGCCGGAGACCACGACCGTGCCCGCGCGCCCGTGGTAACCGATCGGCAGGTGCTTCCAGTTGGGGGTGAGCGCGTCGCCGTCGGGGCGGAAGATCCGTCCCACGTTGGTCGCGTGGTGCTCGCTCGCGTAGAAGTCGACGTAGTCCGCGACCTCGTAGGGCAGGTGCAGCGTCACCGCGTCCAGGGGGTGGAGGAGCGGTTCGACGTCGGCCCGGTGCGCGGGGACGGTCACCCAGGCCGTGAGCGCCCGGCGGACGTCGCGCCAGGCGGTCCGCCCGGCGGCGAGCAGCGGGTTCAGGCCGGGCTGCGCGAGGAGTGACGCGTACGGCGAGCCGAGCGCGTGCGCCGCGGCCCCCGCGTCCAGCACGTACCCGCCGATCCGGACGCCGAGCCGGCGCCGGTCGGGCTCCTCGGCGGTGGAGAAGACGCCGTACGGGAGGTTGTGCGGGCCGAAGGGATCGCCCTCGGCCAGGTCGAGCGGGCTGTGCTCGGACATCGGTGCTTGCCTCGCTTTCCACGGGTGTTGGGGGACACGTTACGGGTCCGGCCGCCGGGCGCTGATGACATGGATCACACGGAAAGCGCGGCCTCCGTGGGCAACTGTCCGCGTTCGCTCCCTTTGCGTGCCCGCCGGTGTCTCCCCCCGGGTCCGAGCCGCGGGAACGGGCCTCCCGCGGGGGCGCCCCCGGCCCTACGATCACGGTGGTATCGCGCCGCGTGAAGCAGCCGCGGGCGCGCGCCCGCTTTCCCGCACTCTTCCCTGACCAGGAAAAAGGTCCCGCACTGTGAAGATCCGTCGCATTCTCGCGACCGCCGTGGCCGCCGCCGTGACCACCCCGGTCGTGTTCCTGTCCGCCGCCCCGGCGTTCGCCGACACCAAGCCGTCGTCCGCGTCGACGCAGAAGCCCGCGCGGGGCGAGGACGACAAGCCGCCGACGCTCGACGAGCTCAAGGCCGCGGTCGCGCTGGCGCAGAAGGAGTACGACGACGCCGTCGTCGCCCTCGCCGGGGCCGGGGCCGCCGTCGACGCCTTGGAGAAGGCCGACCACCCCCTCAGGGCCGCCGTCACCGCGGCCCAGAAGAAGGCCGAGGAGGCCGCCACCGCCAAGACCGCGGCCGACACGGCGCTCACCGAGGCGGAGCAGGCGAAGAAGGACCTTCCCGTCGACGCCACCCCCGAGCAGAAGCAGGCCGCCGACGACGCCGTCGAGGCCGCGAAGGGGAAGGCCGGGGAGGCCGCCACCGCCAAGACCGCCGCCGACACGGCGCTGAGCGCGGCCTCGAAGGACCTGGCCGACGCCTCGGCCGCCGCCTCGCAGGTGTTCCACCGCGCCGAGGTGGCGAAGGAGGAGGCCTCCCGGAAGCTCGACGACGCCAAGGAGGAGCTGGCGTCCTATGAGGACATGGAGGGCGTCTGCGAGCCGGACGAGGCCGTGAAGATCGCCCTGAGCGGCCCGGAGAAGGTCACCGCCGGAGAGCCCGCCGTCTTCTCGATGCGCGTCACCAACGCCTCCGACCGGACCCTGGACCTCGTCGACGTCTACGTCAACGCCCTGCGCGAGCCCGGCCCCGGCGAGGACATCGACGAGGACACGGACTTCGAGAAGTGGACGATCCCCGTCGAGTGGTCCTCGGCGGACGTCCTCGAATGGACTCCCGTCAGCGAGGAGTTCGAGTCCATCGAGGTCGGGAAGCTCGCCAAGGGCGCCCACTACGACGTGAAGCTGCGCCTCACGGTCGACGCCGGCGCCCCCGCCGGCGCGGGCTCGGTCTTCGCCTTCGGCCAGTACGAGAACAACGACTCCACCTGCGGCATCAGCCTGGACGACGGGTACACCGACTTCGACATCCTCGCCGCCAAGGACGACAAGCCGAAGCCGACCCCGACCCCGTCGCCCTCCACCTCGACGCCCGCCCCGGTGACCACCACCGGCACCACCGGCATCACCCAGCAGGGCGGTTCGTCCACCACCCCGGTGACGACCGGCGGCACCCTCGCCGCCACCGGCGCCAACGACGTCCTGCCGCAGCTCGGCCTGGCCGCCGCCGGGGCCGTCGCCCTCGGCGCCGGCGTGGTCTTCGCCGCCCGCCGCCGCAAGGCCGGCACGCAGGCGTAACCAGCGGTCCCGGATCCCCCGTACGCGCGCTCAGCCCGCCGTACGGGGGATCCGCTTCTCCCAGGTGCGGCGGAAGACGACCTCGTCGCCCTCCCGGCACACCACCTCGTTCCAGGTGTGGAAGGCCTCCGCGTCGCAGGTGATCTCCGAGCGGGTGTCCACGCCGACGTCCCAGCCCCGGTCGGGGCGGCGCAGCCGGATCGTCCAGTCCGAGCGGGTGCGGGCGGTCAGCGGGCCGCTCTCCTCGATCGTGTACGTCTCCAGGGCGTCCTCGGTGAACTCCAGCCCGTCCGGGTACACGCGCGTGCCCCCGTATTTCGGATCCACCTCCAGGCGCCACTCGCCCTTGGCCACGTCCCGGACCACCACCCGCTCCGGACGCCGCTCCTCCGGGGAGGCCGGGTGGACCACGCCCAGCGGCTCGGCCTGCTCCGGCTCCTCCCACACGACCGCGTCCTCGGTGCGGCGGCGGACCGGCAGGGTGAGGGAGGAGCCCGCCGGGTCGAGGGTGAAGCCCGCCGCGTCGGGCTGGGGCCAGATCCACGGCCAGTACGTGGAGGAGACCGCGAGCCGCACCCGGTGGCCGGGCGCGAAGGCGTGCCCGATGCCGTTCAGCTCGAAGGCGAAGCCCTCCGTCTCCCCGATCAGGGCCGGTTCGGCCCGGTCGCGGCCGCGGCGGGCGGAGAAGTTCAGGGCGCCCCGGGTGACGAGGGTGGAGGAGCCGTCCGGGGCGATGTCGCAGAGCCGGGCGATCACCTGCCCGGTGGGGGCGGCCGCGCGCAGGGACAGGTTCACCGACGGGCGGCCCAGGATCTCGACCGGGCCGCCGTCCTCGGGCACGGGGAAGTCGAAGCAGGCCGAGTGGGCGTCCTCCTCGCGCTGGTCGGGCGGCAGGTCGGCGTCGTTGCCGAAGGGGAAGAAGCGGCCCGCGTCGATCCCGGTCTGCTGGGGCGAGTCGACGACGACCGGGGAGCCCTGGAAGCCGTACGTGACGGGGGTGACGTGCGGGGAGGGCCAGGCGGGGTCGGCGACCCAGCGGCCCGGCAGCTCCTCGTAGACGGTGGCCGGCGGGTGCGAGTCGCTGATCCAGGACCGCAGCAGCGGCTCGTCCATCACGCCGTTCGCGGCCCCCTTGAGGTGGTGGTCCCACCAGCGCAGGGTCTCCTGGAGGAAGCCGATCGCGGGCCCCGGCGGCAGGCCCCGGTCCGGGTACTGGTGCGACCACGGCCCGACGATCCCGCGCACCCGGTCCGCCGGGAGGTGCTCGACGAGCCGCAGGACGGTGTCCCGGTACGGGTCGTGCCAGCCGCCCACGGCGAGGACGGCCGCCCCGATCGCCCCGTAGTCCTCGCAGACGCTGCCGTGCCTCCAGTAGGCGTCCCGGGTCTGGTGGGAGAGCCAGGTGTCGACGAGGGGCTCCACGGCCTCCAGGCGCCGCAGCCACATCGCGCGCCACTCCTCGCCCGCGTACTCCGGGTCCGGCGGCCGGGAGGCGAAGGCGAGCATGGTGGCGCCCCAGGCGTGCATGTCGACGCCGAGGACCGAGCCGCCCATGTAGTGCACGTCGTTGTCGTACCGGTCGTCGGTGGAGCAGACGGTGACGACCGCCTTCAGGGGCTCGGGGGCGAGGGCGGCGATCTGCAGCGAGTTGAAGCCGCCCCAGGAGATGCCGAACATGCCGACCCGGCCCGTGCACCAGGGCTGCTCGGCGAGCCAGTGCACCACGGCCACGCCGTCCGCCAGCTCGGTCGCGTCGTACTCGTCGCCCGGCAGCCCCCCGCTGTTGCCGTGGCCGCGCACGTCCACCCGTACGGAGGCGTAGCCGTGGCCCGCGTACCAGGGGTGGCGCTGGTGGTCGCGGGGCGCGGTCCAGTCGGTCAGGCGGTACGGCAGGTACTCCAGGAGCGCCGGTACGGGCTCCTCGGTGACCGGGCGCCACACGCGCGCGTAGAGCAGGGTGCCGTCCGCCATCGGGATGCGGACGTCCTCGCGGCGGGTCTCGTACGGGAAGTCGGTGCGGATCTTCGGCATCGGGTCACCTCGGGGACGGGAGAAGGCGGGGTGCGGCGCTCAGCGGACGGGGTGCATGGTGCGGCGCAGCCAGGGCGCCAGGGCGATCACGACGAGGCCGGCGGCGACGGCCACCGCGCCGTTCACGCCGAAGTACACGGGCTTGGGGACGTCGTCGTAGAGCTTCACGGTCTGGGCCTGGATCCCGTTGGCCAGGGCGAGGGAGAGGAACCAGAGCGACATCGTCTGGCTGGAGAAGGCCTTCGGGGCGAGCTTGCTGGTGGCGGACATCCCGGAGGTCTCCAGGAGCACGTCGCCGAGGCCGAGGAGCACGTACGAGCC
Source organism: Streptomyces sp. NPDC088915 (assembly GCF_044749825.1). Lineage (NCBI taxonomy): Bacteria > Bacillati > Actinomycetota > Actinomycetes > Kitasatosporales > Streptomycetaceae > Streptomyces > Streptomyces sp. NPDC088915. Next base: position 345,457 of record NZ_JBIVIR010000007.1, read on the forward strand.
GACGATCCACCAGGCGGCCATCCGGTAGGTGTCGTCCGCGTGCCCGGAGGTCGGCAGGACCATCAGGAGGAAGGACAGGCCGCCCAGGACCACCCCGAACGCGATCTTGTTCGAGACGTGCGGCTGGCGGTGGCCCATCCGGGACCAGACGGCGGCCACCACGGGCGCCAGGGCCACCTCGAAGGCGCCGAGGGCGGAGGCGTACCAGCTCGCCGGGAAGTCGAAGCCGAGGATCGTGGTGCGGGCGTTGGTGGAGGCCAGCAGGATCATCGTCGAGTACGCCTGGAAGAGGATGAAGTTGAACACCACCGAGGCCAGGAAGAGCACCGCGTACGGCCGCAGCCGGCCGCGCTCCTCGGGCGTGACCCGGGGGCTGGTGAACATCACCCGGAAGTAGACGACCGGCGCGACCACCGAGACCAGGGTCAGCACGTCCACGAACCGGTCGATCGTCAGCCACCCGGCCAGGGCCAGGACCGTGGCGACGACGGCCACCACGACCGCGCCCGCGACCATCAGCCGGACCGCCCGGCGCATGGCGTCCGGGGCGAGCGCGAACTCGGCGGCGTGCCTGCGTCCGGCCAGGTGACGCCGGCCCGCCACGTACTGCACCAGGCCGAAGGTCATGCCGATCGCGGCGGCCGAGAAGCCCCAGTGGTAGCCCCGGTGGTCGGCGAGCCAGCCGGTGATCAGCGGACCGGCGAAGGCGCCGATGTTGATCGCCGTGTAGTAGAGCGCGAAACCGGCGTCGCGGCGGTCGTCGTCCGTGCGGTAGAGCTTGCCGACCATCGTCGCCACGTTCGGCTTGAGCAGCCCGGTCCCGGCGCTGATCAGACCGAGCCCCACCCAGGTCATGGCGGCCGTGGGGACCGCCATGGAGTAGTGGCCGCAGGCGATCAGGATCCCGCCCCACAGGACGGCGCGGTACGAGCCGAGGACGCGGTCCGCGAGCCAGCCGCCGGCCACCGAGACCAGGTAGACCAGCGTGCCGTAGGCGGCGGAGACCGAGGCGGCGGTGCCCGGGGACATGCCGAGCCCGTCGTCGGCGACGGCGGCGGCGAAGTACAGGACGAGGATCGCCTGCATGCCGAGGAACGAGAACCGCTCCCAGACCTCCAGGCCCGAGAGGGTCAGCAGGCCCCTCGGGTGCCCGAGGAAGGCGTGGTCGTCCTCCGGCGGGGGCTGCTCGCCGTCCGGGTCGGTGTCGATGTTCGTTCGGGACAAAGCGCCTACTCCTGGTGGTATCGGCCGATCACGAACATACCGGGGGTGACGGGAAGGCGCCCACGGTGATCGAAAGGTGACCGGATACGCTGGCTTGAGTGAATCCAGCGACACATCGACAATCCGTGTGACCGTCCCGTGTGATCGCTGCCGACCGTGTAGCGACAGCAGGCGTCAGCAGACAGGAGACCCCCTCGTGACCGTCGTCGGGCCGTTCGGCCTCAGCGTGCGGGACCAGGCTCTTGAGGCCGATGTCCAGACCGGTCTGGCGGCCGTGGAGGCGGGCCTCCTGGCCGCCACCAAGAGCGACGTCCCCTTCATCACGGAGGCCGCGCAGCACCTCGTCCTGGCCGGCGGGAAGCGCTTCCGCCCGCTGCTCGTGATGCTCGCCGCCCAGTTCGGCGACCCCTACGCGCCCGGCATCGTGCCCGCCGCCGTGGTCGTCGAACTGACCCACCTCGCCACGCTCTACCACGACGACGTCATGGACGAGGCCGACGTCCGGCGCGGCGTCCCCAGCGCCAACACCCGCTGGGGCAACTCGATCGCCGTCCTCACGGGCGACTTCCTCTTCGCCCGCGCCTCCCACACGCTCGCGGACCTCGGCCCGGAGGCCGTCCGCATCCAGTCCGAGGCGTTCGAGCGGCTCGTCACCGGCCAGATCCTGGAGACCGCCGGGCCCGCCGACGGCCGCGACCCCGTCGACCACTACCTCGACGTCCTCGGCGGCAAGACCGGCTCCCTCGTCGCCGTCGCCTGCCGCTTCGGCGCGATGATGGCCGGCGCCGACGAGGGCGTCGTCGACACCCTCACCCAGTACGGCGAGCGGCTCGGCGTCGCCTTCCAGCTCGCCGACGACGTCCTCGACATCGCCTCCGACTCCCACGAGTCCGGCAAGACCCCCGGCACCGACCTGCGCGAGGGCATCCCGACCCTGCCCGTCCTGCGGCTGCGGGCCGCGGCCGCCGCGCACGGGCGCCCCGGGGACGTCGAGCTCGTCGCCCTCGTCGACGGCGACCTCACCGACGACGCCCGGCACGCCGAGGTCCTGCGCCGGCTGCGCGCCCACCCGGCCCTGGAGCAGGCCCGCCGGGACACCGTGCGGTACGCGGAGGAGGCCCGCGCGATGCTGGCGCCGCTGCCCGACGGCTACGCCAAGTCGGCGCTCGCGGAGCTGTGCGACGCGGTGGTGCACCGGGCGGGCTGACCGCCCGGCCGGTCCCTCCGGTCCCTCCGGTCCCTCCGGTCCTCCGGCTCCCGGGGCGAGCCCGCCTCCAGGTCCCGGGCGAGCGCGTGGAGCCAGACCTCCACGTCCGTGAGCGGGGCCAGCAGCGGCGCGGGCACCCGCTCCGCCACCTCCGGCGGCAGGGGCGCGGGACGGACCCGTACGCCGTCCGGGGGGAATCCCGCCGCCCGCACGGCCGCCGCGACCACCTCCTCGGCCGTCTCGTGCGCCCAGCGCCGGGCGTCCGCCGGAAGGCCGGGCATGCCGTCCGTACGGGGCAGCCAGTAGGCCCCGACCAGCGTCCGCGACCCGTAGTCCAGCACCGCGAGCCAGTCGTGGGCGGACCCGGCGGCGTCCGCGGCGGGCTCCGTCCGGTACTGCGCGTAGACCGCCTCGGCGATCCGGAGCCGGTGCAGGGTGAGCCGTACGCCGGGGGAGGCGGACCCGGCGGGGCCGGCGCCCTTCGCCTCCCCGGCCGGGACCGCGCCCTCCCCGGTCCCGTCCGTCACCGCCGCCGTCGTGGCCCGGACCACCGGCGCGGCGGCCCGCAGCAGGCCCGACATGCCGTACCGGATCTCGGCGCGGGCCCCCGCCGGCCAGGCGAGGAGGCCGCACAGCAGGCCGATCGCGCTGCCGGTGAGCACGTCGACCAGACGGGCCTCCGCGAGCCGCCAGGTCACCGGCGCGATCTGGGCGAAGGCCGTGGCGACGACGAGCGTGAAGAGCCCCTGGCCCCAGGACGGGCCGCCGAGCGGGCCCAGCGTGAAGGCCACCAGCATCATCGGCACGAGCAGCGCCGCGTACACGTCGGAGGCGCCCCCGGCCCCCACGATCAGCAGCCCCGCCGCGAACGCCCCCGCCAGGGTCCCGGCCGCCGCCGCCCGCACGGCCGACCAGGTGGCGCCCGCCGTGGTCCGCCCCAGGGTCAGGACGGCGAGCAGCACCCAGAAGCCGTGCGTCAGGTCGAGCGAACCGGCCACGAGCCGGGCGAGCGCCAGGCCGAGCGCGGTGCGCAGCGCGTTCTGGAAGACGACGGAGCGCCGGGTCAGATTGCCCCTGACCCGGACGGCCACCAGCCGGGCCGTCCCCTCCGCCGCGTACCAGAACTGCTCGCGGGGCAGCCCGTGGAGCCGCTCCCGGCCGCCGAGCGCGAGGGAGGCGGCCGTGCGGACGGTCACCGCCGACACGGCCGCCGTCAGAACGGTCGAACGCCGGACGAGGACGGTACGGAGGGTGGGGGCGGGCGGGTCGGGGGAGCCGGCCCGCGCCCCGGTGCTCTCCGCCGAGGCCCCGCGTGCCTTCAGGAAGTCCGCGATCATCTCTTCGAGGAGCTGCGGGCCGGGGAGGGGCCGTCCCCGGCGCCCCCCGCGCAGGGCTTCGGCCGTCTCCGTGCAGTTCGCCGCGATCCCCCGCAGCAGCTCCGCCGAGACCGTGTCCCCGGGGGCCGGGTCGTGCGCGGCGAGGAGGGCCAGCTGGTCCAGGAGCCGGCGGGTCGCGGCCCCCGCCTGGGCCAGGGCCCGGTCCGTCCGGCCCGCGCCCGTCGGCCGGGACCCGGCGGGCAGCCGCGACAGGCGCAGCTCCCGCCCGGCCGCCCCGAGCCGCCCGGCGGTCCCCGGGTCCGGCCCCTCCCCGCGGACGACCCCGGCGGCGGCGCGGGCCGCCAGGTCCAGGGCGTCGGCGATCCGCCCCCGGTACGAGGGCTCCGGCGCGTCCGGGAAGAACACCGCCTCGGCCAGGGCCAGGAGCGCCCCGCCGACGACGAGCCCGGCGAGCCGCTGCGGCAGCGTCCCCGGCTCGTACGGCGGGAAGCAGGCCAGGATGTAGAAGAGCTGGAGCCCGGGGGCGGCGCCCGCGATCCGGGGCCCGCAGGCCGCCCCGAAGGCCAGCGCGAACCCGACCGCCAGCATGCCCGCGACGGCCGGCCAGGTCCCGACCGCGAGCACGGTCCCGAGGACGACGAGCACGGCCGCGGCCGGCACCGCCCGCAGCACGGTCGCGGCGCGCTCCCGGCCCGCTCCGGGCAGCGGGGAGAGGATGCCGAACGCGATGGGGGTGAACAGGGCGTAGATCCCGGCCACCGGCCGGTCCAGGAGGTGGAGCGCCGGATAGAACCCGGCGGCGGTCGCGGCGGTGACGTGCGCGGCGTGGCGCCCGGTGCGCGCCGCCGCGGAGAGCCTTTCGGCCATGACGGTTCCTCTCGCGACCCGTCCCCCTCCCGCCAGTCTCGCCCGGGAGCACGGGCCCCGCCTTCGCGGAACCCGGAGTTCCGTATGTGCGGGTCCGGGCCGGTCTCGGGGTCGGGTCATCCCGAAGGGGTACGCGAGGTTGATCCCGGGGGCTGACGATTCCGTCCTCCCCGTTTGGTGGGATGGGGTACATCGACCACATGAGGCCGTTCGGGGCCTCTCCAGGGCGCACGGAGGTAGCGGAGACCATGGCAGCGAACGAAGTCCCCAGCGAGACCCCCAGCGAGGTTCGCGGCGAGGCTCGTGGCGAGACCCGTCGCAAGGCGAGCCGGTACGTCGTCCCTGTCGCGGTGGCCGGTGTGGCCGCGGCGACCATCGGTCTGGTCCCGGCGCTCGCGGCGGCCGGCGACCCGGACCTGCCGGAGATCACGGCCCAGCAGCTCATCGAGAAGATCGCGGGCTCGGAGACCCAGACCCTCTCCGGCACCTTCAAGGTCTCCACCGACCTGGGCCTGCCGGCCCTCGGCGGCCTGGCGTCCGGCCTCGGGGGCCAAGGCGGCGGGGCCTCCACGGCGGACCCCGCGCAGAAGCTCACCGAACTCGTCTCGGGCACCCACACGCTGCGCCTGGCGGCGGACGGCCCCGAGCGCCAGAAGCTGACCCTGCTCGACGGCTCCGACGAGTACAGCCTGATCCACGACGGCGACGACGTCTGGGCCTACGACAGCAAGTCGAACGAGGTCTTCCACGAGAAGGGCGCCTCGGAGGGCCCGGGGGCGGAGAAGCCGGAGGGGAAGGAGCTTCCGGCGACGCCCAAGGAGCTCGCGGACGAGGTCCTGAAGGCGGCGGGCGACACCACGTCGATCACGGTCGACGGCACGGCGCGGGTGGCGGGCCGGGACGCGTACCAGCTGGTGATCAAGCCGAAGCAGGCCGGTTCGACGGTCGCGTCGGTGAAGATCGCGGTGGACGCGGCGAACGGCACCCCGCTGAAGTTCACGCTCTCCTCGGTCGAGGGCGGCAAGCCGGTCGTGGACGCGGGCTTCACGAAGGTCGACTTCGCCCGCCCGGACGCGTCGGTCTTCGCCTTCGAGGCGCCGAAGGGCGCGAAGGTGACGGAGGGCGCGGCGGAGGAGGCGCGGAAGTCCCAGAAGCTCCCGGAGAACTTCGAGAAGGACTTCGGCAAGGAGTTCGGCGAGGGCTTCGGGGACTTCGGCAAGGGCCTGAACGTCCTCGGCGAGGGCTGGACGACCATCGCGAAGCTCGACACCGGCGCCCCGGCGCCCAAGACGGACGAGGCGCCGAAGGAGCTCCAGGGCCTCCTGGACTCCTTCGGCGACAAGGTCACCGGGAAGTTCGGCTCGGGCACCCTCTTCACGACGAAGCTGGTGAACGCGCTCCTCACCGACGACGGCAAGGTCTACGTCGGCGCGGTGACGAAGGACGCCCTGGTGGAGGCGGCGAACTCCGGCAAGTAGCGGCCGGACCGGTTGGGACCCCGGGCGGGTCGGGGGCGATGGTCACCGACCCGCCCGGGCGTTCTCTCGCCTTCCCGTGAGGGGCACGGGATTACGGGGTTACGGGAAGGTCAGCTTGAAGGCGTTGATGTAGCCGGTGTCGGCCGAGGCCTTGTCCTGGACGCGGAGCTTCCAGGCGCCGTTGGCGACCT
>NZ_JBIVIR010000008.1:0-332116 GCF_044749825.1 Streptomyces sp. NPDC088915
CTCCCGTACGACCGGGGCCGCCCGTTGGGCAGGTGGTCTACCCTCCGGACGGCCGACGTCGCAATAGGGGTTCACCACCTACGGAATGCGGGCGGGGGGGGGCCCCCCCCCCCCCCCCCCCCCGGGGGGGGGGGGGGGGGGGGCGGGGGGGCCCCCCCCCCCGCGACACCGGCGACACCGACGGGGGGACCCACCCATGCCCACGCCTCGCGAGCGCCTCGCCGACGCCCGGCTCTACCTGTGCACCGACGCCCGGAAGCGCCAGGGCGACCTGCCCGCCTTCCTCGACGCCGTGCTCTCCTCCGGCGTGGACGTCGTCCAGCTCCGCGACAAGGGCATGGAGGCCGCCGAGGAGCTGGAGCACCTCGCCGTCTTCGCCGAGGCCGCCCGCCGGCACGGCAGGCTCCTCGCCGTCAACGACCGGGCCGACGTCGCCCACGCCATCGGCTCCGACGTCCTCCACCTCGGCCAGGGCGACCTGCCCGTCCCCGCCGCCCGCGCGATCCTCGGCGACGAGGTGCTGATCGGGCGCTCCTGCCACGCCGAGGACGAGGTGGCCGCGGCCGCCGCCGAACCGGGCGTGGACTACTTCTGCACCGGCCCCTGCTGGCCCACCCCCACCAAGCCCGGACGGTACGCGCCGGGGCTCGGCCTCGTGCGGTACGCGGCCGGCCTGGCCCAGGACCGCCCCTGGTTCGCCATCGGCGGCATCGACGAGACCAACCTCGACGAGGTCCTGGACGCGGGCGCGCGCCGGATCGTCGTCGTCCGGGCGATCACGGGGGCCGACGACCCGGCCGCCGCGACCGCCGCCCTCGCCAAGCGCGTCCGGGAGCGCGCCGAGGGCTGAGACGGCACCGGGCCGGACCGGACACGCCCGGGACCCGCGCGGACCGGGATCCGGACACGCCCGGACCGGCCCGCCCGAAATGTGTCCGAAAAAGTGTCCACCGATCGGACAACCCGCACACGGCCCGACGCACCCCGTCTAACCTGCCCGTATGGCCCTTGGTACCGCTTCCGTCCGCTCGGACCGCGCCCGCACGGTCCGCGACATCCTCGCCTCCGGCGGCACGTCGTACTCCTTCGAGTTCTACGCGCCCCGGACCGAGAAGGGTGAGCAGAGCCTCTGGAAGGCCATGCGGCGGGTCGAGGCGGTCGGCCCCAGCTTCGTCTCCGTGACCTACGGCGCCGGCGGCACCACCCGGGGCGGCACCGTCAAGGCCACCCAGAAGATCGCCTCCGACAGCACCCTGACCCCCGTCGCGCACCTCACGGCCGTCGGCCAGTCCGTCGCCGAGCTGCGCAACATCCTCGGCCAGTACGCCGACGCCGGCATCCGCAACATGCTCGCCCTCCGCGGCGACCCGCCGGGCGACCCGCTGGGCGAGTGGGTCGAGCACCCCGAGGGGGTCCGGTACGCCGCCGACCTGGTCCGGCTGATCAAGGAGTCGGGCGACTTCTGCGTCGGCGTCGCCGCCTTCCCCGAGATGCACCCCCGGTCCACCGACTGGGACACGGACGTCCGGCACTTCGTGGACAAGTGCCGCGCGGGCGCCGACTACGCCATCACCCAGATGTTCTTCGACCCGGAGAAGTACCTGCGGCTGCGCGACAGCGTCGTCGAGGCGGGCTGCGAGACCCCGATCATCCCCGAGGTCATGCCCGTCGTGAACGTGAAGACCCTCGACCGGCTGCCCCAGTTGAGCAACGCCGCCTTCCCGGCGCGTGTGAAAGAGCGCATCCTCGCCGTCAAGGACGATCCCGCCGCTGTACGCTCCATCGGTATCGAGTTCGCGACGGAGTTCTGCGCGCGTCTGCTGTCCGAGGGAGTCCCCGGGCTGCACTTCATCACGCTCAACAGCTCCACCGCGACGCTCGAGATCTACGAGAATCTCGGACTGCACCAGCAGTCGTGACCGGTCGTACCCGCCCCGACCCGCGGCGGTGACCGCGGAGAGGGGCGGCGGGGCATGGGGTGGACGGTCCTCTACATCGCGTTCGGCGTGGTCGCGCTGTGGCTGCTGGGGGAGGTGCTCCTCCAGTACAAGGCGCGGCTGCGCTGGCGCGTGCTCGCCTTCTGCGGCTTCCTCTTCGTGGTCCTGGGCGTCCTGCTGCCCTCGGTCCCGGTGATCGTCGCCGGCGCGGTCGCCTTCGCCGTCGGCCAGACCTACGTGACGCTCTCGTTCCGCCGCGGCTTCTCCACCGGCTGGGCGATCGGCGGCAACCCGGGCGCGAGCCGCCGCCGCAGGTCCGGCGCCCCGGACCGGGCCGGACCCACCCTGGAGGTCACCGACCTCTCGTACGACGAGCCGGGCGCCGGTCACGGCCCCGGGGAGCACCCGGAGACGGCGGCGGAGAGCACGGCGGTCTACGAGCCCCTCCCGATGCCCGACGACACCGGCCAGTACGGGGTCTACGACACCGGCCGGGACACCGCCCCCGCCGCCGACGCCGGCTACGACCCGGCGGCCTACGCCCCCTACGCGGCGGGCCACGACCAGCAGGGCTACGACCCGCAGGGGTACGAGCAGCCCGCCCACCAGCAGGGATACGACTACGGCACCGCCGGGCAGCAGCAGTACGCCGCCTACTCCGACCCGTACATCGGCCCGGGCACGGACGCCCAGCAGTACGGCTCGTACTACGGCGACCCCTACGCCCCCTCGTACACCTACGACACCCCGCCCGGCGGGGTCTGGGTCCCGCAGCAGCGCGACACCGAGCCGGACCCGCAGCAGCAGGCCCCGGGGCCGTACGGCCCCGGACCGCACCAGGACGACCCGCAGCAGTACCGGTACTGAGACCCGTGCGGCCCGCGGTCCCGCCGCGGGCCGCGGAAGGTCACCGCGAGCCGCGGAAGTCCGCGCCCTCCACGATCAGCCCCGCCACCAGCGCGCCCGACATGCCCGCGTGGGCGAGCCCGCCGCCCGGGTGCGACCAGCCGCCCGCGAAGTACAGCCCCGGCAGCGCCGAGCGGTTGTCCGCCGGGAGCAGGCGCCCGCCCGCCCCGGCGAGCGCGGGTCCGGGCACCTCGGCGGAGCCGGTGTCCCGCCGCACGTCCTCCGGGGTGCGGACGTGCCGCCACAGCAGCCGTTCCCGAAGGCCCGGCACCGCCCGCCCGGCCGCCTCGACCATCAGGTCGGCGAAGGACCCCCACTCCCGCCCCGGAGCCGTCCGGACGGTCGCCGTGACCGTCACCGCCTCGTGGTCCGCGTCCGGGCGCAGCGCCGGGTCGTCCGGGCGCAGCACGGTCACCGCCGGGCGCCCGCCCTCCGCGTGCACGACCGTGCGGTGGACCGCGTCCGCCTCCCGGGGGCCGCGCAGGGCCAGACAGACCGTCACCCGGCCGGTGCCGAGGGACTGGTGGCGCGGCGCCCCGCCGGGGTGGAGCGCGGGCACCGGGGCCCCGGAGACCACGTGGTCGGCCGCGACCTCCTCGCCCCCGGCCAGGCGCACGCCGACCGCCCGGCCGTCCTTCTCCAGGACCTCCTCCACCGGCGCGTCGAAGACGAACTCCACCCGCCGCTTCCGGCACCGCTCGTACACCGCGTCGGCGAGCGCCCGCAGGCCCCCGGCCACGTGCCAGCTCCCGAAGGTCTGCTCCATGTACGGCAGGACGGCGGCCGAGGCCGGGGCGTCGGCCGGGTCGAAGCCGTACGCCCACGCGTACGCGTCGAGCAGGGCGGCGAGCCGGGGATCGCGCAGCTCCCGCGCCCCCACCTGGGCCAGGGTCGTCGTCGGGCGCCGCAGCAGGCCCGCCTTCGGGGCCGGGTACGGCTCGCGGGCGAGCGGCGCCGGATCGGCCGGCTGCGGCTCCTCCAGGAGCGGCCGGCGGGTGCGGTCCCAGGCCTCGCGGGCCCGCGTCAGGACATCGCCCCAGCGCTCGCCCGCGCCCGCCCCGAGCGCCGCGTCCAGGGCGGCGACCGTGCCGGCCCGGGAGGCGTTCGGCAGGTCCACGCGCGTGCCGTCGGCGAAGACGTGACGGGCCGCCGGATCGACCTGCGTCAGCGCGACGCACTCCTCCAGAGGCTCCCTGCCCGTCTTCACGAACAGGTCCCGGTACACGGCGGGCAGGTGCAGCAGCCCCGGGCCCGTGTCGAAGGCGAAGCCGTCCCGCGCGAACCGGCCCACCGCGCCGCCGTGCGTCGACCCCCGCTCGTACACCGTCACCCGGTGGCCCGCCACGGCCAGCCGGGCCGCCGCCGCCATGGCGCCGAGCCCCGCGCCGATCACCACAATCCGTGCCATGCCGGCGAGCCTATCCGGCCCCTCCGACACCTCCGGGAAGAGGTCAGGGGCGCCACGGCCCGTCGTCGGGCGGGGGAGGGGTGCGGGCCCCGGCGGCGAGCCGCCGCTCCTCCCGGCGCTGGGACCTGCGGCGCAGGAAGCGGCGGATCCGCCGGGCGAGGAAGACGACCACGACCAGGCCGAGCAGGAGCAGGACGCCCGCGACGACCGCCGCCGCCACCGGATGGAAGAGCGCGAAGGTGACGACCGCCGCCACCCCGAGGTCCTCCGCCAGGCTCAGCCCGATGTTCGAGAACGGCTCCGGCGAGGTGTTGACCGCCATCCTCGTCCCCGCCTTGACGAAGTGGCTCAGGAGGGCCGTCGAGCCGCCGACCGCGCCCGCCGCCAGCTCCGGCAGCGATCCGTTCTGCCCGGCGAGCAGGGCGCCGACGACGGCCCCCGCGACCGGCCGGATCACGGTGTGGACGGAGTCCCACATCGAGTCGACGTACGGGATCTTGTCCGCCACCGCCTCGCACAGGAACAGCACGCCCGCGACGACGAGGACGTCGGTGCGCTGCAGGGACTCGGGCACCTCGTCGGTCAGCCCGGTCGCGCCGAAGAGGCCGAACAGCAGGACCACCGCGTACGCGTTGATCCCGCTCGCCCAGCCGCTGGTGAACACCAGGGGAAGTACGGACACGTCCGCGATCGTAACCAGGACTGAGTATCCGTACCCAGGGCGCGGGATGAGTAGGTGCGCGGATGGGCCGGACGGGGCCCGCAGGAGAGAGTGGAGCCCACGGAGGGGGCGCGGCTCCGGACCGCCGGCACGGGGCGGCGGAACGGGGCCGCGCACCTGCCGGCACGGGGGACACGGGGGTGCGCCCTCCCGACAGGGGGGACGCGGAGAAGCCGGTGCGGCGAGGCTCGGGGGGATCGAGCTTCACCGCACCGGCTTTTCCTGTGCCCGGCTGTTTTCCGTCTCCACGCGCGCGTGGAGAAGCGGGGGAGCGGTCAGCGGCGGCCGCCCACCCGCCCGTGCAGCAGCCGGGAGAGGGCCGCGTGCACGTCGTCGAGCGACCGCTCGCTCTGGAAGGCCTGCCAGTCGAGCGCCGCCACGAGCACCATGCCGACGAGCGCCGCCGCCGTGAGCTGGACGTCGATCTCCTCGCTCAGCTCCCCGGCCTCGACCCCCTCGCGCAGCACCCCCTCGACCACCGCGACCGCCTCCTGGCGGACCACCAGGAGCGTGGAGTTCCAGGCCCGGTTGGTGCGCCAGAGCTCGGCCACGTAGAGCTGGGTGAAGGCCGGGTAGCGGTCGATGAAGACCAGGCCCGCCCGGATCATCGCGTCCAGCGCGTCGACCCGGCTCCCGCCGCGTCCGGCGGTCTCCTCGGCCGCCGTGCGCAGGGAGGCGGTGAGCAGCGACACCCCGTGGCGCAGCAGCTCCTCGAAGAGCTCGGTCTTGCTCTTGAAGTTGTAGTAGACCGTGCCCTTGGCCACGCCGGCCCGCTCGGCGATCTCGTCCACCGTCGTCGCGGAGAAGCCCTGCTCCGCGATGAGCGTCACGGCCGCTTCGTAGAGCTTCGCGCGCGTGGCCCGGCGTCTGGTGCTGCTGCTGTCCATGGGGTCGATTCTCACAGGTGTCACGGGTGGCACCGGCCCGGTGTCACAGGGTCAGTTCGGGGTGGAGCCGGTCCATCGTCCAGACCTGCCGCCTGCGGGCCGAGACGGCCGTCAGGGCCAGGGCGCCCACGGTGAACGCCGTCAGGACCGCGCAGGACTGCCAGACGGGTTCGAGCCCGCCGCCCGTGATCAGCCGGCGCAGCGACTCGACCACGTACGTCATGGGCAGGAAGGGGTGGATCGCGTTGAAGAAGGCCGGGCTGGTCTGGACGGGGTACGTGCCGCCCGCCGAGGTGAGCTGGAGCATCAGGGCGGCGAGCACCAGGATCCGGCCCGCCGCGCCGAAGCGGGCGTTGAACCACTGCACGATCGCGGTGAAGCAGCAGGCGACCAGGGCGAGGAAGCCGATCGTGCCGGCGGCCCGCGCCATCTGGAGGCCGATCCCCCAGTGGAGGACCGACATCAGGGCCGCGACCTGGAGGATGCCGATCGCCGCCACCGGGAGCCAGCCCGCCAGGGCGATCCGCCAGGCGGAGCCGCCCGCGGCGAGCGCGCGCCGGTTCAGCGGCTGGATGATCATGTACGCGACCATCGCGCCGACCCAGAGGGAGAGCGGGATGAAGTACGGGGCGAAACCGGTGCCGTAGTTCGGCGCCTTGTGCATCGACTGCGAGGCGAGCCGCACCGGATCGGCCATGACCTCCGTGCGCCGGTCGCGGGCCTGCTGGTCGTAGTCCGGGATCTGCGCGACCCCGTCGCGCAGCCCGCCGGCCAGCTCGCCGGAGCCGTCGGCCAGCTTGAACAGGCCGCCGTCCAGGTCGCCGGCGCCCTTCTTGAGCTTGCCGACGCCGGCGTCGAGGTTCACCGAGCCGGTCTTCGCCCGGGTGATGCCGGTGTGCAGCTCGTCGGCGCCCGCCGCGACCTTCTTGGCGCCCGTGTTCAGCTCGTTGATCTTCCGGATGGCGTCCTCGACGTCCTCGTCGAGGTGCGGGGCGCGGGCGGCCAGCTCGTCGGCCTGCTTCTTGAGCGTGACCAGGCGCGCGTTCAGCTTCTTCAGGTCGCCGTTGCTGTCCTTGGTCAGCTCGTGCACGTCGTCCGCGATGACGGCCACGTCACCGGCGGTGACCGCGGCCCGCTGGAGCACCTTGCAGATCCGGGCGTCGGGGTCCGGGACCTCCACGCACGCCTCGCGGTGCAGGGCGGTCATGTCGGCGTCGGCCTTGTGCGCGGCGGTGCGGACCTGGGGGCCCCGCTTGACCAGGATGTCCAGGTTGTGCTGGACGGCGGTGGCCGAGTCGGAGACGAGCCGGGCGGTGTCGCGGATCGACTTGCCGTTGTTCGCCAGGTAGGGGCGGACCTTGTCGGCGGTGCCGTTCACCTTGTCGGCGAGCGTCTGCGTGCCGTTCGCGACCTTGCGGGAACCGTTCTCCAGGTCCTTGGCGCCCTTGTCGAGCTTCTTCAGGCCGGCGGCCAGGTCGCCGCTGCCGGTCTTGGCGTCCCCGAGGCCGTCCGCCAGGCTCTTGGAGCCCTTCTTGGCCTTGTCCACGCCCTGTTTGAGGTCGGCGGCGCCCTTGGCGGCCTTCTCGGTGGCGTCGTGGATGTCGGAGAAGGAGATGAAGATCTTGTCGAGGAAGGTGCGCGAGGACTTGGTGGAGGCCGCGGTGCGCACCTCGGAGAAGACCGTCCGGGAGATCTGGCCGACGATGTAGTTGTTGGCGTCGTTCGTCCGCACCCGCAGGGCACCGGTCTCGGGGGAGTCGCCGGAGCTGGAGGCGATGCGGGAGCTGAAGTCGCCGGGCATGGTCAGGGACAGGTAGTACGTCCCGTCCTCGACGCCCCTGCGCGCCTCCTCGTCGCTCACCCGGTGCCACGCGAAGGTCTCGCTCTCCAGGAGCCCCTTCGTGATGTCGTCGCCGGCGTTGATCCTCCTGCCGTCGGCGGTGGCGCCCCTGTCCTCGTTCACGAGGGCGACGGGGATCTTGTCGAGCCTGCCGTACGGGTCCCAGAACGAGTACAGGTACAGGGCGCCGTACAGCAGCGGCAGCAGCAGGACCGCGACGAGCGCGGCGCGCGGCAGCTTGCCCCTGCCGAAGCGCCTCAGCTCAAGAGCGGCCAGTTTCGGCGAGCGCATCGGCCGCCCCCTCCTCGGTCGTGGACGCGGTGGTGTCCGCGTCGGTGTTGGTGCGGGTCGCCCCGGCGGCGTCCTCCGGGCCGGTGGCCTCCGGCGCGTCGGCGGTCTTCCCCGTCTTCCCCGCCTTCCCGGTCTTCTCCGTGGAGACCTTCGCGAGGGCTTCCGGCGCCTCGGGCGTCTCCGGGGCTTCCGGCGCCTCGGGCACCTCGGGCGACTCCGCCGCGACCGTGGTGATCCGCAGCGCGTCCTCCGGGGCCTCGCTGCAGACGGCGAGGACGGTCGTCCCGGACGCGGTCAGGGAGCGCAGGAGCGTCCAGACCTCGGCCCGGGCGGCGTCCGAGAGCTTCAGGTCCGTGTCGTCCACGGCGAGCAGCCGGGGACGCCCGATCAGGGCGAGGGCGATCGAGAGCCGCAGCGCCTCCAGCCGCTCCAGGTCGCGTACGGAGGTCCGCCCGCCCTTCGGCAGGGCGTCGAGGTCGAGCCCCGCGGCCGCCACGGCCTCCTCGATCCGGGCCCGCGCCTCCGCCGCCCGCGTGCCGGGGCGCCGCAGCAGCGCCCGTACGGAGCCGTCGAAGCGGTGCTGGAGCAGCGCCCGCTCGTGAAGGTGCTCGGCGACCGTGAAGGCGGGGTCGAGCTCGTTGACGCCGGGGACCTGGCCCAGCGCGCTGATCCGGCGCACCGCGGCCATCTTCCGGGGCAGCGGGAGGCCGCCGACCTCGGCGTGCCCCTCCTTGGCCTTCATCCGGCCGGTGAGCGCGAGCAGCAGACAGGTGCGCCCCGAGCCCGACGGCCCCTCGATCGCCACGAGCGCGCCCGGCTCCGCCCGGAAGGACACCTTCCGGAAGACCCAGCCCCGCGGCCCCTTCACTCCGAAGCCGTCCGCGACGACGGCGGCGCCGTGCGGCTGTTCCTCGGATTCCGTGCCCACGGACTCACCCCCCACTCCCCATTTTTGAACTGACCAGTCAGTTCAAAAGTTACCCCCGCGTCGGGCCCTTCGCAAAACCGCAGGTCAGCTTGATTGTCAGTGGGGCTGGGCACGATGGATGCATACGGCCACAGCGCCGTCACGCGACGACAGGAGGCTTCGTCATGGCACGTCCATCCGCAGCAGCCGCACCCAGGCGCCACCACGTCCCCGCGCACTCCGGACCCGCGTCCGACATCCACCCCGTCTCCCGCCGCACCGCCGCCCCGCCCGCCGCCCTCGACCTCCTCGCCAAGTCCCGCGCCGGCCTCGCCGAGGCCGCCGCCCTCGACCGCCCCCACGAGCGGTACGCCACCGCCCACCTCGCCGCCCTGCGCGCCGCGGCCGCCGTGCTCGCCGCCCGGGGCACGCCCGATCCGGGCCCCCGTCGCCGGGAGCGGATACGGACCGCCTGGGAGCTCCTCGCCGAGCTGGCGCCCGAGCTCGCCGAGTGGAGCGCCCACTTCGCCGCCGGAGCGCCGCGCAGGGCCCGCGCCGAGGCGGGCATCACCAGCGCCGCCACCCCGAGGGAGGCCGACGACCTCCTCAGGGACGCCGCGTACTTCTCCCGCCTGGTCGAGCGGCTGCTCGCCCTCCGGCCGGTGCTGCCCCGCAGCCCCGGGAGCGACGACGCGGGAGGATGATCCGAAAGGCGGGACCGAGGCCATAGGGTGGGGAGGTCCGTACCCGTCACCGAGGAGTCAACAGCCGTGCCGGACCCTTCCCCCGCCTTCGGTCGAGAGGCGACCTCACGCCCGTCGCGCGCCTCCCTGCGCACCGCCGTCGTCTGGGACGTCCTCAAGGACGCCCTGGACCGCCGGGTCGGGTCCACCGGGAAAGACGGCCTCGACGTCCTCGACACGGGCGGCGGCTCCGGGAACTTCGCGGTGCCGGTGGCCCGCCTCGGCCACCGGGTCACCGTCGTCGACCCCAGCCCCAACGCGCTCTTCGCGCTGGAGCGCCGGGCCGCCGAGGCCGGCGTCGCCGACCTCGTCACCGGCGTCCAGGGCGACGTCCGGGGCCTCTTCGACGTGGTCGGGCGCGAGGGCTACGACGCCGTGCTCTGCCACGGCGTCCTGGAGTACGTCGACGACCCCGCCGAGGGCGTGCGCAACGCGGTCGCCGCGCTCCGGCCCGGCGGCAGCCTCAGCCTGCTCGCCGCCGGGGTCGGCGGCGCCGTCCTGGCCCGCGCCCTCGCCGGGCACTTCACCGAGGCCCGGCACGCGCTCACCGACCCGGCGGGCCGCTGGGGCGCGGGCGACCCGGTGCCCCGGCGCTTCACCGCCGAGCAGCTCGCCGAGCTGGCCGACGAGGCCGGCCTGGAGGTCGGCGCCGTGCACGGCGTCCGGGTCTTCGCCGACCTCGTCCCCGGCGTCCTCGTCGACACCGAGCCGGGCGCGGCCGAGGCCCTCCTCCGCCTGGAGGCGGCCGCCGCGGAGCTGCCCTCCTTCCACGCCGTCGCCACCCAGCTGCACGTCCTCGGCGAGAAGCGGGCCTGACCCGGAGGTCACCCGTTCGGCGGTTCGGGCCGCGGCGCTCCATGGAGTACGCCACAGCACGCCCGGTGGGGGGGCTCGGCCCCGTATGATCGGGGGACACCATCCGGCATGACGGACGGGGCCCCGGGGAACCAACACCTCAGCAACCGATCCGCATGGCGGCCCGGATTGGCTATTCGGCATTGTGGGCGGGTTTCACGGGGGCGATTCCCTGCCTATCCTGAAAGGGCCGCAAACCGGTCGCCCCCGCGGCCGACGACTAGGAGGACTCCGTGCCGCTCTCGGAGCACGAGCAGCGCATGCTCGAGCAGATGGAGCGAGCGCTGTACGCCGAAGACCCCAAGTTCGCGACAGCGCTCGAGGGAAGCGGACTGCGTACGTACACCCGGCGACGGGTTTACCAGGCAGTCGCCGGCTTCCTGGTGGGTATCGCGCTCCTCATGGCCGGAATGGTCGCACAGCAGATCTGGATCAGCGTGGTGGGATTCCTCGTCATGCTGGGCTGCGCGGTCCTGGCGGTCACCGGATGGCGCAAGGCGCCGAAGCCGGGTGAGCAGCAGGCTGCGGGTGGACCGGCGGCCGGCGGCCGTCAGACCCGGCAGCGACGCCCCATGATGAACCGGATCGAAGAGCGGTGGCAGCGCCGCCGTGACGAACAGGGCGGCGGCCACTGACGGCCCCCTGAGCGGAAGCCCCGCTCCCTTCGACGAACCGAGCCCCGCAGGGCCGCGCTCCCGAGCGCAGCGGCCCCGCGGGGCTCGTTCGTGTTCCGGGCCCGTACAGAATCCGTGTTCCGGGCCCGTGACGGAATCCGTGTTCCGGGCCCATGAGGAAAGGGGGCGGAATCCGAAAGGACCCCGCCCCCTCACCGCCCCGATCAGGCCTCTCGGCCCGCCCCGTGCGGAGCCCGGCGGAAGCGGGCCGTCAGGGCATCGCGGCGGTCCGACCAGCGGGCCGTCGTCTCCGCCCAGCGGGCCGAGGCCGCCCAGCGGACCCGGACCGCCGAGCGGGGGGCGAGCAGGGCGCGCAGCCGGGTGCGGCGGTCCGCTCCCGCGTGGAAGCCCGCCCGGACCCGCCCGGCCTCCTCGGCCAGACCCGCGACCGGCTGCGGCCGGGGCGCGTACAGCACCTCCTCCACCGCCCGCGCCACCCGGTGCACCGCGTCGGCGGACTCGCCCCGCAGCTCGCCCAGGCGTACGATCCGCGCCGCCGCGCGCCGGGGCGTCTGCGACTCGTCCGGCTCGACCCCGTAGTCCCAGGCCGTGTCGTTGATCTCCCGCCAGACCGCGAGCGTCCGCGCCGCCGTCCCCCCGGTGCCCCGCGTCGCGGCCCGGCCGGGCCGCTCCCCGGCGGGCGCCGCTCCGGACGGCGCCGCCGCCTCCTCCAGGTCCCACGACCCGGCCGGCCCGAGCCGCCGGGAGCGGGTCCGGATCCGCCAGAACAGCGGAAGCAGCGGCAGGACCAGGACCGCGACCACGCCCAGGACGACCAGGGCCGTGTCCATCGGGTCGGGACCGGAGTCCTCCGGGGCCGCCCCGGCCACCGCCGGATCCGGGCCGCAGTCGCCGAGCTTGCGCATCTGCGGCGTGCAGCCCTCCGAGGCGCTCGGCGCGGCGGACGGCTGCGCCGAGGCGCTCTCCTGCGGCTGCGCGGGCCCGGTGGCCGAACCCGAGGGCGTGGTCTCCCGGGCGTACTCCGGGGTGGAGCCCCGCGCCGGGGTCGGCTCGAACCGCGTCCAGCCCGCCCCCTCGAAGTACAGCTCCGGCCACGCGTGCGCGTCCCGGATGCCGACCGACACCGATCCGTCGGTCTGGGGCGTGCCCGGCATGAAGCCCACGGCCACCCGGGCCGGGACGCCGAGCGAGCGGGCCATCGCCGCCATCGAGAAGGAGAAGTGGACGCAGAAGCCCTCCTTGTCCTTCAGGAAGCGGGAGACCGCCTGCACCCCCGTGCCGGACTTCACGTCCACGTCGTAGCGGAAGCCGCCCTTCCGGGCGAACCAGTCCTGGAGCCGCACCGCCCGCTCGTAGTCGTTGCGCGCGCCCTCGGTGACCTTCAGGGCCGTCGCCTTCACGTCGGCCGGCAGCGACGGGGGCACCTTGGTGTACTCGGCGCGCAGCTTCTCCGGGGCGGGGCCGGCGGCGGCGAGCTGCTCCGCCGTCGGCCGCACGTCCAGACCGGCCACCTGGTAGCGGGCGCCCCGGGTGGTCTGCTTGCCGTCGCCGACCAGCATCCGGCCGGCCGGCTCGTACCGCCAGCGCCCCTCCACGTCGACCCGGGAGGCCGGGTACGGCATGGGCAGCCACTTCTGCTCGTAGTTCCCGGAGGCGACGAAGTTGCTTGTCACCTCGGTGACCCGGACGTCCTGCGCGAGCCCCTCCGGCCACGGGAGCCGCTCCGGCACGTCCACGACCGGACGGACCGAGGACTTCCACGACAGGCCGTCGAACTGGTCGAGCGCGACGAGCCGCAGGTACATGCCGCTGGTGTCGGTGGCGTTGGTCCGGTAGCGCAGGACCTCCCGGTCCTCCTGCTGGCGCAGGTCGTCCTGGAGGGAGACCAGCGGGTTCACGGTGGAGATCGTGCCGCCCCCGCCGCCGCCCCCGGACCCCTCGCCGCCCCCGCCGTTCAGGAGCAGGCCGCCGCTCAGACCGGGCAGCGCGAACGGCACCACGAGCGCGACCCCCATGGCCACGGCCCCGATCCGGCGCCCGGTGCGGACCGGCGCGAAGGACGGGCCGCCGCTGCCGACGGCGGTGCCGGGCCGGCCGGTGCGCTGGGCGCCGCCGAAGACCCGCCCCCACTGGGAGAGCCGGTCCCGGCCCTCGGCGAGGAGCAGCAGCAGATAGCCCGCCCCCGCCAGGAGGAACCAGAGCCCGCCCGCGCCGCCGCCGGAGAGGCCCGCCGCCACCGAGTACAGGGCGAGCAGCGGCAGACCGGCCGGGGCCGCCCTGCGGAAGGTGACCGCGAGGGCGTCCACCAGGAGCCCGATCACGACCACGCCGCCGACCAGCATGAGCCGGATGCCCTCGGTGTCCGGCGCGGGAACCGCGTACCGGCCCACGTCCTCGGCGCCCGTCCGGAACAGCTCGGCGGCGTACGTCACCGCCCGCGGCCCCGGGAAGAGCCAGAGGACCGCCTGCTCGCGGGCGAAGAGCGCGGTCAGCGCGAGCAGCGCCACCACGGCCTGGGCGAGCAGGGCCGGCGACCGGGCCGGCGCCACCCGCCGGACCAGCGTGCCCGCCCCGCTCACCAGGGCGAGCACGAAGGCCGCCGTGAAGATCCAGGTCGCCGGCTTCACCAGCGGGAGCAGGGCCCCGGCCGCCATCAGGGTGGCGGCCCAGGAGGCCAGCGTCAGCCGTGCGCGCCCGCTCATGCCCATCCTCCGTAGGGGGTGTCGGCGGCGGCCGCCGCGCGGACGCCGGCCGCCTGCTGCCACAGATCGGCGAGCCGCGCCCCGGGCGGCACGGCGATCGCCGTCCAGCCCGCCTCGCGCAACCGCCGCAGACGCTTCTCGACCGCCCCGGAGAGCGAACCGCCGGTCAGCCAGGCGCCGGAGTCCAGGACGAAGGCGACGGCCGCGCCGGTGCGCCCGTGCATCCGGGCCACGAGCGCGGCCTGCTCCTCGTCGAGGTCGCCGAAGAAGGCGACGAGCAGTCCGTCGCCGCCGGTCCGCAGCACGTCGGAGGCGCGCGAGAGCCCGGCCCCCTCGGAGTGGTCGACGACCGCGAGGGCGTCCATCATCAGACCGGCCGAGTCCGCCGGGTCCTGCACCGAACCGCCGAAGCCCTCGGCGCCCTCGCCGGGGACCGCGCTGCCGGTGTCGGTGAGCAGCCGGACCGTGTAGCCGCGCTCCAGCATGTGCACGAGCGCGGAGGCGGCGCCGGAGACCGCCCACTCGAAGGCGGAGTCGGGGCCCGCGCCCCGGTAGGCGACCCCGCGGGTGTCGAGGAGGACGGTGCAGCGGGCCCGCTGCGGCTGCTCCTCGCGGCGGACCATCAGCTCGCCGTAGCGGGCGGTGGAGCGCCAGTGCACCCGGCGCAGGTCGTCGCCGTGGCGGTAGGCGCGGGGGATGACGTCGTCGTCGCCGGCGAGGGCGAGCGCCCGCCGCTGCCCCTCGCCGTACCCGGCGGACTCGCCGAAGAGCCCGACCGGCGGCAGGGCCTCGGTCCTGGGCACGACGGTGAGGGTGTCGTACGCGCTGAAGGAGCGGGTCAGCTCGCACATCCCGAAGGGGTCGCCCAGCCGCAGCTGGAGCGGCCCGAGCGGGAAGCGTCCGCGCAGGTCCGAGCGGACCCGGTAGGACACCTCGCGCCGCCCGCCCGCCTCGACCCGGTCGAGGACGAAACGGGGACGGGACCCCAGCATGTACGGCACGTGGTCCTGGAGCATGAGCAGCCCGGTGGGCAGCTTGGAGACGTTCTCCATCCGCAGCCGGACCCGGGCCTCCGTGCCCGTCTCCACCCGCTGCGGGGTGAGCAGGCGCGAGGTCGCGACCCGGTAGCGGGTCCGGTGCAGCACGAGGACGCAGATCAGCGGCAGGACGGCGAGCAGCAGCCCGACGCGCAGCAGGTCGGCCTGGCCGAGGACGTACGCGCAGACGGCGGCGGCCACCCCGGCGGCGAGGAAGGACCGGCCGCGGGTGGTGAGGCCGCTCAGGGCGGCCCGCAGCCCGCCCCGGTCGTCGTCGCCCCGCTGCCCGTCCGGCACGGCGGCGCTCGTCATCACAGCCGCCGGGCGCCGGGCTGCTGGCCGTAGAGCGGCCCGGCGGGCGGGGCCGCGGCCGGTACGGGGGTGCGCTGCAGGATGTCGTGGACGACCTGCTCGGCGGTGCGGCGGTTGAGCTGGGCCTGCGCCGTCGGCAGCAGCCGGTGGGCGAGGACGGGCGCGGCGAGCGCCTGGAGGTCGTCGGGCAGCACGTACTCGCGGCCGCTGAGCGCGGCGGAGGCCCGCGCGGCCCGCAGCAGGTGGAGCGTGGCCCGCGGGGAGGCGCCGAGCCGCAGGTCGGGGTGGGTGCGGGTGGCGGCGACGAGGTCGACCGCGTACCGGCGTACGGGGTCGGCGACGTGCACCGCGCGCACCGCCTCGATCAGCTTCAGGACGTCGTGGGCGTGCGCGACCGGCTGGAGGTCGTCCAGCGGGTTGACCGCGCCGTGCACGTCGAGCATCTGGAATTCGGCCTCGGCGCTCGGGTAGCCGATGGAGACGCGCGCCATGAAGCGGTCGCGCTGGGCCTCGGGCAGCGGGTAGGTGCCCTCCATCTCGACCGGGTTCTGGGTGGCCACGACCATGAACGGGCTGGGCAGCTCGTACGTCTGCCCGTCGATGGTGACCTGCCGCTCCTCCATGGACTCCAGGAGCGCGGACTGGGTCTTCGGCGAGGCGCGGTTGATCTCGTCGCCGATCACGATCTGGGCGAAGATCGCGCCCGGCTTGAACTCGAACTCCCGGCGCTGCTGGTCGAAGATCGACACGCCCGTGACGTCCGAGGGCAGCAGGTCCGGAGTGAACTGGATGCGGCGCACCGAGCAGTCGATGGACCGGGCCAGGGTCTTGGCCAGCATGGTCTTGCCGACGCCGGGCACGTCCTCGATGAGGAGGTGCCCCTCGGCGAGCAGCACGGTCAGCGAAAGCCGTACGACCTCGGGCTTGCCCTCGATCACACTCTCCACCGACCTGCGGACGCGCTCCACAGTGGCGGTCAGATCAGTGAGGCTCGCTCGATCGTCATAGGTCGTCACCCGGCCCTCCTCGGCCTTCCGAAACACACGGACACCTGCCCCCGGTGGGTTCTTCATGGGGTGTCCACCCGGGCATTCTTGTTGGCGCGGCCGGGTCGTGTCACTCGGCTGCCGGCAAGTACGGAGGAAATGCCGGAGTTTCGACCGTTAAACCCGCTCGGCGGCACGGGCCCGCGCCGCCCGGCGCGGGAACGGGCGGGGAGCGTCAACGGGCCTCTTTGTGAGGTGACCCACAGGAGGGAGAGCCGCACCCCGAACGAGTGAGCCGCCCGGAATCCCCGACGGAACCGCCGGGGCCGTGCGACGCGCCAGCGGGTTGATTGACCGGCGGGTCCCGTGGACTAAAGTGACGCGAAGTTCACGGAGACAACGAGCGATTTCCGCTGTTTCTCCCCCGTGTGCGCGGCGGTACCCACGGCTCGGCCTCCTCCCGCTCGCCGGTCGGCCGACGCGCCCTTCCGGCGCCGGACGACCGCTTCTCCCCGGCGAGCGGGCGGGGACCCGGCGGTACGTGCCCCCGTGCCCGAATTGAGAGGGCGCATTGAGCAACGACCGACACGTCCCGGTGATGCTCCAGCGGTGCCTGGACATGTTGGCCCCCGCCCTGGAGCGCCCCGGCGCGGTCGTCGTCGACTGCACCCTGGGGCTCGGCGGCCACAGCGAGGCCCTGCTGAAGCGGTTCCCCGAGGTGCGGCTCGTCGCCCTCGACCGGGACAAGGAGGCCCTGCGGCTCTCCGGCGAACGGCTCGCCCCCTACGGCGAGCGGGCCACCCTCGTCCACGCGGTGTACGACGAGCTGCCCGAGGTCCTCGACCGGCTCGGCATCCCGAAGGTGGACGGCGTCCTGTTCGACCTGGGCGTCTCCTCCATGCAGCTCGACGAGGCCGACCGCGGCTTCGCCTACGCCCAGGACGCCCCGCTCGACATGCGCATGGACCAGTCGACCGGCATCGGCGCGGCCGAGGTGCTCAACACCTACCCGGCCGGCGAGCTGGTCCGCATCCTGCGCGCGTACGGCGAGGAGAAGCAGGCCAAGCGGATCGTCTCCGCGATCGTGCGCGAGCGCGAGAAGGAGCCGTTCACCCACAGCGCCCGGCTCGTCGAGCTCATCCGCGACGCCCTGCCCCAGGCCGCCAAGCGCACCGGCGGCAACCCGGCCAAGCGCACCTTCCAGGCCCTGCGCATCGAGGTCAACCACGAACTCGACAGCGTCGAGAGGGCGATCCCGGCGGCCGTGAAGGCCCTCGCCGTCGGCGGCCGGGTCGCCGTCCTCTCGTACCAGTCCCTGGAGGACCGGATCGTCAAGCAGGTCTTCGCGGCCGGCGCGGCCACCACCGCCCCGCCCGGCCTGCCGGTCGTCCCCGAGAAGTACCAGCCCCGTCTGAAGCTGCTCACCCGCGGCGCCGAGCTGCCCACCGAGGAGGAGGTCGCCGAGAACCGGCGCGCCGCCCCGGCCCGGCTGCGGGGCGTCGAGCGCATCCGGGAAGACGTCCTGTGAGCACGGCGAAGGGGCCCCTCAAAGGGCGGGCCGCGCGGCTCGGACGGCTCATGCCGTCCGGGCCCAGCACGGCCGCCCGCACCCCCTTCGTCCTGCTCGTCGTCGTCCTGCTCGGCGGCGGCCTGATCAGCCTGCTCCTGCTGAACTCGGCGCTCAACCAGGGCTCCTTCAAGCTGAACGAGCTGAAGAACGAGACCACCGAGCTCACCGACGAGGAGCAGGCGCTCCAGCGGGACGTGGACGACTACGCGGCCCCCGACGCCCTGGAGCGGCGGGCCCGCGAGCTCGGCATGGTCCCGGGCGGCAGCCCCGCCTTCCTCGGCCCGGACGGCAGGGTCCTCGGCCGCCCCTCCGCAGCGCCCTTCCCGACGCCGGCGGCCTCCACCGCCTCCCCGGAGCCGCCGGCGGGCACGGGCGCGGCCGGCACCGGCACGGACCCCGCCGCCACCGGCCCGGCGCGGACCGCGCCCGCGTCCTCCGCAACCGCTCCCACGACCTCCGGCAGGTGACCGAGCAGTGCCCCCCCAGGAGCCCCCGCGCCGCCGCGTCCCCGGTCCCGCCCGGCCCGTCCGCCCCCGGCCGGGCCGGGCGGCCTCCGTCGGCACCCGCACCGCCCGTCCCGCGCCGCGCCCGGCGGCCGGGGCCGGGCGCCCCGCGCCCCGGCCCCCGGCCCGCAGGCCCCGCACCATCAAGCTCGGCAACCCCCGGCCCCGGCTGCGCCTGGTCTCCCTCGGCCTGACCCTCGTCATGCTGGTCTTCGTCGTCCGGCTGCTCCAGGTCCAGGCCGTGGACGCCGACGCGTACGCGGCCAAGGCCGACAAGTACCGCTTCCAGGAGTACACGCTCTCCGCCGAGCGCGGCGAGATCACCGACCGCAACGGCATCGCGCTCGCCGCCAGCGTCGACGCGTACGACATCACCGCCGACCCCGCCCTCTTCACCCCCGAGGAGAGCAAGGTCGCGGACGCCCCCGAGCAGGCGGCCGCCCTCCTCGCCCCGATCCTCGGCAAGCAGCCCGCCGAGCTCGCCAAGAAGCTCCGCACCCCCAAGTCCCGCTACACCCTGCTCGCCCGCAAGCAGACCCCGCAGGTCTGGAACCAGATCAAGGACCTCAAGAAGGTCTACGGGCAGAAGTCCCAGCCCTCCGCCGGGGGCAACGGGATCAACCTCCTCGGCGGCGTCCTCAGCGAGCCCAGCACCAAGCGCGTCTACCCGAACGGCGAACTCGCCGCCGGGATACTGGGCTACGTGAACGCCGAGGGCCGGGGCGCCGGCGGCCTGGAGTCCATGCTCGACCCGCAGCTCGCCGGCAAGGACGGCAAGATCCGCTTCACCCAGTCCGGCGGCCGCCAGGTGCCCACCGCCGGCTCCCGGGGCACCCCCGCCGTCCCCGGCTCGAACATCGAGCTGACCATCGACCGGGACATCCAGTGGGCCGCCCAGCAGGCCATCACCGAGCAGGTGAAGAAGTCCAGGGCCGACCGCGGCTACGTCATCGTGCAGGACACCCGCACCGGCGAGGTCCTCGCCATGGCCAACGCCCCCGGCTTCGACCCCAACGACCTCTCCGCCGCCAACGCCGCCTCCATGGGCAACGCCGCCCTCCAGGACGCCTACGAGCCCGGCTCCACCAGCAAGGTCATGTCCATGGCCGCGGTCCTGGAGGAGGGCAAGGCCGCCCCCGACACCCACGTCACCGTCCCCAACCGGCTCCACCGCGGCGACCGGCTCTTCAAGGACGACATCGACCACCCGACCTGGTACCTGACGCTCAACGGCGTCCTCGCCAAGTCCAGCAACATCGGCACCATCCTCGCCACCGGCCGCCTCGGCGCCACCCAGGCCGAGTCCAACGAGGTGCTCCACTCCTACCTGCGCAAGTTCGGCATCGGCAGCCCCACCGGCCTCGGCTACCCCGGGGAGACCCCCGGCATCCTCGCCAAGCCCAAGGACTGGTCCACCTCGCAGCAGTACACGATCCCCTTCGGCCAGGGCCTCTCCCTCAACGCCATGCAGGCCGCCTCCGTGTACTCGACCATCGCCAACGGAGGCGTACGGATCGCCCCCACCCTCGTGCGCGGCACCAAGGGCCCCGACGGGCGCTTCGCCCCGGCCCCCCGGCCCGAGGAGTCCCGGGCGATCAGCGAGAAGACCGCCAGGACCCTCGCCGCCATGCTGGAGTCCGTCGTCGACGACCAGGAGGGCACCGGCACCCGCGCCGCGATCCCCGGCTACCGCGTCGCCGGCAAGACCGGCACCGCCAACCGCGTCGACCCCGAACTCGGCCGCTACAAGGGCTACACCGCCTCCTTCGCCGGCTTCGCCCCCGCCGACGCGCCGCGCGTCACCGTCTACTGCGCCATCCAGAACCCCACCAGGGGCAGCTACTTCGGCGGCCAGATCTGCGGACCCATCTACAAGAAGGTCATGGAGTTCGCCCTCAAGACCCTCCACATCGCCCCCACGGGCAGCGGCCCCGCCCGACTGCCGGTCGTCTTCGATCCCACCCCGTGACACTCCGGGAGCACCAGTGACAACGATCACCCCCCATTCCGGGAACCGGAAATCGAACTCCGGCGAGGCCCCGGCCTCTTTTGGCCCCCCACAGGGTGGGCCCGGTACGCTCACCGCCGTGCCACACGCTGATCAGTACCGAACCACCCCGCCACGGCCGGAGCGGGTCCGCCCGACACCCCTGGGCGACCTGGCCGCGCACCTGGGGACCGACACCCCGGGCGACGCCGAGATCTCGGGCATCACCCACGACTCCCGGGCCGTGCGCCCCGGGGACGTGTACGCCGCCCTGCCCGGGGCCCGCCTCCACGGCGCCGACTTCGTAGCCCAGGCCGCCGGACTCGGCGCCGCCGCGGTCCTCACCGACCCGGCGGGCGCCGAACGCGCCGCCGCCACCGGACTGCCGGTCCTGGTCGTCGAGGACCCGCGCGCCCGGATGGGCGAACTCGCCGCCGAGATCTACGGACGGCCCGGCGCCGGCCTCCTGCAGATCGGCATCACCGGCACCTCCGGCAAGACCACCACGGCCTACCTGGTCGAGGGCGGCCTGCGCGGCGCCGGACGGCGCACCGGGCTCGTCGGCACCGTCGAGATGCGGATCGGCGACGAGCGCATCAAGTCCGAGCGCACCACCCCCGAGGCCACCGACCTCCAGGCCCTCTTCGCCGTCATGCGCGAACGGGGCGTCGAGGCCGTCGCCATGGAGGTCTCCAGCCACGCCCTCGTGCTCGGCCGGGTCGACGGCTGCGTCTTCGACGTCGCCGTCTTCAACAACCTCAGCCCGGAGCACATGGAGTTCCACTCCGACATGGAGGACTACTTCCGGGCCAAGGCCGGGCTCTTCACGCCCGAGCGCAGCCGCCTGGGCGTGGTCAACCTCGACGACGCGTACGGCCGCAGGCTCGTGAAGGAGGCCGGCGTCCCGGTCCTCACCTTCTCCGCCGAGGGCCGCGCCGACGCCGACTGGCGCGCCGAGGACCTCGTCCTGGGCTCCCACGACTCGACGTTCACCGCCGTCGGCCCCGGGGGCGAGCGGATCCCCGCCACCGCCCCGCTGCCCGGCCCGTTCAACGTCGCCAACACCCTCGCCGCCATCGCCGTCCTCGCCGCCGCCGGCCTCGACCCGAAGGCCGCCGCCGAGGGCGTCGCCGCCGTCCCCGGCGTCCCCGGCCGGCTGGAGCGCGTCGACGCCGGCCAGCCGTACCTCGCGGTCGTCGACTACGCGCACAAGACGGACGCCGTCGAATCGGTCCTGCGCTCCCTGCGCGAGGTCACCGAGGGCCGGCTGCACGTGGTCATCGGCTGCGGCGGCGACCGGGACGTCACCAAGCGCGGCCCGATGGGCGCCGCCGCCGCCCGGCTCGCCGACACCGCCGTCCTGACCTCGGACAACCCCCGCTCCGAGGACCCCCTCGCCATCCTCACCGCCATGCTCACGGGCGCCGCCGGGGTCCCCGCGGAGGAGCGCGGCGAGGTGCTCGTCCTCGCCGACCGCGCCGCCGCGATCGCCGCGGCCGTCGCCCGCGCCCGGCCGGGCGACACCGTCCTGGTCGCGGGCAAGGGACACGAACAGGGCCAGGAGATCGCCGGGGCCGTCCGCCCCTTCGACGACCGCGAGGTCCTGCGCGCCGCGATCCTCGAACGGAAGACCCGGACCGCCCCGCCGAACAGCAGTGCCGAAGCCAGCCACCAGAACAGTCAGGGATGAAGCAGTGATCGCCCTCTCCCTCGCCGAGATCGCCGAAATCGTCGGCGGGCAGGCGCACGACATACCGGATCCGGCCGCCCGGATCACCGGGCCCGTCGTCATCGACTCCCGCGAGGTGCGGGCCGGCAGCCTCTTCGCCGCCTTCGCCGGTGAGCGCGTCGACGGCCACGACTACGCGGCACGCGCCGTCGAGGCGGGTGCCACGGCCGTGCTCGCCGCCCGCCCCGTCGGCGTGCCCGCGATCGTCGTGGACGACGTCCAGAGCGCCCTCGGGGCCCTCGCCCGAACGGTCGTCGAACGCCTCGGCACCGACGTCGTCGCCCTCACCGGATCGGCGGGCAAGACCTCCACCAAGGACCTGATCGCCCAGGTCCTGGAGAAGCACGCCCCCACCGTGTGGACGCCCGGTTCGCTCAACAACGAGATCGGCCTGCCCCTCACGGCGCTCCGCGCGACCGACGAGACCCGGCACCTGGTCCTGGAGATGGGCGCGCGCGGAATCGGCCACATCCGCTACCTCACCACCCTCACCCCGCCCCGCATCGGCCTCGTCCTCAACGTGGGCTCCGCCCACATCGGCGAGTTCGGCGGCCGGGAGCAGATCGCCCTGGCGAAGGGCGAGATGGTCGAGTCGCTCCCGACCGAGGCCGAGGGGGGCGTGGCGGTCCTCAACGCCGACGACCCCCTCGTGCGCGCGATGGCCGACCGCACCAAGGCCCGCGTGCTCCTCTTCGGAGAAGCGGACGAAGCGGCCGTACGTGCCGAGAACGTCCACCTCACCGAGGCCGGGAGGCCCTCTTTCCTCCTTCACACACCCACCGGGTGCAGCGACGTGACCTTGCGCCTGTACGGTGAGCACCACGTGTCGAACGCGCTCGCCGCGGCCGCCGTCGCGCACGAGCTGGGCATGCCTGTCGAAGAGATCGCCACCGCGCTCTCCGAGGCCGGCTCCCTGTCGCGCTGGCGCATGGAGGTCACCGAGCGTCCGGACGGCGTGACGATCGTCAACGACGCCTACAACGCGAACCCCGAGTCCATGCGGGCCGCCCTGCGCGCGCTCGCGGCCATGGGCCGGGCCGCACAGGCCCGGGGGGCCCGTACGTGGGCGGTGCTCGGCAAGATGGCCGAGCTCGGGGACGCATCGCTCGTCGAGCACGACGCGGTCGGACGGCTCGCCGTCCGGCTCAACGTCAGCAAGCTCGTGGCGGTCGGGGACAGGGAAGCGTCCTGGCTGCAACTGGGCGCATATAACGAGGGTTCGTGGGGTGAGGAGTCGGTGCACGTGTCCGACGCGCAGGCGGCGGTCGACCTGTTGCGCAGTGAGCTGCGCCCGGGGGACGTCGTCCTTGTGAAGGCTTCCAGGTCGGTCGGTCTCGAACAGGTCGCCCTGGCTCTCCTCGACACCGAGGGCGAGGTCACCGGCCGATGAGGCAGATCCTCTTCGCGGGGGCCATCGGGCTCTTCCTGACCCTGATCGGCACCCCGCTGCTCATCAAGCTGCTCGCGCGCAAGGGGTACGGGCAGTTCATCCGGGACGACGGCCCGCGCGGCCACGCCGGGAAGAAGGGCACGCCCACCATGGGCGGCATCTCCTTCATCCTGGCCACGCTCATCGCGTACGCGCTGGCCAAGGTCATCACCGGCGAACCCGTCTCGTACTCCGGCCTGCTCGTCCTCTTCCTGATGGCGGGCATGGGCCTGGTCGGGTTCCTCGACGACTACATCAAGATCGTCAAGCAGCGGTCGCTCGGTCTGCGGGCGAAGGCGAAGATGGCCGGACAGCTGATCGTGGGCATCGCCTTCGCGGTGCTCGCGCTCCAGTTCTCCGACTCGCGCGGACTCACCCCGGCCTCCGAGAAGCTCTCCTTCATCACGGACTTCGGCTGGACCATCGGCCCGGTGCTCTTCGTGGTCTGGGCGCTCTTCATGATCCTGGCCATGTCCAACGGCGTGAACCTGACGGACGGTCTGGACGGCCTGGCCACCGGCGCCTCCGTGATGGTCTTCGGCGCGTACACCTTCATCGGGCTCTGGCAGTTCCAGGAGTCCTGTGCCAACGCGCTGACCCTCACCAACCCGAACGCCTGCTTCGAGGTCCGCGACCCGCTGGACCTCGCGGTCGTGGCCTCCGCCCTCATGGGCGCCTGCTTCGGCTTCCTGTGGTGGAACACCTCGCCCGCCAAGATCTTCATGGGCGACACCGGCTCGCTCGCCCTCGGCGGCGCCCTCGCCGGCCTCGCCATCTGCTCCCGCACGGAGCTCCTCCTCGCGCTGCTCGGCGGCCTGTTCGTGCTGATCACGATGTCCGTGGTCATCCAGGTCGGCTCGTTCAAGATGACCGGCAAGCGCGTCTTCCGGATGGCCCCCCTCCAGCACCACTTCGAACTCAAGGGGTGGTCCGAGGTCCTGGTCGTCGTCCGGTTCTGGATCATCCAGGGCATGTGCGTGATCGTGGGCCTGGGCCTCTTCTACGCGGGATGGGCAGCGGACAAGTGACAGAGCGGCTCGACTGGAACGGCAAGAACGTCACCGTCGCGGGACTCGGCGTCTCCGGCATCCCGGCCGCCCGCGTCCTGCACGGACTCGGCGCGCGCGTGACCGTCGTCAACGACGGCGACGACGAGCGCTCCCGGGCCCAGGCCGCCGCGCTGGAGGCCGAGGGGATCACCGTCCGCCTCGGCGACGGCGACACCCTGCCGACCGGCACCGAGCTGATCGTCACCGCCCCCGGCTGGCGCCCCGACAAGCCCCTCTTCACGGCCGCCGCCGAGGCGGGCGTGGAGATCTGGGGCGACGTCGAGCTGGCCTGGCGCCTCCGGGGCCCCGGAGCGGCCCCCTGGCTCGCCGTCACCGGCACCAACGGCAAGACCACGACCGTGCGGATGCTCGCCTCGATCCTGGAGGCGGCCGGCCTGCGGACCGCCGCCGTCGGCAACATCGGCGTCTCGCTCCTCGACGCCGTCCTCGGCGACGAGGAGTACGACGTGCTCGCCGTCGAACTCTCCAGCTACCAGCTCCACTGGGCGCCCTCGGTCCGCGCCCACTCGGCCGCCGTCCTCAACCTGGCGCCCGACCACCTCGACTGGCACGGCTCCATGGAGGCGTACGCCGCCGACAAGGGCCGGATCTACGAGGGCAATCAGGTCGCCTGCGTCTACAACACGGCCGACAAGGTCACCGAGGACCTGGTCCGCGAGGCCGACGTCGAGGAGGGCTGCCGCGCGATCGGCTTCACCCTCGGCACCCCCGGCCCCTCCGAACTGGGCGTCGTCGAGGGCCTCCTCGTCGACCGGGCCTTCGTCGAGAACCGGCGGGAGAACGCCCAGGAGCTGGCCGAGGTCGCCGACGTGCGGCCCCCGGCCCCGCACAACATCGCCAACGCCCTCGCGGCCGCCGCCCTGGCCCGTGCCTTCGGCGTCGACGCCAAGGCCGTACGGGACGGCCTGAAGGCCTTCCGGCCCGACCCGCACCGCATCGAACGGGTCGAGGAGGTCGGGGGGGTCACCTACGTCGACGACTCCAAGGCCACCAACACCCACGCCGCGGAAGCCTCCTTGGCGGCCTACGACCCGATCGTCTGGATCGCCGGCGGCCTCGCCAAGGGCGCGACCTTCGACGAACTCGTCCAGAAGTCCGCGAAGCGGCTGCGCGGGGCCGTCCTGATCGGCGCCGACCGGGCCCTGATCCGCGAAGCCCTGGCGCGACACGCCCCGGAGGTCCCGGTGGTCGACCTCGACCGGACCGACACTGGGGCGATGTCCGAGGCGGTCCGCGAGGCGGCCCGGCTCGCCCGCCCGGGGGACACGGTCCTGCTCGCCCCGGCCTGTGCCTCGATGGACATGTTCACCAACTACAACGAGCGCGGCGAGGCCTTCGCGGACGCGGTCCGCGCCCTCGCCGCCACCGGGGACGCCTGACCCGACCAGTGGGAGGGTCCGGCCGCACCGGACACGACCGGAGGGGACGGCGACCATGCCGAGCAAGATCGCCGGAACGCGCCGGCCCTCCGCCGCACGCGGCGGGGGGCGGGCTCCCGCGACCCCGCGGCGGGCGCGCGGCGGAGGGGTCCGGGGACTCCACGAGCGGGCCAGGAAGGCCTGGGACCGCCCTCTCACGGCGTACTACGTGATCATCGGCGCCGGGATGCTCATCACCGGCCTCGGGCTCGTGATGGTCTACTCCGCCTCGATGATCACCGCGCTCCGCTACGAGCTGGTGCCCTCCTACTTCTTCCGGAAGCAGTTCCTCGCCGCGCTCCTCGGCACCGGACTGCTCTTCCTGGCCTCCCGGATGCCGGTGAGGCTGCACCGGGCGCTCGCCTACCCGATCCTGGTCGGCGCGGTCTTCCTGATGGCCCTCGTGCAGATCCCCGGGATAGGGCACGCGGTCAACGGCAACCAGAACTGGATCTCCCTCGGCGGCCCCTTCCAGCTCCAGCCCAGCGAGTTCGGCAAGCTGGCGCTGATCCTGTGGGGCGCCGACCTGCTCGCCCGCAAGCAGGACATGCGGCTCCTGACCCAGTGGAAGCACATGCTGGTGCCGCTGGTCCCGGGCGCCTTCATGCTGCTCGGACTGATCATGCTCGGCGGCGACATGGGCACCTCGATCGTCCTCGCCGCGATCCTCTTCGGCCTGCTCTGGACGGCCGGCGCGCCCACCCGGCTCTTCGTCGGGGTGCTCACCGTCGCCGGCGCTATCGGCATGCTGCTCATCAAGACGAGTGCCAACCGCATGAAGCGCTTCCAGTGCGTCGGCGCGTCCGACCCCGGCGGCGACGGAGCCCCCTGCCTCCAGGCCGCGCACGGAATCTATGCTCTGGCGTCGGGCGGATGGTTCGGATCCGGGCTCGGTGCGAGCGTGGAGAAATGGGGCCAACTGCCCGAGGCGCACACCGACTTCATCTTCGCGGTCACCGGTGAGGAACTGGGCCTCGCGGGGACGCTGTCGGTACTCGCCCTGTTCGCGGCTCTAGGCTATGCGGGTATCCGCGTGGCCGGAGGCACGGAGGACCCCTTCGTGAGGTTCGCCGCGGGAGGTGTGACCACCTGGATCACGGCGCAGGCCGTGATCAACATCGGTGCGGTGCTCGGCCTGCTGCCGATCGCCGGTGTCCCGCTCCCGCTGTTCTCCTACGGAGGGTCGGCCCTGCTGCCGACCATGTTCGCCGTCGGGCTCCTCATCGCCTTCGCGCGACAGGAACCCGCCGCGAAAGCGGCCCTGGCCATGCGCCGCCCCGGCTGGGGCAAGCGGGTCGGGAAGAGATGGAAGTCGATGCGACGGCGCGTGAAGAAGCGCCCGTCCGGAGAGCGGTGAATTTCGGTGCATGTCGTACTCGCCGGTGGGGGGACCGCCGGCCACATCGAGCCCGCGCTCGCCCTCGCGGACGCCCTGCGCAGGCAGGACCCCAGCGTGGGGATCACGGCGCTCGGCACGGAGAAGGGTCTGGAGACCCGCCTCGTGCCCGAGCGGGGCTACGAGTTGGCGCTCATCCCCGCCGTGCCGCTGCCCCGCAAGCCCACCCCCGAGCTGATCACCGTCCCCGGGCGGCTGCGCGGCACGATCAAGGCGGCCGAGCAGGTCCTGGAGCGCACCGAGGCGGACTGCGTGGTCGGCTTCGGCGGCTACGTGGCCCTGCCCGGCTACCTGGCCGCCAAGCGGCTCGGGGTGCCGATCGTGGTCCACGAGGCCAACGCCCGGCCCGGCCTGGCCAACAAGATCGGTTCGCGGTACGCGGCCGGGGTCGCCGTCGCCACCCCGGACAGCAAGCTCCGCAACGCCCGTTACATCGGCATCCCGCTGCGGCACACCATCGCCACCCTCGACCGGGCCCGGGTGCGCCCCGAGGCGCGCGCCGCGTTCGGCCTCGACCCGAACCTGCCGACGCTGCTCGTCTCGGGCGGCTCGCAGGGCGCCCGGCGCCTCAACGAGGTCGTCCAGCAGGTCGCCCCGGTGCTCCAGCGCTCCGGCATCCAGATCCTGCACGCGGTCGGCCCGAAGAACGAAATGCCGCGCGTCGACAACATGCCCGGTATGCCGCCGTACGTACCGGTACCGTACGTGGACCGGATGGATCTCGCGTACGCCGCGGCCGACATGATGCTCTGCCGCGCGGGCGCGATGACCGTCGCCGAGCTCTCCGCCGTCGGGCTGCCCGCCGCCTACGTCCCGCTGCCCATCGGCAACGGCGAACAGCGGCTCAACGCCCAGCCGGTGGTCAAGGCCGGCGGCGGGCTCCTCGTCGACGACGCGGAGCTGACGCCGCAGTGGGTGCAGGGCAACGTCCTGCCCGTACTGGCCGATCCGCACCGGTTGTACGAGATGTCCCGCGCCGCCGCCGAGTTCGGCCGCCGGGACGCCGACGACCTGCTCGTCGGCATGGTGTACGAGGCGATCGCCGCCCGCCGCCAGGCGTAGCGCGGCGCTCCGGACGGAAGGCAGGAGGCGCCGGGTGGCAACCGCACCGACGACCGCCGGGAAGAGCGGCGCACGCGGGTCGAAGGGGTCGTCGGACGGTCCGTCCCGGCCGGGCGCCCGGAATCGAAGGTTCCGGGTGCCCGCGCCCCGGCTCCTGTTCTCCGCGCTCGGCCTCGCGGCGGTCGCCGTCGGCGTGCTCTGGGCGCTCTACGGGTCGGACTGGTTCCGTGTGGAACGTGTGAAGACTTCCGGCACGCGGGTCCTGACCGCGGCCCAGGTCGAGAAGGTCGCGGCCGTCCCGGCCGGCGCCCCGCTCGCCTCCGTCGACACCGACGCGATCGCGGCCCGGACCCGGCGGCTGCTGCCGCGGATCGAGTCGATCGAGGTCGTGCGGTCCTGGCCGCACGGAATCGACCTTAAGGTGACGGAACGGCAGCCGGTCCTGCTCATCGAAAAGGGCGGAAAGTTCACCGAAGTGGACATGGGCGGCGTGCGGTTCGCCACCGTCGCCACCGCCCCCCGGGGCGTCCCCCTGCTGGTCCTCGACGCCTCCTCCTCCCCGAGCCTCCGCCGCTTCGGCGCGGACCGACTGCTCGGGGAGGCGGTCCGCGTCCGGGGCGAACTCCCGGCGGAGGTCGCCCGGGACACCCGGGCCGTCCGCGTCACCTCGTACGACTCCGTCACGCTCGAACTGACCGGCGGCCGGACCGTCCTCTGGGGCAGCGGCGAACACGGCCCCGTCAAGGCCCGGGTCCTCACCGCCCTCATGAAGGCCGTTCCCAAAGCGGGGCACTTCGACGTAAGTGCCCCCACGGCGCCCGCCGCGTCGGGGAGTTGACGGGCGTCACCGCTGGCCAGCACCCTGGTTGGCCAGCGCTACGGGTGATCACATAGGGTGAAAAGAAAAACGGGAGGTTCGGCGTGTTCGTTGAACGTGCGCCACTTGTCGACTTAGTGTCCTGTTCGGAAGAGTCCAGCGAACAGAGACACTGGTAACCCTAAACTTCAACGTTAGGGTTTGGGTCGGCGTTTCGGACCGTCCCAATCGGCATCCGTCGTCGCAGCGCGGCCAACCGCGCGGTGGCGACACGTAACTCGAGGCGAGAGGCCTTCGACGTGGCAGCACCGCAGAACTACCTCGCAGTCATCAAGGTCATCGGTGTCGGCGGCGGTGGTGTCAATGCCATCAACCGAATGATCGAGGTCGGTCTCAAGGGCGTCGAGTTCATCGCGATCAACACCGACGCGCAAGCGCTGTTGATGAGCGACGCCGACGTCAAGCTCGACGTCGGCCGTGAACTCACCCGCGGCCTCGGGGCCGGGGCGAACCCGGCCGTCGGTCGCAAGGCGGCAGAGGACCACCGCGAGGAGATCGAGGAGGTCCTCAAGGGGGCCGACATGGTCTTCGTCACCGCCGGCGAAGGCGGCGGCACCGGCACCGGCGGCGCCCCCGTCGTGGCCAACATCGCGCGCTCGCTCGGCGCCCTCACGATCGGCGTGGTCACCCGGCCGTTCACCTTCGAGGGACGCCGGCGCGCCAACCAGGCGGAGGACGGCATCGCCGAGCTCCGCGAAGAGGTCGACACCCTCATCGTCATCCCCAACGACCGGCTGCTCTCGATCTCGGACCGCCAGGTCTCCGTGCTCGACGCCTTCAAGTCGGCCGACCAGGTCCTCCTGAGCGGTGTCCAGGGCATCACCGACCTCATCACCACCCCGGGTCTGATCAACCTCGACTTCGCCGACGTCAAGTCGGTCATGTCCGAGGCCGGATCGGCCCTCATGGGCATCGGCTCCGCCCGCGGCGACGACCGCGCGGTGGCCGCCGCGGAGATGGCGATCTCCTCGCCGCTCCTGGAGGCCTCCATCGACGGCGCCCGCGGCGTGCTGCTCTCCATCTCCGGCGGCAGCGACCTCGGCCTCTTCGAGATCAACGAGGCGGCGCAGCTGGTCAGCGAGGCGGCCCACCCCGAGGCCAACATCATCTTCGGCGCCGTCATCGACGACGCCCTGGGTGACGAGGTGCGGGTCACCGTCATCGCGGCCGGCTTCGACGGCGGCCAGCCGCCGGCCCGCCGGGACAACGTCATCGGCTCGGTCTCCGCCAAGCGCGAGGAGCCCGCCTCGGCGCCCCGCACCACCGAGACCTCCCGCCCGCTGGGCGGCCTCGGCACGGTGACCCCGCGCGAGGACCCGGCCCCCGCGCCGGTCGAGCCCCCGGCCCCGGCCGTCAATGAGGCCCCGCTGACCCCGGCCCCGCCGGTGGTCCCCCCGGCCCGTCCGTACGCGGACAGCCAGGCCGAGGAGCTGGACGTCCCGGACTTCCTGAAGTGATAGGACGTCGCTTCGACGCGAACGGCGCGCACTTCGCCTTCACCGACCGGTGGGGCGGGGTGAGCGCCGTTCCGTACGAGGAGCTCAACCTCGGCGGCGCGGTGGGCGACGACCCCGGGGCCGTGCTCGCCAACCGGTCGCTCGCCGCCGGGAGCCTCGGGCTCGACCCGGGCCGGGTGGTCTGGATGAACCAGGTGCACGGCGCGGACGTGGCCGAGGTCGAAGGCCCCTGGGGCGGCGCGGAGATCCCCTCCGTCGACGCCCTCGTCACCGCCCGGCGCGGGCTCGCCCTCGCCGTCCTCACCGCCGACTGCGTCCCGGTCCTGCTCGCCGACCCCGTCGCCGGGGTCGCGGCCGCCGCCCACGCCGGACGGCCCGGCATGGTCGCCGGGGTCGTCCCGGCCGCCGTGAAGGCCATGACCGGCCTGGGCGCCGACCCCGCCCGGATCGTCGCCCGCACCGGACCGTCCGTCTGCGGACGGTGCTACGAGGTGCCGGAGGCGATGCGCGACGAGGTCGCGGCCGTCGAGCCGGACGCCGCCGCGGAGACCTCCTGGGGGACCCCCGCCGTCGACGTCGCCGCCGGAGTGCGCGCGCAGCTCGCCCGGCTCGGGGTCCGGGACGTCGGGGACGCCGGGGTCTGCACCCTGGAGTCCCGCGACCACTACTCGTACCGCCGCGACCGCACCACGGGGCGACTCGCGGGATATGTCTGGCTGGACGCCGAGTCCTCCCGGGGCGCGACCCCCGGATCCCCGGCAGGAAAGAGCTGATGACGGACCGCACGGCGGAACTCGCCGAGAACCTGGCCCGGGTGGAGGCGCGCATCGCCGCCGCCTGCGCCGCCGCGGGGCGCGCGCGCGAGGAGGTCACCCTGATCGTGGTGACCAAGACCTACCCCGCGAGCGACGTGAGAATCCTCCACGGCCTGGGCGTTCGGCACGTCGCCGAGAACCGGGACCAGGACGCCGCCCCCAAGGCGGCCGCCTGTGCCGATCTCGACCTCACCTGGCACTTCGTGGGCCAGTTGCAGACGAACAAGGTCAAGTCCGTGGTCGGTTATGCCGATGTGGTGCAGTCCGTCGACCGCCCGAAGCTCGTCTCCTCCCTCTCCGCCGCCGCGGAGAGGAAGGGGTCCGAACTCGGCTGTCTGATCCAGGTCGCGCTCGACGCGGAGTCCGGCGAGCGGGGCGACCGCGGCGGCGTGGCGCCGGACGGGATCGAGGAGTTGGCGGCGGCCGTGGACGCCGCCCCCGGGCTGCGGCTCGACGGCCTGATGACGGTCGCCCCGCTCACCGGCCCGTACGCGGGCGAGCCCCGCGCGGCCTTCGACCGGCTGATGGATTCGTCGACTGCCCTGCGCGCGACCCGTCCGGCTGCGAACATGGTGTCGGCAGGGATGAGCGGAGACCTCGAAGAGGCCGTCGCCGCCGGGGCGACACACGTACGCGTCGGTACGGCGGTACTCGGAGTCCGCCCGAAGCTCGGGTAACGTCGCGAAGCAAGTCGGACCACAGCAGAAAATATGGTCATTCCGCAGAACGGCGGGACGACCCGTGGATCGCCGGCACTTGGTGACGAGGCCGATCCACCACAGAGCGGAGGAATCGGAGAATGGCCGGCGCGATGCGCAAGATGGCGGTCTACCTCGGCCTCGTGGAGGACGATGGGTACGACGGCCGGGGCTTCGACCCCGACGACGACTTCGAACCCGAGCTGGAGCCGGAGCCCGAGCGCGACCGGCGTCACGTTCCCCCGCGACAGGTGGAGCACGAGGAGCCGGTGCGCGTGGTGAAGCCCCCGGCCCCCCGGGAGCCCGTCGCCCATTCCGTCCCGGTACTCGCCGAAAGCGGACGTCCGGCCCGAATTGCCCCCGTGGCATCCATCACACCCGAACGCCCGAGCCTGGAGAAGAACGCACCGGTGATCATGCCCAAGGTCGTGTCCGAGCGGGAGCCCTACCGCATCACCACGCTGCACCCCCGGACCTACAACGAGGCCCGTACCATCGGGGAACACTTCCGTGAGGGCACTCCGGTGATCATGAACCTCACGGAGATGGACGACACGGACGCGAAGCGACTTGTCGACTTCGCCGCCGGACTCGTCTTCGGGCTCCATGGCAGCATTGAGCGCGTGACGCAGAAGGTGTTCCTGTTGTCGCCTGCTAACGTCGATGTCACGGCGGAGGACAAGGCCCGGATCGCAGAGGGCGGATTCTTCAACCAGAGCTGAGAACACAGGAACCGGACGGACCGGTCGCGAGGGCGGCCGGACGAGCGAGAGCACGCAAGCCAGGGGAGAGGGAAACGCGGGATGGGCGTCGCACTACAGGTGGTCTACATCGTGCTGATGTGCTTCCTCGTCCTCCTGATCGTCCGGCTTGTCATGGACTACGTCTTCCAGTTCGCCCGTTCATGGGAACCCGGTAAGGCGATGGTGGTCGTCCTTGAGGCCACTTACACTGTCACCGATCCACCGCTCAAGCTTCTGCGGCGGCTGATCCCGCCGCTGCGTCTCGGGGGCGTGGCACTCGACCTGTCCTTCTTCGTTCTGATGATCATCGTCTGGATCCTGATCTCCCTCGTGAGCAGCTTCGCGAGGTGAGTGAGATGCGTGTGGACGATACGGTCTTGCCGACTGCCGACGACTACGTAGAGGTGAAGAAGAGATGCCGCTGACTCCCGAGGACGTGCGGAACAAGCAGTTCACGACCGTCCGCCTTCGAGAAGGCTATGACGAGGACGAGGTCGATGCCTTCCTCGACGAGGTCGAGGCCGAGCTGACCCGCCTGCTTCGCGAGAACGAGGACCTGCGCGCCAAGCTGGCCGCCGCGACGCGCGCCGCCGCGCAGAACCAGCAGCAGCAGGGCATGCGCAAGCCCCCGGAGCAGCAGGATCGTCCCGTCGGTCCCGGGGCCCCGGTCCCCGCCGCCATATCCGGACCGCCGGTCCAGCAGCAGCCGCCGCAGATGGGCCCGCCGCAGCTGCCTTCCGGTGCCCCTCAGCTTCCCGCCGGCCCGATGCAGGGCGGCCCCATGCAGGGCGGTCCCATGCAGGGTGGCCCCATGCAGGGCGGTCCCATGGGTCCCGGCCCGATGCAGGGCGGCCCCATGCAGGGCGGACCGATGGGTCCCGGCCCGATGCAGGGCGGCCCGATGGGCCACCCGCAGCAGATGCAGCAGCAGCCCGCGCAGGCTCCGGGCGGCGACAGCGCCGCGCGCGTCCTCTCGCTGGCCCAGCAGACCGCCGACCAGGCGATCGCGGAGGCCCGTTCCGAGGCCAACAAGATCGTCGGCGAGGCGCGCTCGCGCGCCGAGGGCCTGGAGCGGGACGCCCGCGCCAAGGCCGACGCCCTGGAGCGGGACGCGCAGGAGAAGCACCGCGTCGCGATGGGCTCCCTGGAGTCCGCCCGCGCCACCCTCGAGCGCAAGGTCGAGGACCTGCGGGGCTTCGAGCGCGAGTACCGCACGCGCCTGAAGTCGTACCTGGAGTCGCAGCTGCGCCAGCTGGAGACCCAGGCGGACGACTCGCTGGCTCCGCCGCGGACCCCGGCCGCGGCCTCCCTGCCGCCGGCCCCGTCGATGGCCTCGGCCGGCGCCGGTGCTCCGTCCTACGGCGGCGGCACGATGGGTGGCGCTCCGTCCATGGGCGGCGCCCCGTCCTACGGCGGCGGTCAGCAGCAGATGTCCCCGGCGATGACCCAGCCGATGGCTCCGGTCCGTCCGCAGGCACCGCAGCCGATGCAGCAGGCTCCGGCGCCGATGCGGGGCTTCCTGATCGACGAGGACGACAACTGACGGCGGGCGGTCGCGCGACGAGCGCGTAGCCGTCGGCAGGCTACGAGGGCCGGCTCCCGGGAAACCGGGGGCCGGCCCTTCGTCGTGCGCTCCGCGCGCGGAGACGTACGGCAGGAGAAAGCGGAAGGCCCGGCGCCCCGGGACGGGGTGCCGGGCCTTCCGCCGTGCCGGTTACGCCTTGCGGAGGCGGAACGTCAGGCCGAGGGACTCGTCCGTGAACGGGGCGCCGTAGGTGTCGTCGGCCTCGCCGTTCGCGTGGTCCGTCGCCAGGACCTCGTCCGCGATGAGGGCCGCGTGGGCCGTCAGGGCCTCCGTGGTCTCCTCGGAGTCCGCGGTCCAGCGCAGGGCGATCCGGTCGGCGACGTCCAGGCCGCTGTTCTTGCGGGCCTCCTGGATCAGCCGGATCGCGTCACGGGCCAGGCCCGCCCGGCGCAGCTCCGGGGTGATCTCCAGGTCCAGGGCGACCGTCGCGCCCGCGTCCGAGGCGACCGACCAGCCCTCGCGGGGGGTCTCCGTGATGATGATCTCCTCGGGAGTGACGGTGATCGTCTCGCCGTTCACCTCCAGGCTCGCCCCGCCGGAGCGCAGCGCCAGGGAGAGGGCCGCCGCGTCCGCCGCCGCCACCGCCTTCGCCACGTCCTGGACGCCCTTGCCGAAGCGCTTGCCCAGGGCCCGGAAGTTCGCCTTCGCCGTCGTGTCGACGAGCGAGCCGCCGACCTCGGAGAGGGACGCGAGGGAGGAGACGTTCAGCTCCTCCGTGATCTGGGCCCGGAGCTCGGGGGAGAGCGCCGCGAAGCCGTTGGCGGCGACCAGGGCGCGGGAGAGCGGCTGACGGGTCTTCACGCCCGACTCGGCGCGCGTCGCCCGGCCCAGCTCGACCAGGCGCCGGACGAGCAGCATCTGCTCGGAGAGCGTGCCGTCGATCAGCGCGGCGTCCGCCTCCGGCCAGGTGGCCAGGTGGACCGACTCCGGGGCGTTCGGGGTCACCGGCACCACCAGGTCCTGCCAGACCCGCTCGGTGATGAACGGGGTCAGCGGGGCCATCAGGCGCGTGACCGTCTCCACGACCTCGTGCAGGGTCCGCAGGGCCGCCTTGTCGCCCTGCCAGAAGCGGCGGCGCGAGCGGCGCACGTACCAGTTGGACAGGTCGTCCACGAACGCCGACAGGAGCTTGCCGGTGCGCTGGGTGTCGTACGACTCCATCGCTTCGGTCGCCTCGGCCACCAGCGTGTTCAGCTCGGACAGCAGCCACTTGTCGAGGACCGTGCGGTCGGCCGGGGCCGGGTCCGCCGCGCTCGGCGCCCAGCCGGACGTGCGGGCGTACAGCGCCTGGAAGGCGACCGTGTTCCAGTACGTCAGGAGGGTCTTGCGGACGACCTCCTGGATCGTGCCGTGGCCCACCCGGCGGGCCGCCCACGGCGAGCCGCCGGCCGCCATGAACCAGCGGACCGCGTCGGCGCCGTGCTGGTCCATCAGCGGGATCGGCTGGAGGATGTTCCCCAGGTGCTTGGACATCTTGCGGCCGTCCTCGGCGAGGATGTGGCCCAGGCAGACCACGTTCTCGTACGACGACTCGTCGAAGACCAGGGTGCCGACGGCCATCAGCGTGTAGAACCAGCCGCGGGTCTGGTCGATCGCCTCGGAGATGAACTGCGCCGGGTAGCGGCTCTCGAACAGCTCCTTGTTCTCGTACGGGTAGCCGTACTGCGCGAACGGCATCGAGCCCGAGTCGTACCAGGCGTCGATGACCTCCGGGACGCGGGTCGCCGTCTTCGAGCAGTCCGGGCACGGGAAGGTGACCGCGTCGATGTACGGGCGGTGCGGGTCCAGGCCCGACTGGTCGGTGCCGGTCAGCTCCGTCAGCTCCGCGCGCGAGCCCACGCAGGTGAGGTGCCCGTCCTCGCAGCGCCAGATCGGCAGCGGGGTGCCCCAGTAGCGGTTGCGGGAGAGCGCCCAGTCGACGTTGTTGGTCAGCCAGTCGCCGAAGCGCCCGTGCTTGACCGACTCCGGGAACCAGTGGGTCTTCTCGTTCTCCGCGAGCATGCGGTCCTTGACCGCGGTCGTGCGGATGTACCAGGACGGCTGCGCGTAGTAGAGCAGGGCCGTGTGGCAGCGCCAGCAGTGCGGGTAGCTGTGCTCGTACGCGATGTGCCGGAAGAGCAGGCCGCGCGCGTCCAGGTCGGCGGTCAGCTTCTCGTCGGCCTTCTTGAAGAAGACGCCGCCGACCAGCGGCACGTCCTCCTCGAAGGTGCCGTCGGGGCGGACCGGGTTCACGACCGGCAGGCCGTACGCCTTGCAGACCTTGAGGTCGTCCTCGCCGAAGGCGGGGGACTGGTGAACCAGACCCGTGCCGTCCTCGGTCGTCACGTACTCGGCGTTGACGACGTAGTGCGCCGGCTCCGGGAACTCGATCAGCTCGAACGGGCGCTCGTACGTCCAGCGCTCCATGTCCTTGCCGGTGAAGGTCTCGCCGGTGGTCACCCAGCCCTCGCCGAGCGCCTTGTCGACCAGCGGCTCGGCGACGACGACCTGCTCGTCGCCGTCGGTGGCCACCACGTAGGTGACCTCGGGGTGGGCGGCGACCGCCGTGTTGGACACCAGGGTCCACGGGGTCGTCGTCCAGACCAGGAGCGCCGCGCGGCCGGCCAGCGGGCCGGAGGTCAGCGGGAAGCGGACGTAGACCGAGGGGTCGACGACCGTCTCGTAGCCCTGCGCCAGCTCGTGGTCGGAGAGGCCGGTGCCGCAGCGGGGACACCAGGGGGCGACCCGGTGGTCCTGGACCAGCAGGTCCTTCTCGAAGATCTGCTTCAGCGACCACCAGACCGACTCGATGTACGAGGGGTCCATGGTCCGGTACGCGTCGTCGAGGTCGACCCAGTAGCCCATCCGGGTCGTCAGCTCGGCGAAGGCGTCGGTGTGGCGGGTCACCGACTCGCGGCACTTCGCGTTGAACTCCGCGATGCCGTAGTCCTCGATGTCCTTCTTGCCGGAGAAGCCGAGCTCCTTCTCGACGGCGAGCTCGACCGGCAGGCCGTGGCAGTCCCAGCCGGCCTTGCGGGCCACGTGGTAGCCGCGCATGGTCCGGAAGCGGGGGAAGACGTCCTTGAAGACGCGGGCCTCGATGTGGTGGGCGCCCGGCATGCCGTTGGCGGTGGGCGGGCCCTCGTAGAAGACCCACTCGGGGCGTCCCCCGGACTGCTCCAGGGTCTTCGCGAAGACCTTGCTCTCCTGCCAGAAGTCGAGCACGGCGTGCTCGAGGGCGGGCAGGTCGACCTGGGCGGGCACCTGGCGGTACTGCGGCGGTGTCATGCGGCGGACTCTCCTCCGGACGGACGGTTCTGCTTCCGTCGGAGGGACGAGAGCGCTGCTCCCGCGGTACCACCCTCCTTGGCTCCGGACGTGACCGCCCCGAACCCCCTCATTGGGGTCGCGACGCCGGGTCTAGTCACCGCGCCCGTGGGGCGGCTTTCTTCCGGCGGCTCCGGGGT
This sequence comes from Streptomyces sp. NPDC088915, assembly GCF_044749825.1. NCBI lineage: Bacteria > Bacillati > Actinomycetota > Actinomycetes > Kitasatosporales > Streptomycetaceae > Streptomyces > Streptomyces sp. NPDC088915. The sequence continues at coordinate 37,953 of NZ_JBIVIR010000008.1, forward strand.
GATGCTTCACATCGGGCTCGCCCCCGGGCTCTCACCGTCCCCGGGTCGCTCATGGCTGCGTACGACGCTACTCGTCCCCATCCAAGCCTTTCGCTGAGCCCAGTGTACGGGGCCCGGGGACGGGGGGCGGACCGGTTTTCCCGTGACCCGAATGGCCACACGGCGGGCGCCGGACCCGGTGCGGGGCCATGTGGGGGAAGGCCGGGGCGGATAACCGGGCGGGGAGCTGGGCACAACGGATGCAGGCCGCCCCGGCGGGGAGCGGGGGCGGGTGGGAACGGCGGCGTGCCCCGTTGCCGCGGGCCTCGGGCCGATTTATCGTCCCAGCACGATTCGCGAGCAAGATCACAAAATGTGAAGGGGCCGCGACATGGTGGCGAAGAAGACCGCCGCGAAGAAGACCACGGCCGGAGGGCGGACGGCGGTCGCCGGACGCCCCGCGGTCGCGGAGGAACCGCCGGCCCCCGGGAAGAAGGGGGCCGGCCGGGCGGGCGCCAAGAAGGCGGTCGCGAAGAAGGTGGCGGCCGCGAAGGAGACGGTCGCGAAGAAGGCCGCGGCGGCCAAGAAGGCCGTCGTGGAGAAGACGGGAGCGGCGGCCCCCGCCGAGGCGGCCTCCGCCGAGGCCGCAGCCGCCCCGGGCGCGCCCGCCGGGAAGGCCGGGGCGAAGAGGGAGGCCGCGGGCAAGGCGCCCGCGCGGAAGCAGACAGGAGCCAGGACGGTGGCAGCGAAGAAGACCGCGGGTGGCGTCACGACCGTCGACGACGGGGTCGCGGTGCCCCCGGCCCGTACCGGCGAGCTCGCGGTCCGGCCGGGCGAGGACCCGTGGACGCCCGAGGAGGCCGCCGAGGCCCGCGACGGGCTCCAGGCGGAGGTGCTGCGGCTGCGCAGCGAGCTCGCGCACTCCCAGGAGGAGCTGACCGGCCTCATGCGGGACTCGGGCGACGGGGCCGGGGACGACCAGGCCGACACCGGCACCAAGAACATCACCCGCGAGCACGAGCTGGCCCTCGCGGCCAACGCCCGGGAGATGCTGGAGCAGACCGAGCACGCCCTGGAGCGGCTCGACGCCGGCACGTACGGCCTGTGCGAGGTGTGCGGCAAGCCGATCGGCAAGGCCCGGATGCAGGCCTTCCCGCGGGCCACCCTCTGCGTCGAGGACAAGCAGCGCCAGGAACGACGCGGCTGAGAGGGGCGGGACGCGGCGCCCGGGCGGCACGCCCCGGCGGCCCCGGCGCGGGACGGACGACCGGCGCCGGGGCGGCAGCGGTGCGGGCCGGACTCCTGGTCACGGCAGCGGGTGCCCCGGTGGGTCGCGGCCGGGGTCCGGGGCGGGGTACGGCCCGGTGGTGACGCCGGGCGGCCCCGGTCGCCGGTGCGCCGGGTGGCCGGTGGTCTCGGCCGACGGCCCCGTACGCCCGTGCCGTACCCTCGGTGCACGGTCAGGCATCGAGGTCGAGGGACTCACTCACGTGGCAGAGGCGGAGCGCATCATCGGTACGCCGGATTCAGCAGGGGCCGACGAGTCGGCCGCCTCCGACGGCACGGACGCCGGCACGGACGCCCCCGTGGAGCGTCCCCGGGGCAGGCGCAGGATCGTCGCCCTGTTCGTGGTCGCCGTCCTGGCCTATCTGCTCGACCTCGGCAGCAAGATCCTCGTGGTCGAGAAGCTGGAGGGCCGCGACCCGATCCCGGTGATCGGCGACCTGCTCCGCTTCGACGCCGTCCGGAACCCGGGCGCCGCCTTCGGCATGGGCGAGGCCTTCACGATCATCTTCACCTGCATCGCCGCCGTCGTGATCGTCGTGATCGTCCGGCTCGCGCGGAAGCTCTACAGCCTGCCCTGGGCCATCGCGCTCGGCCTGCTCCTCGGCGGCGCGCTCGGCAACCTCACGGACCGGATCTTCCGCTCGCCGGGCGTCTTCGAGGGCGCGGTCGTCGACTTCATCGCCCCCGCGCACTTCGCCGTCTTCAACCTCGCCGACTCGGCGATCGTCTGCGGCGGCATCCTCATCGTGATCCTGTCGTTCCGGGGCCTGGACCCGGACGGGACCGTCCACAAGGACTGACAAGGCATACTCGACGGGTGAGTACGAGTCCCGAGATCCGCACGCTGCCCGTTCCCGACGGCCTGGAGGGCGAGCGCGTCGACGCCGCCATCGCCCGTATGTTCGGGTTTTCCCGTACGAAGGCGGCCGAACTGGCCGCCGCAGGGAAGGTCCAGGTCGACGGCTCAGTCGTCGGCAAGTCCGAGCGGGTCAGCGGCGGCGCGTGGCTCGAGGTCGAGATGCCGGGCGCCGCCGCGCCCGTCCAGATCGTCGCGGAGCCCGTCGAGGGCATGGAGATCGTCCACGACGACGACGACATCGTCGTGATCACGAAGCCGATCGGCGTCGCCGCCCACCCCAGCCCCGGCTGGACCGGCACCACGGTCATCGGCGGCCTCGCCGCCGCCGGCTACCGCATCTCCACCTCCGGCGCCGCCGAGCGCCAGGGCATCGTGCACCGCCTCGACGTCGGCACCTCCGGCCTGATGGTGGTCGCCAAGTCCGAGTACGCGTACACCTCGCTCAAGCGCCAGTTCAAGGAGCGCACGGTCGACAAGCGCTACCACGCGCTCGTCCAGGGCCACCCCGACCCGATGAGCGGCACCATCGACGCCCCCATCGGCCGGCACCCGAACCACGACTACAAGTGGGCGGTCACCGCCGACGGCAAGCCCTCCGTCACGCACTACGACCTCATCGAGGCCTACCGCTCGGCCTCGCTGCTCGACATCAAGCTGGAGACGGGCCGCACCCACCAGATCCGGGTGCACATGTCCGCCCACCGCCACCCCTGCGTCGGCGACCTCACCTACGGCGCCGACCCGACCCTCGCCAAGCGCCTCGGCCTGACCCGGCAGTGGCTGCACGCCGTCCGCCTCGGCTTCGAGCACCCGGGCGACGGCTCGTGGGTCGAGTTCGCCAGCACCTACCCCGAGGACCTGCGGAAGGCCCTGGACCGGATCGAGGCGGAGAGCCGGTGACCGCCGCGTACGACGTCCGCGAGGTCCGGGGCGACGCGGACCGGGAGGCCTGCTTCGCGGTCCGCCGCGAGGTCTTCGTCGAGGAGCAGGGCGTCCCCCGGGAGCTGGAGTACGACGCGTACGACGCGACCGCCGTGCACGTGCTCGCGGTCCGCGCGGACGGCCTCCCGCTGGGCACCGGTCGCCTGCTGCACGGCGCCGACGCGGCCGGCAGGACCGGCGGCGACGCCTCGGTGGGCTCGCTCGGCCGGCTCGCGGTCGCCAAGGCCGCGCGCGGCCTCGGGGTCGGCGCGGCCCTGGTCCGGGGCATCGAGGACGCGGCGCGCGAGCGCGGACTGACCGCCGTCGACCTGCACGCGCAGACCCACGCCCTCGGCTTCTACGAGCGGCTCGGCTACGAGGCGTACGGCCCCGAGTTCCCGGACGCGGGCATCCCGCACCGGGCCATGCGGAAGGCCCTGTAGCACCCTCCCCGGGGCCGCCCGCCGCGGCGCCCCGGGGACGACACGTGTGAAAAGAGGCCCACGTGGCAGGCTGAGCCCGTGGATCAATTGGCCCTGCTGTTCCTGCTGCTCCTCGGCGCCCTGCTCACCGTCCCCCTCGGCGAGCGGCTCGGGCTGCCCGCGCCCGTCCTGATGACCCTCGTCGGGATCGTGCTGGCCTTCCTGCCCTTCGTGCCGAACGTCGAGATCCCGCCGGAGTACATCCTCCCGCTGGTGCTGCCGCCCCTCCTCTACGCGGCCGTGCAGCGGACCTCCTGGCGCCAGTTCGCGGCCAACAAGCGGCCCATCTTCCTGCTGGCGGTGGCCCTGGTCTTCGTCACCACGGCCGCCGTCGGCGCCGTCGCCAACGCGCTCGTGCCCGGCATCCCGCTGGCCGCCGCGATCGCGCTCGGCGCCCTCGTCGCGCCGCCGGACCCGGTCGCCGCGACCGCCGTCGCGGGCTCGCTCGGACTGCCCCGCCGGCTCGTGTCGATCCTGGAGGGCGAGGGGCTCTTCAACGACGTCACCGCGATCGTGCTCTACCACGTGGCGATCGCCGCCGCCGTCAGCGGCTCCTTCTCCCTGCCCGAGGCGGCCGGCGCCCTCGTGCTCTCCGCCGTCGTCGCCGTGGTCGTCGGCCTGGGGCTCGGCTGGCTCTCCAACAAGCTCATCGGTTTCCTGGGCGACGCCACCCTCCAGACCGGCCTCACCCTCCTCGTCCCCTTCGTGAGCTACGTGCTCGCCGAGGAGCTGCACGGCTCCGGCGTCCTCTCCGTCCTGGTCACCGCCCTCTTCCTGGCCGAGCACGCGGCCGACGCCGACGACGTCATGGGCCGGCTCGCCGGGCAGACCTTCTGGGAGATCGTCGACACCCTCGTGACCGGCATCGCCTTCGGCCTCATCGGCCTGGAGGTCGTCCACGTCTTCGGGTACGCGGACGGGCACGTCCTGGAGATGCTCGGCTGGGGCGCCGCCGTGGCCGGGACGGTCGTCGTGGTCCGGCTGCTTTGGCTGCTGCCCGCCACCTGGCTGGCGAAGAAGATGCACACGCTCCGGGACGTGAACGAGGAGATCCCGGTGAGCTGGCGGGAGACCGTCGTCATGTGGTGGGCGGGGATGCGCGGCGTGGCCTCGGTGGCGCTCGCGCTCGCCGTCCCGCTCACCACCGACGACGGCGAACCCTTCCCCGGCCGTGCGGAGATCGTCTTCATCGCCTTCTGCGTGATCCTCACCACCCTCGTCCTCCAGGGGCTCACCCTGCCCACCCTGGTCCGGTGGCTCGGGGTGAAGGCGGACGCCGAGGCCGAACGGGTCCTGGAGCACGACCTCGCGATCCGGGCCGCGAAGGCGGCCAAGCGGCGGCTCAAGGAGATCGAGGAGGTCGAGGACCTGCCGGAGGAGGTGCAGGAGCGGCTCCAGCGCGGTGCCTTCGACATCGCCGCGCGCATCAGTCCCGACATCGTGGACGACGAGCGGCGGGCCGCCTTCTCGGAGCGGGTGAACCGGTTCAAGACGGTGCAGCGCATCCAGCGGGAGCTGATGTCGGCCGCCCGGCACGAGGTCCTGGCGGCGCGCAGCGAACCGGGCGCCGACCCCGAGGTGGTGGACCGGGTGCTCCGCCAGCTGGACGTGCGCAGCATGCGGTGACGCGTGCGCCGCGATCCGGCGGGGGAGCGGGCCCGGCTTGCGGAGCGGGTCCGCGCCGGGTGGCAGGATGGCGCGCATGGACATCATGCTTTTCCACTCGGTATACGGCCCGCGCCCGGCCGTGGAGGCCGCGGCCGAGCGGCTGCGGGCCGCCGGGCACCGGGTGTGGACGCCGGACCTCTTCGACGGCTGGACCACCGGTTCGGTCGAGGAGGGCATGGCGAAGCGGGACGAGATCGGCAAGGACGAGCTGCTCAGGCGCGCGATCCTGGCCGCCGCCCCGTACTCGGAGCGCGGCCTCGTCTACGCCGGCTTCTCGCTGGGCGCGTCGGTCGCGCAGACCCTGGCCCTCGGCGACGAGAAGGCGCGCGGCCTCCTGCTGCTGCACGGCACCTCGGACCTGGCGCCGAACGCGTCAGTGGACGAGCTGCCCGTACAGCTGCACGTGGCCGAGCCCGACCCCTTCGAGACGGACGACTGGCTGTCCGCCTGGTACCTGCAGATGCGGCGGGCCGGGGCGGACGTGGAGGTCCACCGCTACCGGGGCGCGGGGCACCTCTACACGGACCCGGAGCTGCCGGACTGGGACGAGGAGGCGGCCGGGCGGACCTGGTCGGTGGCGCTCGCGTTCCTGGAGGATCTGAAGGACCCGGAAGCCGCCTCGTAGCTCCGTCCGGACGTGCCCGAGGGCGCGGCGGGAGGCTCTTCCCGTCGCGCCCTCGGCGTGTTCCGGTGTACCGGCGAGCCGGGTCAGCCCGCGCGGTACGCGCTCCAGTGCTGGCTCATCCGGGACACCTGGCCCGCGGTGAACTGGTACATGCAGGAGTCGTACGTGTAGTCCATGAAGTTGTGGATCGGGTCCGCCCCCGTCGCGGTGCAGGTGTCGCGGCCCGTCGGGCACTCGTACGCCGGGCTCGACTCGGCCGGGGTGTCGGACACGGAGTCGCCGCTGCCGCCGCAGCCGCCCTGGAAGGTGTGGTAGAGCCCCATCCAGTGGCCGACCTCGTGCGTACCGGTGTCGCCCTGGTTGTAGTTGGCCGCCGAGCCGCCCGGGAGCGAGGCGTCCAGGACGACGACGCCGTCCATCTTCGGGCTGGACTTGTACGAGGACGGGAAGGTCGCCCAGCCGAGGAGGCCGCCGCCCAGCTTGGCGGTGTAGAAGTTCAGCGCGTTGGCACCGCCCTTGCGGAGCGTCTGCTTCATCTGCTTCTCGGCGCTGGAGCCGGAGGACAGGTTGTACCAGGTGGAGTTGTCCGTGTAGTCCGTCCCGGCCAGCGTGAACTGGAAGTTGGTGTTCACGTTGCCGGTGCCCTGGCCGCCGTAGGCCGCGTTGAGGACCGCGATCTGGCTGTTGACGGCGCTCGCGGAGAGCTTGCCCGTCGTCCCGGAGTGGATGACGTGGAAGTAGACGGGGATGGAGACCGCCGCGGCGGCCCGGCCCGCGGCGGCGGCCCGGCCGGCGTCGGTGCGCGCGGCCGGGGAGAGCGCCGACAGTCTCTTCTTGAGGTCGGCGTCCATCGCCTTGGCCTGGGCGGCCGAGAGCTCGTTCGGCTCGGCGGCGTGGTGGTCGGCGCCGCGCGCCTTGCGGGCACCGGACAGGGCGCCGTCGGCACACTCCTCGGCGGAGGCACCGGCGAGGGTGGTGCCGGCGGCACCGGTGGCGACGGGGGCCGAAAGCGGTGCGAGGGCCAGGGTTCCGGCCATGACGGCGGTACCGATGACACGGCGGGACATACGCGGGGATATACGGGCAAGAGCACGCACGGTGACTCCTCGTGGGGGGTGAGCGGGGGAACTTCCTCCGCCACGCCGGGGAGATTACGCGTCCATGTCAGTGCTCGTTGAGGAGTGATCAGGCCCAATCATCCGTGGGGCAATTCGGCGCAACGGGAAGAAAATCTTCTGCGCCCTCCGGAGTTTGAGACGTCGAGGTAATGGTTCGAAGGACGGAGGCGGGTGGTGTGTCCGGATTCGATCGCTGGAACTCGCCACCCGCCGTAGCCGTGTGATCTCCCGTTAACAGAAGAGATCATGGCTGAAAATCGCCCCTCGGGGAGGAGTCAGAGGACCGGCTGGTACACCCGCTCGACACGCTGCGTTCCGCTCTGCGTCCGGTACGAGCGCGCCCAGGCCGTCGTCGCGGCCGGGTCCGTCTTGTCGGAGACCGTGTAGTAGTCCATCTGCGAGCGGGCGGCCGTCACGTCGAGCACGCCGTAGCCGTGGTGGTCCATGTCCACCCACTTCACGTGGCGGTTGGCGGCCTTCACGGCGGTCGCGGCCACCGCCGAGAGCGTCCCCGGCGCCACGTGCAGCAGGTCGTCCAGGTTGTCCGAGGTCACGGAGGTGACCACGAACTCGGTCGCCGCCGAGGCCGAGAGCGGATACGTCGCGGCCTTCACCGGCACGTCGTTGGCCCAGGCCATGTGGATGTCACCGGTCAGGAAGACCGTGTTCCGGACACCCCGCGAGGTCATGTGCGCGAGCAGCTCCTTGCGGTCGTCCGTGTACCCGTCCCACTGGTCCACGTTGACCGCGAGCCCCTCCTTCGGCAGGCCCATCAGCTCCGCGAGCGGCTCCAGGAGGTGGGCGGGCAGGGAGCCGAAGGCGACCGGCGAGATCATCACCGAGGTGCCGACGAGCTGCCAGGCCGCGTCCGAACCGGCGAGCCCCGCCTTGAGCCAGTCCAGCTGGGCGCGGCCGGTGATGCTCCGCTCCGGGTCGTCGACCGCGCCGCTGCCCGTCTTCGCCTGCGCCGAGCGGAACGAACGCAGGTCGAGCAGGTGCAGATCGGCCAGCCTGCCGAAGCGCAGGCGCCGGAAGACCGTGCCCTCGGTGGAGGCCCGGACCGGCATCCACTCGAAGTACGCCTGCTTGGCGGCCGCGACCCGGGCCGCCCACGCGCCCTCGGCGCCGGGGGTGTGGTTCTCGGCCCCGCCCGTCCAGGCGTCGTTGGCGAACTCGTGGTCGTCCCAGATGGCGATCACCGGGTGGGCCGCGTGCAGCGCCCGCAGGTCGGGGTCCGTCTTGTACGTCCCGTGCCGGGCGCGGTAGTCGGCGAGCGAGACGATCTCGTGGCGCGGCTCGTGGGTCCGGACGGTGTACTTCGCCTCCGGGTAGACCCCGCTGGCGTACTCGTAGAGGTAGTCGCCGAGGTGCAGCACCGCGTCCAGGTCGGCGCGGGCGGCCAGGTGGCGGTAGGCGGAGAAGTGCCCGGACTCCCAGTTCGCGCAGGAGACCACGCCGAAGCGGACGCCGGGCGCGGCCGCGTCGACGGCCGGGGCGGTGCGGGTGCGGGCGGCCGGCGAGACCACGCCGTCCGCGGTGAAGCGGAACCAGTAGGCGGTGGCCGGGCGCAGGCCCCGGACGTCCGCCTTCACGGTGTGGTCGGCGGCGGCGCTCGCCGTGGTCGTGCCCGAGGCGACGACCCGGGAGAAGGCGCGGTCCTCCGCGACCTCCCAGCCGACCCGGACGTCGGGGCCGAGGCCGGAGCCGGGCACGGCCTCGGGGACGGGGGTGAGGCGCGTCCAGAGCAGGACGCCGTCGGGCAGCGGGTCGCCGGAGGCGACGCCGTGGAGGAAGGCGGGGACCGCGGTCCCGGCGAGGGCGGGAGAGGCGGCGCCCAGGAGGGCGGGCGCGGCGACGGCGGTGACGGCGGCGGCCTTCACGACCGTGCGGCGGGTGGGGGCGGAGGACAGGGAACGACTGGTCACGGGCAGTCAGATTACTGACGGGTATGCCCAGGGGGCAGGCGAAATCCGGAAGTTCGCCGACTGGTCGTCCCCGGGACGCCCGGGTTCCTCCTGCCGGGCCCGGCTCCGACGCGCCCCGGCCCCGGACCGATCGGTCCGGGGCCGGGAAGACGCCGCGAAGGAGAGGCGGGTTCGTCAGCCCTTGAGGGCGGCCGTGATCGCCGTGTTGAACTCCTCCGGAGACATCGGCGGGTTGTCGGTGCCCTGGACCGTCACCGGCCTGCCGTCCATCTTCAGCGTCGGGGTGCCCTGCACCCCGCTGTCGTCGAAGGCCCGGGACATCTTCATCGCCCAGGCGTCGAAGGTGCCCTCCTCGACGTTCTTCCTGAACGCGGCGTTGCCCTTGAGCGCCGGCACCGACTCCGCGACCTCCAGGAGGTAGGAGTCCTTCGCGAACTTGTCGTCCTTCTCCTCCGGGTGGAACTTCGCGGAGTAGAGCGCGGACTTGTACGTCAGGAAGGCCTCCGGGCTCACGTCCAGGGCCGCGCCGAGCGCCGAGAGGGCGTTCTTCGAGCCCTCGCCCGGAACGGCGTTGTCGATGAAGGTCGCGCCGACGTACCGGATCTTGTACTTGCCGGCCTCGACGTCCTTCTCGATCGTGGAGCCCACGGACTGCTCGAAGGTCGCGCAGACCGGGCAGCGCGAGTCCTCGTACAGCTCCAGGGTCTTCTTCGCGGACGCCTCGCCGACGACGACCGTCGTGCCGTTCGTCCCCGAGGTGTTCTTCGGGGCCGTGACGGTCGTCGCCCCGGCCGCCGCCTCCCACTGGGAGGGCTTGTCGGCCTGCACCACCGCGTAGCCGACGCCGCCGGCGACGGCCAGGACGGCCACCGCCGAGCCGGCCACGACGAGCTGCCGGCGCACCCGGTCCTTCTTGGCCCGGCGCTCGCGCTCCTCGCGCAGCCGCTCGCGGGCGGCCGCCTTGTTGGCCTGGCTGTTGCGTGCACTCATGATCGTTTCCTCCGTGGGGAACCGTGAAGAAGGGGGGAAGGGAGCCGCGGGGCCCGCTCAGACGAGAGCGGGACCCGGACGCGGCGGCCCCCGCCGCCCCACGGAGTGCACGAGGAGCCGGGTGCGCGAGGACCGGGGCCGGTCCCCGGGACGTCCGGTGCGCCGGGGCGCCGGACCATCCGTACGGAAGAAGGCCGCCACGAGCAGCAGCGGCCGGAACGCGAAGGCCTCCACCGCGCCGACCAGCCGGGCGAGGGCCCGCTCCCCGCCGCGCAGCCAGCAGGCCGCCGAGAACCCGACGCCCACGTGGGCCAGGAGCAGCAGCCACGGCAGCGCCGGGTCGGGGGAGGAGAGCAGGGCGGTCGCGCTCCCGCCCTCCGGGACCGCCGCGCCGGGCAGCGGCGCCCCCACGGCGCCGCCGCAGAAGACCTCCACGCCCACCGCGCGCAGCGACCCGGCGACCGGGCCGCCGGCGGGGCCGTAACAGACGGCCTGGCCGCTGGTGAAGAGCGTGTCGGCCGCCAGCTCCAGCGGGACGAGGAGCCCGGCGATCGGACCGAGGCCGCGCTCGCGGCCGGCCAGCGCGTACGCCACGGCGAAGACGCCAGCGGCGACCGGGACGACCGTGCCCACCGGCAGCGGCGCGCCCGAGAGCAGGACGTGGGAGGCCACGGACAGCGTCACGACCAGTGCCGTGAAGAACGCCGCCCGCAGCGCCCTGAGCTGCGTCCCTGCCGTGTCCATCGCCCAGGAGTGTCCCACGCGGGCGCGTAAGGGGTCGCTAAAGGGAAGCTGTGGACGGCCCCGCCGGCCCCTGGAGTCCCGGGATCCGGTCGTTGCGGAAGAGGTCCACGAAGATCTGGTGGTCCGCCCGGGCGCGGGCCCCGTAGGAGTGCGCGAAGTCCACGAGCAGCTCGGCGAAGCCCTCCCCGTCGGCGCCGATCGCCGCGTCGATGGCCCGCTCCGTCGAGAACGGCACGAGGGAGTGGCCGCTGGAGTCGTCCGCCGCCGCGTGCATGGTCGCCGTCGCCCGCCCCAGGTCCGCCACGGTCGCCGCGATCTCGGCCGGGTCGTCGATGTCCGACCAGTCCAGGTCCACCGCGTACGGCGAGACCTCCGCCACCAGCTGCCCCGCGCCGCCCAGCTCCGTCCACCCCAGCCAGGGGTCCGCGTGCGCCTGGAGCGCCCGCTGCGAGATCACCGTCCGGTGCCCCTCGTGCCGGAAGTACTCCCGTACCGCCCCGTCGGTCACGTGCCGGGAGACCGCCGGGGTCTGCGCCTGCTTGAGGTAGATCACGACGTCGTTCTCCAGGGCGTCGCTGTTGCCCTCCAGGAGGACGTTGTACGAGGGGAGGCCGGCCGAGCCGATGCCGATCCCGCGCCGCCCGACCACGTCCTTCACCCGGTACGAGTCGGGGCGGGCCAGGCTGGACTCCGGCAGGGTCTCCAGATAGGCGTCGAAGGCCGTCAGGACCTCGCGGCGGGTGGCCGCGTCCAGCTCGATCGTGCCGCGGCCCGCCGAGAAGCGGCGCTCGAAGTCCCGGATCTCGGTCATCGAGTCCAGGAGCCCGAAACGGGTCAGCGACCGGGCCGTGCGCAGGGCGGCGAGCAGCGGCCCGTCGGCGGTCTCCAGGGTGAAGCCGGGCGCCTCGTCCGCCCCGGCGCCGGTCGCCAGGGCGTGGATCCGCTCCCGGTAGGCGGCGGCGCAGATCCGCACGAGCTCGGTGATCTGCCCGTCACTGAGCGCCTTGGCGTAGCCGATCAGGGCGAGCGAGGCCGCGAGTCGCTTCAGGTCCCAGGTGAAGGGGCCCACGTACGCCTCGTCGAAGTCGTTGACGTTGAAGATCAGGCGCCCGTTGGCGTTCATGTACGTGCCGAAGTTCTCGGCGTGCAGGTCGCCGTGGATCCAGACCCGGCCGGTGCGCTCGTCCAGGTACGGCCCGCCGTGGGCCTCCCGCTCCAGGTCGGCGTAGAACAGGCACGCGGTGCCCCGGTAGAAGGCGAAGGCGGAGCCGGCCATCTTCCGGAACTTGACGCGGAAGGCCGCCGGGTCGGCGGCGAGCAGCTCGCCGAAGGCGGTGCCGAAGACGGCGAGGATGTGCTCACCGCGCTCGGCGGCGGTGGGCTGGGGGACCGGCATCGGGGTGCCTCCTGGTACGGGACGTGCGGGAAGAATGTTCACGACAAATGGGACAGGTGTTCCCCGCCTCACAAGGCGCGACCCTAGCCCCCGAGTGCCCCGCGCGACCCACCCGCCCGACTAGACTCCGACACCGTCCCCCTCAGACTGCCCGCAGCCTGCACCCCGTCGTTCCCGGAGGCCTCCCGCCGTGACCAAGCCGCCCTTCACGCACCTCCACGTCCACACCCAGTACTCGCTGCTGGACGGTGCCGCGCGGCTGAAGGACATGTTCGACGCGTGCAACGAGATGGGCATGACGCACATCGCCATGTCCGACCACGGCAACCTGCACGGGGCGTACGACTTCTTCCACACGGCCAAGAAGGCCGGGGTCACGCCGATCATCGGCATCGAGGCGTACGTCGCCCCCGAGTCCCGGCGGAACAAGCGCAAGATCCAGTGGGGCCAGCCGCACCAGAAGCGGGACGACGTCTCCGGTTCCGGCGGTTACACCCACAAGACGATCTGGGCGGCGAACGCCACCGGACTGCACAACCTCTTCAAGCTCTCCTCCGACGCCTACGCCGAGGGCTGGCTCCAGAAGTGGCCCCGGATGGACAAGGAGACCATCTCCCAGTGGTCCGAGGGCCTGATCGCCTCCACCGGCTGCCCCTCCGGCGAGCTCCAGACCCGGCTGCGCCTCGGCCAGTTCGACGAGGCCCTGAAGTCCGCCTCCGAGTACCAGGACATCTTCGGCAAGGACCGGTACTTCCTGGAGCTGATGGACCACGGCATCGAGATCGAGCACCGGGTCCGCGACGGACTCCTGGAGATCGGCAAGAAGCTCGGCATCCCGCCGCTCGTCACCAACGACTCGCACTACACCTACGCGCACGAGGCGACCGCCCACGACGCCCTGCTCTGCATCCAGACCGGCAAGAACCTCTCCGACCCGGACCGCTTCAAGTTCGACGGCACCGGCTACTACCTGAAGTCCACGGACGAGATGTACGCCGTCGACTCCTCCGACGCCTGGCAGGAGGGCTGCCGCAACACCCTCCTGGTCGCCGAGCAGATCGACACCACCGGCATGTTCGAGGCCAGGAACCTCATGCCGAAGTTCGACATCCCCGAGGGCTACACCGAGGTCACCTGGTTCCGCGAGGAGACCATGCGCGGCATGCACCGCCGCTTCCCCGGGGGCATCCCCGAGGACCGCATGAAGCAGGTCGAGTACGAGATGGACACCATCATCTCGATGGGCTTCCCCGGCTACTTCCTCGTCGTCGCCGACTTCATCATGTGGGCCAAGAGCCAGGGCATCGCCGTGGGACCGGGCCGGGGCTCCGCGGCCGGCTCGATCGTCGCGTACGCCATGGGCATCACCGACCTCGACCCCATCCCGCACGGCCTGATCTTCGAGCGCTTCCTCAACCCCGAGCGCATCTCCATGCCCGATGTCGACATCGACTTCGACGAGCGCCGGCGCGTCGAGGTCATCCGGTACGTCACGGAGAAGTACGGCTCCGACAAGGTCGCCATGATCGGCACCTACGGCAAGATCAAGGCCAAGAACGCCATCAAGGACTCCGCGCGCGTCCTCGGCTACCCGTACGCCATGGGCGACCGGCTCACCAAGGCCATGCCCGCCGACGTGCTCGGCAAGGGCATCGACCTCGACGGCATCACCAACCCCTCCCACCCGCGCTACAGCGAGGCGGGCGAGATCCGGGCGATGTACGAGAACGAGCCCGACGTGAAGAAGGTCATCGACACCGCCCGGGGCGTCGAGGGCCTGGTCCGGCAGATGGGCGTGCACGCCGCCGGCGTGATCATGTCCAGCGAGCCGATCGTCGACCACGCCCCGATCTGGGTGCGGCACACCGACGGCGTCACCATCACGCAGTGGGACTACCCGCAGTGCGAGTCGCTCGGCCTCCTGAAGATGGACTTCCTGGGCCTGCGCAACCTCACCATCATGGACGACGCCGTCAAGATGGTGAAGGCGAACAAGGGGATCGACCTCGACCTGCTCGCCCTGCCGCTCGACGACCCGAAGACCTTCGAACTGCTCCAGCGCGGCGACACCCTCGGCGTCTTCCAGTTCGACGGCGGCCCCATGCGCTCGCTGCTCCGGCTGATGAAGCCCGACAACTTCGAAGACATCTCCGCCGTGTCCGCCCTGTACCGGCCGGGCCCGATGGGCATGAACTCGCACACGAACTACGCCCTGCGCAAGAACAAGCAGCAGGAGATCACCCCGATCCACCCCGAGCTGGAGAAGCCGCTCGAAGAGGTGCTCGCGGTCACCTACGGCCTGATCGTCTACCAGGAGCAGGTGCAGAAGGCCGCCCAGATCATCGCCGGCTACTCGCTCGGCGAGGCCGACATCCTCCGCCGCGTGATGGGCAAGAAGAAGCCCGAGGAGCTGGCGAAGAACTTCACCATCTTCCAGGCCGGCGCCCGGAAGAACGGCTACAGCGACGAGGCCATCCAGTCGCTCTGGGACGTCCTGGTCCCCTTCGCCGGCTACGCCTTCAACAAGGCGCACTCCGCCGCGTACGGCCTGGTCTCCTACTGGACCGCCTACCTCAAGGCCAACCACCCGGCCGAGTACATGGCGGGGCTCCTCACCTCGGTCAAGGACGACAAGGACAAGTCCGCGGTCTACCTCAACGAGTGCCGCCGCATGGGCATCAAGGTCCTGCCGCCCAACGTCAACGAGTCCCAGTCGAACTTCGCCGCCCAGGGCGACGACGTGATCCTCTTCGGCCTCTCCGCCATCCGCAACGTCGGCACCAACGTCGTCGAGTCGATCATCAAGTCCCGCAAGTCCAAGGGGAAGTACTCCTCCTTCCCCGACTTCCTGGACAAGGTCGAGGCCGTCGTCTGCAACAAGCGGACCGTCGAGTCGCTGATCAAGGCCGGCGCCTTCGACGAGATGGGCCACACCCGCAAGGGCCTGGTCGCCCACCACGAGCCCATGATCGACAACGTGGTGGCGGTCAAGCGCAAGGAGGCCGAGGGGCAGTTCGACCTCTTCGGCGGCATGGGCGAGGAGACCAGCGACGAGCCCGGCTTCGGCCTGGACGTGGAGTTCTCCGACGTCGAGTGGGAGAAGTCCTACCTGCTCGCCCAGGAGCGCGAGATGCTCGGCCTCTACGTCTCCGACCACCCGCTCTTCGGCATCGAGCACGTCCTCTCCGACAAGACGGACGCGGCGATCTCCCAGCTCACCGGCGGTGAGCACAGCGACGGCGCGGTCGTCACCATCGGCGGCATCATCTCCGGCCTCCAGCGCAAGATGACCAAGCAGGGCAACGCCTGGGCCATCGCCACCGTCGAGGACCTGGCCGGCTCCATCGAGTGCATGTTCTTCCCGGCCACCTACCAGCTGGTCTCCACCCAGCTCGTCGAGGACACGGTCGTCTTCGTCAAGGGCCGGCTCGACAAGCGCGAGGACGTGCCCCGGCTCGTCGCCATGGAGCTGATGGTCCCCGACCTGTCGAACGCCGGGACCAACGCGCCGGTGATCCTCACCATCCCCACGGTCAAGGTGACCCCGCCGATGGTCAGCAGGCTCGGCGAGATCCTCCAGCACCACAAGGGCAACACCGAGGTGCGGATCAGGCTCCAGGGCCCGCGCAAGACCACCGTGCTGCGGCTCGACCGGCACCGGGTGACGGCCGACCCGGCGCTCTTCGGCGACCTGAAGGTGCTGCTCGGCCCGTCCTGCCTGGCGGGCTGACCCTCCCGTCCGCCGACGCGCAAGGGGCGCGCCCGTCGTCACGGGCGCGCCCCTTTGCCGTACGCGAAAGCCGTCAGTTGTGGCCGAAGCGCTTCTGGCGGCCCTTGCGGGCGACGTCGCTCGGGAGGACCTGGGACGCGCGCTGCGCGGCCTCGGACTCCATCGCCGACTGCTGTGCCTGCTGGGTGCCGCGCTCGGCCGGGGACTGCTTCGGACCGCGGTTCTGGTTCCGGTTCTTGGCCATGGTGGTGCCTCCTCAAGGGGATTAGGGGCCAGGGCCGTTGTCAGACTCACATACGGGCTGAAACGCCGCATTTTGGATCATTACGGAGGGTCAGGGCCCCGCCGAACAGGACATCCGCCACGCCGATGATCCAGTTCCGGCCGTCAAGCCACCGGCGGTCGGGCAGACTCGAAGGAAACCCGGAGCAACTTCCGATCCCGAGTCCGACCCCCAGGGCCGAAAGAGGGTGGAACACGTGGACCGCTGCGTCGTCCTGGTGGACGCCGGCTACCTGCTGGGCGCCGCCGCCAGTCTCCTCGCCGGGGAACCGGCCCGTTCCCGGATCACCGTCGACCACGCCGCGCTGATCCAGCAGCTGCGCCAGCGGGCCGAGGCCGAGACCGCGCTGCCCCTCCTGCGGATCTACTGGTTCGACGGCGCGCCCGACCGGGTGCCCCAGCCCGAGCACCGCAGACTGCGCGTGATGCCCCGGGTCACCGTCCGGCTCGGCGCCCTGACCCGGAGCGAGGGACGCTGGGCGCAGAAGGGCGTCGACGCGGCCATGCACACCGAGCTGACCGAGCTCGCGAGGAACAGGGCCTGCTCCGACATCGTGCTCGTCACCGGCGACGGCGACCTGCTGCCCGGCCTCATGTCGGCCAAGGAGCACGGCGTCGCCGTCCACCTCTGGGCCGTCCAGGCCGCCGACGGCGACTACAACCAGTCCGAGGACCTCGTCGCCGAGGCCGACGAGCGGCGGGTCCTCGACCGGGCCTGGATCACCCGCGCCGTCCGCGCCAAGGACCTCAACGGACTCTGCGCGCCCCCGCCGGCCCCGCGCCCCGAGATCGCCGCCATCCTCTCCGCGCCGCTGCCCGAGGCCGCCCTCGCCGCCTCCGCCGAACGGGCGGCGGAGGCAGCCGCGGCGGCGGCCGTACGGAACGGGAGCACGGCTCCGGCCGGGACGAACGGCTCCTCCGACGGCGGCCACGGCCACGAGCACGCCCACGACCGCGCCGGGGAGAACGGCCGCGCCCCGGCCCAGGCCAGGGGCGTCCCCACCCCCAAGGACCTCGCGGGGCTGCGCGCCCCCGCCGTCAACGGCTCCCACGGAATCCACGGAGCCCACGGCGCCTCCGTGCCGCAGAGCGCGAGCGCGCTCCGCTGGTCCTCCGACCGGGGCTGGGTCGAGCGCCCCGCCCCCCTCGGCGAACCGCCCGAGACCGCCTCCCTGCCCACCCTCGCCGCGCTCACCAGCGCCGAGCAGCGCTGGGCCGACCGCGAGGAGGACATCACCACCGTCGGCGGCGACCCCTTCGAGGTCGGGCAGGTGTTCGCCCGCCGCTGGATGGAACGCCTCCCGGAGCAGAGCCACGTCCAGAAGCTCTCCACCCTCTACCCCCGCATCCCGCACCGCATCGACGGCGAACTCCTCCGCTACGCCGCCCGCTTCGGCCTCCTCGCCCACAAGGACGACCAGATCGACGAGCACGACCGGTACGCGATCCGGGCCGGTTTCTGGCGCGAGATCGACGTCCGCGCCGCCGCCGAACACGCCCCCGCGCCCGGAGCGGGCCCGGCGACCCCGTAGGCTCTTCCCCCGTGAGTACGGTGTGCGCGGTGCGGGATCTGGTCAAGACGTACCCCGCCACGCGCGGCGGGCGCGGTGCGCCGGCGACCCCCGAGGTGCGGGCCACCGACGGGATCAGCCTCGACGTGCGCGGCGGGGAGATCTTCGGGCTGCTCGGCCCCAACGGAGCGGGCAAGTCCACCCTCGTCCGCCAGGTCACCGGGCTCATGCGGCCCGACTCCGGCTCCGTCGAACTCCTCGGCCACGACCTGGTGCGCCACCCCGAGCGGGCCTCCCGGCTCCTCGCCCACCTCGGCCAGGAGTCCACCGCCCTCGACGAGCTGACCGTCTCCCTCGCCGCCGTGACCACCGGCCGGCTGCGCGGCCTCACCGCCCGCGACGCGCGAGCCGAGGGCGACGCCGTCCTGGAGGAGCTGGGCCTCACCGCGCTCGCCTCCCGGCCCCTCAAGAAGCTCTCCGGCGGACAGCGGCGCCTCGCCTGCGTCGCCGCCGCCCTCGCCGGCCGGCGGCCCGTCCTCGTCCTCGACGAGCCCACCACCGGCATGGACCCGGTCGCCCGCCGCGCCGTCTGGGCCGCCGTCGACCGGCGGCGCGCCGAACACGGCACCACCGTGCTGCTCGTCACCCACAACGTCATCGAGGCCGAGACCGTCCTCGACCGGGTCGCCGTCCTCGAACACGGCCGGGTCATCGCCTGCGACACCCCGGCCGGGCTCAAGGAGCGCGTCGCGGGCGAGGTCCGCGTCGAGCTGGTGTGGCGCGAGACCGCCCCCCTCCACCTGCCCGAGGTCGCCGCCCTGCGGGGCCTCGCCCAGGAGACCGGCCGGCGCTGGGTCCTGCGGCTCGCCCCCGACGCGGCCCGCGCGGCCGTCGCCACCGTCACCGGCGGCGCCGCCTTCGCCGCCCTCGACGACTTCACCCTGGCCACGCCCAGCCTGGAGGACGTCTACCTCGCCCTCGGCGGCGCCACGGAGGGCACGGAGGGGCTGGTGAAGGCATGACCGCCACGACGCCCGGCCCCGCCGGGGCCTCCGGCGTGCGCGGCCCCGTCGGCGCGGTACGCCGTCCCGGCGTCCGGGGTGCCGCCCGGACCCCCGGCGCCCGGGACGCCTCCCGCGCCCTCGGGGGCCGCCGTCTCCCGCACGCGCCCCTCCCCACCCCCGGAGGGCACCGCGCTCCGTACCCGCACGTGACCGTCAGGAGCTGTCCGCAGTGAGCACCGTGCCCGCCGAGGCCCTGCCGACCCGCGCGCCGGACGTCCGGTCGTACGACGAAGGGGCCGCCCCCGCGCCCCTCGCCCCGAGCGCCCGGCTGCTGCCGTCCCTGGCCGCCGTCTACCGCGCCCAGCTCTCCCGGGCCCGCGTCGCCCGCATCCCGCTGCTCTTCGTCGCCACCTTCCAGTCCATCGGGATCATGGTCCTGATGCGCGGGGTCGTCGACGGCGGCTCCGAGGCGCGCGCCGTCGTGGCCGGCTCCACCGTCCTCGTCGTCGCCTTCGTCGCGCTCAACCTGCTCGCCCAGTACTTCGGCCAGCTGCGGGCCACCGGTGGCCTCGACCACTACGCCACCCTGCCGGTGCCGCCCGCCGCCGTCGTGCTCGGCGCGGCCGGGGCGTACGCCTCCTTCACCGTCCCCGGCACCGCCTTCACCGCCGTCGCGGGCTCCCTGCTCTTCGGCCTCCCGCTCACCCACCTGTGGATCCTGGTCGCCGTCGTCCCGCTCTCCGGCGCCGCCCTCGCGGGGCTCGGCGCGGCCCTCGGGCTCCTCGCGCCCCGCCAGGAACTGGCCACCCTCCTGGGCCAGCTCGGCATGTCGGCGGCGCTGCTCCTCGGCGTGCTCCCGGCGGAGCGGCTGCCCGCGCCCATCGGCTGGGCGCGGGACCTGCTGCCGTCGACGTACGGCGTGGAGGCCCTGGCCCACACCTTCGACCCGCGCCCCGACTGGGCGGTGGTCGCCCTGGACCTCGCCGTCTGCGGCGCGGTCGGCGTCATCTCGCTCGCCGTCGCCACCTGGGCGTACCGCAGGGCCGCCGTCCGCTGAGGCGGGCCACCGGCACACCTGGCACGATGGCGGGGTGACCGCACCTCTGACTCCGCCTCACCAGCCGCAGCCGCACGACCCCGCCTGGCCCCCGCCGCCCCCGCCGACGTCCGGTCCGGACGGGGACCCGATCACGGCGGCCGAGGTCATCCAGGGCGTCCTGGTGACCGTCGTCTCGGCGGTCGCGGGAGCGCTGCTCGGAGTGCTGTGGCTGAACCTGGCCCCCCGCGTCCTGCTCGTCTCCGACGGCAAGGGCGTCTACCTCCAGAACTCCGAGGGGGAGTCGGCGATCGGCGCGGACGGCACGTTCGTCCTCCTCGCCCTGGCCTTCGGCGCGGTCGCCGGAGTCGTCGTCTTCCTGCTGCGCCGGCGGGGCGGGATCCCGCTGGTCCTCGGCCTGGCCGCCGGCGGCGTCCTGGGCTCGCTGCTCGCCTGGGGCCTCGGCACCCACTTCGGCCCGACCTCGGACGTGGTCGCCCACGCGAAGGCGGTTGGCCCCCGCGTCGCCTTCGAGGCCCCGCTGGAACTGAACCTGGGCGCCGCCGCGCTCCTCGCCTGGCCGCTCGCGGCGATGATCGCGCACCTGTCCCTGACGGCCGCCTTCGGCCCGCGCGACCCCGATCCCTGGGAGCACCCGGAGGCGCTCTGACGCGCCGGGTCCGTCAGGCGCGGCCGATCGGGGCCACCACCGCCGAGGTGAGCGCGGCGAGGTCGGCGGGGGAGAGCTCGACCTCCAGGCCGCGCCGCCCCGCCGAGACGCAGACGGTCGCGTGGTCCGAGGCCGAGGCGTCGAGGACGGTACGGAGCCGCTTGCGCTGCCCCAGCGGGGAGATGCCGCCCCGCACGTAGCCCGTGGTGCGCTCGGCCGCCGCCGGGTCGGCCATCGTCGCGCGCTTGCCGCCGACCGCCGAGGCCAGCGCCTTCAGGTCCAGCTGGCCCGCCACCGGGACCACCGCGACCGTCAGCTCGCCGTCGACGTCCGCCACCAGCGTCTTGAACACCCGGTCGGGGGAGACGCCCAGGGCCTGCGCCGCCTCCTCGCCGTACGAGGGGGAGGCCGGGTCGTGCTCGTACGCGTGCACCGTGAAGGACGTGCCGGCCTCCGTCAGGGCCACCGTCGCCGGAGTGCCCCCGCCGTTCTTCTTCTGCTTCTTCGCCACGCGCTCCTCCTCGGTTCTTTCCGGCCCGCTTCTTCCCGGCCCGGAACCGGCCCGGAACCGGCCCGGAACCGGACCCGGCCCGGCTCAGTTCGGGTACGTCGGGGCCTGCGTCAGGTCCACCACCGGCAGCGACGGCAGGTGCCGCAGGACCGCCGTCTCCCTGCGCAGCAGGGACAGCTCCTCGCGCAGCCGCGTCGCCGTGTCCGGGGCCTGGAGCAGCCGCTGCTTCGACGGCGTGTCGAGCACCGCCGCCGCCGCGACCAGGTACGACACCACCGACGGGTCGTCCGGCAGCTCGCTCGTGGTCAGCGAGCGCTCCCGGGCCCCCGCCAGCCGCTTCTGGTAGCTCCGGAAGGCCCGCAGCACTCCCTCGGCGAGCGTGCCCGCGTCCTCGCCCGGCTCCTCAGGGATCTCCTCGACCTCGGCCGTCAGGAACGGGCCGCCCGCGTCGACCGAGAGCAGCTTCACCCGGGTCGTGCCGGTGCTCATCACCTCGAAGCTGCCGTCGGCGCGCTCCCGGATGCTCGCCGCGTCGGCGACGCAGCCCACCCGGTGGAAGGACTGGATCGGGTCGGGGCCGAAACCCGCCGCCGGACCCTTCTCGGGCAGCGCCGTCGGATCCGGCATCCCGGGCGCGGTCGGCGCGACCTCGCGGCCGTCGCGGATCGCGACGACGGCGAAGCGGCGCGGCTCCGACTCGTCGATCGTGAGCAGCTCGCGCATCATGGCGCGATAACGCTCCTCGAAGACGTTCAGAGGCAGCACGAGGCCCGGGAACAGCACCGTGTTGAGCGGGAAGAGGGGCAGGCGAGCGGTCACAGCCGCCAGCCTAATGGCCGACGGGCCCGCCCCGTCCGGCCCGTCCACGTCCGGGCGTCCACAGGGGCGTCCGGCGGGCCACCTCGAACCGCGTCCGGTCCCGCGCGGTCAGGAACCGCAGGAGGGGATCCCCCCTGTTCGGGCGGGGCCGAGAGCCCGGGGGAGGGTCCTCCGGCGCGGCGTCCCGCGCGGACCCCCAGGGGAACGAGGTCGCGCAGGGACCGATCCGGCCGAACTCCTCCAGCGCCTCCGTCCACCGCCCCCGCTCCATCAGCACGTGCGCGAGCAGGTTGCGGACCCCGGCCGGCCACGGGTCGCCCGCCGGGAACGCCGCCGACAGGACCAGGGCCCGGTCCGCCGCCCGGTCGAGCACGGCCGGCGGCTCGGACCCGTCCTGCCCCGGCGAGACCCGCAGCGCCTCGTGGGCGGCGTGGACCGGCAGCGCCCGCACGAGCGAGTCCGGGGCGGCGTCGTCGGCCGCCCGCTCGGCGAAGTCGAAGGCGGCGCGGCGCGAGCCGGGCCCCTGGGCGGACAGGTACTTCAGCGCCGCGACGTGGCAGCCGTAGTGGTGCGGGGAGCGGCGCACGGCCTGCTCCCAGAGCGCCTCGAAGACGGCGGGCCCCGCCTGCGCCCCGCGCGCGTGGTCCAGGGCGAGCCGCCACGGCACCGGGTCGTGCGGGGCCGTCTCGGCGACCCCCCGGACCAGCGGCTCGATGTCGCGCAGGAGTTCGACCCGCGCCGGGGACCCCCACGCCCTGCGGACGGCGAGCTGCGTCGTGACGAGGAGGGCGTCCGAGTCCTCGGGCGCGGTGGAGAGCCACTGGAGCAGCCAGTCGTCCCGGTGCTGGGCGAAGGCGGCGAGCCGGGCGACGTACCGGTCGCGGTCCTCCCACTCGGCGGCGTCCCGGGCGGTGGCGAGCAGCTTCGCCGCGGGCTCGGGGTCGCCGAGGGCGGCGGCGACCAGGGCGGGGGCGAGCCGCTCGTCCGGGGCGTCGAGCAGTACGTCGTCGTCCGGCACGAGCCCGGCGGCGAGCCGCGGGGCGTGCCGGGCCGAGCGGGCGGCGCCTACCAGGGCGCGAAACAAGGACATGGCATGACGTATTGTCCCCCGGCACCCCCCGCCGCCGCAGCCGTCCCGGCAGGTCGTGACAGCTCCCTCACCCCGCCGTGACAGCTTCCACACGCCTGCCGCGCCCGCCTCCGCCTTCCCGCGCGAAAAACCCTCCCCGCCCCCTCACCCCCTGCTCAGCAGGCGGGTCGCCCCCGCCGCCACCGTCGTCGCGAGGATCCAGCCCAGCAGGACGAGCACCGCCGCCGCCCACTGCCACACGCCTTCGAGGCGCCAGTAGCCGTCCTGACCGAGGTTGATCACCGGCAGCAGCAGGTCCAGGGCGTACAGCGGGCCGTTCCACTCGGGCGCCTCGTCCGCCTTCAGCGGGACCGGCCGGTAATGGGAGAAGGCCACCGTGCCCGCCGCCCACAGCACCGCCATCCACAGCGCCGCCCGGCCCGGCCGGTAGCCGTACGCCACCGTCCAGTCCTGGAGATACCCCCAGAGCTTCCCGGCGACCGGCAGCGTCTCCCGCCGGCGCCGCTGCTTGGCGAGCAGCACCTCGCGCGCGTCCGCGTCCTCGCCGCTGTTGCGCAGCACCGCCGCGAGGCGCTCGTACGGCTCGGGGGCGTACTCCGGGGTCGCCGCCGCCACCCACTCCAGGCGCAGGGCCAGCGGGAAGCGCTCGTACGGCACGAGGTTCTCGTAGACGAAGCCGCCCATCGCGAGGCCCCCGGGCCCCGGCCAGCTGCTCCACAGGTCGATCAGGGTGACGATCCTGGCGCCGTTGAGCACCACCCGGCCCTCCTCCGGGCGCTCGCCGTTGAACCGCAGCTCCGGGGTGACGATCCGCCGCAGCGACACCTCCTCCCGGCGCGCGCCGTCGAGCAGGAACCGGGCGTGCTTCAGGTCCACCGCGTCGCCGAACCGCCCGTCGTCAAGGCGCACCCCGCCGTGGAACTCGACCGGCTTGCGCAGGGTGCCCCGGGCGGGCGTCAGCCCGTACGGCGGGGTGGCCGTGGACCCGTCCCCCATTCCCGCCGTCCCTGCCGTCCCCGCCCCCTCGTACACCCAGGCCGCGTTCAGATAGAGCGAGCGCTCCACCGTCAGCTGCGGCGCGTTGAGCGCGCGGCGGCCCTGGGCCCCGCGCAGCACGCTGCCCCGCAGGCTGAGCGAGACCCCGACCTGGGCCCCGCGCAGGCTCAGCTCGCCGTACGTCTCGATCAGCTCGGCCTGGAGGTCCTGCGCCACCACCATCCCGTCCGCCGCGATCGCCCGTCCCCGCCGGTCCGGCCACACCTGGATCTGGTTGATCAGCAGGTCCGTGCCGATCTGGGCGTCCGTCAGGCGGATGCCCCACCGCACCCGGCAGCGCGGCAGGTGCAGGTCCCCCTCCGTGTGCAGCCGGGCCGCCTCCAGGCGCGGCAGCGCGCACTCGACCATCCGCAGGGTGCCGAACCGGGCCTCGGGCACCACCACCTCGCCGTCGAACCGGCACCCCTGGAGCTCCACGTACGGCCCTATCGTCCCGCCCGCCAGGTCCAGGACGCCGGTGATCCTGGCCCCGCGCAGCTTCAGCGCGGCCACCCGCCCGGACCGGGCCCCCGGCCCGGAGAGCAGCAGCAGCGCCACCACCTCGGCGCGGACGCTCCGCTCCTCCCCCCACTCCCGCGCCCCGAACGGGTCGTCCCGCTCCGCGACCCCCTCCGTCAGATCGCACGTCCTGCCCACCCGGAACGCCCGCCACAGGGCCCGCTCCGGACCCGTGAGGCCGTCCGGAATCCCGTCCTCGTGCGGCTCGGTCACTGCCGCCCCCTCGCTTTCCACGATCCGCATCCACGATTCCGCTCTCCGGGATTCGTGGATTCGTACAGCCGTTCTTCCCGCTGTGTGACGGGCTGAACGCTAACGGTCAGGAGTGGCGACAAGACGCCAGTGTGGTGTGTATCAGCCAGTGATACGGGCGTCCGGCGCCGTGGGGCGTCTGAGAGAATTGACCCGTGATCTCTCGAATCGATCTGCGCGGCGAGGCCCTCCCCGAGGGTTCCGCCCTGCGTGACCTGCTGCCCCGTGCCGAGTTCGACGTGGAAGCCGCCCTGGAGAAGGTGCGGCCGATCTGCGAGGACGTACGGCATCATGGCGCGGCCGCGGTGATCGACTACGGGGAGAAATTCGACGGCGTCCGCGTCCCGGGCCTGCGGGTGCCGGCCGAGGAGCTCACCCGCGCCCTCGACGAGCTCGACCCGGCCGTCCGCGCCGCCCTGGAGGAGTCCGTCCGGCGCGCCCGGCTCGTCCACCGCGAGCAGCGCCGCACCACCCACACCACCCAGGTCGTGCCCGGCGGGACCGTCACCGAGAAGTGGATCCCCGTCGAGCGAGTCGGCCTGTACGTGCCGGGCGGCCGCTCGGTCTACCCGTCCTCCGTCGTGATGAACGTCGTCCCGGCCCAGGAGGCCGGCGTCGAGGGCGTGGCCGTCGCCTCGCCCCCGCAGAAGGAGTTCGGCGGCCTCCCGCACCCGACGATCCTGGCCGCCTGCGCCCTGCTCGGCGTGGACGAGGTCTACGCCGCCGGCGGCGCCCAGGCCATCGCCATGTTCGCGTACGGCACCGAAGCCCGCGGGGACGAGCCCGGCTGCGCCCCCGTCAACCTGGTCACCGGACCCGGCAACATCTACGTGGCCGCCGCCAAGCGCCTCCTCAAGGGCCGCATCGGCATCGACGCCGAGGCCGGACCCACCGAGATCGCGATCCTCGCGGACTCCACCGCCGACCCCGTGCACGTCGCCGCCGACCTCATCAGCCAGGCCGAGCACGACCCGATGGCCGCCTCCGTCCTCGTCACCGACTCCGAGGAGCTGGCCGAGGCCACCGAGGCCGAGCTGAAGACCCAGGTCGCCGCCTCCAAGCACGTCGACGACCGGATCGTCCCGGCCCTGGCCGGCCGCCAGTCCGCGATCGTCCTCGTCCGCGACCTCGCCGACGGCCTCAAGGTCGTCGACGCCTACGGCGCCGAGCACCTGGAGATCCAGACCGCCGACGCCGCCGCCGTCGCGGACCGCGTCCGCAACGCCGGCGCGATCTTCGTCGGCCCCTGGGCCCCCGTCTCGCTCGGCGACTACTGCGCCGGCTCCAACCACGTCCTGCCCACCGGCGGCTGCGCCTGCCACTCCTCGGGCCTCTCCGTGCAGTCCTTCCTGCGCGGGGTGCACATCGTGGACTACACCCGCGACGCCCTCGCGGACGTCGCCCACCACGTGGTGACCCTCGCCGAGGCCGAGGACCTCCCGGCCCACGGCGCGGCGATCAAGGCCCGCTTCGAGTGGAAGGTGCCGCAGCGGTGACCGGAATCGACGACCTGCCCGTCCGGGACGAGCTGCGCGGCAAGTCCCCCTACGGCGCGCCCCAGCTCGACGTCCCCGTCCAGCTCAACACCAACGAGAACCCCTACCCGCTGCCCGAGCCCCTCGTGGCCCGGATCGCGGAGCGGGTCGCCGAGGCCGCCCGCGGCCTCAACCGCTACCCCGACCGGGACGCGGTCGAGCTGCGCACCGAGCTCGCCCGCTACCTCACCCGCACCGGCGGACACCCGGTCGCCGTCGAGAACGTCTGGGCGGCCAACGGCTCCAACGAGGTCCTCCAGCAGCTCCTCCAGACCTTCGGCGGCCCCGGCCGCACCGCGATCGGCTTCGAGCCCTCGTACTCGATGCACGCCCTGATCGCCCGCGGCACCGGCACCGGCTGGATCTCCGGCCCCCGGAACGACGACTTCACCATCGACGTGGAGGCCGCCCGGAAGGCCATCGCCGAGCACCGCCCGGACGTCGTCTTCGTCACCTCGCCCAACAACCCCACCGGCACCGCCGTCGAGGCCGACACCGTCCTCGCCCTGTACGAGGCGGCCCAGGCGGCCAAGCCGTCGATGGTCGTCGTGGACGAGGCGTACGTCGAGTTCAGCCACCGCGACTCGCTGCTGCCCCTCATCGAGGGCCGCCCGAACCTGGTGGTCTCGCGGACCATGTCCAAGGCCTTCGGCGCCGCCGGACTCCGCCTCGGCTACCTCGCCGCCCACCCCGCCGTGGTCGACGCCGTGCAGCTCGTCCGGCTGCCGTACCACCTCTCCGCCGTCACCCAGGCCACCGCGCTCGCCGCCCTGGAGCACACCGACACCCTCCTCGGGTACGTCGAGCAGCTCAAGGCCGAGCGCGACCGGCTCGTCGCCGAGCTGCGGGCGATCGGCTACGAGGTCACCGAGTCCGACGCCAACTTCGTGCAGTTCGGGAAGTTCCCCGACACCCACGCCGCCTGGCAGGGCATCCTCGACCGGGGCGTCCTGGTCCGGGACAACGGCGTACCGGGATGGCTGCGCGTCACCGCCGGCACCCCCGAAGAGAACGACGCGTTCCTCGACGCGGTCCGTGAATTGATGAAGGAGCAGGAACGATGAGCCGCGTAGGCCGCGTTGAGCGCACCACCAAGGAGACCTCCGTCGTCGTCGAGATCGACCTCGACGGCACCGGGAAGGTCGACGTGTCGACCGGGGTCGGCTTCTACGACCACATGCTCGACCAGCTCGGCCGCCACGGGCTCTTCGACCTCACGGTCAAGACCGAGGGCGACCTGCACATCGACTCGCACCACACCATCGAGGACAGCGCCCTCGCCCTCGGCGCCGCCTTCAAGCAGGCCCTCGGCGACAAGGTCGGCATCTACCGCTTCGGCAACTGCACCGTCCCCCTCGACGAGTCGCTCGCCCAGGTCACCGTCGACCTCTCCGGCCGCCCGTACCTCGTGCACACCGAGCCCGAGAACATGGCGCCGATGATCGGCGCGTACGACACGACCATGACCCGGCACATCTTCGAGTCCTTCGTCGCCCAGGCCCAGATCGCGCTGCACATCCACGTCCCGTACGGGCGCAACGCCCACCACATCGTGGAGTGCCAGTTCAAGGCCCTCGCCCGCGCCCTGCGCTACGCCTCCGAGCGCGACCCGCGCGCCGCCGGCATCCTCCCCTCCACGAAGGGCGCGCTCTAGTCGTGAACGGCCTGTCCACCATCCTGATCGTCGTCGGGCTGTTCCTGCTCGGCGGCATCTACTCCTTCGCCAAGCAGCAGATGCCCAAGGGCGTCATCGTGCTGCTCTCGATCGGCGCCGCGATGTGCCTCGCCGCCGGCGTGCTCCGTCTGGACGTGTGGTCATGAGCGCACCCGCAGGCCCCGTGAAGGGGAGCCCCAAGAAGGTCGTCGTCTTCGACTACGGCTTCGGCAACGTGCGCTCCGCCGAGCGCGCCCTCGCCCGGGTCGGCGCCGACGTCGAGATCACCCGCGACTACGAGCGCGCCATGAACGCCGACGGACTCCTCGTCCCCGGCGTCGGCGCCTTCTCCGCCTGCATGCAGGGGCTCAAGCAGGCCCGCGGCGACTGGATCGTCGGCCGCCGCCTGGCCGGCGGCCGGCCCGTCATGGGCATCTGCGTCGGCATGCAGATCCTCTTCGCCCAGGGCATCGAGCACGGCGTGGAGACCGAGGGCCTCGACGAGTGGCCCGGCACGGTCGAGCCGCTGAACGCCCCCGTCGTCCCCCACATGGGCTGGAACACCGTCGACGCCCCCGCGGACAGCGAGCTGTTCGCCGGGCTCGACGCCGACGCCCGCTACTACTTCGTGCACTCCTACGGGGTGCGCGAGTGGAGCATGGAGATCGGCAACCCGCACCTCCGCGCCCCCAAGGTCAGCTGGGCCACCCACGGCGAGCCCTTCGTCGCGGCCGTCGAGAACGGCGCCCTGTGGGCCACCCAGTTCCACCCCGAGAAGTCCGGCGACGCCGGAGCCCAGCTCCTCACCAACTGGATCGGAACCCTGTGAGCAGCACGCTTGAACTCCTCCCCGCCGTCGACGTCCGCGACGGCCAGGCCGTCCGCCTCGTCCACGGCGAGTCCGGCACCGAGACCTCCTACGGCTCCCCGCTCGAAGCGGCCCTCGCCTGGCAGAACTCCGGCGCCGAGTGGCTGCACCTGGTCGACCTGGACGCGGCCTTCGGCACTGGCGACAACCGCGAGCTGATCGCCGAGGTCGCCAGGGCGATGGACATCAAGGTCGAGCTCTCCGGCGGCATCCGCGACGACGCCTCGCTCGCCGCCGCCCTCGCCACCGGCTGCACCCGCGTCAACCTCGGCACCGCCGCCCTGGAGACCCCCGAGTGGGTCGCCAAGGTCATCGCCGAGTACGGCGACAGGATCGCCGTCGGCCTCGACGTGCGCGGCACGACCCTGCGCGGCCGGGGCTGGACCCGCGACGGCGGCGACCTGTACGAGACGCTGGCCCGCCTCGACTCCGAGGGCTGCGCCCGCTACGTCGTCACCGACATCGCCAAGGACGGCACCCTCCAGGGCCCCAACCTGGAGCTCCTGAAGAACGTCTGCGCGGCCACCGACAAGCCCGTCGTCGCCTCCGGCGGCGTCTCCTCCCTGGACGACCTGCGGGCCCTGTCCGGCCTGGTCCCGCTGGGCGTCGAGGGCGCGATCGTCGGCAAGGCCCTGTACGCCAAGGCCTTCACCCTCGAAGAGGCGCTCGCGGCGGTGGCGTCGTGACCTCCGGCGTCCGCAGGGTCGTCACCGGAGCGCCCTGGGAGGAGCAGTTCGGCTACTCCCGCGCGGTCGAGCTGCCGAACGGCACGGTCCTGGTCTCCGGCTGCACGTCGGTGGTCGACGGCCAGATCGCGGACGGCGGCCCGTACGACCAGGCGGTCAACTCCTTCCACGTGGCCTTCGGCGCGCTGGAGCAGCTGGGCCTGGGCGCCGAGCACGTCGTCCGGACCCGGATGTACCTCACCCACGCCCGGGACGTGGAGGAGGTCGGCCGCGCCCACAAGGAGCTGTTCGACGCCGTCCGTCCCGCCGCCTCCATGCTCATCGTCTCCGGTTTCGTCGACCCCCGCCTGGTCGTCGAGGTCGAGGTCGAGGCCTACCGGAGTGAGGACGCATGACCCTCGCCGTACGCGTGATCCCCTGCCTGGACGTGGACAACGGCCGGGTCGTCAAGGGCGTCAACTTCCAGAACCTGCGGGACGCGGGCGACCCCGTCGAGATGGCGAAGCTGTACGACGCCGAGGGCGCCGACGAGCTGACCTTCCTCGACATCACCGCCTCCTCCGGCAACCGGGAGACCACCTACGACGTGGTGCGCCGCACCGCCGAGCAGGTCTTCATCCCGCTCACGGTCGGCGGCGGCGTGCGGTCGGCCGAGGACGTCGACCGGCTGCTGCGGGCCGGCGCCGACAAGGTCGGCGTCAACACCGCGGCCATCGCGCGCCCCGAGCTGATCCGGGAGATCGCGGAGCGCTTCGGCCGCCAGGTGCTCGTCCTGTCCGTGGACGCGCGCCGCACGGAAACCGGTTCCTTCGAGGTCACCACGCACGGCGGCCGCAAGGGCACCGGCATCGACGCCGTCGAGTGGGCGCACCGCGCCGCCGAGCTCGGCGCGGGCGAGATCCTGCTCAACTCGATGGACGCGGACGGCACGAAGGACGGCTACGACACCGAGATGATCGCGGCCGTGCGCAAGCACGTGACCGTGCCGGTGATCGCCTCCGGCGGCGCGGGCAGGCTCGCGGACTTCCCGCCGGCCGTCGCGGCGGGCGCGGACGCGGTGCTCGCGGCCTCCGTCTTCCACTTCGGAGACCTGCGGATCGGCCAGGTCAAGGAGACGCTGCGGGAGGCGGGCCACCCGGTCCGCTGAGACCCGGTTCCGTTTCCCGGAAGGGCCCCTTCGGGGGCCCTTCTTCATGCCCAAGCGCACAACATTTCTTTCGCAATTTTTGTTGCGCAACTTTTCCTTCGTATCTAGGGTCATGGTCATGACCTCACCGGAGAACCGCCGGATCACCGACCTCGGCACCCTCAAGGCCGTCTCGCACCCGCTGCGGATGCGCCTCTACCGCGCCCTCTTCACGGCCCGCACCGCCACCGCGTCCCAGCTCGCCGAGCAGGTCGACGAAGCCGTCTCCCTCGTCAGCTACCACCTGCGCAAGCTCGCCGACCACGGCCTCATCGAGGAGGCCGAGGCCCGCTCCACGGACGGCCGCGAACGCTGGTGGCAGCCCAGCTCCCACGGCTTCAGCATCCACGACGAGGACATGCGCGACGCCCCCGAACTCGTCGCCGCGAACGCCGCCTTCAGCCGTACGGTCGAGGCGCAGCGCGGCGAGATGCAGGCCCGCTTCCTCGACGAGCGGCACACCTGGTCCGCCGAGTGGCGCGCCGCCTCCACCAGCTCCGAGTGGCTGCCCCGCCTCACCGCCCCCGAACTCGCCGCACTCGCCGCCGAACTGGACGCCGTCGTCGAGAAGTACGACCAGCGGGCCCGCGCCGCCGAAGAGGCCGGCGACACCGAGGGACGCGAGAACGTGGCCGTCCACATCCACGCCTTCCCCTACCGCGCATGAGCGCCGCCGTCCTCGCCGCCGCCCCGCCGCGGCCCGCCCACCGCGACCCCCAGGTCCTGCGCTGGCTCGGTGCCTACACCGCCTCCACCGTCGGCGACAGCGTCTACTACCTCGCCCTCTCCTGGGCCGCCGTCAGCAGCGGCAGCCCCGCCCAGGCCGGTCTCGTCATGGCCGTCTCCGCCGTGCCCCGCGCCCTGCTCCTGCTCTTCGGCGGGGTGATCGCGGACCGGCTCGGCCCGCGCCGGGTCGTCCTCGTCTCCGACACGGTCCGCTGCCTGGTGACCCTCGGCCTCGCCGCCGTGCTCCTCGCCACCTCGCCCGGCCTCTGGCTGCTCGCCGCCGCCGCGCTCGTCTTCGGCGCCGTCGACGCCGTCTTCCTGCCCGCCG
Source organism: Streptomyces sp. NPDC088915 (assembly GCF_044749825.1). Classification (NCBI taxonomy): domain Bacteria; kingdom Bacillati; phylum Actinomycetota; class Actinomycetes; order Kitasatosporales; family Streptomycetaceae; genus Streptomyces; species Streptomyces sp. NPDC088915. The sequence continues at coordinate 69,389 of NZ_JBIVIR010000008.1, forward strand.
TCGGCGCCCTCCCGCCGCGGATCGCCGCCCACGACCAGCTCGCCCGCGTCCAGGGCCTGCGCGGCCTGGCCCATCGCATGGGCTCCGTCCTCGGCGCCCCGCTCGGCGGCCTCGCCGTCGCCACCGGCGGCCCCGCGAGCGCCTTCGGGGCCGCCGGAGCGCTCTTCGCCCTCTCGCTGCCCCTGCTCAGCGCCCTCCGGCTCCGCCCGCTGCCCACCGGCGAGAAGGGGGAGAAGGCCGGGAGCCCCGTCCTGCGCGACCTCGCCGACGGCCTGCGCCACCTCCGCCGCCACCGGGTCCTCGGCCCGCTGATGATCACCATCCTCCTCGCCGACCTCGGCTTCGTCGGGCCCCTCAACGTCGGCCTCGCCCTCCTCGCGGAACAGCGGGGCTGGGGCGCCCCCGGCATCGGCTGGCTCCTCGCGGGCTTCGGCGCCGGCGCCGGCGCGGCCTCCCTGCTCCTCGCCGTCCGCGGCCGGCTGCCCCGGGCGGGCGCCACCCTCGGCTGGACCATGCTCCTCGGAGCCTCGGCCGTCGCCGTCCTCGCCTTCGTGCCCCGGCTGCCCGCCGCCGTGGCCGTGGCCGTCGCCGTCGGACTGCTCGCCGGAGTCTCCGGAGCGCTGTGCCACGCCCTCGTCCAGACCGAGTGCGAGCCCGCCTACCTCGGCCGGGTGAGCGCCGTCTCCAGCCTGGGCAGCCTCGGCCTCGCCCCGCTCGGCATGCCCCTCACCGGCGCGGCGGCCGGCCTGTGGGGCACCGGCCCGGTCTTCGTCGCCGGCGCCGCCGTCTGCGCCCTCTCCGGCGCCTTCGCCCTCACGGTCCCGGCCCTGCGCCGCGCCGAACTGCCGAGGTAGCGCAGGGCCGTCCGAGAACCCGGCTCAGATCCCCAGCCGCTTCGTCTCCCGCAGCCGCTCGATCGCCTGCGGCTCGCCGTCCAGCGCCACCTTCGCCGCGTCCTGCCGCCCGTACAGGTACATCGTCAGCTCGCCCGGCTCCCCGGAGGCCGTCACCACCGGGGTGCCCTTGCGGGCGACCACCGTCTGCCCGTCCGGGCGGCGCAGCACCAGACCCACCGGGACCTTGCGGCCGAGCAGCCGGGCCGTGCGCTCCAGGCGGGACCAGAGGACGTCCGCGAAGACCGGGTCCAGCTCACGGGCCGACCAGTGGGGCTGGGCCCGCCGCACGTCCTCCGCGTGCACGTAGAACTCGACGACGTTCGCCCCCTCGTCCACCTGCTTGATCGTGAACGGCGAGAACCTCGGCGGCCCCGTCCGGATGAGCCGGATCAGCTCGTCGTACGGCCGGTCGGCGAACTCCGCCTGCACCCGGTCCTGCCGGTCCTTCAGCGCCGGTACGAGCGAACCGGCCGCCGCGTCCGGGCGCCGCTCCCGCACCACCACATGGGCCGCCAGGTCCCGGGCCCGCCACCCCTCGCAGAGCGTCGGCGCGTCCGGACCGGCAGCTTCCAACAGATCAGCCAGCAGAAGCCGTTCACGTTTGGCATGGGTCGACATGTCCGCCAGCGTACGGCGGACGCCGGCGGTCCGCCCAGTGGACGCCCGCCGGACACCGCCCCCGGGCGCGGCACAATGGCGCCATGAGCAGCAATCTCGACCCGGCCCTCTCCGCCCGGCTCAAGCGCAGCCCGGACGGGCTCGTCCCCGCCATCGCCCAGCAGTACGACACCGGCGAGGTGCTGATGCTCGGCTGGATGGACGACGAGGCCCTGCACCGCACCCTCACCACCGGCCGCTGCACCTACTGGTCCCGCAGCCGGGGCGAGTACTGGGTCAAGGGCGACACCTCCGGCCACGTCCAGCACGTCAAGTCCGTCGCCCTCGACTGCGACGCCGACACCCTCCTCGTCAAGGTCGACCAGGTCGGGGCCGCCTGCCACACCGGCGCCCGCACCTGCTTCGACGCCGACGTGCTCCCCGTATCCCAGTAAGGTCCGGTGCCATGGATCTCGAGACCTTCCGCAAGCTGGCGGCCGACCGCCGCGTCATCCCCGTCAGCCGCAGGCTCCTCGCGGACGGCGACACCCCGGTCGGGCTCTACCGCAAGCTCGCCGCCGAACGCCCCGGCACCTTCCTCCTCGAATCCGCGGAGAACGGCCGCAGCTGGTCCCGCTACTCCTTCATCGGGGTCCGCAGCGACGCCACGCTGACGGTGAAGGACGGCGAGGCCCACTGGCTCGGCACCCCGCCCGTCGGCGTCCCCGCCGACGGCGACCCCCTCGCCGCCCTGCGCGCCACCGTCGAGACCCTCCACACCCCCCGCGACCTCGCGTCCGGCATGCCCCCCTTCACCGGCGGCATGGTCGGCTACCTCGGCTACGACATCGTCCGCCGCCTGGAGAAGATCGGCGAGCACGGCCGCGACGACCTGGAGCTCCCCGAGCTCACCATGCTCCTCACCAGCGACCTCGCGGTCCTCGACCACTGGGACGGCTCGGTCCTCCTGATCGCCAACGCGATCAACCACAACGACCTGGAGACCGGCGTCGACGAGGCGTACGCGCACGCCGTGGCCCGCCTCGACGCCATGGAGGCCGACCTGGCCCGCCCGGTCGCCACCGCCCCCACCGCCCTGCCCGCCTCCGAGCTCCCCGCGTACTCGGCCCTCTGGGGCGGCCCGGCCTACCAGGAGGCCGTCGAGGACGTGAAGGAGCGCATCCGGGCCGGCGAGGCCTTCCAGGTCGTGCCCTCGCAGCGGTTCGAGACCCCCTGCACCGCCTCCGCGCTCGACGTCTACCGGGTCCTGCGGGCCACCAACCCCTCCCCGTACATGTACCTCTTCCGCTTCGAGAACGGCTTCGACGTCGTCGGATCCAGCCCCGAGGCCCTCGTCAAGGTCGAGGACGGGCGGGCGCTCCTCCACCCCATCGCCGGCACCCGGCACCGGGGCGCCACCCCGCAGGAGGACCACGACCTCGCCGAGGAGCTGCTCGCCGACCCCAAGGAGCGCGCCGAGCACCTCATGCTCGTCGACCTCGGCCGCAACGACCTCGGCCGGGTCTGCGCGCCCGGCTCCGTGGAGGTCGTCGACTTCATGTCGATCGAGCGCTACTCCCACGTCATGCACATCGTCTCCACCGTGACCGGCCGGGTCGCCGAGGGCCGCACCGCCTTCGACGTCCTCACCGCCTGCTTCCCCGCCGGAACCCTCTCCGGCGCCCCCAAGCCGCGCGCCATGCAGATCATCGAGGAGCTCGAACCCTCCCGGCGCGGCCTGTACGGCGGATGTGTCGGTTATCTCGATTTCGCCGGCGACGCGGACACCGCCATCGCCATCCGCACCGCCCTGCTCCGCGACGGCACCGCGTACGTGCAGGCCGGGGCGGGTGTCGTCGCCGACTCCGACCCGGTCGCCGAGGACGACGAGTGCCGCAACAAGGCCGCGGCCGTGCTCCGGGCCGTCCACACCGCCAACCGGATGAACGCCTCCTGAGCCCGTAGGGGATAGTGGGGTACGTGAGTGCCGTACCCGTACCCCAGCCCCGGGCCGCCCGAGCGGCCGCCCCCTCCGGTGGCCGTCGCAGCCTGGCCGCGGCCCTCCTCCTCGGCGCCCTCGGCGCCACCGTCGTCCTGCTCTCCGCCGGGCAGATCTGGGCGGAGGGCACCGCGGCCGTCGGCGGCGGCAGCGTCCCCGTCGAGGCCGACGGCGGCACCGTCACCGGCGTGCCGACCGCCCTCGCGATCGTCGGCCTCGCCGCGCTCTTCGCCGTCTTCGCCGTGCGCCGCACCGGCCGCACCCTCGTCGCCGCGCTCCTCGCGCTGAGCGGCGCGGGCGCCGCGCTCGCCGCGGTCCTCGGCGCCTCCGACCGGAGCGCCCTGGACGCCGAGGCCGCCCGGATCAGCGGCGACACGGCCGCCGCCGTCGCCGGCCTCACCCACACCGCCTGGCCGTACGTGACCGCCGCGGGCGCCGCCCTCATCCTGCTCGCCGGCCTCTTCGCGCTCCGCTTCGGCAAGAACTGGCCGGCCATGGGCGGCCGCTACGAGCGCACCGGCGCCCCCCGCGCCGCCCGCAAGGCCCCCACGGCCGACCCCGACCGGCCCGAGGACCTGTGGAAGGCCCTGGACCGCGGCGAGGACCCCACCCGGGGCTGACCGGGCCGGGGCGCCGACCGCGACGCGTGATCGTCCCGGTACCCCCGATTCATCCTCGCGCGCCCGCGTGCGGGACAATGAGCGCCGAGCGTCCGCGCACGCGTGACCTCACCACCGAGCAACAGCAACGAGGAGCAACTCATGGCGGGCAGCGCCCACGGACACACCCCGGCCGCCTGGACCGGTGTCATCATCTCCTTCATCGGCTTCTGCATCGCCGGAGTCTTCATGGTGGCCGCCAACGTGCCCGGTTTCTGGGCGGGCATCGCCGTCGTCCTCCTCGGCGGCGTCGTCGGCGGAGCGATGAAGGTGGCGGGCCTCGGCATGCCGAAGGAGTCGGCCGACGTGGCCGCCGCCCGCGAGGCCGCGACCACCACCGCGCGGGCCCATTCCTGACGCGACCCCACGCACCCGAGGGCGCGGCCCGGCGACGCCGGACCGCGCCCTCGCGCGTGAGGGACCGGGCTGCGCCTTCGCGCGCGAGGGGCGAGAATCACCGCGTGGACCCACACCCGACGCCCGAACCCGCGACCGACACCGCCCACCGCACCCGGTCGGCGGAACCCGCGGCCACGAATGTCCCGGCCCCGACGAGGGAGGCCCCGGGCCCGGGAGCGCCGCCGGAGGCCCCGGGCCCGCGCCCGGACGGCGTGCCCGCGCCGCCCGGTGCCGTCTGGCACGGGCCCTTCGTGCCCCCCGTGCCCCCCTCCCCGCCCCGCTCGCGCGTCCGGCGTCTGCTCGCGCCCGTGGGGGCCGTCGCCGGGGTCGTCGCGGCGTTCGCGTACGTCGGGACCGTCGACCCCAACGAACCGGGGCACTACCCGGTCTGCCCCCTGCTCCGCTTCACCGGCGTGTACTGCCCCGGCTGCGGCGGGCTCCGCAGCGCCCACGCCTTCGCCCACGGCGACCTCCCGGCCGCCCTCGGCTCCAACGCCCTCGCCGTCGTCGGCTACGGCGTGTTCGCCGTCGTGGCCGTCCTGTGGCTGGTTCGCGCCTACCGGGGCGTACCGACGCGCCTCTCGGTCCCCCCGAACTGGTGGTGGGGGATCGGGGCCGTCCTCGCCCTCTTCACCCTGGTCAGGAACCTTCCCTTCGGCTCCGCGCTGGCCCCGTGAGGACCCGCCGGAACCCCGGCGGGACGTCCCAGCAGGTGGGACGCCGCTCCGGCCGATGCGATTCCCGGGCCGTCCTGCGGATAGGATCGATGTGGCTGAACCTGGTTCATCATCACCGTCCCGGAAGGGGGCCCCTCGCGTGAGTGTGCTCGACGAGATCATCGAAGGCGTGCGCGCCGACCTCGCAGAGCGGCAGGCGCGGGTCACCCTCGACGAGCTCAAGGAGCGCGCCGCCAAGGCGCCGCAGGCCAAGGACGGCGTCGCCGCACTGCGCGGCGACGGCGTCAAGGTGATCTGCGAGGTCAAGCGCTCCAGCCCGTCCAAGGGCGCGCTCGCCGCGATCGCCGACCCGGCCGGACTCGCCGCGGACTACGAGGCGGGCGGCGCGGCCGTCATCTCCGTCCTCACCGAGGAGCGCCGCTTCGGCGGCTCCCTCGCGGACCTGGAGGCCGTCCGCGCCAAGGTCGACATCCCGGTCCTGCGCAAGGACTTCATCGTCACCGCGTACCAGCTCTGGGAGGCGCGGGCGTACGGAGCGGACCTCGCGCTCCTCATCGTCGCCGCCCTGGAGCAGGAGGCCCTCGTCTCCCTCATCGAGCGGGCCGAGTCCATCGGGCTCACCCCGCTGGTCGAGGTGCACGACGAGGAGGAGGTCGAGCGCGCCGTCGACGCGGGCGCCCGGATCATCGGCGTCAACGCCCGCAACCTCAAGACCCTCAAGGTCGACCGCTCCACCTTCGAGCGCGTCGCCCCCGAGATCCCGGCGCACGTCGTCAAGGTCGCCGAGTCCGGCGTCCGCGGCCCGCACGACCTCATCGCGTACGCCAACGCGGGCGCCGACGCGGTCCTCGTGGGCGAGTCCCTGGTGACCGGCCGCGACCCGAAGGGCGCCGTCGCCGACCTGGTCGCCGCCGGTGCCCACCCGGCCCTCCGCCACGGGCGGAGCTGACCGGACCATGAGTCCCCGCCGCGACGCGCCGACACCTCCGGGCCCCGCCGCCCGGGGGAACGTCGCCGTGCCGTCGGCACCCGGGCGCCGCGGCCGGCTCCGTACCGCCGCGGCCCCCGTCCCCGCGCACGCCCCCCTGGCCCGGGGCTGCCGCCCGCGCGGCTGCCGCGCACCCGCCCGGCGGGTCCTCGGCCGCCGGGTGCGGTACGTGATCGGCGACGAGCCCGGCCAGGTCAACGGCATGCGATGGCGCCCGCGCCTCGCGCGGGACACCAACGCCTAGCACCTCCGGCTCTCCGGCCACCTCGCCCGTGCGGGCGCCTCCGCCACCCCCGTGTGGGCAGTCGTCCCGCAGGGGCGTGGGGGTCCCCCCTCTGGGGGAGGGTGGGCACACGGGACGGCGCCCATCGCGGGCGCCTCCGCACCTGTACCCGCCCGCACCACCGGCCCGGCGCACACGGGGTGCGGGTCAAGGTGCGGGAGCCTGGGCCCGGCAAAGGGCGCCGTCCCGTTGTGCCCACCCTCCCCCAGAGGGGGGACCCCCACGCCCCAGCGGAACGACTGCCCACAACGGAGGGGGCGGAGGCCCACGGCCAGGCTGCGGGCATCGCCCGGGCACCGTCCCGGCAACGGCGACGGCATCCGCACCGGCGACGGCACCCGTGACCGCGCCACCGGCGAGGGCAACGTCAGGGCGGACGCCCGGGCGCCGTCCTCGCGGGCGGTAGCCCGTAACGGCGCCCCGCGCCGGCGACCGCGTTGGCGTACGCGAGTGGACCGCGCGCATACCGTGACCATCACCCACACGTAACCCCGGGGCACCCGCCCCGCGAGGAGCAACCGCATGTCCACCGAGTTCTTCATTCCCGACCCGGACGGTCAGGTCCCCACCGCCGAGGGCTACTTCGGCGCCTACGGCGGCAAGTTCATCCCGGAGGCCCTCGTCGCCGCCGTGGACGAGGTCGCCGTCGAGTACGACAAGGCGAAGGGCGACCCCGAGTTCGCCCGCGAGCTCAACGACCTGATGGTCCACTACACGGGCCGCCCGAGCGCCCTCACCGAAGTGCCCCGGTTCGCCGAGCACGCCGGCGGCGCCCGGATCTTCCTCAAGCGCGAGGACCTCAACCACACCGGCTCGCACAAGATCAACAACGTGCTCGGCCAGGCCCTCCTGACCAAGCGCATGGGCAAGACCCGGGTCATCGCGGAGACCGGCGCCGGGCAGCACGGCGTCGCCACCGCCACCGCCTGCGCCCTCTTCGGCCTCGACTGCACCATCTACATGGGCGAGGTCGACACCCGGCGCCAGGCGCTGAACGTCGCCCGGATGCGGATGCTCGGCGCCGAGGTCGTCGCCGTGAAGTCCGGCAGCCGCACCCTCAAGGACGCCATCAACGAGGCCTTCCGCGACTGGGTCGCCAACGTCGACCGCACGCACTACCTCTTCGGCACCGTCGCCGGCCCGCACCCCTTCCCCGCCATGGTCCGCGACTTCCACCGCGTCATCGGCGTCGAGGCCCGCCGCCAGATCCTGGAGCGCGCCGGACGCCTCCCCGACGCGGCGATCGCCTGCGTCGGCGGCGGCTCCAACGCCATCGGCCTCTTCCACGCCTTCGTCCCGGACGCCGGCGTGCGCCTGATCGGCTGCGAGCCGGCCGGCCACGGCGTCGAGACCGGCGAGCACGCGGCCACCCTCACCGCCGGCGAGCCCGGCATCCTGCACGGCTCGCGCAGCTACGTCCTCCAGGACGACGAGGGCCAGATCACCGAGCCGTACTCGATCTCGGCCGGCCTCGACTACCCCGGCATCGGCCCCGAGCACGCCTATCTGAAGGACAGCGGCCGCGGCGAGTACCGGGCCGTCACCGACGACGCCGCCATGCAGGCCCTGCGCCTGCTCTCCCGCACCGAGGGCATCATCCCGGCCATCGAGTCGGCGCACGCCCTCGCCGGGGCCGTCGAGGTCGGCAGGGAGCTGGGCCCCGAGGGCCTCCTCGTGGTCAACCTCTCCGGGCGCGGCGACAAGGACATGGACACCGCCGCCCGCTACTTCGGCCTGTACGACACCGACGCCGAGGTCGCCGCGGACGCCGGTGCCGACGACACCGCCGAGATCGAGGGGGACGCCAAGTGAGCGGCAACATCCAGCTGTTGAGCGACACCCTCGCCGCGGCGAAGGCCGAGGACCGGGCCGCGCTCATCGCCTACCTGCCGGCCGGCTTCCCGACCGTCGACGGCGGCATCGCGGCGATCAAGGCCGTCTTCGACGGCGGCGCCGACGTCGTCGAGGTCGGCCTCCCGCACAGCGACCCCGTCCTCGACGGCCCGGTCATCCAGACCGCCGACGACATCGCCCTGCGCGGTGGCGTCCGGATCGCCGACGTCATGCGCACGGTCCGCGAGGCCCACGAGGCCACCGGGAAGCCGGTCCTCGTCATGACGTACTGGAACCCGATCGACCGCTACGGCGTCGAGCGCTTCACCGAGGAGCTCGCCGCGGCCGGCGGCGCGGGCTGCATCCTGCCCGACCTGCCGGTCCAGGAGTCCGCGCTCTGGCGCGAGCACGCCGACAAGCACGGTCTCGCGACCGTCTTCGTCGTCGCGCCCAGCAGCAGGGACGCGCGCCTCGCCACCATCACGGCCGCCGGATCCGGCTTCGTCTACGCCGCCTCCCTCATGGGCGTCACCGGCACCCGCGCGTCGGTCGGCGAGCAGGCGGCCGACCTGGTCCGCCGCACCCGCGCCGCCGTCGAGCCCGGCCGCACCCTCCCGGTCTGCGTCGGGCTCGGGGTCTCCGACGCCGTCCAGGCCAAGGAGGTCGCCGCCTTCGCCGACGGCGTCATCGTCGGCTCCGCCTTCGTGAAGCGGATCCTCGACGCCGAGGGGGACGAGGCCGCCGGACTCGCCGCCGTAAGGGAACTGGCGGCCGAACTCGCCGAGGGCGTCCGCCGGGATTCGTAACCCGTCCGGGTGGATCTGGGACCGGGGAGGCGCGCCCGCGCCTCCCCGGTTCGTTGACCGGGGCGTGAGCCAGAACAGCAGTGGTGACGGTAACCGGAGCGCGCGCGAGCGCCTTCAGCAGCAGCGCGAGCGCGACAAGTCCCGTGAGCGGCAGCGGCGCGTCCTGATCGTGTCGTCGGCGGTGGTCGGCGTCCTCGCCCTGGCCGCGGTCGTCGGCGTGATCGCCGCGAACGCCGACAAGGACGGCGGGTCCGACAAGGCAGGTCCGGTGGTCGCCCCGTCGACCTCCGTCGACGGCGACAAGCCCGCCATCCCCACCGGCCGGCCGGACGCCCCCGCGACCCTCCAGATCTGGGAGGACTTCCGCTGCCCGGCGTGCGCCCAGTTCGAGAACGTCATGCGGGACTCCATCCACCAGCTGGAGGCCTCCGGGCAGCTCAGGACCGAGTACCACCTCGCCACCCTCATCGACGGGAACATGGGCGGCAGCGGCTCGCTGCGCGCGGCGAACGCCGCCGCGTGCGCCCAGGACGCCGGGAAGTTCACCGCGTACCACGACACGCTCTACGTCAACCAGCCGCAGGAGACCGACGACGCCTTCGGCAAGAACGCGCGGCTGATCGAGCTGGCGGCGAAGGTGCCCGGCCTCGACACGCCGGCGTTCCGCAGCTGCGTGGAGGACGGCACGCACGACAGCTGGGTCGTGAAGTCCAACGAGGCCTTCCAGAAGGGCGGCTTCCGCGGCACCCCGACCGTCCTCCTCAACGGAGAGTCGATCTTCCCGACCAAGGGGAACGAACAGCTCTCCCCGGAGAACCTGAAGAAGTGGGTCGCCGAGGCCGACAAGGGCAAGAAGCCCGGCACGGCCTCCCCGTCGGCCGGCTGAGCCGCCCCCGGTGGGCCCCCGTCCACCGGGGTTAGTTACCCAGACGTTGCCGGGCGGGCTGCCGTCGTGCCCGCCCGGCAGGGTAGCGTCGGACCTGCCATGGACCTTGCCTACATTCCCAGCCCGTCGACCGGCGTGATCCACCTCGGACCGATCCCGCTGCGCGGCTATGCCTTCTGCATCATCATCGGTGTCTTCGTCGCCGTCTGGTACGGCAACAAGCGCTGGATCGCCCGGGGCGGCACCGCCGGCACCGTGGCCGACATCGCCGTCTGGGCGGTGCCCTTCGGCCTCGTCGGCGGACGCCTCTACCACGTGATCACCGACTACCAGCTGTACTTCAGCGAGGGTGAGAACTGGGTCGACGCCTTCAAGATCTGGGAGGGCGGCCTCGGCATCTGGGGCGCCATCGCGCTCGGCGCGGTGGGCGCCTGGATCGGCTGCCGCCGCCGGGGCATCCCGCTCCCCGCGTACGCCGACGCCATCGCGCCCGGCATCGCCCTCGCCCAGGCCATCGGCCGCTGGGGCAACTGGTTCAACCAGGAGCTGTACGGCCGGCCGACCGACCTGCCCTGGGCCCTGAAGATCACCGAGAGCGCGAACCGCGAGGCCGGGACCTACCACCCGACCTTCCTGTACGAGTCGCTCTGGTGCGTCGGCGTCGCCCTCCTGGTCGTCTGGGCCGACCGCCGCTTCAGGCTCGGCCACGGGCGCGCCTTCGCGCTCTACGTCGCCGCGTACTGCGCGGGCCGCGGCTGGATCGAGTACATGCGCGTCGACGAGGCGCACCACGTGCTCGGCCTGCGCCTGAACGTGTGGACGGCCATCGTCGTCTTCCTCCTCGCGGTGGTCTACATCGTGGTCTCGTCGCGGGTCCGGCCGGGACGCGAGGAGATCGTGGAGCCGAAGGCGGAGAAGAAGCCGGAAGGGTCCGCCGGGTCCGCCGGGCCCGCCGAGAAGGCGGAGAAGGACGGGGAGTCCGACGGGGACGCCGACGGGGGCGTGAAGGCGGACGCGGAGCCGGACGCCTCCTCCGACGGCGCCGTCGACCTCGGCAAGGACATGGAGCACGGCGCCGGGAAGAGCTGACCCCGCGCCCCTCGCAGCGGTCGGAAGGGCCGCCGGAGCCGAAAGGTTCCGGCGGCCCTTCCGCGTACGGGCGTACGGGTCACCCGGCCCGCGCGGCGAGGGCGAGGGTCCGGCGGGCGCCCTCCACCACCGCCGCGTCGACGAACCGGCCGTCCGGGAGGGCCAGCGCGCCCTGCCCGGTCGCGGCGACGATCTCCCGGGCCTCGTCGACCTCCTCCGGGGTGGGGAGGTAGGCGCGCTCGATGACCGGGAGCTGGCGGGGATGGATGGCCGCCCGGCCCAGGAAGCCCATCGCCCGGCCCCGGGCGCAGTCGGCGGCCAGCCCCTCCAGGTCGCGGACGTGGGGGTGGACCGACTGGGCCGGGGGCGGCAGGGCGGCCGCGCGGGCCGCGACCACCAGCCGGCCGCGCGACCAGTCGAGCCCGCCGTCCTCCCGCACCCCCAGGTCGGAGCGGAGGTCGGCCTCGCCGAGCCCGATCCCGCGCACGGCCGGGTGGGCGGAGGCGATGGCGTAGGCGTTCTCCACGGCGAGGGCGCTCTCCAGGAGCGGGTAGAGGGGGAGGCCCGGGGCGAGGCCGGCGAGCCGGTGGATGTCAGTGGCGTGTGTCACCTTGGGTACACGGAGACCGCAGAGGCCGGGGAGGGGGGTCAGGACGGGGATGTCGAGCGGGGTGTGGACGCGGACGTGGACCGGGACGGGGTGGACGTCCGCGAGCAGATCGGCCGTCGCCTCCAGGGCGTACGCCTTGCGGTGCGGGGCGACCGCGTCCTCCAGGTCGACGATCACGACGTCGGCGCCGGAGACCAGGGCCTTGCGGACGACCTCGGGCCGGTCGCCGGGCGCGTACAGCCAGGTGAGCGGGGTGTGCGGCCCGGCGGTGCCGCTCGCGACGGGCGCGCCGGTCCGCTCGCGGGGGCCGCTGACCCGGCCGAGGTTCCGGACGCCGTGGGTGCCGCTCATACCGCCCCCTGCTCGCGGAGGGCGCCGATCTCGGCGGGGCTGAGGCCCAGCTCGGCGAGGACGGCGGCGGTGTCGGCGCCGTGCGGGCGGCCGGACCAGCGGATGGCGCCGGGCGTCTCGGAGAGCCGGAAGAGGACGTTCTGCATCCTGATCGGCCCCAGCTCGGGGTCCGCCACCTCGGTGACGGTGCCGAGCGCCTGGTACTGCGGGTCGTCGAGGACGTCCCGGACGTCGTAGACGGGGGCGATGGCCGCCTCCGCCTTGTCGAAGGCCGCCATGGCCTCGTCGCGGGTGTGGCGGGCGATCCACGAGCCGACCGCCTCGTCCAGGACGTCCGCGTGCGCGGCCCGGCCCGCGCCGTCGGCGAACCACGGCTCGTCGATCAGCTCCGGGCGGCCGACGAGGTTCAGGACCCGCTCCGCGATCGACTGCGCGGAGGTGGAGACGGCGACCCAGGAGCCGTCGGCGGTCCGGTAGGTGTTGCGCGGGGCGTTGTTGCGGGAGCGGTTGCCGGTGCGGGGCTGGACGTATCCGAGCTGGTCGTACCAGAGGGGGTGGGGTCCGATGACGGAGAGCATCGGTTCGATGATGGCCATGTCGACGACCTGGCCGCGGCCGGTCGTCGTCCTGGCGGTGAGCGCGGTCATCACGGCGTACGCGGTGGCCAGGGCGGCGATCGAGTCGGCCAGGCCGAAGGGGGGCAGGGTCGGGGGGCCGTCGGGCTCGCCGGTGATGGCCGCGAAGCCGCTCATCGCCTCGGCGAGGGTGCCGAATCCGGGGCGGTGGGAGTACGGGCCGAACTGGCCGAAGCCGGTGACGCGGGCGAGGACCAGACGCGGGTTGGCGGCGGAGAGCTCCTCCCAGCCCAGGCCCCAGCGCTCCAGGGTGCCGGGGCGGAAGTTCTCCACGATCACGTCGGCGTCGGCGGCGAGCGCGAGGAGGGTGTCGCGGCCGCCCGGCGTGGACAGGTCGAGGGTGATCGTCCGCTTGTTGCGGCCCAGGACCTTCCACCACAGGCCGATCCCGTCCTTGGCGGGGCCGTGGCCGCGGGACGGGTCGGGCTTGCGGGGGTGCTCGACCTTGACGACGTCGGCGCCGAAGTCGCCCAGCATCATGGCGGCGAGCGGCCCGGCGAAGAGGGTCGCGAGGTCCAGGACCCGCAGCCCCCGGAGGGGAGGGGCGGCGAGGGTGGAGCCGTCGGCGTCCGGCGCGGCGGCCGGTGCGTTCTCCGGCGCGTCTTTCGGCGCGGCCTTCGGGGTGGGGAGAGTCGTCATACGGGATCGGCCTCCAGGGAGTCGGGGGAGCGGAAGGCCGCCTCGATGTCGACGCGGTACGGCATCGAGGTCGACGCGCCCTCGCGCCGGACGGAGAGCGCGGCGGCAGTCTGCGCCCAGGCGAGCGCCTCCGGGGCGGGACGGCCCTCGCCGAGGGCGACCGCGAGGGCGCCGACGAAGGTGTCGCCCGCGCCGGTGGTGTCCACGGCCCGGACCCGGCGGGCGGGCACGGTGACCGGGTCGGCGCCGCGCGCCGCGTACAGGCTGCCGGCCGCGCCCAGGGTGATCACCACCTCGGGGACGTCCCGCAGCAGGGCCTCGGCGGCGGCGCGCGGGTCCGTGCGGCCGGTGAGTGCGGCGGCCTCGTGCTCGTTCGGCACCAACAGGTCGGTGACGGCCAGGAGTTCGGGGGGAAGGGGCTGTGCGGGGGAGGGGGTGAGGACGGTGCGGACGCCGCGCCGGCGGGCGGCCGTGGCGCCCTCGACGACGACGGGGAGGGGGAGTTCGAGCTGGAGGAGCAGGGAGTCGGCGGTGCCGATGAGGGCCTCGTCGCCGTGGGTGAGGGAGGTGACGGTGCCGTTGGCGCCGGGGACGACGACGATCGCGTTGCCGCCCTCGTCGTCCACGACGATGTGGGCGGTGCCCGAGGCCCCCTCGACGGTGCGCAGGAGGTCGGTGTCCACGGCGCAGTGCTCCAGGGTGGCCCGGAGCTGCGCGCCGAAGCCGTCCGTGCCGACCGCGCCGATCATCGCGACCTCGGCGCCGGCGCGGGCGGCGGCGACGGCCTGGTTGGCGCCCTTGCCGCCGGGGATCGTGCGGAAGGAGCGGCCGGTGACGGTCTCGCCGAGGGCCGGGGCCCTCGGCACGTAGGCGACGAGGTCCATGTTCGTGCTGCCGAGCACGACGATGCTGGTCATGGGCGTACTGCCTCCAGGTGTGTCAGTTCGGCCAGGGTGTCGAAACCGGTGCCGTCGAAGGACGGGACCGAGGTCGCGAGGCGGTTCTTCAGGGGGGAGGTCCAGCGCTCGGGCAGCCGGTCGGGGCGGCCGGCGAGCAGCCCGGCGACCGAACCGGCGGTGGCGCCGTTGGAGTCGGTGTCCCAGCCGCCCGAGACCGCCGCGCAGACCGAGCGGGAGAAGTCGCCGTCGGCGTGGGTGAGGGCGGCGGCGAGCAGGGCGGCGTTGGGGACGGCGTGCACCCAGTGGTACCCGCCGAGTTCGGCGTGCAGCCGGTCCACGACGGCGTCGAAGTCGGGGTGGGCGCGGGCGTGCGCGATGCCCCGGCGGACCGCCCGCGCCAGGCGGGAGCGCGGCGGGACCACGGCGAGTCCGGCGGCGAGCGCCCGGTGGACGTCGGCGGTGCCGGACGCGGCGGCGGCGACGGTGGCGGCCGTGAACATGGCGCCGTACACGCCGTTGGCGGTGTGGGTGAGCACCGCGTCCCGGTGTGCCTGCGCGGCGGCGGCGACCGGGTCGCCCGGGTGGGTCCAGCCGTGGACGTCGGCCCGGATCTGGGCGCCGATCCATTCGCGGAAGGGGTTGCGGCGGACGGCGGTCAGCGGGGGTTCGATCCCGTCGAGGAGGTTGCGGTAGGCGACGCGCTCGGCCGTGAAGGTGCGGCCGGCGGGGAGTTCGTCGAGCCAGAGGCGGGCGACGTCGGCGGTGGTGAAGCCGCGGCCGTACCGCTGGAGCAGGAGGAGATTCAGGAGGGGGTAGTTGAGGTCGTCGTCCTCGGGCATGCCGTCGATGTTCTCGGCGAGGGAGGTGGGGGCGGAGCGCCGGTTCCAGGGGTGGGCGGCGAGCAGGTCGGCAGGCACGCCCCGGGCGGTGAACCAGGTGGTGAGCGGCCAGTTGCCGGTGGCGCGGGCCAGGGCGCGGATGGCGGGGAGGGGGAGCTTCTCGACGGGTTTGCCGAGCAGGCACCCGACGGCCCGGCCGAGCCAGGCGGCGTGCAGGCGGGGGAGGAGGGCGGGGTCGTCGGCGGGCCGGTTCCCCGCGCCCGGTGAGGCGGGGGCGTCTCCGGGCCCGGGGGGTCCGCCGGGCCCGGGGGGTCCGCCGGGCCCGGGGAGTCCGCCGGATCCGGGGAGTCCGCTGGGCACGGGGGCCGTGCCCGGCGCTTCGCGCGGGTGCGGGGAGGCGTCCGGCACCGGATGCGGGGGCGGGGTCGCGCGGCCTCCGTGCGGGGAGCCCGGCAGCGGGGTCCGGGACCGCCCGCCCTCCTCGGTTCCGGCTTCGCCGTGAGGAGGGCCGGGGGGAGCGGTGGTCAGGGCCAGGATGTCCGGGAGGGCGGTCGGTTCGTGTTCCGCGAGGGGGCTCGGAAGGGCGGCCAGGGTGTCCAGGAGTTCCTCCGCCAGGGGGCGGAGGTCCGGGCGGGGGGTCGCGGAGGCGCCGGCCGCGGCCGGGGCGGGCGGGCCGCCCGCCGCCGCCCAGCGGGCCGCCGGGGCGCGGGCGTCGCGGCCGTCCTCCGCCGCCTGCCGCAGCTCGTGGCCCACCAGGTCCTCCGGCTGCACCCAGGTCACACGGAGGTTCACCGGTCCGCGCTCGTCAGCGCCGCGAACGCCGACTCGTGCGCCCGGCGCGCCTCCGCGTCCCGCGCGAAGACCTCGCGGGCGACCCCGGCCAGGGCCCGTGCCGGGGCGTGCAGGTCGAGGCGGCTCGCCTCCGCCACCCGTTTCGCCCAGTCGGCGGGCACGGCCGCCTCGCCGTGCAGCGCGCCCACGATCGCGCCCGCCATCGTGGCGATCGAGTCGCAGTCCCGGCCGTAGTTGACCGCGCCCAGGACCGTGCGCCGGAAGTCGCCCCCGCCGACGAGCAGCATCCCCAGGGCGATCGGCAGCTCCTCGATCGCGTGGAGCCGGGAGGGCCGCCGGGCGCCGAGGGACGGCGCGCGGTAGTCGGGGCCGACCGTGTCGAAGGGGGCCACCGCCCTGCGCAGCGGAGCGAGGGCGGTCTCGAAGTCCGTGTGGCGGGCGGCCGCTTCGGCCACCGCCTCGATCGCCGCCTCCGTGCCGTCCTTCGCCAGGGCCAGGGCCGCGTCCACCACCGAGACCGGCGTCGCGCCCGGTACGCAGGCCGCCGCCACCGCTGCCGCGAACACGCCGGCGGCCTCCCGCCCGTACGAGGACTGGTGCGCGCCCGCCAGGTCGAGGGCCTCGGCGTAGGCGGCCGGCGGGTTGGCGGCGTTGACGAGCCCGACCGGCGCCATGTACATCGCGGCGCCGCAGTTGACGATGTTGCCGCTGCCGGCCTCGCGCGGGTCCACGTGGCCGTAGTGGAGCCGGGTCACGATCCACTTCTCGGCGAGGAAGATGCGCTGGAGCGGCAGCGCCTCGGCCTCCAGCTCCGGGATCCAGACGGGGGAGTTCATGAGCTCGGGGACGAGGTGGTCCGCGACCGCGTACGCGTCGAGGTGGCCGCGGACCTTCTCGTACACCCGGATCAGGGTGTGGGTCATCAGGGTGTCGTCGGTGACGTGCCCGTCGCCCTTGTGGTACGGGGCGATGGGGCGGGCGGTGCGCCAGGCGTCGCCGTTCCAGGGGCCGACGATCCCGGTGACGCGGCCGCCGTGTCGTTCCAGGATCTGCTCGGGGGTGTAGCCCTCGACGGGGCCGCCGAGCGCGTCGCCGACGGCGGCCCCGAGGAGGCTGCCGGTGATCCGGTCATCCAGGGTGGGTAGGCCCTGTGTGGCCTGTGTGGTCGGCGTGCTCGGCGCGCCCGGTGTGCGTACAGCCGGGTTGGGCACGTCCAGTGTGGGTTCCATGTCGGAATTGTCCACCTGGGGCGGCCGGTTCCGTGGCTCCGAGCAGCCCGGCGAGTTCCACCAGGTCGGTCCCCGCGAGCCGGGGCAGCGCGCAGCCCGCGAGCCGCCGGCAGGCCTCGCGCCAGCTCGCCGGGATCGAACGCCCGCCGCCGAGCGCGCCGGTGAGCGCGCCCGCGAGCGCCGGGGCCGAGTCCGCGACCCGGGAGAGGCAGGCGGCGGCCGGGACCGCGGCCGCCGTCTCGCCCCGGGCGGCCAGGGCGAGCGCGAGGGCGACCGGGACGGTCTCGGCGGCGGCGACGCCGTAGCTGTAGACGTGGTCCACGATCTGGTGCTCCAGGAGCGGGACGAGCGCGAAGGCCGAGTCGGCGGCCCGGGCGAGCTCCACGGCGTGCCGGGCGTTGCGGCCGATCTCGGTGGCGGGCGGGAGTTCGGCGAGCGCCGCCCCGACGGACTCCTCGACGGTCGCCCCGCCGAGGGCCGCGGCGACGGCCGCCGCCGTCGCGCGGGCGCCGTGGACGCCGTCGCCGTCCTGGGTGTACCGGGCGTCGAACTCGGCGAGTTCGGCGGCGGCGCGCGGATCGCCCGGGTGGACGAGGGCCAGGACGGCGGCCCGTACACAGGCGGCGTCGTCGAAGTAGTGCGGGTTGTCGTGGCCGGTCGCGGGCGGACGCAGGCCGGTGGCGAGGTTGCCGAGTCCGGCGCGGACGGAGATCCGGGCGCGCAGGGGCAGGACGGCGGACTCGACCTCGGGGGCGCGCTCCGCGGCGGCCGCGACCTGTCCCGCGAGGGCGTTCCAGGCGAGGTCGACGGCGGCGCGGAGCCGGCGCTCCGGGGGGAGGCCGGCCAGGGCGGGGGCGGCGGAGGCGAGGATCGCCTCGGCGGTGAAGACCGCCCACTCGGCGTCGTCGGAGGGGCCGAGCCGGAGCGGCTCGGGGGGCTGGTTGAGGGCGATGGGGACGGGGAGGGTGGTCGTCGCGTTCTGCTCCGCGAAGGTGTCGAGCTCCCGGGTGAGGCGGCGGGTCCACTCGGGCATCCGGGCGGCCCGGTGCCGGGCGGCGGGCCACCCGGCGGCGTCGCCCGCGGCGAGCCCGAGGAGGAGGCCTTCGATCGCGTCGCGGCTCACGGTGACCCGGGCGGGGACCTGGGCGGTCGGCGGTTGGGGCCGGGCGGTGGGCGTCGAGGTGCGGTTGTGTGCGCCCCGCACCGGGGGTGCCGTCCGGTCCTCGCGGGCCTCGTCCAGGAGGTCGGTGCCCCGCACCGGGTCCTGTGTCCGCCCTCCCTCGGAGGAGGGACCCCCACGCCCAGCGGGACGACTGCCCACGGGGGTGGTGGCGGTGCCTGTGCCTGTGGTGGTGTCCGCGTCCGGGGTGGTGGCGGTGCCTGTGCCTGTGGTGGTGCGCGTGTCCGGGGTGGTGGCGGTGTACGTGCCCGGCGCCGTGCTGTCCACAGTGGTGGCGGCGGTGCCCGCACCCGGGCCGGTGCCCATGGCGGTGGGTGCGGGCGGGGTGGTGCCGCCCCCGGGATCGGTGGCGCCGGGGGCCGGAGCCGTACCCGCGAAGGGGGCGGGAGCTCCCACGGCGGAGGCGGTTGCCGGGGTGCTCGGGGCGGCGCTCGTGTTCACGGAGGTGCCGGGGGCGGCCGGGGTGGCGCCCGTGCTCATGGTGGTGCCGGGTGCGGCCGGGGCCGCGCCCGCGCTCATGGCGGTGCCGGGGGTGGCCGGGACCGTGTCCGTGCCCACGGCCGTGCCGGGTCCCGCCACCGTCGCCCCCGCCCCCGTCCCCGGCGGGGCCGGCCGGTTCGTGTCCGGGTTCACGCCGCCTCCTCCGGGGTCAGCAGGTCCGCGATGTCCAGGACGTGGTAGCCGCGCATGGAGGGGAGACAGCTGCCGGTGACCGGGGTGATGGCCGTGGCCCACTCCGCCGGGATCGCCCGGGCGCCCGACATCGCGCCCGCCAGGGCGCCCGCGACCGCCGCGGTGGTGTCGGCGTCGCGGCCCATGTTGACGGCGGTCAGGACGGCCGTGCGGAAGTCCCCGCGCGCCGCCGCGAAGGCGCCGAACGCCAGGCCCACCGCCTCCGGCGCCAGGTCCGTCCACGGGTAGCCGCCGATGACGACCGCCGAGCGGACCTGGCGTTCGCGGACGAGCGGGTCCGGCTGGACCCGCTGGGCCGCCACGACCGCGCGGCGCAGCGAGCGGGCCGTCCAGGAGTCCATCGGGACGGCGGAGAGGGCCGCCGCGATCACCGACGTCACGCTCGCCCCCGCCATCGCCGCCGCGACCCCCGCCGCGACCGCCTGGCCGCCGTAGATGCCCTCGCCCTCGTGGCTGACGCTGCCGTCGATCGCGACGAGCCGGGCCGCCTCCGCCGGGCGCCCGGCGGCGAAGACCCCGAAGGGCGCCGCGCGCATCGCGAGGCCGTCGCTCCAGGCGTGCCGGTGCTGCGCGGAGATGGGCGCCGCGAGCCCCCGCCGGAGGTTCTCCAGGGTGCCCCGCTCCGAGAAGCCCGCGCCCCGGAAGGGCCCCTCGTCGAGGTCGGCGATCCAGCGGTGCCAGGCCCGTTCGACGTGGCGGACGGTGAGGGCCGAGCCGTGCCGGGCGAGCAGCAGCCCCGAGAAGACGGCGTACTCGGTGTCGTCCGTGCCCGCCGGGCTCTCCGTCACGAAGCCCTCGATCCGGCCCCAGCGGCGGCGGATCTCGGAGGGCCGCATGTTCTCGGCGGGCGCGCCGAGCGCGTCGCCGACGGCGAGGCCGAGGAGCGCCCCTCTCGCCCGCTCCCGCGTGTCGCATGCCGTGGTGGTGACCATGTGCGGCGGCTCCTTCCTCCGGGAGGCGCACCGGTGGCGCCCCGTTGCCTGGATCTGTGCCACCGCCGCCCGCGAACTCGCCGGAGAAACGTCTCTGTCACCCGCCTGACACCCCGCCGGGATCCGGCGCGCCCGGTCAGGCGGGCCTTAGTAAGTACGGCCTGCCTTGCTGGCGCGCCCCTTACATCGAGCGTATTTTCGAGGGTAGTTGAGGGGGAGGCGGGCCCGTCCCGGCCCGCCGTGAAGAGGGGAGCACCATGTCCATCGTCGAGGCCCAGGCGCCGCTGCACGAGGCCCACCGCGACAACCACACGCACCGCGACGTGAACGGCGGCTGGCTGCGCCCGGCGGTCTTCGGCGCCATGGACGGACTGGTGTCCAACCTCGCCCTGATGACCGGCGTCGCCGGTGGCGCGGTCTCCTCCGGGACCGTCGCCGTCACCGGCCTCGCGGGCCTCGCCGCCGGCGCCTTCTCCATGGCCGCGGGGGAGTACACCTCCGTCGCCTCGCAGCGCGACCTCGTCCAGGCCGAACTGGACGTGGAGCGGAGCCAGTTGCGCAAGCACCCGGTCGACGAGATGGAGGAGCTCGCCGCGCTCTACGTCTCCCGGGGCGTCGAGCCCGCCCTCGCCCGCGAGGTCGCGATGCAGTTGTCGAAGGACCCCGAGCAGGCCCTGGAGATCCACGCCCGCGAGGAGCTCGGCATCGACCCCGACGACCTGCCGTCGCCCGCGGTCGCCGCGGTCTCGTCGTTCGGCTCGTTCGCGCTCGGCGCGCTGCTGCCCGTCCTGCCGTACCTGCTCGGGGCGACCGTCCTCTGGCCGGCCGTGCTGCTCGCGCTCCTCGGCCTCTTCGCCTGCGGAGCCCTGGTGGCCCGGGTGACCGCGCGCGGCTGGCTCTTCAGCGGACTGCGCCAGCTCGCCCTCGGCGGCGCCGCGGCGGCCGTCACGTACGGGCTCGGCATGCTCTTCGGTGCCGCGCTGTAGCCCTTTCGGCCGCCCTCGACCCCATCTTTCGCGTACATAAGCCGCACATCGCCTGTGACGTATCTCCCTGGCCCGATCCGCCGTCGCGATGAGACACTATGCGGAGCGCCACATACATAGTCGGTTACCCGGCGGTTTCGAACCCGTGACCAACGGGAAAGAGGCATGAGCGCCAGTGGGCAACGAAGCCCACCCAGCGACGGTTCGCCGGAGGCCCGGAGTCCCTTCGGACCCCCTCGATCCGTCCCCCGCGGGACAGTGCCTGTCGCCGCACCCCACAGGTGAACCAGTACCACCGCTGCGTGTCGGCGGTGTCCGCATGTTGGAACGAGCTATCCGCTTCGCGAGAAGCCAGCCATCATGTAACCTGCACGAAATTTCGCGGAGGGCCAACGTCGTCCCTCGGCATCTGCACATGCCACGACGACGACGGGAGAGCCGATGCGTTCCGACGCCTGGTCGCCCATGGACGGTCGCCCCGCTCCGCAGGGGATGTACGACCCCCGTAACGAACACGACGCCTGCGGTGTCGGGTTCGTGGCCACCCTCACCGGTGTAGCCAGCCACGCGCTGGTGGAGCAGGCGCTGACCGTACTGCGCAACCTCGAGCACCGCGGCGCCACCGGCGCAGAGGCCGACTCCGGTGACGGCGCGGGCATCCTGCTCCAGGTCCCGGACGCCTTCCTCCGCGAGGTCGCCGGATTTGAGCTCCCCGAGGCCGGCGCGTACGCCGTCGGCATCGCCTTCCTCCCCGAGGACGGCATCGACGCCACCGTCGCGACGATCGGGACGATCGCCGCCGAGGAGGGCCTGAGCGTCCTCGGCTGGCGCGAGGTCCCCGTCGCCCCCGAGCTGCTCGGCGCCTCCGCCCGGTCCACCATGCCGGTCTTCCGCCAGCTCTTCGTCGCGGACGCCGACGGCGCGGCCACCGGCATCGCGCTCGACCGCAAGGTCTTCGTCCTGCGCAAGCGCGCCGAGCGCGAGGCCGCGACGTACTTCCCGTCGCTCTCCGCCCGCACCCTCGTCTACAAGGGCATGCTGACCACCGGCCAGCTGGAGCCCTTCTTCCCGGACCTGTCGGACCGCCGCTGCGCCACCGCCGTGGCCCTGGTCCACTCCCGGTTCTCCACCAACACCTTCCCGAGCTGGCCGCTGGCCCACCCGTACCGCTTCGTCGCCCACAACGGTGAGATCAACACCGTCAAGGGCAACCGGAACTGGATGACGGCCCGCGAGGCCCAGCTCGCCTCCGACGTCTTCGGCGACCGCCCGCTGGACCGGATCTTCCCGATCTGCACCCCGGACGCCTCCGACTCGGCCTCCTTCGACGAGGTCCTGGAGCTGCTCCACCTCGGCGGCCGCTCCCTGCCGCACGCGGTCCTCATGATGGTCCCGGAGGCGTGGGAGAACCACGAGACCATGGACCCGGCCCGCCGCGCCTTCTACCAGTACCACTCCACGATGATGGAGCCCTGGGACGGCCCGGCCTGCGTCACCTTCACCGACGGCGTCCAGGTCGGCGCGGTCCTCGACCGCAACGGTCTGCGCCCCGGCCGCTACTGGGTCACCGACGACGGCCTCGTCGTCCTCTCCTCCGAGGTCGGCGTCCTCGACATCGACCCCGCCAGGGTCGTCCGCAAGGGCCGCCTCCAGCCCGGCAGGATGTTCCTCGTCGACACCGCCGAGCACCGCATCGTCGAGGACGACGAGATCAAGGCCGCCCTCGCCGCCGAGAACCCCTACGAGGAGTGGCTGGAGACCGGCGAGATCGAGCTCTCCGACCTCCCCGAGCGCGAGCACGTCGTCCACACCCACGCCTCGGTCACCCGCCGCCAGCAGACCTTCGGCTACACCGAGGAAGAGCTCCGCGTCATCCTCGCCCCGATGGCCCGCACCGCCGGCGAGCCCCTCGGCTCCATGGGCACGGACTCCCCGATCGCGGCCCTGTCCGCCCGCCCGCGGCTCCTCTTCGACTACTTCACCCAGCTCTTCGCGCAGGTCACCAACCCCCCGCTCGACGCCATCCGCGAAGAGCTCGTGACCTCCCTGCGCTCCTCGCTCGGCCCCCAGGGCAACCTCCTGGAGCCGACCTCCGTGTCGTGTCGCAGCGTCACCCTGCCCTTCCCGGTGATCGACAACGACGAGCTGGCCAAGCTCGTCCACATCAACGCCGACGGCGACATGCCCGGCATGAAGGCCGCGACCCTCTCCGGCCTCTACCGGGTCTCCGGCGGCGGCGAGGCCCTCGCCGCCCGCATCGAGGAGATCTGCGCCGAGGCCGACACCGCCATCGAGGGCGGCGCCCGCCTCATCGTGCTCTCCGACCGGCACTCCGACGCCGAGCACGCCCCGATCCCCTCGCTGCTGCTCACCGCGGCCGTCCACCACCACCTCATCCGCACCAAGCAGCGGACCAAGGTGGGCCTGCTCATCGAGGCCGGCGACGTCCGCGAGGTCCACCACGTCGCCCTGCTCATCGGCTACGGCGCCGCCGCCGTCAACCCGTACCTCGCCATGGAGTCCGTCGAGGACCTGGTCCGCGCCGGCACCTTCATCGAGGGCATGGAGCCCGAGCAGGCCATCCGGAACCTGATCTACGCCCTCGGCAAGGGCGTCCTCAAGGTCATGTCCAAGATGGGCATCTCCACCGTCGCCTCCTACCGCGGCGCCCAGGTCTTCGAGGCCGTCGGCCTC
Organism: Streptomyces sp. NPDC088915; assembly: GCF_044749825.1. Lineage (NCBI taxonomy): Bacteria > Bacillati > Actinomycetota > Actinomycetes > Kitasatosporales > Streptomycetaceae > Streptomyces > Streptomyces sp. NPDC088915. The sequence goes on from NZ_JBIVIR010000008.1 coordinate 92,980, forward strand.
GACGAGACCTTCGTCGCCACGTACTTCAACGGCACGGCCACCAAGATCGGCGGCGTCGGCCTCGACGTCGTCGCCAAGGAGGTCGCCGCCCGCCACGCCAAGGCGTACCCCGCCTCCGGCGTCCCCTCGGCGCACCGCGCCCTGGAGATCGGCGGCGAGTACCAGTGGCGCCGCGAGGGCGAGCCGCACCTGTTCGACCCGGAGACCGTCTTCCGCCTCCAGCACGCCACGCGCACCAAGCGGTACGACGTCTTCAAGAAGTACACCGACCGGGTGAACGAGCAGTCCGAGCGGCTGATGACCCTCCGCGGCCTCTTCGGCTTCGCCGCCGAGGGCCGCACCCCGATCCCCCTCGACGAGGTCGAGCCCGCCTCCGAGATCGTCAAGCGCTTCTCCACCGGCGCCATGTCGTACGGCTCCATCTCCCAGGAGGCGCACGAGACCCTCGCCATCGCCATGAACCGGCTGGGCGGCAAGTCCAACACCGGCGAGGGCGGCGAGGACCCGGACCGCCTGTACGACCCGGAGCGCCGCTCCTCCATCAAGCAGGTCGCCTCCGGCCGCTTCGGCGTCACCAGCGAGTACCTGGTCAACGCCGACGACATCCAGATCAAGATGGCCCAGGGCGCCAAGCCCGGCGAGGGCGGCCAGCTGCCCGGCCACAAGGTCTACCCGTGGGTCGCCAAGACGCGTCACTCGACGCCCGGCGTCGGCCTGATCTCCCCGCCGCCGCACCACGACATCTACTCCATCGAGGACCTGGCGCAGCTCATCCACGACCTCAAGAACGCCAACCCGGTCGCCCGCATCCACGTGAAGCTGGTCTCCGAGGTCGGCGTCGGCACGGTCGCCGCGGGCGTCTCCAAGGCCCACGCGGACGTCGTCCTCATCTCCGGCCACGACGGCGGCACGGGCGCGTCTCCTCTGACGAGCCTCAAGCACGCGGGCGGCCCCTGGGAGCTCGGCCTCGCCGAGACCCAGCAGACCCTGCTGCTCAACGGCCTGCGCGACCGGATCGTCGTCCAGACCGACGGCCAGCTCAAGACCGGCCGCGACGTCGTCATCGCCGCGCTGCTCGGCGCCGAGGAGTTCGGCTTCGCCACCGCGCCGCTCGTCGTCTCCGGCTGCATCATGATGCGCGTCTGCCACCTCGACACCTGCCCGGTCGGCATCGCCACCCAGAACCCGGTCCTGCGCGACCGCTTCTCCGGCAAGGCCGAGTACGTCGTCAACTTCTTCGAGTTCATCGCCGAGGAGGTCCGGGAGCTCCTCGCCGAGCTGGGCTTCCGCACCCTCGAAGAGGCCGTCGGCCACGCCGAGCTGCTCGACACCAGCCGCGCCGTCACCCACTGGAAGGCCCAGGGCCTCGACCTGGAGCCCCTCTTCCACGTGCCGGACCTCCCGGAGGGCGCGGTCCGCCACGCCCTGGTCGAGCAGGACCACGGCCTGGAGAAGGCCCTCGACAACGAGCTGATCCAGCTCGCCGCCGAGGCCCTGAACGCCCCCTCCGCCGAGGAGGCCCAGCCGGTCCGCGCCCAGGTCGCGATCCGCAACATCAACCGCACGGTCGGCACCATGCTCGGCCACCAGGTCACCAAGAAGTTCGGCGGCGCCGGCCTCCCGGCCGACACCGTCGACATCACCTTCACCGGCTCCGCCGGCCAGTCCTTCGGCGCCTTCCTGCCGAGCGGCGTCACCCTCCGCCTGGAGGGCGACGCCAACGACTACGTCGGCAAGGGCCTCTCCGGCGGCCGCGTGATCGTCCGCCCCGACCGGGGCGCCGACCACCTGGCCGAGTACTCCACCATCGCGGGCAACACCATCGCGTACGGCGCGACCGGCGGCGAGCTGTTCCTCCGCGGCCGCACCGGCGAGCGCTTCTGCGTCCGCAACTCCGGCGCCCTCGTCGTCTCCGAGGGCGTGGGCGACCACGGCTGCGAGTACATGACCGGCGGCACGGCCGTCGTCCTCGGCGAGACCGGACGCAACTTCGCGGCCGGCATGTCGGGCGGCGTCGCCTACGTGATCGACCTCGACCGGGACAACGTCAACTCCGGGAACCTGGGGGCGATCGAGGCCCTGTCGGACACCGACGAGGCGTGGCTGCACGACGTGGTGCGCCGTCACCGCGAGGAGACCGGCTCCACCGTCGCCGAGAAGCTCCTCGCCGACTGGGACGCCGCCGCGGCCCGGTTCAGCAAGATCATCCCCACCACGTACAAGGCAGTGCTCGCCGCCAAGGACGCCGCTGAGCTCGCCGGTCTCTCCGAGGCCGAGACCACCGAGAAGATGATGGAGGCGGCGACCCATGGCTGATCCGAAGGGCTTCCTCACCACCGGCCGCGAGGTCGCCGAGACCCGTCCCGTCGCCGAGCGCGTCCGCGACTGGAACGAGGTCTACGTCCCCGGCTCCCTGCTGCCGATCATCAGCAAGCAGGCCGGCCGCTGCATGGACTGCGGCATCCCGTTCTGTCACAACGGCTGCCCCCTCGGGAACCTGATCCCCGAGTGGAACGACTACGCCTACCGCGAGGACTGGTCGGCCGCGCAGGAGCGCCTGCACGCCACCAACAACTTCCCGGAGTTCACCGGCCGCCTCTGCCCGGCGCCCTGCGAGTCCGCGTGCGTGCTCGGCATCAACCAGCCGGCCGTCACCATCAAGAACGTCGAAGTCTCCATCATCGACAAGGCCTGGGACGGGGGCGACGTCAAGCCGCAGGTGCCCGAGCGCCTCTCCGGCAAGACCGCCGCCGTCATCGGCTCCGGCCCGGCCGGCCTCGCCGCCGCCCAGCAGCTCACCCGGGCCGGCCACACCGTGGTCGTGTACGAGCGCGCCGACCGCATCGGCGGGCTGCTGCGCTACGGCATCCCCGAGTTCAAGATGGAGAAGCGGCACATCAACCGCCGCATCGAGCAGATGCGCGCGGAGGGCACCAAGTTCCGCACCGGCGTCGAGGTCGGCCGCGACATCACCGCCACCGACCTGCGCAAGCGGTTCGACGCGGTCGTCATCGCCGCCGGCGCCACCACCGCCCGCGACCTGCCCGTCCCGGGCCGCGAGCTGAACGGCATCCACCAGGCGATGGAGTACCTGCCGCTCGCCAACAAGGTCGTCGAGGGCGACTTCGTGGCCCCGCCGATCACCGCCGAGGGCAAGCACGTCGTCGTCATCGGCGGCGGCGACACCGGCGCCGACTGTGTCGGCACCGCCCACCGCCAGGGCGCGGCCTCGGTCACGCAGCTGGAGATCATGCCCCGCCCGGGCGAGGAGCGGAACGCCGGCCAGCCCTGGCCGACCTTCCCCATGCTGTACAAGGTCACCTCGGCGCACGAGGAGGGCGGCGAGCGGGTCTACTCCGTCTCCACCACCCACTTCGAGGGCGACGAGGACGGCAACGTCCAGTCCCTCCACCTCGCCGAGGTCGAGTTCGTCGACGGCAAGCTGACCCAGAAGCCGGGCACGGAGCGGAAGATCCCCGCCCAGCTGGTCACCCTCGCCATGGGCTTCACCGGCACGGACGTCCAGAACGGCCTGGTCGCCCAGTTCGGCCTGGAGCTCGACGAGCGCGGCAACATCGCCCGTGACGCGGACTTCGCCACCAACGTCGACGGCGTCTTCGTCGCCGGCGACGCGGGCCGCGGCCAGTCGCTCATCGTCTGGGCCATCGCCGAGGGCCGCTCCGCCGCCCGCGGCGTGGACCGCCACCTGACCGGCACCAGCTCCCTGCCGGCCCCGATCCGCCCGACGGACCGTTCGCTGATGGTCTGATCCGACCGGATCCCCCCTGAACGTCCCGTACAACGACGTACGGAACTGAGCGCGGCGCCCCCCGACATGTCCCCGACCGGACGACTGGGTGGGCGCCGCGGCGCGTTCTCAGCTCTTGTCGGTTCAGCTCTTTCCGGGCCAGATCCACGTGATCAGCGAGGCGGCGGAGACGGCGAGGACGCCGACGAGGCCCATCCAGCGGGCCCAGCCGGTCATCCGCCGCACGGTACGGGCCCGGTCCCGCTCGTACCGCAGCAGGTACTCCGCGCCGGACGGCAGCGTACGCCCAGGCCGCTCGTGGACGGCGGAGACCATCAGCCAGGAGGCGGCGAGCAGCAGCAGGAAGGCCCCGGAGAGCAGCCCGATCACCCACCACCTCGGGCCGGTGGTCATCTTGCTCAGGTTCTCCTGCCCCTTGAGCACGAAGACGACGGTCAGTAGCCCGGTGAGGGTGGTGAGGAAGTTCCGGTACCCCTCCGCCTGCTGGAGCGCCGCCCGCAACTGCTCCGGCGGAGTCGCCATCGCCAGCACCCGCTGGTCGGCGTCCCGCAACTCCTGCGGAGTGAACTCGCTCATCGCGACAGCCCCCGCGGCGGCAGGGCGATCCAGAACGACGCACCGCAGCCCTGCTCCACCTCGGCGGGCCGGTCCACGTGCCAGGTTTCGCACAGACACCGCGCGTACTTCGGCGCGCCGTCGTCGAGCACGTACTTTCCCGGCGTCGACGGCCCCTTGGTGACGTACTGGACGTCCTCCCAGACGCGCACGGTCACGCACCGGCAGGCCGGACACTCCCCGGTCGCCTCCACTCGGCCGCCCCGGACCTCCCAGAGGAAGGTGGTGACGGGGGTGGTGAGGGGAAGGTCGGTGACGCGATAGGGAACGGTGGCACTCATGGACGGGATCCTCCGGGGACGGCGGCGGGAAGGTCGAGACCGAAGAGGCGGGCGTACCGCCGGAGCCGGTCGAAGACCTGCTCCTCGGTGAGGTCGGTCTCCTCGGCGCACAGGACGATGTGGTCGGGGTCGACGGCACCTTCGAGTGCAGGCGCGCGACCGGTCAGCCGGGCGGTGAGCACGATGACGTCACGCCAGTCCGGCACGAAGTCCCGCTCGTCGCCCACGGGCTCCGGCGTGGTGACGTCGAGCCCGAGACAGCGGAAGGGCGCGTACCGCTCGTAGGTCTTCGCCAGCGTCCAGCCGAAGCGGCCGGCGACGAGGACGAGGTCGAGGGGGCCGAGGGTGCCGGGTCCGAGGAGGCCGGGATCGAAGGCGATCAGATCGAAGTCGTCGGGGTCGAAGTCCTCCAGAGCCTCGGCGTCGGGGCCGGTGAAGGGCCCCTGGAGGGTGGGGCCGCCGACGGTGCGGAAGGCGAGGGCGGTGCGGACGGCGTCGCCCAGTCCTCTGCCCGAGTGCTCGGCGGACTGGAGGAGGTCCCCGCAGGAGAGGGTGGTGCGGAAGGCCAGGGAGTCCCCGTCGCTTTCGAAGAGCGCCAGAACCTCCAGGCCGGGGGCCAGCGACCCGAGGGCATCGGGGAGAGCGACGGTTTCCAACGGGAAGGAGGGGACGAGTGCCGCCAGCCTTTTGGCCTGTGTGCGGATCGTCACCTTCTCTATGGCGGCGAAGTAGGTCAGCGGCTCCACCCCGAGTCCTTGTGCGTCGAGTTGCCAGTGACCGTACCCATAGCGTGAGTTCGAATAAATCAAATCGAGGAAACGCTTCATGAGCGGGTCCGGGTTGGTGACCCGCTCGATGTTCGCTTCGACGAGGGCGAGGCAGCCGGGGGTGAGCGCGCCACACGTGTCCAGATGCCGTAGATCTCGAAGCCGCGAAGCCAACTCGGCGTCGGTGGAGGTGGAAAGTATCGCCGAGGCGATGCTCCAGGGACCGAACGTGCCCTGTGACTCGGTTTCCCACTGGAAGAGTCCAGCGATCCAGTAGGGAACGATCCAGTCGGCGACCGTGTCGGGAACCTGTGGTGCCGAAACGGCCGTGGCGGCAGTGAGGGCATTGACCTGTTCCACCACCCGGCCGATCGGGATCCCCATCTCCTTCGACCGCCTCAAGACGTCGAGCAGGGTGAGGTCGCCCGTGACCCACGGGCGCGTACCGTTCACTTCGTGCGAGAGGAGGCGGCGTTCGTCACCGGTCAGGGCCCGGTGGGCGAGCGTGGTGTCGGAGACGTCCGTTCCCAGGGAGAACCCCAGGTTCTCCAATTGTCCGATCCGTTCGACGAGCTGTGCGCGCTGTTCGACGGAAGGGGCACGCACCAGCAGGTCCACCGCATGGACGGTTCCCGCATGCCAGAAGTGAGCCTCCCTTTTCGTGATCACACTGAGGGGAGCGGCCAGTTCTGTGGAATCCGTCGCCGAGACGGCACCTCCGGAAAGCCGGGGAAGGTTCTCCCAGCCCGGTACGGGCACGCTGTTCGCCAGGTCCCGTGCGCAGGTGAGGACTTCCGTCAGGGTGATGTCGTGAGCCGCCGCCACGGGCAGGAGCGAGGCGAACGGCGTCGGTGTCGGACGCCTCTCCCCTTCACCGGAACGGCGCGCATCGGCATGCGCGGCATAGAGGTCGGCCATGATCACCGTCGGGAACACGCTTCCGAGCGCTCGGACGTCAGTGGCTTCGGGCACCCGTATCCCGGTGACGGCGAAGCGCCGCTGGGCCCGTACGGCTGCCGCGAGGGACTGACCGGTGAGCGCCGCCGCCCTCAGGGGCGTGGCCCAGGAACCGTCAGGGACACCGTCCTCGAAGAGCAGCGCGTCCAGGCCGAGGGGCGAAGGGTATCCGGGAGGCGCGAAGGGTTCGCGCACGGCGTGGAACACTCCCAGCAGAGAGCTTCGCCACCGCTCGAACAAACCTCCTTCGCCCAGTCGCTCATGGCCGAAGACGGTCCCGTAGTAGTTTCGCTGGATGAAGTTCCTGTCGATGGGCAGGCACCCCGGATCGCGCACGGGGAAGGTGGACGAGGCCAGGCTGCGCTCGGTGTGGGACGAGTGCAGGACCCCCGTCGCGTCGTCACCGAGCGAGTCGAACACCGAGACCGCCAGGTCCGGTTCACTGGCGACGAGTTCCCACAGCCAGCGCAGCGACACCTCTTCGAACGCACCGACGGCTTCGGGCACTCCTTCGAGGAGGCGGCTCCGCACCCCTTTCTCGTCCCAGCCGATCAGCCCGTTGCGGTCCACAGTGGGTACAGGCTGATCTCGCTCGCGCAAGTTGACGACGTAGCCGTCGACCTCCGGGGCGTTCCCGACGACGACGCCGTCCAGGAGCAGCTGCCCCTTCCCCTGGACGAGCCAGGCGTCCGTCCCCGCTCCAGCCGGCGCGGTCGGCCAGACCTCCGACGCCTGGAGTTCGCCCGGCGTCCACTCCGCCGAGCGGGCCCGGTGGCCCTCGCGGTCCAGTTCCACCGCCGTCACCCGGTGGTCGCTCACCCACAGCAGCTTCCGCAGCGTCTCCACCAGGGAGGGCGGGGTCTCGCCGTCCGCGCTCAGGTAGAGGCGGACGGTGGTGCCGCCGCGCTCCGGGGCATCGGAGGTCTCTACGATCTCCAAGAGGCCGGAGCCGGACTGGATGGTGGCCCGGAGGGGTGCTTCCGTACGGGACGGGTTGCCGTGCAGGTCGGTGGTGGCGGTGGTGACCACCACCTCCTCCGCCAGCATGAAGTAGCTGAACACGCCGATGCCGAAGCGGCTGTTGAAGGGGGTCGGGTCGATCCCCGCGCGTCGCCAGTTGCGGCGTTCCTGCACGAAGTCCGGGTCCTGCTCGTACCGCTTGCCGGCCCGGGCGAACATCGAGGTGAGCTTCTTGCGGCTCATGCCGGTGCCCGTGTCGCGGCACTCGATGTACGGACGGTCCTCCTCGTCGTACCCCTGAACGAACTCGATCCCGGGTTCTTTCCCGGCCGCCCCGCACTTGCCGAGCCGCCGGCCGTAGTCAACACGCAGCTGTCGGTACCGGCAGGCGTCCAGGGCATTCTGGTAGAGCTCCCGGACGGCGAGCATCTTGTCGCCGTACAGCTGGGTCCCCATGAGCAGGGGGCGGATCTCGTCCTCGGCGAGCCGGAAGCGCTCCAGCGGCTTGGTGTACTGGTGGTCCAGCGGCTCCAGGAACTCGGTGGTCACCTTTCGCGGGATGCCGCGCAGCAGGTACGGCGCGTCCGTGCGCGTCTCCTTCCACTTCTTGTGGAGCGCCCGGACCGACGCGTCGGCGGTCGCGGCCAGCTCCTCCACGGCCGCGTGCAGTGCGGGATGGGGACAGAGGAAGTCGACGGCGAGGTCGTACGTGCCGCCCGCCTGCGTCCGTGCGTGTGCGTCGGGGGACTGGAGGCGGTATTCGGCGAGGGCTGCGACCACGTCCGAGGGCACCAACCGTTTGTGGGCGCCCAGATGGTCGACGAGGACGCCCGACATGCGCCGGGGATCGGCAGCCAGAAGGGCGGCGAGCCAGACCAGGTACGCGAGGTCGGGGCCGCGCCACGTGTTGCCGGGCACGGCGGGATGCGTGCTCCAGCTGAGTTCACCGCTGTCGTTGATGCGGGGACTGCTGCCGGGGGCGACCGTGACATGGGCGAGGACCTGGCGGACTTGGCGGTCGATCAGGGCGCGGTTCTGCGGAGTGGGCTCGCCGGGACCTCCGGCGGCGACGGCCGTCACCACCATGTCGAGCAGGTGGTCGACCGCCGGGTAGTCACTGGTGCGGTCCCACAGGCGGTCCCAGTCCGCGATGAACCGGTGCCGCAGCCAGTGGTCGGCCGCCGCTGCCCGCTCCGGGAGGTGGCGCTGCCGCAACGTCTCCGCCGCGAGGCCTACCTGCGAGTGCGCCCGCGCCACGTCTCTCGCGGCGTCGCACACCAGCCGGTCGTGCGAGGTGACGGCGTCCCGCCCCCGGCCGTCCTCGCGCCGGTCGATCCGGTCGGGCCGCAGCGCCGCCAGCTCGCTGAGGGCGACGGCGACGACCCCCTCGTGCAGCAGGGGCGCCGCGAGCAGCGCCGCCGTCTCGGCGGGGGAGAGGAGCTCCCGGCCGGTGAGGGCGGCGGCCTCCACGAGGTGGTCGAGCCGCTCCACGAAACGGATCGGGTACTCGGGGTCGTTCCAGGGCGTGGCGAGGGCCGAGTCCGTGCCCAGACGGCTCTTCGCGACCTCACGGGCCAGATCGCCGAGCCGGTCCTTGACCCGCTCGTGGACGTCCGGCCCGTGTGAGGTGTGCCTCCAGAGCGCGGAATCGGTGACGGCTTCGGTCCAGCGCTGGGTCTCCTGGGAGCCCCGGCAGACGACCAGGCGCTCGGCGAGTCCTTCCGGACAGCGGGACTCGACCGTCGGCGGAGGTTCCGCGAGCCGGGCGGTGAGCCGCTCGACCCGGCCACGGACGAAGGCGTGGATCTCCTTGAGTGTCTTCGGGGGACTGTTGCGGGACAGCGCCTCGGAGAGGGCGATGCCGAAGTGACTGCCCTTCTCCGGATCCGCGTAGGCCGCCTGTCCACGCCCGCAGGCCAGCAGCCAGGCCACGTCGCGGTAGGCGGAGTCCACCAGGGGCGTCTCGTGCGGGACCGAGGCGGAGGACGGTTGGTCGGTGCGGCAGGTGTCCAGGCAGACGACGACCTCGACGCCCTCGGGTATCCGGCCCAGCAGGACTTCGGGCGCGGTTTCGAGGACGGTCTGCGCGATCAGGGAGCCGTCGGCGCGGGGCCGCGCGTCCGAGGTGACCAAGTACTCGCGCTCGCCGACGGACATGCCGTGGCCGGAGACGTAGAGGAAGGCCGTGTCCCCGGCCTCGCAGGAGAGGAAGAACTCCTCCACCGCACTCACGATCGATCCCACACTCGTGTCCTGCCGCTCCGGCAGGGAATGGCCGGGGTGCAGCGCCTCGACCGCGTAGCCGGACTCGACGAGGGCGGCACTCACCATCTCGACGTCTCGGTCGACGAAACCGAGCCGGGGAAACCGCGCGGCGAGGCCGGGGTCGCGCTCCAGGAAGGTGGTCCGGCCCACGCCGACGAGCAGCGCCCGCCGTCCGCCGGTGACCGGCCCTCCGTCCGAGTCCGTCGTCGAGCCCACCCGTGCCCCCGCTCCCCTGCCCCGCACTCCTGGGCGCCCATGATTCCAGACCTCCCGCCGGGAGCGGAGCCGTACTGACGGAACGTCACACAGAGCCTGCCGTACGCTCGACCGCACGCCGGACACGACGACGTGCGACGTACGAGGGGGAACGCCCATGGCACTGAGCCTGCGGAAGGTCGAGGAGGCCGCGCCCGCGCTCGTGAGCCTCTACAAGTCGGCGGGGGAGTCGCTGCGGCGGCACGGGATCGACGGGCAGCGGGCCGCCGTCTACCTGGTCGTCGACCACTCCGGGTCGATGCGGCCGTACTACAGGAGCGGCGCCGTACAGGCGCTCGCCGACCGGGTGCTCGGGCTCTCCGCGCACCTCGACGACGACGGGCGGGTGCCCGTGGTGTTCTTCTCCACCGACGTCGACGCGGAGACCGAGATACGGCTCGACGACCACAAGGGACGCATCCACCGGATCGCCGCCGGGCTCGGGCACATGGGGAAGACGAACTACCACCTGGCCATGGACGCGGTCGTCGACCACTACCTGGACAGCGGGGCGACCGATCCCGCGTTCGTCGTCTTCCAGACCGACGGCGGGCCGACCAGCAAGCCGGCGGCCGAGCGGTACGTGTGCAAGGCGGCCCGGCTGCCGCTCTTCTGGCAGTTCATCGGCTTCGGCGACCCCGACAGCCGGCAGTTCGACTTCCTGCGCAGGCTGGACGAGCTGGACGTTCCGGGAAAGCGGCCCGTCGACAACGCCGGGTTCTTCCACGCGGGACAGGACCCCGACCGGGTCCCGGACGCCGAACTGTACGACCGGCTCCTCTCCGAGTTCCCGGTGTGGCTCGCCGCCGCCCGGGCCCGGGGCATCGTCCGGGGGTGAGGGAACCGGAAAGCGCTGGCCGCGTCCCCCGCCCGGCGGGGATCATGGCGCCATGACCTCTCTCGTACGCCACGTGACCATCGACTGCGCCGACGCCTACGCCCTCGCCTCCTTCTGGGCCCGGGTCCTCGGCTCCGAGCTGTCCGACGACGACCGGCCGGGGGACGAGGAGGCGCTCGTCGAGTCGCCCGGGGCCTCGCTCCTCTTCATCCAGGTGCCCGAGCCGAAGGCCGTGAAGAACCGGGTCCACCTCGACCTCCAGCCGCAGGACCGGACCCGTGACGAGGAGGTCGAGCGGCTGATCGGCCTCGGCGCGACCCTCCTCGACGACCGCCGGAACCCGGACGGCACCGGCTGGGCGACCCTGGGGGACCCCGAGGGGAACGAGTTCTGCGTCGAGCGCGGCCGGGCGGAGCGCGAGGCCGCCACCGCCTGACCCGGGTACGGCGATTTCCGGGGAAACCCGACAGCAGGTGTCGGGTTTCGCGTGTTCCCTGGAACCATGGGAGACCACGGAACCACCTGGTCGGCCTTCGAGGCCGCCGAACCCGACCTCGCCGCGACCGTGCGCGCGCGCTTCGGGCAGCACGCCCACCACGTCCTCGCCACCCTGCGGAAGGACGGCTCGCCGCGCCTCAGCGGCATCGAGGCGGACTTCCGCGACGGCGAGCTGTGGCTCGGCATGATGCCGAACTCCCGCAAGGCGCTCGACCTGCGCCGCGACCCCCGGTTCGCGCTGCTCGCCAACCCCGGCCCCGGCACCGGCATGGGCGGCGGGGACGTCCGGATCTCCGGACGGGCGGTCGAGGTCACCGACCCCGGGGCCCTGGAGCGGTACGCCGCCGTCGCCGGCGCGCCCCCGCCCTTCCACCTCTTCCGGGCGGAGCCGGCCGAGGTCGTGCGCACGTGGGTGGACGGCGAGGAGATCGCCTTCCGCAGCTGGGTCCCGGGACGGCCCGCGTGGACCACCCGGCGCGGCAACGACGACGCCCCGCCCCGCCGGGACGCCCCCGGCCTGTGAAGTGGGCCACGTCGGGGGCGGCTGGGCTGGGCGGATCCGTCCGGGCATCGGGCGGGCGGGGCGGGAAGGTCCCGGGGCGCACTATTGTTCCGGTAGAGAGACGACCGGAGCCGTATCACGCGTTCCGGACAGAGCAGCCGGGGCCCGCATCGCGCAGGTGCGGGCCCCCGCTGCGCCGCGCACCGGCCAGAAGGGCTCGGCGGCGCACCGGCCAGAAAGGCACGAATGACCCGCTCCGAGCGCTCCCACAAGCGCGGCCCCCGCACCGCGCAGGCGAAGTCCACGTCCCAGCCGAAGGCCTCCCGGGGCGGCCGCCGCCCCGCCGCGCCCCCGCCGCCGAGCGAGTTCACGCCGCCGGTGTCGCTGACGCCCGCGCTGCCCCCGGTGGCCTCCTTCGCCGACCTCGACATGCCCGAGGGCCTGCTGCGGACCCTCGGCGAGCAGGGCGTCACGGAGCCGTTCCCGATCCAGGCCGCGACCCTGCCGAACTCGCTCGCGGGGCGTGACGTGCTCGGCCGGGGCCGCACCGGCTCCGGCAAGACCCTCGCCTTCGGCCTCGCCCTGCTCGCCCGCACCGCGGGCCGCCGCGCCGAGCCGACCGCGCCCCTCGCCCTCGTCCTGGTGCCCACGCGCGAGCTCGCCCAGCAGGTCACCGACGCCCTCACCCCGTACGCCGGCGCCCTGCGGCTGCGGATCACCACCGTCGTCGGCGGCATGTCGATCACCCGGCAGTCCTCCGCGCTGCGGCGCGGCGCCGAGGTCCTCATCGCCACCCCCGGCCGCCTCGCCGACCTCATCGACCGCGGCGACTGCCGGCTCGACCAGGTCGCCGTCACCGTCCTCGACGAGGCCGACCAGATGGCCGACATGGGCTTCCTGCCGCAGGTCACCAAGCTCCTGAAGCAGGTCGAGCCGGGCGGCCAGCGCCTGCTGTTCTCGGCCACCCTCGACCGGAACATCGACCGCCTGGTCAAGATGTTCCTCGACGACCCGGTCGTGCACTCCGTCGACCCGTCGGCCGGCGCGGTCACCACCATGGAGCACCACGTCCTGTACGTGGCCGACGAGACCGACAAGAAGGCCGTCACGCTGCGGATCGCGGCCCGCGACGGGCGCACGATCCTCTTCCTGGACACCAAGCGGTCCGTGGACCGGCTGGTCAAGCGGCTCCTCGCCAACGGCGTACGGGCCTCCGGCCTGCACGGCGGGCGTTCGCAGCCGCAGCGCAACCGCACCCTGGACCAGTTCAAGAACGGCCAGGTCACCACGCTCGTCGCGACGAACGTGGCGGCCCGCGGCATCCACGTCGACGACCTCGACATGGTCGTGAACGTCGACCCGCCGATGGACCACAAGGACTACCTCCACCGCGGCGGCCGCACCGCCCGCGCCGGCGAGTCCGGCAGCGTCTTCACCCTGGTCCTGCCCGACCAGAAGCGCGACATGGGCCGGCTGATGTCCAACGCGGGCATCAGCCCCCGCACCGCCCAGATCAAGTCCAGCGACGAGGAGCTCGCCGAGCTCACCGGCGCCAAGGAGCCCTCGGGCGTCCCGATCGTCATCGAGACCCCGCAGCCCACCCCGTCCCGCAAGCCGGCCGGTTCCGGCGCCGGTGCCGGGAACGGGGGCGGCGGTCGCCGCCGTCGCCGTCCGGCCGCCTCCGGAAACACCGGCGCCACCTCCGGCACGGGTACGGGCGGGGGCCGCGCTTCCGGTACGGGCGGGGGCCGCGGCTCCGGTACGGGCCGGGGCGCGGGCTCCGGGCGCACCGCCGCGTCCGCCTCCGCCTCCGCCGGGGGAGGTCGCGGCGGGCGCCGGACGGCGGGCACGGGCCGCCCCCGCGGGCCCCGGCAGCGGCCGGCCGACAACACGTAACCCCCTACGGGGTCCGGACGCGGGCGGTGTCGTGACCACGGCGCCGCCCGCGTCCGTCACCGCACGCCCCCCGTCTTCACAGGTCCCGTACGTACGGGAACGACCGGTCAACATCCGGGGAATTGAAGACCGTCGGGGTTCCCGGCCGGGATCTACGCGCATCATCATCACAGGCATGCGCATCCCCCCTCGGTTCACCCTCGCCGGCGGTGTCGCCACCGCCCTCCTGTCCTCCCTCCTCCTCGGCGCCCCGGCCACCGCCGCCCCGGCCCCCGCACCCGCCGTCGCGGTCGTCGCGGCCGTCGGGGAGATCTGCTCCTCCGACCTGCCCCCCGAGGCCCACACCACCCTGGACCTGATCGACGCGGGCGGCCCCTTCCCGTACAGCCAGGACGGGGCCGTCTTCCAGAACAGGGAGGGGATCCTGCCCGCCCACACGTCCGGGTACTACCACGAGTACACGGTGAAGACCCCGGGCTCCACGACCCGGGGCGCCCGCCGGATCGTCACCGGGAGCGCGGTGCAGGACTACTACACCGCCGACCACTACGCCTCGTTCGACCTGATCGACCACGGCTGCTAGACGCGACCACCGGAGCGGCGGCCTTCCTCAGCTCCTGCGCGGGGCCGTCCACTCCAGGCGGGTCCTGACCCGGGGGTCCCGGACGTGTTCGAGGGCGGCGAGCGCCGTCTCGCGCGCCTCGCCGTCCGCCTCGCCGTCCGCGAGGACCGCCGCGAGCGCGTCGACGGCGCGCGGGTCCTGGCGGATCGCGAGCCCGCGCGCCGCCTCCGCCGCCGTCTCCGGGTCCGCGTCGTCGAGCCGCTCGGCGAGCCCCTCCCGTACGAGCGGGGTGTCGTCGGGCAGTTCGGCGAGCGCGAGCGTCGCCCAGTCCCGCACCCGGGCGTCGCCGTCCCGGCTCAGCGCGAGCACCACCCCGAGGGCCTCGACGTGCCCGGCCGGGACGATTCCGGCCAGGGCCCCGGCGACGGCCCCGCGCACCACCGCGTCGGGATGCCCGGCGGCCGCGAGCAGTTCGGGCACGGCCGCCGGGTCCGCGCACGCCCCGAGCGCCGTCACCACCGACAGGGCGGGCTCCCGCGCCGGACCCGCGGCGTTCGACGGCTCCGCCGCGAGCCGCCGCAGGACCGGCACGGCACTCTGTGCGAAGCCCGGCAGGGCGCCCAGGACCCGCGCGCCGAGCGCCCGCCGCAGCGGGTCCCGGTAGGCGCACCAGCCGGCCGCCGCCACGAAGGTCTCCTCGTCGGCCCGGCCCGCGAGTTCGGCCACCGCCGTCGTCCAGTCGTCGAGTTCCGGGTCGCCGCAGCGCAGCGCCCGCGCCGCCAGCTCCTCGACGGGGGTGCGGAGACCGAGCGAGCCCTCCAGGAGCGTGGCGATCGCCGCGTGCCCGGTCTGCCGGTCGTCGCCGCGCCCGGGCGCGCCGTCCTCCCGCAGCAGCTCCACGACGACCGTGATCCCGCCGTCCTCCCGGACCCGGCGGACCACCGCCTCGTACGTCTGCCCGCCCTCGTTCCCCGCGACGAGCCCGCGTCGCAGCTCGGCGGCGACGTCGGCGCCGATCCACCGCCGCGCCTCCCGCAGCGCGGCCTCCCTGCCGCCCGCCCCGTGGTCGAGGAGCGCCCGCACGCAGCCGGTGGAGCCGCGCCGGGCGGCGGCGAGCAGCGGGACGAGCCCGTCGGTGCCGCGCCGGTCGGGGTCGGCGCCGTGCTCCAGGAGGAGCCGCGCGACGTCGGCGTACCCGAGCCGCAGGGCCCAGGCCAGGGCCGTGAAGCCGTACCCCTCCTCCTGGTCCGCCTCCGCGCCCGCCGCCAGCAGCGCCCGTACCGTCTCGGTGTGCCCGCAGCAGGCCGCCCCGCACAGCGGCAGGTCGCCGTCCTCCTCGCCGCTGCCCCGGCCGGGATCCGCCCCGGCGGCGAGCAGCACCCGTACGATTCCGGCCTCGCCGCCGACGGCCGCCAGGTACAGGGCGGTCTCCCCGTCCTCCCGTCCCTCGGGGTCGGCCCCGCTCCGCAGGGCCCGTACGGCCCCGTCCTCGTCCCCGGCCCGGATCGCGTCGAACAACGTACTCATGCACCGACCCTGACCCGCCGTCGGCACATGGCGCAAATCGATTCCCGGAGGGACCGGGGCACGGGGTTCAGGCCGCGCACTCCAGGACCGTGCCGCACACCCCGCACCGGGCCCGCAGCGTCCGCCCGGCCGGGATCCGCAGGCGCCGGCGGCAGACCGGGCAGGAGAAGGAGACGCCGGTCGCGGGCGCCCCGCCGTCGAAGGCGTACGGGGCGCCCTCGCCGGCCCGGCCCCGGCGCCGCTCCCAGGCGTACCGGCGGCGCTCGATCGGACCGGCCCCGGCGAGCGGCGGCGCCGTGCGCTCCCGGCGGGCCTCCGCCCGGCCCCGTACCCACGCCTCGTACGCCACGTGGCTGGTGAACCACGGCGACGGGTCCTCGCCGAACAGTTCGGCCCGCTTGGCGAGGACGTAGCCGAACTCCTCCGGGGTCAGGTAGCCGAGCCGCTGGCGCTCGACGCCGTCCTCGCGGTACGCGTCCAGCAGCAGCCACCCGGCGCCCAGGTAGGCGGCGGTCACGTCGGTGAGGACCTCGTTCTCCGCGGTGCCGGGGAAGCGCAGGCCGAGGCGGTGCAGGAGCACGTGGGTGATCTCGTGGGCGAGGACCGCGCCGATGTCCCTGCGGCGGGTCCGGAACCGCTCGTGCACCTCCACGGAGTACTCCGGCCCGGGGGTGAGCTCGACGGTGCCGGCGTGCTCCATCGGCCGGAAGTCCACCGTCACGCGCGCGTCGGGCAGCCCCAGGTGCCGGACGAGGGCGCGGGCCACCCGCCGGGTGCCCGGGCGCAGCTCCTCGCCGTCGTCGAGGGCCACGTCGGCGGCGGTCACGCTGGCCGGAAAACGGCGCACGCCGTCGGGGGAGAGGCGGCGGTGGAGCGCGGTCAGCGAGGCGTCGACCACGGCCCGGTGCGGGAAGCCGTGGACGACACGGTCGGCCTCTTGACGGTGCGGCATGCGGGATCCCCCCTCTCGCCCACTGTACGGTCCCTCACATCGCAGCTGGCCGAAAAGGCTTCCTTGTGACGGAGGTTGAGCGCTGTTCATAATGCGGACCACGCCTTGACGAGCGCATGTCACGAGTCGTCGAGGCCGACCCCCCACGAGAGAAGGCAGACACGTGAAGAAGAACAGAATGGTCCGCGCGCTCCAGAAGCTTGCCGCGGCCGGCGCCGTCGTCCTCGCCGCCGTCAGCCTCCAGCCCACCACCACCGCCTCCGCGGCCCCGGCCCCCGTCGTCGGCGGCACCCGCGCCGCCCAGGGCGAGTTCCCCTGGATGGTCAGGCTCTCCATGGGCTGTGGCGGCTCGCTGATCAGCCCGCAGGTCGTCCTCACCGCCGCCCACTGTGTGAGCGGCTCCGGCAACAACACCGGCATCACCGCCACCGCCGGAGTCGTGGACCTCCAGAGCGGCAGCGCCATCAAGGTCAGGTCGACCAAGGTCCTCCAGGCCCCCGGCTACAACGGCAAGGGCAAGGACTGGGCCCTCATCAAGCTCGCCAGCCCCATCACCTCCCTGCCCAACCTGAAGCTCGCCGAGACCACCGCCTACAACACCGGCACCTTCACGGTGGCCGGCTGGGGCGCCGCCCGCGAGGGCGGGGCGCAGCAGCGCTACCTGCTCAAGGCGAACGTCCCGTTCGTCTCCGACGCCTCCTGCCAGTCCGCCTACGGCAGCGACCTCGTCCCCGGCGAGGAGATCTGCGCCGGCTACTCCCAGGGCGGCACCGACACCTGCCAGGGCGACTCCGGCGGCCCGATGTTCCGCAAGGACAACGCCGGGGCCTGGGTCCAGGTCGGCATCGTGAGCTGGGGCGAGGGCTGCGCCCGCGCCGGCTACCCCGGCGTCTACACGGAGGTCTCGACCTTCGCCGCCGCCATCAAGTCCGCCGCCGCCACGCTGTAGCGGCAGCCCGTGAACGGGTGCTCCGGGGCGGCCTCGGCCCCGGAGCGCCCCTCCCGTACACCGGGCCGGTGTGGGCCGGCCCGGTGTGCACGGGCCGCCCGCTCCCCTTGTTCAATGTGCGGTCACAGGACGTCGAGCGCGACCCCGGTCCCCGCGTCCCCCTCCAGCTCCAACACCCACACCTCGTTCGCCCCCTCCCGCAGCACCGGACCCGGCACGAACAGCGCCTCCTGCGGGCCGGCCGACCAGTAGCGGCCCAGGCAGAAGCCGTTCACCCAGACGAAGCCCCGGGTCGCACCCGGCAGCCGCAGCACCGCGTCCCCCGCGCCCGCCACGTCGAGGACCGCCCGGTGGAGCCCCGGCCCGGAACCGCCGGCCTCCTCGAAGCGCACCTTGTCGACCGCCGCCGCCTCGACCGCGTCGAGCCGCAGCCCCCGCGCCCGCACCCCGTGCAGGTACTGCCGCTCGTGCCGTACGCCCCCGGTGATCCCCTTCGGCTCCGCGAGCCGCGGCCCGTAGTTGACCCGGCCCAGGGACTCCACCCACAGGTCCACCACCGCCGGACCCGCCACCGGTTCCGCGAGCGCCACGTCCTCCCCGCCGCTCGTGTCCAGGACCCCCGCGAGGGCCCCGTCCACGTACACCACCGCCCGGTCCCGCAGCCCCGTCACCCCCAGCGGGTACGGCCGCCGGGGTCCCGGCACCGCCACCCGGTAGCGGACCAGGCCCCGGTCCACCCCCAGCTCCTCGAAGGTCGGCGGCACCGCCGCCACCACCTCCTCGTCGCCGAGGACCTCCAGGACCGCGTCCAGCGACGCCCACCCCTCGAAACCGCCCCGCACCGGCGCCGCGAGCCGGACCGGGGGCTCCGGCACCTCCGGCAGCGGCCCCTCCGCGTACTCCGCGAGCACCTCGCGGAAGCGCCGGAACTTCTCCGTCGGCCGCCCCGCCTCGTCCACCGGGGCGTCGTAGTCGTACGAGGTCACCGTCGGCCGCAACGGCCCGTCGTGCAGCTCCCCGTCCCGGTTCGCCCCCGCCCAGCCGCCGAAGTTCGTGCCGCCGTGAGCCATGTACACGTTGACCGAGGCCCCGCACTCCAGGACCTCCCGCAGCGCCGCCGCCGCGTCCTCCGCGTCCCGCACCGCGTGCTCCGTGCCCCAGTGGTCGAACCAGCCGCACCAGAACTCCATGCACATCAGCGGCCCCGACGGCTGGTGCCTGCGCAGCGTCGCGAAGCCCTCCCGCGCCCCCGAGCCGAAGTTCGCCGTCGCCAGCACCCCCGGCACCGAACCACCCGTCAGCATGTGGTCCTCCGGGCCGTCCGAGGTGAACAGCGGCACGACCACCCCGCACTCCCGCAGCAGCCCCGCCAGCCACTCCAGATACACCGGATCGCTGCCATAACTCCCGTACTCGTTCTCCACCTGCACCAGGACCACCGGCCCGCCCCGGTCCACCTGACGCTCCACCACCTGCGGCAGCAGCCGCCGGAACCAGGCCTCCACCGGCGCCAGGAACTCCGGGTCCCGGGTCCGCACCCGCCGCCCGAGCGGCCCGGTCAGCCAGTGCGGGAGCCCGCCGTTCTCCCACTCGGCGCAGACGTACGGCCCCGGGCGCACGATCGCCCGCATCCCCGCCCGCCCCACCGCGTCCAGGAACCGGCCGAGCGCCGCCACGTCCCCGTACCGGCCGGGCTCCGGCTCGTACAGGTTCCACGGGACGTACGTCTCGACGCAGTCGAGGCCCATCGCCCGCAGCATCCCCAGCCGGTGCTCCCAGTGCCCCTCGTGCACCCGGAAGTAGTGCAGCGCCCCCGACAGCAGCCGCACCGGCCGCCCGTCGAGCAGGAAGTCCTCGTCACCCACAGCGAACGTGCTCATGGGCACCACCCCACCCCCTGGCGGCGAACCCGTCCATGGACAAAGATCGTCGCAGTTTGGACGTTAGGGCCCGCCCGGCCGGGGCCCTGGGGAAGGGGCACCACCGCATGTACCACACCTGGATGCGCTACTTCACGCCCAGCCCCGTCCACCACCGCCTCGGCCTCGTCTGCCTCGGCGTCGGACTCCAGCACGGCACCCTGCCCACCGTCGGCCCCCGCACCCTCGACCACCACGTGGCCGTCGTCGTCTCCGCCGGCGCCGGCTGGTACCGGGGCGCCGACGGACGGCGCACCGCCGTCACCGCCCCCGCCCTGATCTGGCTCACCCCCGGCACCCCCCACCACTACGGCGCCGACCCCGGCACCGGCTGGGACGAGGCCTTCGTCGACTTCTCCGGACCCGCCGCCGCCACCTACACCGAACTCGGCTACATCGAACCCGACCGGCCCGTCGTCCCCCTCTCCGACGCCGCCCCCGCCCGCGCCGCCATCGCCCGGATCGCCCGCGCCGCACGCCCCGGCAACCCCCTCCTGGAGGTGGAGACCGGCGCCGCCGTCCACGAACTCCTCGTCGCCCTGCGCCGCGCCCGCGCCGACACCAACGCCGACGGCGACCCCGTCCTCGCCGCCCTCGCCCGCGACGCCTTCCAGCCGCTCTCCGTCGCCGAGCACGCCGCCCGCCACGGCATGACCCCCGCCGAACTGCGCACCGCCGTCCGCCGCGCCGCCGGATGCAGCCCCAAGGACTACCTGCTCACCGTCCGCCTCGGCCGCGCCAAGGAACTCCTCGCCGCCACCGAACTGCCCGTCTCCGCCGTCGCCCGCCGCGTCGGCTACGACGACCCCGCCTACTTCTCCCGGCTCTTCACCCGCCGGGTCGGCACCGCCCCCATCCGCTTCCGCGAGCAGCAGGGACGGTCCGTGCCCGGCGGCTGGAGCAACCGCGTCCCGGATCCCGAACACCCTCCGACGATCCTTCCGCGATCCGTCTAAGCTCGCAGATCATGAGCGACTCCACCCCGGCCTCCGCACCGACCCCGGCACCGGCCTCCGCACCGACCCCAGCCTCCGCACCGACCCCGGCCGCCGAAGAGACCCCGGCCTCCTCCCCGGCCGCCGACGAAGCCGTACGCACCGAGCTGACCCGGCTGCGCGACAGCATCGACAACATCGACGCGGCGGTCGTGCACATGCTCGCCGAGCGCTTCAAGTGCACCCAGCAGGTCGGCGTCCTCAAGGCCGCGCACCAGCTGCCGCCCGCCGACCCCGCCCGCGAGGCCCGCCAGATCGCCCGCCTCCGGGAACTCGCCGAGAGCGCGAAACTGGACCCGGCCTTCGCCGAGAAGCTCCTCAACTTCATCATCGCCGAGGTCATCCGCCACCACGAGACGATCGCGGACGGAACGCGCTGACGGAACGCGCCGGAGGAGAGCCCCCGCAGGTCACGCCCCGGCAAGGTTCTCCCCGCACCCCTGCCGGAGGCCCCGGGCATCGGGCAGCATAGGGCCCATGTCCGTACTGACGCGCGACGAAGCGCAGACCCGTGCCCAGCTCCTCGACGTCCACCACTACCGCGTGGACATCGACCTCACCACCGGCGCCGAGACCTTCGAGTCCACCAGCACCGTCCGATTCACCGCCCGCGCCGCCGGGGACACCTTCGTCGAGCTCAAGCCCGTCACCCTGCACTCCGCCACCCTCGACGGAGAGCCCCTCGACCCCGCCGCCCTCGACGGCAACCGGCTCCCGCTGAGCCTCACCGAGGGCGAACACGAGCTGCGCGTCGCCACCACCATGCGCTACTCCCGCACGGGCGAGGGCATGCACCGCTTCACGGACCCCACCGACGGCGAGTCGTACGTCTACACCCAGCTCTTCATGGAGGACGTCCAGCGCGTCTTCGCCGCCTTCGACCAGCCCGACCTCAAGGCCGTCTTCGAGGTCGCCGTCACCGCCCCCGACGACTGGACCGTCCTCGCCAACGGCATCACCGAACGCCAGGCCGACGGCACCTGGAAGGCCGCCCCCACCCCCCTCCTCTCCACCTACTTCGTCTGCGTCGCAGCCGGCCCCTGGCACTCGGTCCGCACCGAACACGCCGGGCTCCCCTTCGGCATCCACTGCCGCCGCTCCCTCGCCCCCCACCTCGACGCCGACGCCGACGAGATCCTCGCCGTCACCAGGGCCTGCTACGACCGCTACCACGAGAAGTTCGACGAGCCGTACCCCTTCGACTCGTACGACCAGGCCTTCGTCCCCGAGTTCAACGCCGGCGCCATGGAGAACCCCGGCCTCGTCACCTTCCGCGACGAGTTCGTCTTCCGCTCCGCCGTCACCGTCACCGAGCGCCAGACCCGCGCCATGGTCATCGCCCACGAGATGGCCCACATGTGGTTCGGCGACCTCGTCACCCTGCGCTGGTGGGACGACATCTGGCTGAACGAGTCCTTCGCCGAGTACATGGGCTACCAGACCGTCAACGAGGCCTGCTCCGACCTCTTCCCCGACACCTGGATCGACTTCGGCGTCGCCCGCAAGGCCTGGGGATACGAGGCCGACCAGCGGCCCTCCACCCACCCCGTCGCCCCCGACCCCGAGGCCGTCCCCGACACCGCCTCCGCCCTCCTCAACTTCGACGGCATCTCCTACGCCAAGGGCGCCTCCGCCCTCCGCCAGCTCGTCACCTGGCTCGGCGAGAAGGACTTCCTCGCCGGCATCAACATCCACTTCGAGCGGCACAAGTTCGGCAACGCCACCCTCGCCGACTTCATCGACAACCTCGCCGCCGCCACCGACCGCGACGTCCACGGCTGGGCCGAACAGTGGCTGCGCACCACCGGCGTCGACACCCTCACCCCCCGCCTCGACGGCGAGGGCCTCCACTGGAACCTCACGGTCGACCGCGACGGCAGCCGCCCCCACCGGATCTCCGTCGGCGTCTACGACCGCGACCCCTCCGGCGACCTCGTCCCGCGCGAACGCCGCGAACTCGACGTCCCCCAGGACGCCCCCGCCGAACTCGCCGGCCCCCGCCCCGCCCTCGTCGTCCTCAACGACGAGGACCTCACCTACACCAAGCTCCGCTTCGACGACGTCTCCGAGGAGTCCGCCCTGCGCGGCCTCTCCCGCGTCCCCGACCCGCTCACCCGCGCCGTCCTCTGGAACGCGCTGCGCGACCGGGTCCGCGACGGCGACCTCGCCCCCGCCGACTACCTCGAAGTCGCCCTGGCGCACCTCACCGAGGAGACCGAACTCGCCCTCGTCCAAGGCGTCCTGGCCTTCGCCCGCCACCAGATCGCCGACCGGTACGTCCCCGCCGACGAGCGCCCCGCCGCCCTCGCCACGATCTGCGGGATCGCCCGCGCCCTGCTGCGCCGCACCGAGGACGGCGAGGCGCCCGGACTGCGCCTCACCGCCGTCCGCGCCTTCGTCGACAGCGCCACCACCCCCGACAAGATCGCCTCCTGGCTCGACGAGGGCACCGTCCACGGCGGCCCCGAACTCGACCCCGAACTGCGCTGGCGCATCCTCGCCCGGCTCGCCGTCCTCGGCGCCACCGACGAGGCCGCCGTCGCCGCCGAACTCGAACGCGACCCCAGCGCCACCGGCCAGGAGGGCGCCGCCCGCTGCCGCGCCGCCCTGCCGACCCCCGAGGCCAAGGAGGCGGCCTGGTCCGCCCTCTTCGACTCCGACGACCTCTCCAACTACCTCTTCACCGCCACCGCCCAGGGCTTCTGGCAGCCCGAACAGGCCGAGTTCGTCGGCGCGTACGTGCCCCGCTTCTACGAGGCGGCCGTCGCCCTCGGCGACCGGCGCGGCCCCGCCATGGCCGAGGCCGCCGGCCGCCACGCCTTCCCTGCGCACGCGGTCGACGCCGACTCCCTGGCCCTCGGCGAACGCCACCTGGCCGACACCCCCATGATCCCGGCCCTCCGCCGCAAGCTCGTCGACCAGCTCGACGACCTGCGCCGG
The DNA here is from genome assembly GCF_044749825.1 of Streptomyces sp. NPDC088915. Taxonomy (NCBI): domain Bacteria; kingdom Bacillati; phylum Actinomycetota; class Actinomycetes; order Kitasatosporales; family Streptomycetaceae; genus Streptomyces; species Streptomyces sp. NPDC088915. Next base: position 116,427 of record NZ_JBIVIR010000008.1, read on the forward strand.
GCCCTGCGGGTCAGGGAGGGCTGAGCCGGAGGATGGTGCGGGGACCCCGCTCCCCGCACCACCCGTCCCCGAAACACCACCCCGTGTCCCCCGTTCGGGTCACACCCCCGCACTCTCCGGACAAACCCCCGCACCCCCCGGCACCCTGTCGTCCATGCGTGCCGCACCCCCACCCCTCGCCGGAGGCGTCCCCGGCGCCGACGCCCTGCGGCCCCTCCTGGGCGCCGTCCTCGACGCCCTGCGCGCCGGCGCCGAGGAGCGGGGCGGACCGCTCCCGGCCGGGGGACCGGAGGCGGTGGCCCACCGCACCGCACGGCTCGGAGCCGTACTCCCCGAGACCGGAACCGGCCCCGACGAAGCCCTCCGCACCCTCGTCCACGCCCTCGCCGCCGGCGCCGCCGACCCCGCCGACCCGCTCTGCGCCGCCCACCTCCACACCCCGCCCCTCGCACTCGCCGCCGCCGCCGACCTGGCCGCCTCCGCGCTCAACCCCTCCATGGACTCCTGGGACCAGGCCCCCGCCGCCTCCGCCCTCGAAACCCTGGTCACCACCGCCCTCGCCGCCGAGATCCACCCCGGCGCCCCCCACCCCGACGCCCTCGTCACCACCGGCGGCACCGAGTCCAACCAACTCGCCCTCCTCCTCGCCAGGGAACGCCACGCCGGGGAACGCCACGCCGGGGAACGCCACGCCGGGGAAGGCCACACCGGAGAACGCCACGCCCGGGAAGGCCACGCCCAGGAACGCCCCACCGGAAAAGGCCCCCTCCGCACCGTCGTCGGTGCCAACGCCCACCACTCCTTCCGGCGCGCCGCCTGGCTCCTCGGCCTCCCCGCCCCCGTCGTCGTCCCCACCCCCCGAGGCGTCCTCGACCCCGCCGCCCTCCACGCGGCCCTGACCGACACCCCCGGCCCGCTCCTCGTCGCCGCCACCGCCGGCACCACCGACGAAGGCCTGATCGACCCCCTGCCCGCACTCGCCGACGTCTGCGCCGCCCACGGCGCCGACCTCCACGTCGACGCCGCCTACGGCGGCCCCCTCCTCTTCAGCCGCACCCACCGCCCCCTCCTCGCCGGCCTCGACCGCGCCCGCACCGTCACCGTCGACCTCCACAAGCTCGGCTGGCAGCCCGCCGCCGCCGGACTCCTCGCCGTCCGCGACACGACCGACCTCGCCCCCCTCGCCCACACCGCCGACTACCTCAACGCCGACGACGACACCGACGCCGGTCTCCCCGACCTCCTCGGCCGCTCCCCGCGCACCACCCGCCGCCCCGACGTCCTCAAGGCCGCCGTCACCCTCCGCGCCCTCGGCCGCACCGGCCTCGGCGCCCTCGTCGACACCTGCATGGACCTCGCCCAGGACCTCGCCGACCGCATCGAGAAGGCCCCCGCCCTCGACCTGCGCGCCCGGCCCGTCCTCACCACCGTCCTCTTCCGCCCCCACGACGCCGACGACACCGCCGTCGCCGCGATCCGCCGCACCCTCCTCACCGGCGGCCGGGCGGTCCTCGGCCGGGCCCGCGCGGACGGCCGCCTCTGGCTCAAGGCCACCCTCCTCAACCCCCACGCCACCCCCGGCGACCTGGACCAGCTCATCACCCTCGTGGAAGGCAGCGCCCACCGATGACCGGCAGCACCCCCGAACAGGACACCGACCGGCCCCCGCACCCCCGGGACACCCCGGCCCCCGACCGCCCCCACGACCTCGTCGGCATCGGCATCGGCCCCTTCAACCTCTCCCTCGCCGCCCTCGCCCACGGCGTCCCCGGCGGCCTCTCCACCGCCTTCTACGAACAGCGCCCCGCCTTCCACTGGCACCCCGGCCTCCTCATCGACGGCGCCACCCTCCAGGTCCCCTTCCTCGCCGACCTCGTCACCCTCGCCGACCCCGCCAGCCCCTGGACCTTCCTCAACTACCTCAAGAGCCGCGAGCGCCTCTTCCCCTTCTACTTCGCCGAGAAGTTCCACATCCACCGCGCCGAGTACGACGCCTACTGCCGCTGGGCCAGCGAACGCCTCCCCGGCCTCCACTTCGCCCACCAGGTCGACTCCGTCCGCTGGAACCCCGAACGGCGCCTCTTCGAGGTCGACTTCGCCCAGCTCGACCCCGAGGGCGAGACCGAGGCCCTCGGCCGCACCTACACCCGCAACGTCGTCCTCGGCGTCGGCACCGAACCGTACGTCCCCGAACCCCTGAAGCCCCTCGCCGACGCCCCCGGCGTCCCCGTCGTCCACTCCGCCGACTACCTCACCCACCGCGAGACCCTCCTCGCCGCCGGACACGTCACCGTCATCGGCTCCGGCCAGTCCGGCGCCGAGATCTTCCTCGACCTCCTGCGCGCCCGCCCCGCCGGAGCCGAGGGCATCCACTGGCTCACCCGCACCGAGGCCTTCGCCCCCATGGAGTACTCCAAGCTCGGCCTCGAACACTTCACGCCCGACTACACCCGCTACTTCCACGCCCTCCCCGAGCAGGTGCGCGACGGCCTCGTGCCCCGCCAGTGGCAGCTCCACAAGGGCATCGACGACGCCACCCTCACCGCCATCCACGACGAGCTCTACCGCCGCACCCTCCACGGCGGCTGGCCCGACGCCGTCCTCACCCCCGGCGTCCGCGTCCGCACCGCCGGCCGCGTCGCCACCACCCGCGTCGAACTGCACCTGGAGCACGTCCAGCAGTCCGCCCGCACCCGCCTCACCACCGACGCCGTCGTCCTCGCCACCGGCTACCGCGAACGCCCCCTCGACCGCCTCCTCACCGGCCTCGACCCCTACCTGCGCCACGACTCCGCCGGCCGCCCCCGGATCGACGAGCAGTACCGCCTCGTCCTCGACCCCTCCGTCACCGGCGCCGTCCACGTCCAGAACGCCGAACGCCACACCCACGGCGTCGGCGCCCCCGACCTCGGCCTCGCCGCCTGGCGCAGCGCCACCATCCTCAACGCGATCACCGGCAAGGAGCCCTACCCGCTGCCCCGCCGCACCGCCTTCACCAGCTTCGGCCTGGAAACGCGAGAGGCGCCCGGCATCCCGGCCCAGGGCCGGAAGCTGACGCCTCTCGTCCAGCACTGACGTACGGATCAGAACACCGGCACGCCGTCCCGGGTCAGCTTCCAGTCCACCGACGCGAACTGCCCCGGGTCGACCGTCCCCTTCGCCCGCACCCACTGGATGATGGTGTTGCGGATCTCGTCCGAGTCCGCCCAGAGCTGCTGCGCGTTCGCCACGTGCGGGAACGCGCCGCCGCCGCTCGCCCGGTAGTTGTTCACCGCGAGGACGAACCTCGCCGCCGGGTCCAGCGGCTTCCCCTCGAACGACAGGTTCACGATCCGCGAACCGGCCGGCTTCGCGATGTCGATCTCGTACGTCAGACCCGACACCGCGTCGTAGTTGTAGTCCGGCGTGTTGTCCGCGTTCGTCAGCTTCGCCGTGTCGACCGGGGCGCCCGCCGGGGTCCGCACGTAGTACCGCGCCGAGAACTCCAGGTAGTCCTTGAGCTGGGCGCCCGTCAGCAGCCGCGCCTCAAGCGTGTTCTCGAACGGGTACAGACCCGCCGCGTCCTTGATCGTGACCTGACCGGCCGGGATCCGGGCCGTACGGGAGAAGCAGGAGGCCTGCGAGAGCACCGGCAGACCCGCGTACGCGCCGCCCGCCAGCGCCGCCTTCACCGTCTCCGCCTGCACCACGTTGATCAGGTCGATGATCGGCTCGTCCTTCCACGGCGCGTCGGCCGTGGTCATCGCCGAGGTCGAGGTGCCGATGACCTGGTTGACGTACGCGACCACCTTCCGGTGCTCGTCGGAGAGCAGCCGCACGATCGTCCGGTCCTCCTCCACCGTGTTGGAGTTCAGGACCTGGGCGCCCGCCTTCTCGACGCTCCAGCGGCCCTTCTCCCACACCAGGTCGAAGTCGAAGAGGGTGAGGCGCTGGCCCCACTTCAGCGGCTCGGAGAGGACGACCTCCTTGCCGGTCTCCTTGTTCGCGACCCGGTACTCGGGGATCTCGGTGTGCGCGTGCCCCACGAGGATCGCGTCGATGCCCGGCACCTGCTCGGCCACGAGCCCGGCCGCGTTCTCGACGTACGGCAGCTGGTCACCGTACGAGGACGTGCCGCTGGAACCGGAGTGCGCCGAGACGACCACCACGTCCGCGCCCATCGAGCGCAGCTTCGGCACCCACTTCGCCGCCTGCTCCTCCAGACCGGGGAAGACCATCTTCCCGCTGACGTTCGCCTTGTCCCAGATCGCGATCCCCGGGTTGGTCAGCCCGAGCACGGCCACCTTCACGCCCCGGCCGCAGGGGGTCCGCAGCCGGTGCATGCTGTACGGGGCGAACGCCGGCCGCAGGGTCTTCGCGTCGAGCGCGTTGGCGCCGAGCAGCGGGAAGTCGCACTGCTCCTCGAACTTCCGCAGCACCGGGATGCCGTAGTTGAACTCGTGGTTGCCGAGGGCGGCGGCGTCGTAGCCGATGGCGTTCATCGCCTGCGCCATCGGGTGCACCGGCCCGCGCCGCGCGGTGATCGGGTCGACCTTGGCGTAGTAGTACGACAGCTGGGTGCCCTGGATGGTGTCACCGGCGTCGATGAGCAGGGTGTTGCGCCTCCCCTTCGCCTTCCGCACCTGCTCGACGAGCGTGGAGATCTTCGCGAGGCCGACGTCGTTGTGCGCCTTGTCGTCGAACTCCTTGTCCGTGAAGTAGTCCCAGTTGAAGACGTTCCCGTGCAAGTCGGTCGTCCCCATGACGGTGAAGGAGTACCGCACGGCCGGCTTCGGGCGGTGTCCGTGCCCGGGTCCGTGGGCCTCGGCCGGGGCGACGGCCCCGGCGGTGAGGGCGGCCCCGGCCCCGACGGCCACGGAGCCCTCCAGGAACGTCCGGCGGTTCAACGGCATGTGCTTCTCCTCGGTTCGATGGCGTCGCTCAGGTGCACAACGCGCGTAGATTCTGGCCCAGGAGACCCGTCCGCAACAGGTCCGGCGGGTTACGGAGTGGAAAAGTGTTCGACGGGCACGCGTCGCGAAGCGGCCGGAAACGGGCCGGAAAAGTACCGGAAAACGCTCATCGGAGCGCCCTGCCGCACAGATTCAAGTCTTGTCAACAACCTTTCACGGAAAGGTTGTTGGGTAGACATGACAGGCGGATTCGCTACCGACCGGTAAGCCCTAGGCTCGTCCCATGCGCCGAGCGAAAATCGTTTGTACCCTTGGGCCCGCCACCGAAACATACGACCAGATCAAGGCATTGATCGAGGCCGGAATGGACGTCGCCCGCCTCAACCTCAGCCACGGCACCTACGCCGAGCACGAGGAGCGCTACCAGCGCGTCCGCAAAGCCTCCGACGAGACCGGCCGCAGTGTCGGCGTCCTCGCCGACCTTCAAGGCCCGAAGATCCGCCTCGGCCGCTTCCGCGAAGGCCCCGTACTCCTTGAACGCGGCGACGAGTTCACCATCACCGTCGAACACGTCGAAGGCGACCGCCACACCTGCGGCACCACCTACCCCGGCCTCGCCGACGACGTCACCACCGGCGAACGCGTCCTCGTCGACGACGGCCGCGTCACCCTCGAAGTCACCGCCGTCGACGGCCCCCGCGTCCGCACCCGCGTCATCGAGGGCGGCATGGTCTCCGACCACAAGGGCCTCAACCTCCCCGGCGTCTCCGTCTCCGTCCCCGCCCTCTCCGACAAGGACGTCGAAGACCTCCGCTGGGCCCTGCGCACCGGCGCCGACGTCATCGCCCTCTCCTTCGTCCGCAGCGCCCGCGACATCGACGACGTCCACCGCATCATGGACGAGGAGGGCCGCCGCCTCCCCGTCATCGCCAAGATCGAGAAGCCCCAGGCCGTCGAGAACATCGACGAGATCGTCGCCGCCTTCGACGGCATCATGGTCGCCCGCGGCGACCTCGGCGTCGAAATGCCCCTCGAACAGGTCCCGATCGTCCAGAAGCGCGCCGTCAAACTCGCCAAGCGCAACGCCAAACCGGTCATCGTCGCCACCCAGATGCTCGACTCCATGATCGACAACTCCCGGCCCACCCGCGCCGAGGCCTCCGACGTCGCCAACGCCGTCATCGACGGCACCGACGCCGTCATGCTCTCCGGCGAGACCAGCGTCGGCCGCTTCCCCGTCGAGACCGTCCGCACCATGAGCCGCATCGTCGAAGCCGCCGAAGAGGACGTCCTCGCCAAGGGCCTCCCCCCGCTGACCGAACGCAACAAACCCCGCACCCAGGGCGGCGCCGTCGCCCGCGCCGCCGCCGAGATGGGCGACTTCCTCGGCGCCAAGTTCCTCGTCGCCTTCACCCAGTCCGGCGACACCGTCAAACGCCTCTCCCGCTACCGCTCCCCGATCCCCCTCCTCGCCTTCACCCCCGACCCCGCCACCCGCTCCCAGCTCAACCTCACCTGGGGCGTCGAGACCTTCCTCGGCCCCCACGTCGACTCCACCGACGCCATGGTCGCCCAGGTCGACGAGGAACTCCTCCGCATCGGCCGCTGCGCCAAGGGCGACATCGTCGTCATCACCGCCGGCTCCCCGCCCGGCGTCGCCGGCTCCACCAACCTGGTCCGCGTCCACCACATCGGAGAGCCGCTGACATAACCCCGCCCCGTCAGCACGTTGCCCACGGCGATCCGGGGGTAGCGTCATCGACATGGACCTCCGCACCACCGTCGAGCGCGCCCAGCGCCTCAAGCAGCTCCACGCCGACCACCAGCCGCTCGTGCTGCCGACCGTCTGGGACGTCTGGTCCGCGCGGACGGCAGCCGACGCCGGCTTCCCCGCGCTGACCGTCGGCAGCCACCCCCTCGCCGAGTCCCGCGGAGCCGACGACCACGAAGGACAGACCTTCGCAGACGTGCTCGCCGCCGTCCGGCCGATCGTCGCGGCGGTCGACATCCCCGTCTCCGTCGACCTGGAGGCCGGATACGGACAGAAGCCCGCCGACCTCGTCACCGGACTCGTCGAGATCGGCGGCGCCGGCCTCAACATCGAGGACACCGTCCACTCCGACGGCGGACGCGTCCGCGACACGCAGGAACACGCGCACTACATCGCGGAACTGCGCGCCGCCGCCGACGACGCGGGCGTCCCGCTCTGGATCAACGGACGCACCGACCTCTTCCTCCACGCCGAGGACCCCTCCGCCGTCCTCGACGAGGCCGTCGAACGACTCCGGGCCATGGAACGCGCCGGCGCCGACAGCGTCTACCCCGTCCGCATCCAGGACGACGACGACCTGCTCACGGCGGTCGTCGACGCCGTCACCGTCCCCGTGAACTCCACGGCCCACCCCGTCAAGCACGACCTCGCCCGCTTCCGCCGCCTCGGCGTCGGCCGCATCACCTACGGCCCCCTGCTCCAACTCGCGACGACGGACGCGATGAAGGACATGCTGAAGCCGTGGGCACCCTAGGGAGGCCGAAACGCCACCGCGCCCCGCGTCCTCGACGGACACGGGGCGCGGTGGCACGGGGTGCGGCCTCCGTCAGGTGCGGTAGGCGTAGTACGCGGCGTTCGGGTTGGCCGAGATGATGCTCGTCACCGACCGGCGCAGGGTGTTGGTGGAGTGGTACGTCAGGTACGGCACGCCGTTGCGGCGCGACGTGACGATCATCGTGTGGTCCTTGGACCCGTCCTTGTCGAAGTCCACCTGGAGGACGTCGCCGACGTCCAGCTGGTAGACGTTCGCGAGACTGGTCGTGCGCTTGGAGTTCTGCGCGAACCAGGACCACTCGTTGACGCCGACGAAGGAGTGCGACTGGATGTCCGCGGTCCCGAACCAGCGCGTGTAGTCGTACACGTAACCGGACACGTGCTTCCAACCGCCGGCCTTCAGGGACTGGCTGACGAAGTTCGTGCAGTCACCACCCGCGCCGGACCCGTTGAAGTTCGGGTAGGCCGGGTTGTAGTTGCTCCAGTACTTCTCCGCGTACGCGGCCATCGCCTTGTAGTCGTACTCGCCGCCGGTGAGGTTCTTGGGGGCGGCCGGCGGACGCTTGGTGATGGCGGCGCGGGGCGCCGACGGAGTGGTGCTGGTGGCCTTGGCCGGCACGGGAGCGGTCATCGGCCGGGCGAGCTGGTTCACCGCGAGGGAGCTGTCCCCGGTCTCACGGATCTTCGTGAGCTTCCAGGCACCCTTCTTGTCCGCCTTGAAGGTCAGCTCGTGGTGAGCCTCGAAACCGGTGGTGCCCGGCTCGCCACCGGCGACCTTCGCATAGGTCAGCGTGGTGTTCTCGGTGACCGTGACGACGGCGGTACGGCCCTTGACGCTGGTGCGGTCCAGCGTGACCGTGGTGCTGCCGGCGCTGTACTTCTCACCGCTGCGCGCCAGCCGGTTCCTGCGGTCGCCGAGCTGCTTCAGAGCGGCGTCCTCGGTGCGGCCGGTGCCCGAGGAGAGCTCCACCCTGCCGGAGAAGCCCTCGGTGAGGGCCTTCCCACGGCCGTGACGCGGCCGGTCGACCAAGGCGTTGGTGCGGTCGGTGAAGACCGCGTCGGCCAGACTCTGGAAGGCGGCCCTGGTCTTGGCGTCGACCTGGGGCTCGGCTGCCGTGGAAGCGCCCGCGTTCCAGTTGGGCAGCAGCGCGGCGCCCGCGACGGCCGACGCGGCGGCCGCCGTGAGTATCGACGCCCGACGTCGAGTGTGCTTCAGTTTTCTAGACTTCACTGGCGTTTCCCCTTTGTCCCCGGCGCAGAACGGCCGAGATAAGCCGCATTTTTACACGGCTTGTGCAGCTGTTGTGAAGGAGGTTGGCGATCGGCGCGGGGAAGCCGCCCCACCCTCGCCCCGTGCGGTACCGGCCCGGCCGCCGACCCGCCCGCCCCCGGCCTCCCCGGTCACTTCACCACACTGGACCAGTCCGGCGACTGGGCCGGATCGAGACTGCGCAACCGCTCCAGCGTGGACGGCTTCTGGACGTCCATCCAGTCCGCGAGCTCCTTGAAGGACACGCACTTGACGTCCTTCTTGGTGCACACCTTCTCGATCATCTCGTCGACGGCCTTCATGTAGATCCCGCCGTTCCACTCCTCGAAGTGGTTGCCGATGAACAACGGAGCACGACTGCCGTAGTACACACGGTCGAACCCCGCCATGTAGGTGTTCAGCGTCTCCTGCTGCCACTGCGGGTACTTGGCCGGATCACCCTCCGTCTCCCCCTCGGACTGGTTGTAGAGGAAGTTGAAGTCCATGGACAGACCCTGGTACTTACCACCCTCGTACGGGAGCATCTGCAGCGGAAAGTCCCATATGCCGTTCTTCTTCTTCGGCCATATCTGGAAGTCACCGGCGGAACTCGCGTCATAACGCCAACCGAAGCCCTTCGCCGCCCGGAGCAGATTCGCCTGACCCTCCAGACAAGGAGCACGACCACCCACGACCTCACGACGGATGTCGAACGGCAACGGCGCCAGATCCGTCCTGCCGGTATGGGTCTTCCACTCCTCCACGAACCCGTAGAACTGGTCGATCTCGCTCTTCCACTCCGACACGTCCCAATCGCCACCCCCCTTCGCACCACAAAAGTGCCCGTTGAAGTGGGTACCGATCTCGTTCCCGTCCTTCCACGCCCCGGCGAGCTGCTCCAGGGTCGTGTAGACGTGCTCGTCCGTGGGGAAACTGATCGCCGCACTGCCCCGCGAGTGCTGCGGCGGGTCGTACAGATCCTTCTTGCCCTTGGGCAACAGATAGATCCCGGTGAGGAAGAAGGTCATGTGGGCGTCGTTCCTGCGAGCCATCTCCCGGTAGTGCGCGAACAACCCGTCATCACCCTGCAGAGCGCCGTCCCAGGAGAAGACGACGAACTGCGGCGGCTTCTCACCCGGCTTCAGGGGCCGCACCTCCAACTGCCCCTTCTGCGGACCGGTGTAGGACGTCGAACCGTCACCGATCACCTTCACCCGACCGTCCCACGCCGCCTCCCCCGAAGCCCCGGGCAACGGCTTCTGCGACGAACCGCCCGCCGCGGACCCCGCCGGAGCGGTGTCGTCGGCACCGGACAGCACCAGATAACCGGCAAGGACGGAGACGACGACGAGAACCGCCGCCACCGTGAGCGCCCTCCTCCCGACGGAGAAGCCGGCACCGACGGAGAAGCCGGTACCGACGGGGAAGCGGCGGCGCGCGGGAGCCTTGCGGCGACGGCCCGACGGTTTGTTCATCTGCGGCTTCATCCTTCGGAGGCGGGAAGTGGACGGCATCGGTCACGACGACGATCGGCCGAGGTGACCCAGGGCCTGCGCCCAGATGCCGTACGGAACGCTGTCGGCGGCCGTGCCCCCCAGCCCCTCCAGCGGCAGGGGTTCGAGACTCTTGGCCAGGTCGATGCGGTAGACGACCACCGCCGTGGACACCTTCTTCTCGGTACCGACGTACCAGGCGGCGGTGTCGTCCTCGGTGGTGCCCGCCTTCCCGGCGACCCCGCCACCCGCGGCCGCCGCGGCCCCCGGATGAGCGGTACGAAACGCATCGGTCAGAGCGGACTGCACCGCGGCGGCGGTCTCGGCGTCCACCGCCCGGCGCGCACCCGGAACGTCCGCGGCGACCTCATGACCATTGCGGGTGACCTTGAGAATGGCGTACGGCTCGGTGTGCCGACCCTCCGCGGCGAAAGTGGCGTAACCACTGGCCATACGGATCGCACTGGGCGTGGAACTCCCGGCCGACAACGCGGGCACCTGGGCACCCAGACTGGAAGGCAGCAACCCGGCCGCCTTCGCGGTCGCACGGACCTTGTCCAGACCGGTGTCCATACCGAGCTGCATGAAAGTCGTGTTGACCGAGAGGGCGAGCGCCCGGTGCAGGGATATCTGCCCGTAGGACCGCCCGCCGTCGTTCTTCGCGGCCACCTTGCGGCCACTCCGGTCCCAGTACGGCCCCTCCGGCGTGGTGACCGGCACCCCGTCGTCACCGGAGTACAACGTCTCGCCCGTCACCGCCTCGGGAGAACCGTCCCGGCTCTTGCGCACACCGTGCTCCAGAGCCGCCGCGTACACGAACGGCTGGAACGCCGACCCGGCCCGCACCGTGGTCGCATTGGACTCGTTGTAACCCTGCTTGCGATGGTCGGGACCACCGTGAATGGCCAGGATCCGCCCGTCGGCGGCCACGGAAGCAGCACCGTAATGGACCTGCTTCGCGGCCCCGGAATTCTTCTTGCGCGCCTCGTCCCGAGCCTTGTTGACGGCCTTGGTCAGCTGATCCACGCGCTTCTTGTCGAACGTCGTGTAGATCTGATAACCACCACGGTCGAAGTCCTTGTCGGAAATGTGCGCCGTCTTCTTGGCGTACTGGGTGGCGAGCTCCACCAGATAATCGCTCTGCTCACCCGTGTTGTAGAGCGGATTGCTCTCCAACGGCTCCGGGAACGTCCGGTAACCGGCCCGCTCCTCCGGCGACAGCTTGCCGATCTCCACCATCCGGTCGAGCGTCCACCGCCACCGCTCCTCCGCACGGGCCCGGTTGTTCGCACTGAGCGTCGGATCGTACAACCCCGCCCCCTTCAGCAGGGAAGCGAGGAAAGCGGCCTCACTGGCGTTCAGCCCACTGACGTCCTTGCCGTAGTACGCCTGAGCGGCACGCTGGATGCCATAGGTGCCGCGACCGAACCAACTGGTGTTGAGGTAGCCCTCCAGGATCTCGTCCTTGCTCATCTTGTTGTCGAGCTTGAGGGCCATCATGGCCTCGGTGAGCTTACGGCTGTAGGTCTGCTCCTGGCTGAGGTAGACGTTCTTGACGTACTGCTGCGTGATGGTCGAACCGCCCTGGGTACTGCCCTGCCCGAGAGTACGGAAGACCGCACGACTGAGACCCTTGAGCGAAATGCCGGGATCGCTGTAGAAACTCTCGTTCTCGGCCGCGAGCACCGCCCAGCGCACGTCCTCGGGCACGTCGTCCAGCTCCACCGCCTGCCGCTGCACCCAACCCGTACGGGCCATGGGAGTGCCGTCGGCCCAGAAATAGACGTTGTCCTGCTGCGTGGCGTAACTGTTCAGATTCTCCGGAATGTCCGTGACCGCATAGGCGAAGCCCAGGGACAGGAAACCCAACCCGAACGACGCGAGGACCGCACCCCCGGCCTGCCGCCAGGAAGGCACCCAGCGCTTCCACCCCACCCGCCCGGGCCGGGGATAGCGCGGCCGCACACGACGCAGCCAGGAACCACACACCACGGCGACGGCGACGAGACGGGCGACGAGCGCCGACCTGGGGGCCTTCCGTGGCGCCTTCCGGCGGCGCCCGGCACCCGCCCGACGTGACGCCCGGGACCCGGAGGGAGCCGCCGAGGAACCGCCGGACGAACCGGTCCCTTCCGGTTCTCCCGCGTCGGAGGACGCGCCGGCCGCGTCATCACGCCCTCCGCCGGGTATCCCGCCCTCGGGTATGCGCAGCTGCATGGTCTCGTCGGGAGCCGACCGCAACCCGAGGAAACGCCTGCCCGCCGAGGAACCCGGCTCCGAGGGGACCCCGTCGCCACCCTGAGCGTGCCCTCCCCGTCCCGTCTCGGTCACGACCGGCCTCCCCTCCATACTCCCTGGTGCGCACGCAGGCAGACAGTACGGATGTACGAGGGCTTGATCCGGTTGCCGCTACGGCGATCGCAGACCCTGATTCCCCCCGACTCCACGTGACCGCGGCGCCCCCAAATTACCAGCGCCCTCCGCACGATCTCCACGGGGTGTTCGGACGAATCGGTCACACCGGGATCGGTCGAGACCTACCGTCTCAGCCCTTGGGCCCCACATGAAGATCCATGAGCGCGACGGAGGCCCTGCGGGCGACGGAGACGTTGTACGGCTTCCCGTTGCGGACGCAGCGCGTCCACTCGACGCCGAGCGCGTCGAGCGTGTCGGTGTAGAGCCGCCGGATGTCGTCCGAGACGTTGGTGAAGAAGTACCGGGGGTACTCGTACCGCTTGCGCTCGCCGTTCACGACGCGGGTGGTCCAGTTGGTGATCCGGCACCCGTCGGAGTGCACGAGCCCACGAACGAACTCCCAGGGACGAGCGTCGACAATCTCCTGCTGCCAGGGTTCCAGGACGATGTGCCGTTCGTGTTTTCTGCCCGGTCCGTGCTGGGGAAAGAGGCACTTCCAGTGCCGACCGTAGCTCGTGACCATGACGCACCCTTGCTTCTGCAGCAAGCAGGCGCTTCCCGTGGGTTGTACGGCCAGGATCGCGGAGCGGCACGCTTCGATCAGCCTGGGCCAGGCGTCTGCGCAGGCGATGCGGAGGTAATGGCCACCCCGGGGGTGATCACTGATGCAGCCGTCACCCAGGTAGAGCCCGAGCAGATAGGCGTACGCGGCAGTGTCGTCCGGCAGCCCGGGGAGCGGGCGGCATCTCGGGCACGGTACGGACGTCCTGCGCGCGCGGGGGAGGGCAGGAGCGTGCGTACGTGTTGCGGTGTCGTACATGGATGCGAGCCTTACGAGGGTCGCGCCAAGGCGTGCCTAATTCGAAGCTACGTCCACTCGTGTGAGTGAACGGAGGTGCCCGCGGCTCAACCTTCGAAACAGAGGAAAAGTGCCCCAGGTGGGATTCGAACCCACACTGTCCGCTGTTTGAGAGCGGCCTCTCTGACCAGTTGGAGTACTGGGGCCTTGGAAAGGCAGGTCCAGATAGGCCCTGCGGATCACTACCTTACAGGAGGTGGGTAGGCTCATGGGGAGCTGTATCCGCCTCGGAACGAGGCCATCGAACGAGGAGCCCCCGTGACCGCCCCCGAGTCGCCCCAGCCCGCCGACGACGCCGAGGCGCCGCACGTTCCGCCGCTGACGACCCGTGTCGTCATCGCCGAGGACGAGGCCCTGATCCGCCTCGACCTCAAAGAGATGCTCGAAGAAGAGGGCTACACGGTCGTCGGCGAGGCCGGGGACGGCGCCAAGGCCGTCGAGCTCGCCCGCGAGCACCGCCCGGACCTCGTCATCCTCGACGTGAAGATGCCCGTCCTCGACGGCATCTCGGCCGCCGAGAAGATCGCCGGCGAGTCCATCGCCCCCGTCCTCATGCTCACCGCGTTCTCGCAGCGCGAGCTGGTCGAGCGGGCCCGGGACGCCGGTGCCATGGCGTACCTGGTGAAGCCGTTCAGCAAGAGCGACGTGGTGCCGGCCATCGAGATGGCCGTCTCCCGGTTCGCGGAGCTGCGGGCCCTGGAGAAGGAGGTCGCCGACCTCTCCCAGCGGCTGGAGACCCGCAAGCTGGTGGACAGGGCGAAGTCGGTCCTGCAGACGCAGTACGGCCTGACGGAGCCCGCCGCGTTCCGGTGGATCCAGAAGACGTCGATGGACCGCCGCATGTCGATGCAGCAGGTCGCGGAGGCGGTCATCGAGGACGCCGAGGAGAAGAAGGCGGCCAAGAACAAGGAGCAGTGACCGGCTCCGTACGTACGGGAGAAGGCCCGCCCCCACGGCGTTGTGGGGGCGGGCCTTCGGCTTGCGTGCGGTCGGGGAGGGTCAGTCCTCGCCGAGGTACGCCTTGCGGACAGACTCGTCGTGGAGCAGGTCCTGGCCGGTGCCGGAGAGGACGACCTTGCCGATCTCCATGACGTGGCCGTGGTCGGCCAGGGCGAGCGCGGCCTGGGCGTTCTGCTCGACGAGCAGGATGGTGGTGCCCTGGGCCTTGAGCTCGGCGATGGTGGCCATGATCTTCTGCATCATGATCGGGGAGAGGCCCATGGAGGGCTCGTCGAGCATGAGCAGTTTGGGCTGGGACATGAGGGCCCGGCCCATGGCGAGCATCTGCTGTTCGCCGCCGGAGAGCGTGCCGGCGGCCTGCTTGCGACGTTCGCCCAGGATGGGGAAGAGGTCGTAGGCGCGCTGGACGTCCTTGGCGATGCCGGGGCCGTCCTTGCGGAGGAAGGCGCCGAGGAGGAGGTTCTCCTCGATCGACATGCGGGGGAAGATGTGCCGTCCCTCGGGGGAGTGGGCGAGTCCGAGGGAGACGATCTTGTGGGCGGGGATCTTGCGGAGGGACTTGCCCTCGAACTTGATCTGGCCGCCGATGGGCTTGAGGAGGCCGGAGAGGGTCCTCAGGGTGGTGGTCTTCCCGGCGCCGTTGGTGCCGATGAGGGTGACGACCTCACCGGCGTCGACGGAGAAGGAGATGCCCTTGACGGCCTCGATCTTTCCGTAGGCGACGCGCAGGTCCTCGACTTCGAGCAGTGCGGTCATGCGTCGTTCTCCTTGCCCGAAGCAGGGTCGTGCGGGGTGTCCTCCGAGGCGTGGTCGGAAGCCGGTGCCTCGGGGGTCTCGTCGGCGGGGGTTCCGTCGGCCGGGGTCGCGTCGGTCTCCGGGGTGTCCTCCGCGGCCGGGGCGGCGGGGGCCGGGGTCGTGGCCGGGGCCGCGTCCGACTCGACGGGCTCGCCCAGGTACGCGGCGATGACCCGCTCGTCGCTCTGGACGGTCTGGCTGTCGCCCTCGATGAGCTTCTGGCCCTGGACGAGTACGGCGACCCGGTCGCAGAGGTTGAAGATGAAGCGCATGTCGTGCTCGATGACGAGGACGGCGACGCCCATGTCCCGGATGGCGAAGATGAGTTCTTCGGCGGCCCGGGTCTCCTGCGGGTTCATGCCGGCGGTGGGCTCGTCGAGGAGGATGAGGCCGGGGTCGCTGGCGAGGGCGCGGGCGATCTCCAGCTTGCGCTGCTCGCCGTAGGGGAGGTTCTTGGCGAGGTGCTGGGCCTTGTCCTGGAGGCCGATGAACTCCAGGAGTTCCATGGCGCGCTGTGAGGCCTCGGCCTCGGCCTTCCGGAAGCCGGGGAGGCGGAGGAGGGCGGACCAGAGGCCCTGCTTCATCCGGGTGTGGCGTCCGACGAGGACGTTCTCCAGGACGGTCATGTTGTGGAAGAGGCGGATGTTCTGGAAGGTGCGCGCGATGCCGGCGGCGGTGACCTTGTAGGAGGTGGGGGGCAGGACCTTGCCCTTGTAGCGGACTTCGCCCTCGGTGGGGACGTAGAGGCCGGTGAGGCAGTTGAAGAAGGTGGTCTTGCCGGCGCCGTTGGGGCCGATGAGGCCGACGATCTCGCCGCTGTTGACGGTGAGGTTCACGTCGCGGACGGCGGTGAGGCCGCCGAAGCGCATGGTGACCCCGCGGGCGTCGAGGACGGTCTCGCCCGTGGTGGGGGCGGGGGTGGTGTCGGCGGTCTTCGTGGTGGTGGTCATGGTTCAGGCACCTGCCTTGGCGAGCGTGGCGGGCGTCTCGTCCTTCTCGTGGAACTCCAGCTGGTTGCGCCGGTTGGCGATCATGCCTTCGGGGCGGAAGCGCATGAGGAGGATCAGCGCGACGCCGAAGGCGAGGAGCTGGAACTCGCCCATGAACTGGAGCTTGTTCGGGATGAGGAAGAGCAGGGAGGCGCCGACCAGGGGGCCGCTCATCGTGCCCATGCCGCCGAGGACGACGGCTGCGAGCAGGAAGGCGGAGTTGGGCGGGATGGGGCCGGCGAAGAGGTACTGCTCGGGGGTCACGGTGTAGGTGACGTGGGCCTGGACGGTGCCGGCGAGGCCGGCGAGCGCGGCGCCGAGGGCGAAGGCGATGAGCTTGACGCGGAAGCCGTTGATGCCCATGGCGAGTGCGGCGGTCTCGTCCTCGCGGATGGCGACCCAGGCGCGGCCGATGCGGGAGTCGCCGCTGCGCCGGAAGACCAGCACGACGACCACCATGATCAGCAGCATGAGGAAGAAGTAGTTGGCGAAGCGTCCGATGGTGAAGCCGGCGATGACGTGTTCGGCGCCGAAGTCGAATCCGAAGATGTTGAGGTTCGGGATGGACGCGATGCCGTTGGAGCCGTTGGTGATGTCGGGTCCGGAGGTGCCGTCGGTGTT
This sequence comes from Streptomyces sp. NPDC088915, assembly GCF_044749825.1. Classification (NCBI taxonomy): domain Bacteria; kingdom Bacillati; phylum Actinomycetota; class Actinomycetes; order Kitasatosporales; family Streptomycetaceae; genus Streptomyces; species Streptomyces sp. NPDC088915. The sequence goes on from NZ_JBIVIR010000008.1 coordinate 133,245, forward strand.
GTTGACCGCGATGCGGAAGATCTCGCCGAAGCCGAGGGTGACGATGGCGAGGTAGTCGCCGCGCAGGCGGAGGGTGGGGGCGCCGATGAGGACGCCGAAGACCAGGGACGCGGCTGCGCCGACCAGGACGGCGGCCCAGAAGGGGAAGTGGACGCCGAAGGGGGAGGTCGGGGCGCCGGAGACGAGGGCGGCCGCGTAGGCGCCGACGCCGAGGAAGGCGACGTAGCCGAGGTCGAGGAGGCCGGCGAGGCCGACGACGATGTTGAGGCCCAGGGCGACGGTGGCGAAGATCAGGATGTAGACGCCGAGGGTCGCGTACTGGTCGTCGGTCTGGGTGAAGGGGAAGAGGGCGGCGGCGGTGAAGGCGCCGGCGATGGTGAGGTTCTGGTGCTTGCCGGTGAGCTGGGTGGCCTGCTGCATGAGGCCGGACTTGTTGACGGCGGCGAAGCCGATGCCGGTGGTGATCAGGAAGCCGAGGAACAGCTCGTCGTACTCGGTGCCGACGCCGTAGGTGAAGATGCCGAGGGCGACGGCGAGGACGCCGGTGATGATGAGGATCTCGACGGAGGAGTGCAGCGGGGGGAGCCGTCGTGCGGGGCCGGTGGCGAAGGCGGCCTTGAAGGTGGCCCAGCCGTTGCCGGCCTGGTGCTTGAACTGGTCCCAGCCGGTGTCCTCGGGGTCCTTGGGGAGGAGCTTGGGCCGCTCGAAGGGGAGGGCGAGGGCGCCGAGGAGGGCGATCAGGGAGGCGAGGGCGACGACGGCGCCGCCGGGTTCCAGGTTGATCGGGCCGCCGAGGGTGATGCTGATGGCGGCGACGGTGAACCAGGCGATGGCGAAGTTGGCGATGGCGGCGAGCCTGAGGGCCGCGTCGCCGCCGGCTGGGGTGAGCCAGCGGGTGCCCTTGACGCCGTAGGTGGAGAGGGCGAAGAGGGTGGTGAGGAGGCCGGTGACGAGGACCTGGAGCTGGAGGCCGCCGGGGGAGCCGTAGAAGGTGAGGTCGCCGGGGAAGCTGGGGGTCCAGGTCCAGGCGAGGAAGCAGCTCGCGATGGTGAGGGCGCCGCCGGCCGTGGTGAGGAGGCGGGCGGTTTTGGCGGGGATGAAGCCGATGAGGCCGGTGGCTTCGGCGGTCTCGGGGGCCGCGGCCGCCCGGGGGTTCTCGGAGATGGTGGTCATGGTGCTCACGCCCTGTCCGCGACGCGCTCGCCGAGGAGGCCTTGGGGCCGGGCGAGGAGTACGACGATGAGGAGTACGAAGGCCCAGACGTCGGCCCAGGACTGGCCGCCGAGCTGCTCCATACCGGGGATGTGGCTGATGTAGGCCGTCGCCATGGTTTCGGCGATGCCGAGGACGACTCCGCCGATCATGGCGCCGTAGATGTTGCCGATGCCGCCGAGGACCGCGGCGGTGAAGGCCTTGAGTCCGAGGAGGAAGCCCATCTTGTAGTCGACGACGCCGTACTTGAGGCCGTAGGCGACGGCGCCGACGGCGGCCATCGCGGCGCCGAGGGCGAAGGCGATGACGATGATGCGGTCGGTGTTGACGCCCATGAGCTTGGCGGTGTCGGGGTCCTGGGCGGTGGCCTGCATGCCGCGGCCGGTGCGGGTGCGCATGACGAAGAAGGCGAGGAAGGCCATGCAGATGGGGGCGGCGATGAGGAGGAAGACGTCGCCGGTCTGGATGGTGATCGGGCCGAGTTCGATGGCGCCGCCGGGGATCTGCGGGAAGGTGCGGGCGGACTTGGCCTCGGGGTACAGCGACCAGACGAGCTGCTGGAGGGCGAGGGAGAGGCCGATGGCCGTGATGAGCGGGGCGAGGCGGGGGCCGCCGCGGAGCGGGCGGTAGGCGAGTCGTTCGGCGCCGACGGCTATGGTCGTCGCGACGAGTACGGCGCCGATGATCATGAGGGGGAGTGCCACCCACATGGTGGTGCCGCCGGGCAGGATGAGCCAGACCGTGAGGGCCCCGAAGCCGCCGGTCATGAAGATCTCGCCGTGGGCGAAGTTGATGAGCTGGACGATGCCGTAGACCATCGTGTAGCCGACGGCGACCAGCCCGTACATGGATCCCAGTAGCAGGCCGTTGACCAGCTGCTGCGGCAGTTCGTTCACCGCATTGTCCTCCGAGACTTTCGACGGATGTGACACCGCGCGGGGAGCCTGGTGCGGCGCCCCGCGCGGTGAGGGTGGTGCTGGGTGTGGGGTGGGGTCAGCTGCCGAAGGTGCCGGACTTGACGGGCTTGAACGCGCCGCCCTCGACCTTGTAGACGGTCAGCTGCTTGTTGGTGGTGTCGCCGAACTCGTCGAAGGAGACCTTGCCGGTCACGCCTTCGAAGGAGACGCCCTGGAGGGCCTCGACGACCTTGGCGCGGGCGCCGTCGGGGAGCTTGCCGCCGTTGCCGTCGACGACCTTCTTGACGGCCTCGATGATGGCCCAGGTGGAGTCGTAGGAGTAGCCGCCGTAGGCCTCGTAGGCCTCCTTGTAGTTCTCGGCCTTGTAGTTGGCCAGGAACTCCTTGGCGGAGGCGAGGGTCTCGATGGGGGCGCCGACGGAGGTGGCGAAGTCGCCCTCGGCGGCGGTGGCGCCGGCGAGCTTCACGTACTCGGGGCTGTAGAGGGCGTCGCCGCCGACGACGGTGACCTTGGCGCCGGCTTCCTTGATCTGCTTGGCCAGGGGGCCGGCCGCGGGGTACTCGCCGCCGTAGTAGACGACGTCGGCGCCGGAGCTCTTGACCTTGGTGGCGACGGCGGAGAAGTCCTTGGTGTCCGGGTTGATGTGCTCGGTGCCGAGGACCTTGCCGCCGAGCTTCTCGAACTCGGTCTTGAAGGTGCCCGCGAGGCCGGCGCCGTAGGTCTTCTTGTCGTCGATGATGAAGGCCTTGGTCTTCTTGGCCTCGTTGACGACGTACTGGGCGGCGAAGGGGCCCTGGATGGCGTCGGTGGTGGCGGTGCGGAAGTACGAGGTGTAGCCGCGCTTCTTGTCGCCGGTGCTCCAGTTGACGCCCTGGCTCAGGGCCGGGTTGGTGTTGGCCGGGGAGACCTGGGCCAGTTTGGCGTCGTCGAAGACCTTCTGCATGGATTCGGCGACGGAGGAGTTCAGGGGGCCGACGACGCCGAGGACGGTCTTGTCGGCGACGAACTTGGTGGCGTTCTGCTGGCCGGCGGAGGGCTGGGCCTGGTCGTCGAGGGACTCCAGCTCGAAGGTGACGCCCTTGACGTACTGCTTCTTGTTGGCCGTCTTGACCGCGAGGTCGGCGGAGTTCTTGATGCCGAGGCCGAGGGCGGAGAGCTCACCGGTGATCGGCGCGTCGAGGCCGATGGTCACGGTGACGTTGCCGCTGTCGCCGTTGCCGGCGCCGCCCTTGTCGTCGCGCGAACCACAGGCAGTGAGGGTGAGCGCTCCCGCGGTGACCGCGGTGGTGAGTATGAGCAACGAACGGTTTCGCACGAAGGGTCCTTTCCCTGGCGCGGCCCCCTCGGACGAGGTGGTGCCGTGAAGCTGCGGAGCGAGGGGTGCCGTTTTGGAACGCCGGGCCGTACTGGGTTGGTACAGGGCCGTGCAGTAGGACGCGCCCGGCGGCGCGGTGACTGGCGGTGACTCTAAGCGCAGGTGGGGAGGGTCGGGGAGCGGCGAGGTCAGGATGTGACTGTCTTGTTATGCCGACGGGGAAAGAGTGTGCGCGACGGGTGGGCAAATCGGGGCAAAAGTGTTCTTTACGCGGTGTTCACATAGTGAGAACGCGCAGTTCCGCTAAGGGGCTTGAGTGATTCTTGGTCCTGACCGGCGCCTCCCGCGACTCTCCGGATATCGGACAGTGGCAGAAACCTCAGCGGACGAACCGGCGCCTCCGGTTCGGTGGATTCCCCCTCGCGCGAAGATCACGGAGAGTGATCGACGGCGGGGTAGGGACGGCGGAGGGGACGACACCCGCCGGGTGTCGTCCCCTCCGCCGTTCCCGTCCGCGCGGGCCTCAGGCGCTCGTGCCCGCCCCCGCATTCGGGACGTTCTCCGCGTCCTTGGCGGTGACCTCGCGCAGCATGCAGGTCAGCCGCGCCGAGCAGACCCGCCGGTCCTGCTCGTCGGTGATCACGATCTCGTACGTGGCGGTGGACCGCCCGCGGTGCACCGGGGTCGCCACGCCGGTCACCAGGCCGCTGCGGACCCCGCGGTGGTGGGTGCAGTTCAGGTCGACGCCGACCGCGATCCGGGAGACCCCGCCGTGCAGCATCGACCCGACGGAGCCCAGCGTCTCGGCGAGCACCGCCGACGCCCCGCCGTGCAGCAGCCCGTACGGCTGCGTGTTCCCCTCCACCGGCATGGTGCCGACGACCCGCTCGGCCGAGGCCTCCAGGATCTGCACGCCCATCCGGTTGCCGAGGTGCCCCGCCGAGAAGAGGGCCGGGAGGTCGACGCCGAGCGCCGCGTACTCGTCGATGACCTCCTGCGGGAACTTCACGTGCTGCTGCTCACCCATGGCCCGGCTCCGTTCGTCTTCGTACGGCTCTGATCGGCGCGACCCCGCCGGTCGCGCGGGTCGCGCCGAACGCGCCGGTCGCGTCGCTTCCGCCCGAGCGTACTGAGCGTTCGCTCAGGCGGAAGGGGATTGTTCCAGACGGACGATCACGGACTTGCTCGCGGGGGTGTTGCTGACGTCCGCCGTCGACTCCAGCGGCACCAGGACGTTCGTCTCCGGGTAGTAGGCCGCCGCGCACCCCCGGGCCGTCGGGTAGTGCACCACCCGGAAGCCGGGCGCCCGCCGCTCGACGCCGTCCCTCCACTCGCTCACCAGGTCCGCGTACGCCCCGTCGGCCAGGCCGAGGGCCGCCGCGTCCTCCGGGTGCACCAGGACGACCCGGCGGCCCCCCTTGATGCCCCGGTAGCGGTCGTCCAGGCCGTAGATCGTGGTGTTGTACTGGTCGTGCGAGCGCAGCGTCTGGAGGAGCAGCCGGCCCTCCGGCACCCTCGGGTACTCGACGGGCGCGGCCGTGAAGTTGGCCTTGCCGGTCTTCGTGGGGAAGCGGCGCTCGTCGCGCGGGGCGTGCGGCAGCGCGAAGCCGCCCGGGTCGGCCGCGAGCCGCGCGTTGAAGTCCTCGAAGCCGGGCACCACGCGCGCGACGCGGTCCCTGATCCGGGCGTAGTCGGCCTCGAACTCCTCCCAAGGGGTGGCCGATCCGTCCCCCAGGACGGCGCGGGCCATCCGCGCCACGATCGCCGGCTCGGACAGCAGGTGCGGGCTCGCCGGGGGCAGGTTGCCCCGGGAGGAGTGCACCAGGCCCATCGAGTCCTCGACCGTCACGAACTGCCGCCCGCCCTTCTGGACGTCCTTGTCGGTGCGGCCGAGGGTGGGCAGGATCAGCGCGCGCGTGCCCGTCACCGCGTGCGAGCGGTTCAGCTTCGTCGACACGTGGACGGTGAGGCGGGCCCGGCGCATCGCCGCCTCGGTCACCTCCGTGTCGGGCGTCGCCCCCACGAAGTTGCCGCCCATCGCGAAGAACACCTTCGCCTCGCCGTCGCGCAGCGCCTGGATCGAGCGGACCACGTCGAAGCCGTGGTGGCGCGGCGAGACGATCCCGAACTCCTTGTCCAGGGCGTCGAGGAACGCGGGCGCGGGGCGCTCGAAGATGCCCATCGTCCGGTCGCCCTGCACGTTCGAATGGCCGCGCACCGGGCAGACGCCCGCGCCCGGCCGCCCGATGTTCCCGCGCAGGAGCAGCAGGTTGACCACCTCGCGGATGGTCGGCACGGAGTGCTTGTGCTGGGTGAGGCCCATCGCCCAGCAGACGATCGTCCGCTCCGAGGCGAGGACCATCTCCAGGGCCCGCTCGATCTCGGAGCGCTCCAGACCGGTCGCCGCCAGGGTCCCGTCCCAGTCGGCCTCCTCCGCGGCCGCCGCGAACTCCTCGTAGCCGTGGGTGTGTTCGCGTACGAACTCCTCGTCGACCGCTCCCGGGGTCGCCAGGACCAGCTTGTTGAGGAGGCGGAAGAGGGCCTGGTCGCCGCCGATCCGGATCTGGAGGAAGAGGTCGGTGAGCGCGGCGCCCTGGAGCATGCCGCGGGGGGTCTGCGGGTTCTTGAACCGCTCCAGGCCGGCCTCCGGCAGCGGGTTCACCGAGATGATCCGGGCGCCCGCGGCCTTCGCCTTCTCCAGGGCGGACAGCATCCGGGGGTGGTTCGTGCCCGGGTTCTGTCCGGCCACGACGATCAGGTCCGCCCGGTGCAGGTCCTCCAGGGAGACGCTGCCCTTGCCGACGCCGATGGTCTCCGTCAGGGCCGAGCCCGAGGACTCGTGGCACATGTTGGAGCAGTCGGGCAGGTTGTTGGTGCCGAACTCGCGGGCGAAGAGCTGGAGCAGGAACGCCGCCTCGTTGCTGGTGCGGCCCGAGGTGTAGAAGAGCGCCTCGTCGGGGGAGTCCAGGGCCCGCAGCTCCTCCGCGAGGATCCCGAAGGCCCGCTCCCAGGTCACCGGCTCGTACCGGTCGCCGCCCTCGGGCAGCAGCATCGGCTGCGTGATGCGGCCCTGCTGGCCCAGCCAGTACCCGCTGCGCTCCGCCAGGTCCGCGATCGGGTGCGCGGCGAAGAACTCCGGGGTGACCCGGCGCAGCGTCGCCTCCTCGGCGACGGCCTTGGCGCCGTTCTCGCAGAACTCCGCGACGTGCCGCCTGTCCTCCTCGGGCCAGGCGCAGCCCGGGCAGTCGAAGCCGTCCTTCTGGTTGACCTTGAGGAGGGTCCGCGCGGTGCGCAGGGACCCCATCTGCTCCCGGGCGATCCGCAGGGTGTGCCCGACGGCGGGCAGTCCGGCGGCTGCGTGCTGCGGCGGCGTGACCTGCGGTGCGTCCTGGACCGGGTCACCGGCCGGCGGCTTGCTGACCATCGCGCTCTCCCTTGAGCGGTCGTCCTGCGGCGTACGTCTCCGATCCTGTCACGCGCCACCGACAGCCCGGCACCCCGGCCGGTGAGGAGGGGATTGTCGGTGGGCCGTGGCAGGATCGTCCCGTGGCCCAGACAGCATCGAAGAACACCGCAGACACCCGCCCCCGCCTGCTCCTGATGGACGGGCACTCGCTCGCGTACCGGGCGTTCTTCGCGCTGCCCGCGGAGAACTTCACCACCGCGACGGGGCAGCCGACGAACGCGATCTACGGGTTCGCCTCGATGCTGGCGAACACGCTGCGCGACGAGTCCCCCACGCACTTCGCGGTCGCGTTCGACGTGTCCCGCAAGACCTGGCGGTCCGAGGAGTTCCCCGAGTACAAGGCGAACCGCTCGAAGACCCCCGACGAGTTCAAGGGACAGGTCGAGCTGATCGGCGAGCTGCTCGACGCGATGCGCGCGCAGCGCTTCGCCGTCGACGGCTTCGAGGCGGACGACGTCATCGCCACCCTCGCCACGCAGGCCGAGGCCGAGGGCTTCGACGTGCTGATCGTCACCGGCGACCGGGACTCCTTCCAGCTCGTCACCGACCACGTCACCGTGCTCTACCCGACCAAGGGCGTCTCCGAGCTGACCCGTTTCACCCCGGAGAAGATCCAGGAGAAGTACGGCCTGAGCCCCTCGCAGTACCCCGACTTCGCGGCCCTGCGCGGCGACCCGTCGGACAACCTGCCCGGCATCCCCGGCGTCGGCGAGAAGACCGCCGCCAAGTGGATCAACCAGTTCGGCTCCTTCGACCAGCTCGTCGAGCGCGCCGACGAGGTCAAGGGCAAGGCCGGGCAGAACTTCCGCGACCACCTGGAGTCGGTGCGGCTCAACCGGCGCCTGACCGAGATGGTCCGGGACGTCGAGCTGTCGAAGACGGTGGCCGACCTCGCCCGCGAGCCCTACGACCGGACGGCCGTCGCCCTCGTCCTCGACACCCTGGAGATCCGCAACCCCTCCCTGCGCGAGCGGCTCCTCGCCGTTGACCCGGGCTCCGCCGAGGAGGCCGCCCCGCCGCCCGCCGCGGGCGTCGAGCTCGAAGCCTCCGTCCTGGCCGCAGGCGAGCTCGCCCCCTGGCTCGCCGAGCACGGCACCGGGCCCCTCGGCGTCGCCACCGTCGACAGCTGGGCCCTCGGCACCGGAAACGTCGCCGAGGTCGCCCTCGCCGCCGCCGGGGGCGCCGCCGCCTGGTTCGACCCCAGCGGGATCGACGAGGCCGACGAGCGGGCCTGGGCCGCGTGGATCTCCGACCCCGACCGCCCCAAGGTCGTGCACAACGCCAAGGGCGCCATGCGGGTCTTCCCCGAGCACGGCTGGAGCGTCGCGGGCGTCACCATGGACACCGCCCTCGCCGCCTACCTCGTCAAGCCCGGCCGCCGCTCCTTCGCCCTGGACGCGCTCTCGATCGAGTACCTCGGGCGCGAGCTGGCCCCCGCGTCCGCCTCCGACGGGCAGCTCGCCTTCGGCGCCGACGACACCGCCGAGGCCGAGGCCCTCATGGCCCAGGCCCGCGCCGTCCTGGACCTCGGCGGGGCCTTCGACGAGCGGCTCGGCGAGGTCGGGGCCCGCGAGCTCCTCCACGAGGTCGAGCTGCCCACCTCCGCCCTCCTCGCCCGCCTGGAGCGGCACGGCATCGCCGCCGACCGCGAGCACCTGGAGGCCATGGAGCAGCAGTTCGCCGGCGCCGTCCAGCAGGCCGTGAAGGAGGCGCACGCCTCCGTCGGCCACGAGTTCAACCTCGGCTCGCCCAAGCAGCTCCAGGAGGTCTTCTTCGGCGAGCTGAACCTCCCGAAGACCAAGAAGACCAAGACCGGGTACACGACCGACGCCGACGCGCTCGCCTGGCTGGCCGGCCAGACCGAGCACGAACTGCCCGTGATCATGCTCCGCCACCGCGAGCAGGCCCGGCTCCGCTCCACCGTCGAGGGCCTGATCAAGACCGTCGCCGCCGACGGCCGGATCCACACCACCTTCAGCCAGACCGTCGCCGCCACCGGCCGCCTCTCCTCCACCGACCCGAACCTGCAGAACGTGCCGGTGCGCACCGACGAGGGCCGGGCCATCCGGCACGGCTTCGTCGTCGGCGAGGGCTTCGAGGCCCTGATGACCGCCGACTACAGCCAGATCGAGCTGCGGGTCATGGCCCACCTCTCCGAGGACGAGGGCCTCATCGAGGCCTTCACCTCCGGCGAGGACCTGCACACCACCGTCGCCTCCCAGGTCTTCGGCGTCGAGCGGTCCGCCGTCGACGCCGAGATGCGCCGCAAGATCAAGGCCATGTCGTACGGCCTGGCCTACGGCCTCTCCGCCTTCGGCCTCGCCCAGCAGCTCACCATCGACCCGGCCGAGGCCCGGATCCTGATGGAGACCTACTTCGAGCGCTTCGGCGGGGTGCGGGACTACCTGCGCCGGGTCGTCGACGAGGCCCGCGCCACCGGGTACACCGAGACGATGCTGGGCCGCCGCCGCTACCTGCCCGACCTCAACAGCGACAACCGGCAGCGCCGCGAGGCCGCCGAGCGGATGGCGCTCAACGCCCCGATCCAGGGCACGGCCGCCGACATCGTGAAGGTCGCCATGCTGAACGTCGACCGGGCGCTCACGGAGGCGGGCCTCACCTCCCGGATGCTCCTCCAGGTCCACGACGAGATCGTGCTCGAACTCGCCCCCGGCGAGCGCGAGCAGGTCGAGGCCCTGGTCCGGGAGCAGATGTCCGGCGCGGCCCACCTGCGCGCCCCGCTCGACGTCTCCGTCGGCGTCGGCCGCGACTGGGACTCCGCCGCGCACTGACCCGCACCCGTCCCCGGTCCCGTACGGCCGCCGTACGGGACCGGGGGCGGGCGTGCGACCGCCGTGCGGGCCCCGGGGGCGGGGTGATTTGCGCCGGATGGACCACTCCGGAGGGCGTCCTGGCGGCCGGGCTCACGAAACTGAGCAGCATGATCACGAGCTGCCGCGCCCGCCTTCGCGCCTGGGCCCTGCTCGGAGCCGTACTCGGGGCATCGGGCGCCGTCCGGCCCGCCGAGGCGCACCGGGCACCCGCACTCTGCACCTCGTCCCGCGAGCCGACCCTCGCCGGCCGGCTGTCCCAGGACATCGCGAAGGCCCTCGAGGGCCGCGACGGCACGGTCTCCGTCGCCCTGCACGACCCCGCGCGGGGACTGCGCTGCCGGCTGGACGACACCCTGGTGTACGACTCCGCCAGCATCGCCAAGGTCCTCATCCTGGAGGCCGTCCTCGGACGGGCGGCGGAGCTCGGCCGCGCGCCCACCCGCCCGGAGTCCCAGCGGATGAGGGCGATGATCACCCGCTCCGACAACAAGGCGGCCGGCGAGCTGTGGCAGGGGCTCTCCCGCGCCCGCCTCGCCAGGGTGCTGCGCGACGTCGGGGCCCGGGACACCGTCCCGGGGCACGGCGGGTACTGGGGCCTCACCCGCACCACCGCCCGCGACCAACTCGCCCTGCTCGCCGCGGTGTCCCGTCGCACCGAGGCGCTGTCCCTGATGGGTCAGGTCGTCCGCGACCAGGCCTGGGGCGTCACCTCGGGCGCGCCCCGCACGGTCAAGGTCCACCTCAAGAACGGCTGGCTGCCCCGCGCCACCCACGCCTGGCGCGTCCACAGCGTCGGCGTGGTGCGCCCGGCCGCCGGCAAGGGCAAGGGGAAGGGCGGGGGAGCGGGTACGGGGGTGGGCACGGGCGCCGGGGCGGGCGGTGCCTCCGCGACCGACTACCGGCTGGCCCTGCTGAGCCACGGCAACCCCACCATGCGGTACGGCATCCGCACGCTGGAGGGGGTCGCCCTGGCCGTGCACCGCAGACTCTCCGGGAGCGCGGCGGCCCGCGACTTCACTCCCTCGGAGGAGGTCAGCGAGGTCCCGGACGGGAGCGCTCCGGCCGGGACGCCGGGGCCTCTCCCTCCGCGTCCGGGAGAGCCGGGGCCCCCGTCCCGGGAGCGGGCGACGCTCCGAGGAGCCGGACCCCCGTCCCGTACAGCACGAGCCCGACGGCGAGTCCGGCGCCGGCCCCGAAGCACGCCGTCGGAATGACGTCCAGGGGCGTCTCGATCCGGTCCCAGCCCCAGTACGCGGCCCAGCGCAGGACCCGGTGGGCGATCCCGGCGAGGACGCAGCCGCCGATGAGCCCGGCCGCGACGAGCCGCCCGCGCCGGTCCGGGACCGGCACGCCGGCGGGAAGCCCCGCCCCGGGCGCGGTGGCGCGCAGTGCCCGGACGGTGAACCGGCCGAGGAGCAGCAGGGCCAGCGCCGAACTCCCGTACTGCGCGTAGAGGTAGACCGGGAAGCCGGCCACGATCTCGCCGAGGAAGGGGATCGCGCGGGTGCCCCAGCGGTCGATGTGGGTGAAGGAGTCCCACACCACGTGGGTCGTGGCGCCCAGCACCGCCGAGAGGAAGAACCAGCCCGCGAGCGCGGCCGGCCGCCGCTCCCGCCGGCGGCGGCCCACGACCAGCCCGTACACCCTGCCCCGCCACCGGGCGGGCAGCAGCGCCACGAGCGGTTCGCGCACGGTCAGCCACAGGCCGACGAGCGCGGCCGTGATCAGCACGTCGGCCGTGACGACCCCGACGGGGGAGTGGGTGACGTCCCCGAAGGCCATCGCGTCGGGGAGCGCCGTGGCGGCGAAGTAGGTCATGTCGGGCGCGAAGGAACCCGCGACGAGGGCGGACGCGACCAGCGGCCCGCGCGCGGTCCCGTTCCGGCGCAGCCCGGGCAGCACGGCAGCGGCGTGGCTCAGCGTGAACGGCAAGGGGGACTCCCGGGGTTCGGACGGCGACGGCCCGTAGGGGACGGCCGGCGGTCCATGATCGGTCGCAGTGCAAGAGGCGACGGGCGCCCCGATCGGTTCCCGCCCCCGTTTGGTCGGCCGGCGGCCAAGAGGTGACGAAAGCGTGAAACCCGGTCACGGGCCGGTACTCGTCGGTACGGAGTTGGCATAGGGTCGCCGGAGGCCACGCGCGGGGAGCGCGGGGCCGCAGTCGATTGGGGAGGAACGACGCATATGGCACCGGACATGGGCCGCCGACTGCGCAGGGGGGCCACCAGCGGGGCGGTGGTGGCCGCGGCGGTCGCCGCACTCGCCGCATCGCAGGCACCGGAGGCGATCCAGCCGACCACGGACAACGCCGGCGGCGACCGCACCGTCGGCGCGGGGGAGACCGCCCCGCCGTCCGGCAAGGGCTCCGCGACCGGCGACTCGCCGTACTACACGGAGCTGCCGCCGCTGAACAAGCCGGGCAAGCCCACGGTGAGCATCGACCTGCCGGTGATCACCGGTCCCGCCGAAGCCGGCATACCCGCGTCCGTCCTCTCCGCCTACAAGCGGGCCGAGCAGTCGATCCGCTCGACCGACCCCGGCTGCAACCTGCCGTGGCAACTGCTCGCCGGCATCGGCAAGGTCGAGTCCGGGCAGGCGCGCGGCGGCCGGGTCGACGGCAACGGCACGACCATCTCCCCGATCCTCGGCCCGGCCCTCAACGGCGTCGGCTTCGCCAACATCTCCGACACCGACGGCGGCGCCTACGACGGCGACAAGGTCCACGACCGCGCCGTCGGCCCGATGCAGTTCATCCCGTCCACTTGGGCCACGTGGGGCCAGGACGCCAACGGCGACGGGAAGAAGGACCCGAACAACATCTACGACGCGGCCCAGGCCGCCGGTCTCTACCTCTGCGCCAACGACCGCAACCTCGCGCTCAGGGCCGACCTCGACCGCGCGATCCTCAGCTACAACCGCTCGACCGAGTACCTGAGCACGGTCCTGTCCTGGTTCGAGTACTACAAGCGCGGCACCCACCAGGTCCCGGACGGCACGGGCGTGCTGCCGGTCGACCGCAGCGACGACCGCCGCCCGAGCGGCTTCCCGAGCCCCACCACGCCGTTCCCGACCGCGCCGACGTCCCCCTCCCCGACGTCCCCCGCGCCGGAGCCGAGCACCCAGAACCCGAAGCCGCCCAAGCCCGGGACGGCCAAGCCGCCGACCGTTCCCACCAAGCCCCCCACCACCGACCCGACGCCGCCCGCCACTTCGCCGGCCGGGAAGGTCGCGGAGCTCACGGTCGCGGCCAACGGACAGCTCACCGCGACCACCGGCAGCGACTTCGCGAAGACCCCCCGGGTCGCGGCGCTCGACGCCTCGGGCAAGCCGGTCGCCAAGGTGAGCGTCCGCTTCGAGATCGTCGGGGCCACCGACGCCCGCTTCGCCGGGGGCAAGACGGTCGTCACCGCCACCACCACCGCGTCCGGCGTCGCCTCCTCCCCGGCGCTGCGGGCCGGCGAGAAGACGGGACCGTTCAAGATCCGGGCCACCGTCGTGGGCCGGACCCTGGGCGCGGCCGAATTCGCCGCCTCCGTCACGGAGCGCCAGGCGGACGCCCTCGTCCGCGTCGGCGACGCCCCCCTGTCGGCCGCCACCGGCACCGCCTTCGACCAGCAGGTCCAGGTGAAGGCCACCCTCAAGGAGGCCCTCGCCCCCGGCGTGCCCGTCACCGCGCAGATCGTCACCGCGAAGACGGACAAGGAGGCGAGCGCCGAGGGCCCGACCTTCAAGAGCACGTCCTCCCGCACCGCCACCTTCCGGACCGCCACGGACGGCACCCTCACCCTCGCGGCGGGCGACCTCCTCGCGGGCGACAAGACGGGCACGTACTTCCTCAAGCTGACCACGCCCGGCGGCGGCGCCCTCTTCGTCGAGCTCAAGGTCACCGAGCCCGCCTCCACCCCCGCTCCCACCACCCCCACCCCGAAGCCGGAGCCCTCCGAGAGCGCTACGCCCGAGACCTCCCCCTCGCCGTCCGCCTCTCCCTCCCCGTCGTCCTCCACGCCGACGGACTCCTCCACCTCCACCGCGCCCAAGGGCTGATCGCCGCCCTGAGGCCTGATCACGGCCCTGAGGTCTGATCACGGCCCTGAGGCCTGATCACGGTCCCGAGGTCTGATCGCCGCCCCCCCCCCGCAGGTCGATCAGGGCTCCGGGGCCCGGCCGCCTCGCCCGAGGCACCGGCCCGGCCGCCCCGCGCCTCCCGCCCCGCGCCTCCCGCGCCGCCCCCTCCGTCCGCACCGGACGAGGGGGGCGGCGCTTCGCGTTCCCGGGCCACCTCCCGTCCCACCGCCTCCCCGGAGTCACCGCTCCCTCCTGAGCCGCGCGCTCGTGTGCCGGGTCGCCACCGCCGCGGACGGGTCCTCCGGCCACGGGTGCTTCGGGTACCGCCCCCGCAGCTCCGCCCGCACCGCGCGGTAGCCGTCCCGCCAGAACGACGCCAGGTCGGCGGTCACCGCCGCCGGCCGCCCGGCGGGGGAGAGGAGGTGGACGAGCACCGGAACCCCCGCCACCCGGGGCGTCTCGGCCAGACCGAACATCTCCTGGAGCTTCACCGCGAGCACCGGCCGGTCGCCCCCGTACTCCACCCGTATCCGCGAACCGCTCGGCACCTCGATCCGCTCCGGCGCCAGCTCGTCCAGCCGGCCCGCCTCGCCCGATGCCCACGGCAGCAGCCGCCGCAGGGCCTCACCGGCGTCGATCCGCCCCAGGTCGGCGCGGCGCCCGGCGCGGGACAGCTCCGGCTCCAGCCACTCCCCGGCCCGGTCGACCAGCGCCTCCTCCGACACGTCCGGCCACGGCCCGCCCACCTCCCGGTGGAGGAACGCCAGCCGCTCGCGCAGCTCCCCGGCCTCCCGGCCCCACCGCAGCAGCCCCAGACCCTCGCGCCGCAGACCGTCGAGCAGCGCCTCCCGCACCAGGGTGCGATCGGCCCCGGTGCCCAGCGGCCGGACCGTCAGCTCGACCGCGCCCAGCCGGTCCACCGAGCGCGCGACCACGTCCCCGTCCTCCCAACGGACCTCCTCGCCGGTGGACCGCAGGTGCCCCGCCGCCCGCCGCGCCACGGCCTCGTCCACCACCGCCGCGAGCCGCACCCGCGCCGTGGCGTCCCGCGCCGTACGGTCCGCCACCGCCACGGCCAGCCACGGTGCGGACCGCAGCCCGGAACCCTCGGCGAGCCGCGCCCCGCTCCCCGACACCATCAGGAAGCCGCCCTGCTCCCGGGCCCTGGCCACCCGCTCCGGGAAGGCGAGCGCCGTCACCAGACCGGCCACGGCGTCCTCGCCCTCCCCGACCGCCGAGGCGCCCCCGCCACCCTCGGAGCCCCCGCCCCCGGTCACCGCCTCTCCGGCCGCCCGCTCCAGACGGCGCACCTCCGCCCTCCACCGCGCGCCGTACCCGTCCGAGCCCCGGCGGGCCGTCCGCCAGGCCGCCGCCAGGTCGTCCCCGTAGTCGCGCGGCGGCTCCTCGCCGAGCAGCGCGACCACCTCGGCGGCCCGCCGCACCCCGACCTCCGGCGCACCGTCCAGCAGGGCGCGGCCCAGCCGCGGATGGAGCCCGAGCCGGGACATCCGTACCCCGCGCTCCGTGGCCCGGCCCGCCGCGTCCACGGCCCCGATCGACCCGAGGACCGAACGGGCCGCCTCCATCGCCCCGGCCGGCGGCGCGTCGAGCAGCGCGAGCCCCCCGGCCGTCGGGTCGCCCCAGCAGGCGGCCCGCAGGGCGAAGTCCGCCAGGTCCGCGATCCTGATCCCGGGCGACGGGAACCGCGCCCGGCCGCCGTCCTCCGCCTCCGCCCAGCAGCGGTAGACCACGCCGGGCGCCTCACGTCCCGAGCGCCCGGCCCGCTGGGTCGCCGCGGCCGTCGACACCGGCACCGTCGCCAGCGACCCGAGCCCCCGGGCGTGGTCCGTCCGCGGCTCCCGCGCGAGCCCCGAGTCGACCACGATCCGCACCCCCGGGACCGTCAGGCTCGACTCCGCCACCGCCGTCGAGAGCACCACCCGGCGCCGCCCGCCCGGCTCGGCGCCCCGCAGCACCGCGTCCTGCACCGCCGCCGGAGCCCGCCCGTGCAGCTGGAGCACCTCGGCGTCCAGGTCGGACAGCAGCCCCGCCGTCCGCGCGATCTCCCCCGTGCCCGGCAGGAAGCAGAGGACGTCGCCGCCGTGCCGCTCCAGGGCGAGCCGGACCGTCGCCGCCACGTGGCGCAGCAGCGCCGGATCCACCCAGGTGCCGTGCGCGGGCCTGATCCCGGCGGGCGGCGGGGCGAACCGGACCTCGTACCCGTGTCCCTCCCCCTCGCTCCGCACGATCGGCGCGGGACCGTCGCCGTCGAGGGCCGTCAGCAGCCGCGCCCAGGCCTCGGCGTCGCTCGTCGCCGAGGCCGCGACCAGCTTCAGCTCCGGCCGCAGGGCCGCCCGCACGTCCACCAGGAACGCCATCGCGGTGTCGGCGTCCAGGTGCCGCTCGTGGCACTCGTCGAGCAGCACCACGTCGACCCCCGCGAGCTCCGGGTCCCGCTGGAGCCGCTGGAGCAGGATGCCCGTGGTCACCACCTCGACCCGGGTCGCCGGACCGGCTCGCCGCTCGCCGCGCACCGAGAAGCCGACCGCGCCCCCGACCTCCTCGCCGAGCAGCCACGCCATCCGCCGGGCCGCCGCCCGCACCGCCATCCGGCGCGGCTCGGCCACCAGCACCCGGCGCGCCGGCCCGTCCCCCATGAGCCCCGCGAGCACCGGCGGCACCAGCGTCGTCTTGCCGGTGCCGGGAGGAGCGGACAGCACCGCCGCGCCGCGCTCCGCGAGCGCGGCGAGCAGTTCGGGAACGGCATGGCGGACGGGGAGACGGTCGAGCGCTTCGTTTCGGATCACGCACTCAGTCTCGTACGGGCAGCAAAAAGGTGAGCCCCGTTGTCCACAGGGCCCACCTGTAAGTACGTAAGTGGGTAAGTACGACCGGCGGGTCGGACGGGACCGCCACGCACCCCGCCCCCTCTTCCCCGCCCCCTCTTCCCCTCCCTCTCTCTACTCCATCCGCTCGCACACGAAGATCGCCGTCCCCGGGATCAGGTTCCCCCGCAGCGGGGACCAGCCGCCCCACTCCTGGCCGTTCCAGGCCGGCCACTCCGGCTCGACCAGGTCCACCAGCCGGAACCCGCCGGCCACCACGTCCCGCACCCGGTCCCCGAGCGTCCGGTGGTGCTCCACGTACACCGCCCGCCCCTCCTCGTCCTGCTCGACGTACGGCGTGCGGTCGAAGTAGGAGGCGGCGACCGAGAGCCCCTCGGGCCCCGGCTCGTCGGGGAAGGCCCAGCGGATCGGGTGCGTCACCGAGAACACCCAGCGCCCGCCCGGCCGCAGCACCCGGCGCACCTCCCGGAAGACCCGTATCGGATCGGCGACGAACGGCACCGCCCCGTACGCCGAGCAGGCCAGGTCGAAGGAGCCGTCCCGGAACGGCAGCGCCCCCGCGTCGGCCTCCACCAGCGGTACCTCGCCACCGATCCGCAGCGCGTGCTGGAGCTGCCGGTGCGAGAGGTCGAGCGCCACCGGCCGCGCTCCCCGCGCCGCCAGCCACCGCGAGCACTGCGCCGCGCCCGCGCCGATCTCCAGGACGTCGAGGCCCTTCAGCGAGGCGGCCGGACCGAGGAGCCCGGCCTCGGCCTCGTCGAGCCCCTCGGGGCCCCACACGAACCGGTCGTCGCCCAGGAAGGAGCCGTGCTCGCTCTGGTACTCGTCGGCGTTCCGGTCCCACCATCCGCGGCTCGCCCGGCTGCTCTCCGCGTCCCCCGCGTCACGCCGGGTCGCCTCCGCCCCGTCCGCCTCGTCCTGGACCGCGTCTTCGCGTCCGTACCCTTGGTTCATCTCGCCCGCCGATGTAGTTTGCGCTCAGTACCGCCGTGCGGCGGACCACGCCGACACGGCGTGGATGGACATGAGTAGCGCCGGAGTTGAGCCGATCTGCCCCGGGTGCGCGCTTCGCGCATTGACCCTGTCCGGCCGCTTCCGTATGCTAAAGGTTGCGCTGCGGGTCTGCGTGCCTCAGACGGAGCAGGCCGCGCTCGTACCTGGTGTATGTCCCCTCGGTTTTCGAGGCTCCTCCCGTCCGCGGGCAGGGGTTTCCTTGGCTGTCCGGCTTCTTGGTGCGATACGGGCTCTCGGCGTAGCAGTACCTACGACTTTCTGTCCGTAACCGGAGCCCTTTCCCACATGACGAGCAGCACCGAGACCACCGCCACCACCCCGCAGGTTGCGGTCAACGACATCGGTAACGAGGAAGCCTTCCTCGCCGCGATCGACGAGACGATCAAGTACTTCAACGACGGCGACATCGTCGACGGCGTCATCGTGAAGGTCGACCGGGACGAGGTCCTGCTCGACATCGGTTACAAGACCGAAGGTGTCATCCCGAGCCGCGAGCTCTCGATCAAGCACGACGTCGACCCGAACGAGGTCGTCAAGGTCGGCGACGAGATCGAGGCCCTGGTCCTCCAGAAGGAGGACAAGGAAGGCCGCCTGATCCTCTCGAAGAAGCGTGCCCAGTACGAGCGCGCCTGGGGCACCATCGAGAAGATCAAGGAAGAGGACGGCATCGTCACCGGTACCGTCATCGAGGTCGTCAAGGGTGGTCTCATCCTCGACATCGGCCTCCGCGGCTTCCTCCCGGCCTCCCTGGTCGAGATGCGTCGCGTCCGCGACCTCCAGCCCTACGTGGGCAAGGAGCTCGAGGCGAAGATCATCGAGCTGGACAAGAACCGCAACAACGTGGTCCTGTCCCGCCGCGCCTGGCTGGAGCAGACCCAGTCCGAGGTCCGCCAGACCTTCCTCACGACCCTCCAGAAGGGTCAGGTCCGCTCCGGCGTCGTGTCCTCGATCGTCAACTTCGGTGCCTTCGTGGACCTGGGTGGCGTCGACGGTCTCGTGCACGTCTCCGAGCTGTCCTGGAAGCACATCGACCACCCGTCCGAGGTCGTCGAGGTCGGCCAGGAGGTCACCGTCGAGGTTCTCGACGTGGACATGGACCGCGAGCGCGTCTCCCTGTCGCTGAAGGCGACCCAGGAGGACCCGTGGCAGCAGTTCGCCCGGACCCACCAGATCGGTCAGGTCGTCCCGGGTAAGGTCACCAAGCTGGTTCCGTTCGGTGCGTTCGTCCGCGTGGACGAGGGCATCGAGGGTCTGGTCCACATCTCCGAGCTGGCCGAGCGCCACGTGGAGATCCCGGAGCAGGTCGTCCAGGTCAACGACGAGATCTTCGTCAAGGTCATCGACATCGACCTCGAGCGCCGCCGCATCAGCCTCTCGCTGAAGCAGGCCAACGAGTCCTTCGGTGCCGACCCGGCCTCGGTCGAGTTCGACCCGACCCTGTACGGCATGGCCGCGTCCTACGACGACCAGGGCAACTACATCTACCCCGAGGGCTTCGACCCCGAGACCAACGACTGGCTCGAGGGCTTCGAGACCCAGCGCGAGGCCTGGGAGACCCAGTACGCCGAGGCGCAGTCCCGCTTCGAGCAGCACCAGGCCCAGGTCATCAAGTCCCGCGAGGCCGACGAGGCCGCCGCTGCCGAGGGCGCTGCCGCCCCGGCCGCCGGTGGCAACGCCGGTGCGGGCATCTCGGGCGGCTCCTACTCCTCGGAGTCGGACGACAACTCCGGCGCCCTGGCGTCGGACGAGGCGCTCGCCGCCCTGCGCGAGAAGCTGGCCGGCGGCCAGAGCTGAACAGGCTCTCCGCTGAGCGCTAGCCGCTAGCGAAACCGAGGCCCGTTCCCCTCCGGGGGAGCGGGCCTCGGACGTTTTCCCGGCCTCCGCGTACGGCCTCCGCCTACGGGCCCCCGCGTACGGCCCCGGGTACGGCCGCTCGTACGGTTCAGGGCGTGACGGCGATGTTCGTCAGACCGTTCCCGCCGGTCACCGTGTTCGAGGCGTACACCGTGGTCCGGCACGAGGCGCTCTGGTGGGTGACGGCGATCGCGAGCCGCTGCGGCCCGGTCGCGCCCCTCAGGTCCGCGCGGTTGCCGCGGAAGACCGTCCCGCAGCCCCAGCCGCTCTGCTGGCTGTGGGTCTCGAAGCCGTTGTTCGTCGTGTTCACCCCCGTGTTGTCCTCCACGAGGACGTCGTTGCCCTTCACGTCGACCCAGGAGTCGTCGTAGTTGGCGCCGGTCAGCCCGCGCCCGTCGAAGGTGTTGCCGACGATCCGCGCCCCGGTCGTGCCCTCCTTGACGTCGACGCTCTCGCCGCCGACGTCCGGCCCGATGACGTTGTCCAGGATCTGCGCGCCGTCGCTCTTGTCGCCCAGGTCGTTGGCGGTGCCGACGTACACGCCCTCGCCCATGCCCCGGCCGTCGTTCCCCGTGTCGTAGATCCGGGAGTTCTTGAGGACCCCGTTCCTGCTGGAGTTGCGGAAGTGCACGCCCTCCATGTCCAGGTCGTGCACGGTCACCCCGTCGATCACCACGCCGTTCGCGGAGTCGGCCATGATCCCCTTCTGGCCGCCGGTCACCGTGATCCCCTGCACCGTCCAGTACGAGGCGCCGTTGAGGTGCAGCCCGTAGCCGCCGCCGGCGGTCAGCACCGCGCGCGAGGAGCCGGTCAGGGTGATCCGGGCGGACGAGGTGCCCGGCGTGGTGGCCTTGAAGTTCCCGGTGTACGTGCCGTCCGCGAGGTGGATCGTGTCGCCGGGGCGCGCGGCGGTGAGCGCCGACTTGAGCTGGGCGGCGGTCGTGACCTCGATGGTCGCCGCGGCGGCCGGGGAGGTCACGAGGGGGACGGCGAGGAGTGCCGGGAGGAGGGGGAGGAGCAGCGTTCGGGAGCGCATGGGGGTGCCTTCCGGGGCAGGAATGGAGGAGTTCCTGTATGTGCACGGGGATCGAGAGGCTGAACGCGACGCTGTCGGGAGACGGTAGGGAGCCGCCCCGACCGTGTCAAGGTCTGGACCAGTGGCCCGAGTTCGGGCCGTTCCGTCGAAAGATCACGGGCTCCGGGAATGGCGGCGCGGCCCGGCGCGTTCCCAGGAGGAACACGAGGAGGAGCGGTAATCGTGCTTGATCCGCAGGATTTGTACGAATGGGACCCGAAGGGCGTGGCCGTCGTCGACATGGCTCTGGCACAGGAGTCGGCCGGCCTCGTCATGCTGTACCACTTCGACGGCTACATCGACGCGGGTGAGACCGGTGAGCAGATCGTCGAGGGCCTGCTCGACACCCTTCCGCACCAGCTGGTGGCCCGCTTCGACCACGACCGGCTCGTGGACTACCGCGCCCGCCGCCCGCTGCTGACCTTCCGGCGCGACCGCTGGACCGCGTACGAGACGCCGTCCATCGAGGTCCGCCTCGTGCAGGACGCCACGGGCGCCCCCTTCCTCGTCCTCTCCGGCCCGGAGCCGGACGTGGAGTGGGAGCGGTTCGCCGCCGCCGTCCGGCAGATCGTCGAGCGCCTCGGCGTGCGCCTCTCCGTCAACTTCCACGGCATCCCCATGGGCGTGCCGCACACCCGCCCGGTCGGGCTCACCCCGCACGGCAGCCGCACCGACCTCATGCCCGGCCACCGCAGCCCCTTCGACGAGGCCCAGGTCCCCGGCAGCGCGGAGGCCCTCGTCGAGTACCGGCTCACCGAAGCCGGACACGACACGCTCGGCGTCGCCGCCCACGTCCCGCACTACGTGGCCCGCTCGGCCTACCCGGACGCGGCCCTGACCGCCCTGGAGGCCGTCACGGCCGCCACGGGGCTCGTCCTCCCCGGCATCGCCCACTCCCTGCGGACGGAGGCCCGCCGCACCCAGACCGAGATCGACCGCCAGATCGGCGAGGGCGACGAGGAGCTGGTGGCGCTCGTGCAGGGTCTTGAGCACCAGTACGACGCGGTGGCCGGGGCCGAGACCCGCGGCAACCTCGTCGCCGAGTCCGCCGACCTGCCGTCGGCCGACGAGCTGGGCCGCGAGTTCGAGCGCTTCCTCGCGGAGCGGGAGGGCGACGCGTAGCCCCACGGGGGCAGGCCCTAAGCTGCCGCTCATGCTGAAGGTGGGCCTGACCGGCGGGATCGGCGCCGGCAAGAGCGAAGTGTCACGGCTGTTCGTCTCGTACGGAGCCGTCCTCATCGACGCGGACCGGATCGCCCGCGAGGTCGTGGAGCCCGGCACCCCGGGGCTCGCGGCCGTCGTGGAGGCCTTCGGCGACGGCGTCCTCACCGCGGAGGGGACGCTCGACCGGCCGAAGCTCGGCTCCGTCGTGTTCGCCGACGCCGACCGCCTGGCCACCCTGAACGCCATCGTCCACCCCCTGGTCGGAGCCCGGTCGGCGGAGCTGGAGAGCCGGGCGGGGGCCGGAGACGTCGTCGTCCACGACGTCCCCCTGCTCACCGAGAACGGGCTCGCGCCGCTCTACGACCTGGTCGTGGTCGTGGACGCGTCCCCGGAGACCCAGCTCGACCGGCTCGTACGGCTCCGGGGCATGGACGGGTCCGAGGCCCGGGCCCGGATGGCGGCCCAGGCCACGCGCGCGCAGAGGCTGGCCGTCGCGGACCTCGTGATCGACAACGACGGACCGCTCGACGCCCTCGAACCGCAGGTGCGGAAGGTCTGGGACGAGCTGGCCCGACGGGCCGCGTCCTCCGTTTAGGACCCGTCCGACGGGCCGCGTCCTCCGCGTAGGGCCTGCCCGGCGGGACCGGACGGAATGCGGCCACCGGGTCCGGTGTTCAACCACCGAACGAGGGGAAGGATGCCATCGTGGCCGAGAGCAACCCGGAAACGCACGTCATCGACTTCCGCGCCGCGGAGCAACTGCTGGCCGCGCGGGATCCCCGGGGCGCCGTGAAGCTGTTGGACTCGGTGATCGCCGCCCACCCCGAGAACACGGCCGCGCGCCTGCTGCGCGCGCGGGCCTTCTTCGCCGCCGCCCAGCTGCGCCCCGCGCAGCTCGAGTTCGAACTGGTCCTGGAGCGCGAGCCGGACAACGCGTTCGCCCACTTCGCCCTCGCCCGCACCTTCGAGCGCTCCGGACAGACCGACCGGGCCACCCGGCACTTCCGCCTGGCCGCCGCGCTCGACCCCAAGCCGGAGTATTTGGAGGCGGCGGGCTTCGACTCGCGGAGCTGAGGGCGCACCGGACATCCGGGCGGGCGTTCAGCGCTTCCCGCCGCCGCGGTCGGGATCGTACGGAGGGACGTCCCGGCCCGGCTGCCAGTGCGGTCCCTGTCGCATGCGGCGCACCACGAGCAGCAGGTCGACCAGGACCACCAGGAACAGCACCCCGCAGGCCGCGGCCCAGCCGGGCCGGCCCACCAGGGCGAACGCGACCGTGCCGAAGGCCGCCCACAGAAGTCCCCACACGCTCAGCCAGAACCGCATCCGCAAGGGGCTGCGCGCGGTCACCGGCTCGCTCCCGGTCCGCATGGCGCTCACGCCTCCCGTTCACGTCTTCCGTGGGGTTCTCCGGACACCTCCAGCATGGACCCGCCCCGGACGGAAAGCGAAGAAGAGCCGGACAGGCCCTAGTGGATGACGCTGTAGCTGCGCCAGGGGAGGGTGTCCGGGACGATCTCGTCCGTCGTGTCGGACGGCAGGTAGGTGGAGTCCTTGCCCCGGCAGTCGAGGGTCGGGTACAGCACGATGTCCACCAGGGTGTTGTTCTCGACCTTGGTCGCGCCGGACGGCGCCAGGTGGTGGCAGCCCTTCACCGAGGGGCTCGTCACCATCACGCCCGCCTCGCGCTCCGTCTCGTACGAGATCGTGCCCACGGCGGTGCGGCCGAGGCCCGAGCAGCCGGCGACGGCGAGGGTGAGCAGCACGGCCCCGGTGGCGGTCGTGAGACGCCGGCGAACGGACATGGCGGTTCCTCTTCTGTCGAGCGGATGTCGGGCGGAAGTCGGGCGAGCGCCGGGCCGAGGCAACGGCGACGGACGGCGGCGAGCGGCGGCGGGCGGTGCCCCTCGGGCCCGACCCCGGTCCAGGCCCACCCTCCCGCCCGGCGGGCCCCGTGTCATCCGCTGCTGGGCCGCCCGGGGGAACCGCCCGGCGACCGGGCCCGGGCCGGTGGCCGGACGCGTGGCCGGCCCCGCGCCCGGACCGGTGCGCGGGCCGGTGGTCGGACCGGCGACCGGACCCGTTGTCAGTCCCCACCCGTAAGGTCGGAGGTGCACGTCGGAGCTCGTCGGAGTTCCGGCACGCGGCGGAGGGCCGGGGGAGGAGAGCGGAGCCGTGACACACACCTGGAGCACCGGTGCCGCCGTCTTCCTGCCCGCCGCCCTTCCCCGCGAGGGCCGGATCGCCTTCTGGGCCCCCGACGGCGGCGCACTGCCGGATCCCGGGACGGCGGTCGGCGCGGAGCGCGTCGAGCTGACCGTGGCCCGGCGGCACGGCAACGGCGCACGGAGCCGCGAGGTCCCCGCCGTCACCCTCCCCGTCGAGACCGCCCTGCCCCACCTGGTCGCGGCCCGCCACCACCCGGCCGCCCACCCCGCCACCGCCGGCTGGGCCGCCGCCGCCCTGCACGCCCTGCACCTGGCCGCCCGGGGGCGGCTCCTGCCGGGACTCACCGCCGACGACCTGGACGCCTGGCGGGCCGGGCCCCTGGACGCCGACGACATCGCCCATCTGCGGGCCGTCGCCGCCGCCCTGCCGGCCGAGGCGTACGCCGTGCCCGTCCCCGGCCGCGGACCGCTGCGGCTGCCCGACCCCGAGGCCCTCGTCCGCGCCTTCCTCGACGCCGTCGCCGACACCCTGCCCCGCACCCCGGCCGCCGCCCACGCGGTCGGGGCTCCGTTCGCGGCCCGCGCCCCGCAGCACCTGCCCCGCGCGCGTGCCTGGGCCGCCGAGGCGGCGGCCGGAATGGACGCCGGGGTCCGCGTCTCGCTCCGCCTCGACCTGTCGCCGTACGAACTCTTCGACATCGGCATCTCCGACGAGAAGGACGGCGTCCCCGAGGAAGAGAGCGGCGGCGAGCGCCACGCGGCCGCCGCGCTCCTCCAGGTCCACAGCCTCGCCGATCCCACCCTCGTCATCGACGCCGCGGACCTCTGGGCGGGGGAGGGCGAGCACTTCGGCCCCCGCGCCCGGATCGACGCCGTCCTCGCCCTGCGCCGCGCCGCCCGGGTCTGGCCCCCGCTGGCCCGGCTCCTGGAGCGGGACGTGCCCGACGTCCTCGCCGTCACCGAGGACGAGCTGTACGAGCTGCTCGGCCCCGCCGCCGCCCGGCTCGCCGACGCCGGGGTCGCCGTCCACTGGCCGCGCGAGCTGGCCCGCTCGCTCAGCGCCTCCGCCGTCGTCCGTCCGGCGCTCGCCGCCCCGGGCTCCGCGACCGACGGCACCTCCTTCTTCGACAGCGAGGAGCTGCTGCGCTTCGACTGGCAGCTCGCCCTCGACGGCGATCCGCTCACCGAGCGCGAGATGGACCTCCTGGCCGAGGCCCACCGGCCCGTCGTGCGCCTCCGCGACCAGTGGGTCGTCGTCGACCCCGACCTGGTCCGCAAGGCCCGCAAGCGGGAGCTCGGCCTGCTCGAACCGGTCGACGCCCTCGGCGTCGCCCTCACCGGCACCGCCGAGGTGGACGGCGAGACCGTCCCCGCCGTCCCCGTCGGAGCCCTCGCCGCCCTCCGCGACCGGCTCCTGGCCGGACCCGAGGACGTGCAGGCCCCGCCCGGCCTCACCGCCACCCTGCGCGACTACCAGCTCCGCGGCCTCGCCTGGCTCGACCTGATGACCTCGCTCGGCCTCGGCGGCTGCCTCGCCGACGACATGGGCCTCGGCAAGACCGTCACCCTCATCGCCCTCCACCTGCGCCGCGCCCGCCGCGCCCCCACCCTCGTCGTCTGCCCGGCGTCCCTGCTCGGCAACTGGCAGCGGGAGGTGCGGAAGTTCGCCCCCGACGTGCCCGTGCGGCGCTTCCACGGCGCCGACCGGGACCTGGACGGCACCGGGGGCGGCTTCGTCCTCACCACCTACGGGACCCTGCGCACCAGCGCCGCCCGACTGGCCGCGCACGAGTGGGGCATGGTCGTCGCCGACGAGGCGCAGCACGTCAAGAACCCGTTCTCCGCGACCGCCAGGGCGCTGCGCGAGATCCCCGCGCCCGCCAGGGTCGCCCTGACCGGCACCCCCGTGGAGAACAACCTCTCCGAGCTGTGGGCCCTCCTCGACTGGACCACCCCCGGCCTCCTCGGACCGCTCAAGGCCTTCCGCTCCCGGCACGCCAGGGCCGTGGAGAACCACGAGGAGATCGAGCACGACGAGGCCGTCGAGCGGCTCGCCCGGCTCGTGCGGCCCTTCCTGCTGCGCCGCCGCAAGTCCGACCCCGGCATCGTCCCCGAGCTGCCGCCCAAGACGGAGTCCGACCACCCCGTCCCCCTCACCCGGGAGCAGGCCTCCCTCTACGAGGCGACCGTCCGCGAGACCATGGCGCGGATCGAGGAGTCCGAGGGCATGGCGCGGCGCGGCCTCGTCATGAAGCTGCTGACCTCCCTCAAGCAGATCTGCAACCACCCCGCCCAGTTCCTCAGGGAGGAGGCCCCGCGCGGCCCCGGCACCGCCCGCCTCGCCGGCCGCTCGGGGAAGCTCGCCCTCCTCGACGAGCTCCTCGACACGATCCTCGCCGAGGACGGGTCCGTGCTCGTCTTCACCCAGTACGTGGCGATGGCCCGGCTCCTCGCCGACCACCTGGCCGCCCGCGGCGTCCCCGCCCAACTCCTGCACGGCGGCACCCCGGTGGCCGAGCGGGAGCGGATGGTCGACCGCTTCCAGGACGGCGAGGTCCCCGTCTTCCTGCTCTCCCTGAAGGCCGCGGGCACCGGACTCAACCTCACGCGGGCCGGTCACGTGATCCACTACGACCGCTGGTGGAACCCCGCGGTCGAGGAGCAGGCCACCGACCGCGCCTACCGCATCGGACAGACCCAGCCGGTGCAGGTCCACCGGCTGATCGCCGAGGGCACGGTCGAGGACCGGATCTCCGAGATGCTCCGCGCCAAGCGGGCCCTGGCCGACGCCGTCCTCGGCTCCGGCGAGGCCGCCCTCACCGAACTCACCGACCGGGAGCTCGCCGACCTGGTGTCCCT
This sequence comes from Streptomyces sp. NPDC088915, assembly GCF_044749825.1. Lineage (NCBI taxonomy): Bacteria > Bacillati > Actinomycetota > Actinomycetes > Kitasatosporales > Streptomycetaceae > Streptomyces > Streptomyces sp. NPDC088915. The sequence goes on from NZ_JBIVIR010000008.1 coordinate 160,034, forward strand.
GAGGAGGCCCTCGTGAACCGCGTCCGGGCCGCGCGCGGAGCCGCCCCCCGCCACGACGACCGCCGCCGCTCCTTCCCTCAGGTCGCCCCCCGGGAGGCCCCCGACGGACGGTTCGCCGCCACCTGGTGGGGGAACGCCTGGGTCGAGGCCCTGGAGGACGCCGCCCTCGACCCGGCCCGCCTCGCCCGCGGCAGGGCCTACGCGGGACGCGGCCACGTCGACGCGATCACGGTCACCCCCGGCCGGGTCGTCGCCTACGTCCACGGCAGCCGGCCCCGCCCGTACCGCACCGAGATCAGGATGCGGACCCTCGGCGACGACGGCTGGGAGGAGTTCCTCGACGGGGCCACCGCGCGCCCCGACCACATCGCCGCCCTCCTCGACAAGGACGTGCCGCACGCCCTGGAGGCGGTCGCCGGGCTGCTGCCCGCGCCGGGCGACCTCGTCCCCGACTGCTCCTGCCCGGACGACGGCTACCCCTGCAAGCACGCCGCCGCCCTCTGCTACCAGGCCGCCCGGCTCCTCGACGAGGACCCGTTCGTCCTCTTCCTGATGCGCGGCCGCGGCGAGCAGGAGCTCCTCGCCGAGCTGACCCGGCGCAACGCGGCCCGGTCCGCCGCCGAGACGGCCGCCGCCCCGCCCCCGGTGCCCACCGTCCCGGCCCGCACCGCCCTCGACGCCGCCACCGGCGCCGGACTCCCGCCGCTGCCCGCCCCGCTGCCGCTCCCCGACCGGCCCGGCCGCCCGGCCGTCTTCCCGCCCGACCCCGCCGCCCCCGACCCGCTCGCGCTCGACCTCCTCGCCACCGAGGCCGCTGCCCGCGCCCACGCGCTCCTCGCCACCGGCCTCGACCCGGTCGCCGCCCTCACCCCCTGGCAGGACGCGGTCCGGCTCGCCGCCGCGCACCCCGGCTCCGGGCTCACCGCCTCCACCCGCGCGCTCTACCGCGACCTGGCCCACGCCCTCGACCGCACCCCCACGGACCTGGCCCGTGCCGTCGCCGCCTGGCGGCAGGGCGGCGCCGAGGGCCTCGCCGCCCTGGAAGAGGCCTGGGACCCGCCGGCCGGTCCGTTCGACCGGGCCAGACCCGCGCTGCTCGCCGCCGGCCTCCCCGCCCTCCGCCCCTGGCGCAACCGCCTCTCCGGCCGGTCCCTCCAGCTCCGCCTCGGCCGGGACGGCCTCTGGTACGGCTACGAGTCGGACGCCGACCGCGAGGACTGGTGGCCGCGCGGCGACCCCGGTTCCGACCCGGTCGACACCCTCGACGGTCTCCTGGGGCGGTGAGTCCACACTCGAACAGGACCCACTCGTTGGGGTGAAACCCTCCGATGGCCGGATCCGGCGCACACGTCCGCCGCGTTGATTCGGGTACGGGCGACTGCCCGTGCACACCTCCGGAAGGCAGGAAGCCATGAGGCAGATTCGCCGAAGTGGTCTGGCCACACTGTTGGTCACGGGCGGGGCGCTCGCCCTCTCGGCGGGCGCCGCGCACGCCGACGCCGGCGCCCAGGGCGCCGCGGTCGGTTCGCCGGGAGTCGGTTCCGGCAACACGGTTCAGCTGCCGGTGCACGTCCCGGTCAACGTCTGCGGCAACACGGTCAACGTCGTCGGGCTGCTCAACCCGGCCTTCGGCAACGGCTGCGCCAACGTCTCGGACGAGCCCGCGGGTTACGGGTCGGACGAGGACGGCGGCGGCCGCTCCCACTCCCACAAGGACGAGCCCGGCACTCCGCGCGGCGGGGAGCAGGCCGGCGGCTCCCACGGAGGCGGCGCCCAGAGCGGCGGCTCCTCCAACGGCGGCGGCTCCACCGCCGAGGGCCAGGCCCAGGGATCGCCCGGCGTCCTCTCCGGAAACGGCCTCCAGCTGCCCGTCGACCTCCCCGTGAACGTCAGCGGGAACTCGGTCAACGTGGTCGGCATCGGCAACCCGTCCTTCGGCAACACCGCGGTCAACGGCCCCGCGAAGCCGCCCCAGCCGATCGAGACGCCGACGCCGCGCCCGCAGACCCCCGTGCGGAACGTCCCGGTCCCGCAGGCGCAGACCGAGTCGCCCGCCCCCGCCCCCGTCCCGGCCCCCGCGCCGCAGGGCGAGAAGAGCGAGGCCGCGCTGGCCCACACCGGCTCGTCGGACGTCATCGGCTACGCCGCCTCGGGAAGCGCCGCGCTGCTCCTCGGCGGCGCCCTGCTGTACCGCCGCGCGCGCCGCGCCGGAGACCGGGGCTGAGGGGACGCTCCGCGCGGCGGGACCGGCGCGCACTGACGCCCGAGCCGTCAGCCGCGCGCTTCCCCTTCGCCGCCGCGCCAGGCCCGGAGCACCGCCTCGATGGCGGGCGCGACCCTCGTCCGGGCCTGGTGACGCGGCACCCCCTGCATCAGCAGGGTGTCGTACGGGGTGTCGACGTGCCGTACGCCGGCCCGTACCGCGGCGATCACCGCGTCGCGGTCCAGCGAGCGGCCCGCGGCCGTGCGCCCCACCCGTCCACTGCCCTTCGCCGAGGCGTGGACGGCGATCTCGCCGGCCCGGCCCTCCGGGCAGGCCGGGAAGAGCCGCAGGATCTCCGCCCGGAGCGCCGCGGTGATCCCGGCGTCGAGGACCGCGCGCCGCTCCGCGTCCCGGGCCCGCCGCCTGGCCCGCGCCTCCGCGTCCGCCAGGCAGGCCCGCTCCGCCCCGGCCAGCGCCGCCTCCTCGACGAGGAGGCCCTGGCGCTCGTACCGCGTACGGCGCCGGTTGTGCCGTACCACCACCGCCCAGAGGGTGCCGGCCTCGCGGGCGCGGCGGGTGAGGGCGGTGTCGCCCCGGGGCAGGAAGACCAGGTGCCCGAGGTCGGCGCAGTCCAGGCAGACCGGCGCGTTGAACTCCAGGATCATCCGCTCCAGCGGCCCCCGGTGGCACTCCGAGCAGCGGCGGCGCTTGAGCGGTTCGACGACGACCGGCGCGACGAGGTCCATGCCCGCCCCCGTCAGCGGACGCCGGGCGCGGCGGCGGCGACGAACAGGGCGAGGGCCTCCTTCGCCCGCTCGGAGCGGCGGGCGCGGTCCGCGGTCCCCACCGCCTCGTGCATGCAGTGGGTCTCCTCGAAGGCCCTCTCCGCCAGGCGCCGGGTCTCGGGGTCGTCGCACACCAACTGGACGCGGAAGAGGGCCTGCCGGGCGGCGGTGCGCTGCCGGTAGGAGGCGTAGCGGGACTCCTCCGCCTCCTCCGAACCGGGCTCCTCGACCGCCCGGAACCAGCGGTCGTTCTGACTGTGCCGGTAGTCGACGACCGCGCCGGCGAAGGCGCTGTAGGTCGCGATCCGCTCCTGCCGGAGCTGCTCGGACCGGGCGAGCGCGGCCGTGCGCTCGGCGGCCCGCCCCTGGAACCAGTGCGTGAAGACGACACCCAGCAGGGTGCCCGCCACGGCTATCAGTGCGGCGTCCATGACCGGCCGCCCTCCCGTTTCCCTCGGCCTCTGGGACCCCTCGATCATGACAGCCGGGAGGGCCCGCGTCACCGCCCGTGTCCGTACCCGCTGCTGTCGGCGCTCGCTACTGCCGGTATCCGCTCAGGAAGCGGCCGATGCGGCTGATCGCGGCGTCGAGGTCGTCGGCGTACGGCAGGGTGAGGATGCGGAAGTGGTCCGGGCGCGGCCAGTTGAAGCCGGTGCCCTGGACGACCTGGATCTTCTCCCGGAGCAGCAGGTCGAGGACGAACTTCTCGTCGTCGTGGATCCGGTGCACGGCCGGGTCGAGGCGCGGGAAGGCGTAGAGGGCGCCCTTCGGCTTCACGCAGGAGACGCCGGGGATCTCGTTGAGCTTCTCCCAGGCGCGGTCGCGCTGTTCGCGCAGCCTGCCGCCCGGGGCGGTCAGCTCGTGGATCGACTGGCGGCCGCCGAGCGCGGCCTGGATGGCGTACTGGGCGGGGGCGTTGGGGCACAGGCGCATGGAGGCCAGCATGGTGAGGCCCTCCAGGTAGTTCGCGGCGTGCCGCTTCGGGCCGGTGACGACCAGCCAGCCGGAGCGGAAGCCGGCCACCCGGTAGGTCTTGGAGAGGCCGCCGAAGGTGAGGATCACCAGGTCGTCGGCGAGGGAGGCGGCCGGGTGATGGACGGCGTCGTCGTAGACGATCCGGTCGTAGATCTCGTCGGCGAGGACCATCAGGCCGTGGCGGCGGGCGAGGTCGAGGATCCCCTCGACGATCTCCTTCGGATAGACCGCGCCGGTGGGGTTGTTGGGGTTGATGATCACGACGGCCCGGGTCCGGTCGGTGATCTTCGACGCCATGTCGTCGAGGTCCGGGTACCAGTCGGCCGACTCGTCGCACAGGTAGTGCACGGCCTTGCCGCCCGCGAGGGTGGTGGCGGCGGTCCAGAGCGGGAAGTCGGGGGCGGGGATCAGGACCTCGTCGCCGTCCTCCAGGAGGGCCTGCACGGCCATGGAGACCAGCTCCGACACGCCGTTGCCGAGGAAGACGTCGTCGACGTCGACCTCCGGGAGGCCCATGGCCTGGTAGCGCTGGGCCACCGCGCGGCGGGCGGAAAGGATGCCGCGCGAGTCGGTGTAGCCGTGGGCCCTGGGGAGCATCCGGATCATGTCCTGGACGATCTCCTCGGGCGCCTCGAAGCCGAAGAGGGCCGGATTGCCCGTGTTGAGGCGCAGGACGCTGTGGCCCGCCTCCTCCAGGGCGTTGGCGTGCTCGATCACCGGGCCGCGGATCTCGTAGCAGACCTCGTTCAGCTTGCTCGACTGCCGGAACTCCATGTCCGACCTCCCCAGTTCCCGGAATCAGCGCCGTTCGGCGATGCTTGGTTTTACCAAGTTCGAGCTTGGAAAGTCCAACGACATGTCTAGACTGCGTCGCATGCCACGTCAGTCACGCCGCAGTTACGACCAGCACTGCGCCGCCGCGCGCGCCCTCGACCTCGTCGGCGACCGCTGGACGCTGCTCGTCGTCCGCGAACTCCTCGCCGGGCCGCGCCGCTACACCGACCTCCACGCCGACCTGCCCGGCGTCAGCACGGACATGCTGGCCGGCCGCCTCAAGGACATGGAGGGCGCCGAGCTCGTCACCCGCCGCCGACTGCCCCCGCCCGCCTCGGCGTCCGTGTACGAACTCACCCCGCGCGGCCGGGACCTGCTGCCCGTCCTGCGCGCCCTCGCCGTGTGGGGGGCGCCCGACCTGGGGGAGCCGCGGCCGACCGACGCCGTGCGCGCGCACTGGTACGCGATCCCGCTCCTCGGACCGCTCGCGGAGCTGGGCGCCGGGACCGTCCAGGTCACCCTGGACGAGGGGGAGTTCCACGTACGGGTCGGGGCCGACGGCGACGTCGCGTACGGGGACGGCCCGGCGGAGGCCCCCGATGCCCGGCTGCGGACCGACGCGGCGACGTGCCGCGCGCTCGCGGGCGGGGGACTGACGCTCGCGGAGGCGGTCGCGTCGGGGCGCGCGGAGCTGGAGGGGACGGGGCCGGTTCCGGTCGGGGCCCCCGGCCTCACGTCCTGACGGACTCCGCCTCCAGGGACTTCGCCAGGCGGTCGCGGGCCGCGGTCTGCGCCGCGATCCGCGCGTCGAGCACGGCCAGCCGCTCGCGGGCGATCTCCAGGCCGCGGACGGACGGCGGGGCCGAGGACACGTCCCCGTCCAGGCAGGAGCGGAAGGCGGTCACGTCGTCCAGGGTGAGCCCGGCGTCCAGCAGGTACCGGATGTTCGCGACCCGCGTGACGGCGCCCTCCTCGTACACCCGGTAGCCGTTGGCCGCCCGGGACGACGTGACCAGACCCGCCTTCTCGTAGTGCCGCAGGGCCCGGGCCGACACCCCGGTCCGCCGGGCCAGTTCGCCGATGCGCAAGGACGCCACCTCCTCGCACAGTCGTACCACGGCCCGGCGGACCGCCCTTCAGAAGACCAGCGCGCCCCCGTCGACGGGCAGGACCGCGCCGGTCGTGAAGGAGGCCTCGGGCGCGGCGAGGGAGGTGATCGCCCACGCGACCTCCTCGGGCCTGCCGAGCCGCCCCAGCGGAACGTGCGCGAGCTGCCAGGTCCGCACTTCCTCCCGCTGCTCCGGGGACAGGCCCGCGTGCCGGCCGATCGGTGTCTCGACCGGTCCGGGGGCGACCGCCACCACCCGGATCCCGGCCGGTGCGAGCTCCACGGCCCAGCAGCGGGTCAGGGTCTCCAGGGCGCTCTTGGTCGCCGGATAGAGGGAGTTGGCGGGCCAGCCGCGCTGCCCGACGGTCGTCGACACGTTCACCACCACGCCCCGGGACTCCCGGAGCGCGGGGACGGCGGCCCGGGTGAGCAGGAGCGGGGCGACGAGGTTCGTCTCCAGGAGCGGGGTGATCACGGAGCGGTCCAGGGTGCCGAGCGGGCCGCCCGTGGCGATCCCGGCGTTGTTGACGAGGACGTCGAGGCGGCCGTGGGCGCCCAGGGCGGCCCGGACGATCTCCTCGGGGGCGCCCTCCGTCGTGACGTCGGCGGCGAACGGGTGGATTCCGGGCCGGCCCCCGGCGGTCTCCCGCAGCGGCCCCTCCCTGCGGCCGACGGCGACGACGGTCGCCCCCCGCCCCGCGAAGGCCCGCGCGGTGGCCCGGCCGATGCCGGTGCCCGCGCCCGTGACGACGACGACCCTGGTGGGTGTGGTGGTGTCCATGAATCCGATGGTCGAACGGTGACGCCAGTGACAAGGTCAAGCCATGACACCGCACGAACTGTGGACGGCCCTGCCGCAGGACGTACGCGAGCGCGTGGACGCGCTCGTCGTCCGGCGCAGACAGATCATGGCCGTCAAGGAGATGCGGGGGTCCGGGGTGGCGCCCCGCCCCGGCTTGCGCGACTGCGTCGACCTCGTCGCCGCACGCATGGAGATCCTCGCCGACCGGCTCGTACCGCTGCCGTCCCAGGACGTGGACGCCCTCGCCGGAAAGGCCGCCGCGCTGCCCGGACCGCCCGTCGCCCTGGAACTGGCGTGGGACGGCGACACGCAGGGCTGGATCCTGGTGCTCGGCGCCGTCCTGCCCGGCTCGTCCGGGTGGCCGCACGCACTGGCGCAATGGCAGGAGACCGTCTGGACGGAGCCCCTCGCCACCGCGCGGGCCCTCGCGGACCGGCTCGGCGTGCCGCTGCGCGGACCCGGTGACGACGGTCCGCCGGGCGTACGGGCAGAGTGAGGGCATGCGGTACGAGGCGATCACCTGGGACCGGCTGGCGGAGGCGCTCGCCGGGCACGTCGACGCGTCCGCCCCCGGCGACGGCGGCGCATGGCTCAAGGTCGGCATCGACGGGCCGCCCGCCGCGCCCGGCGCCGAACTCGCGGCCGCGCTGGCCGAGGCCCTGCGGGCGCGCGGGCGCCCCGTCCACCTGGCGGGCACGGGCGGTTTCCTGCGGCCCGCCTCCCTCCGGTACGAGTACGGCAAGCAGGACCCCGACGCGTACTACGGCGGGTGGACCGACACCGGGGCCCTGTGGCGGGAGGTCTTCGGCCCGCTGGAGCCCGGCGGCACCGGGCGCGTGCTGCCCGACCTGTGGGACCCGGCCACGGACCGCGCGACCCGCAGCCCGTACGCCACGCTGCCGCCCGGCGGGGTCCTCCTCCTGCACGGCCCCTTCCTGCTCGGCCACTGGTTCCCCTTCGACCTCACCGTGCACCTGCGGCTCTCGCCCGCCGCCCTCGCCCGGCGCACGGAGGAGCCCTGGACCCTTCCGGCCTTCGCCCGGTACGAGACGGAGGTCGACCCGGCCGGAACCGCGGACGTCGTCGTACGCGCCGACGATCCGCGCCATCCGGCCTGGACGGGACTCGGGCGGTAGGGGCCGGTGGCGCGGGAGACCGCGCCGGCTCCCGAGCTCCGCCCCCGGGCTCCCCAGCCCCGGGAACGCGCCTCAGCCGCCCGTCGGTGCCACCGGCGGTCTGCCGCCCACGGCGGTGACCGCCTCCGCGCCCGCCCGGCACCCCGCCTCCGCCGCCTTCACCGGGTCCGCGCCCGCGAGCCGGGCCGCCAGGAACGCCCCGGTGAACGCGTCGCCCGCGCCCGTCGAGTCCACCGGCCGCGCCGGAGGCGCCGCCACCCGCGCGGTGACCGCGCCGCCCTCGGCGACCAGCGCGCCCGCCGCCCCGAGGGTGGCCACGACCAGCGGGAAGCGCCGGCTCAACTCCGCCGCCGCCCGCTCCGGTTCGGCGTGACCGGTGAGCACCCGGGCCTCGTCGGCGTTGGGCAGCAGCACCTCGGCGCCTTCCGCGGCTCCCAGGAACCGGGCCGCGCCCAGTGCCGCCAGGAACCCCGCCGAGGCCGGGTCCACGCTCACCGGAACCCCCGCCTCCGCGGCGTCCCGCAGCGCTTGCCGAGCCGTTTCGCGACTCGGACCGGCGAAGAACAGGTACCCCGAGAGGTGCAGCCGGGCCACTCCGTCGAGCAGCCCCGGGGACCAGTCGGCGGGGGAGAGGCGCAGCGCGGCACCGCTGTCGGTCAGGAAGGTGCGCTCCGCCGAGGCGTCCACGAGCGCGATGACGGTGGCCGTCGCCGCCTCCGCGTCCCGGACGAGCAGGGGGCGCACGCCCGCCGCCCGCAGCGCCCGCTCGTGCCAGTCGGCCGCGTCCGTCCCCACCCGGCCGAGCAGCCGCACCTCCCCGCCGCCGGAACGCGCCGCCCAGCAGGCCGCGTTGGCGCCCGCGCCGCCCGGCAGGGTCCGGATCTCCGCCGCCGTGTCCGTGGCCGGCGCGAGCGGGGTCCGGTGCCGGGCGACGACGTCCGTGACCACGTCCCCGACGACGAGCAGCGCGCGCCCGGCGCGCCTCACCGGTTGCCCGTGCCGCGCGCCTCCGTGCCGTCGTGTGTTCCCCCGCGTATCCCCGTGCCGCCGACCGCCCCTCCCGCGCCGCGTATGCCCGTACCGGGTGTGCCCGTACCGCGTATGCCCGCACCGGGTGTGCCCGCCCCGTACGCCCCCGCGATCCTCGTCGCCAGCCGCACGTTCCCCCGTACCGCCGCCAGGTTGGCCTCCAGGGACGCCCCCTCCGTGTGCACCGTCAGGTATTCGAGCAGGAACGGCGTCACCGCCTGGCCCGTGATCCCCTTCTCCTTCGCCGCCGCCAGGCCGTCCGCGAGCACCCGGTCGTGCAGCGCGGGGTCCAACTGCTCCGCCTCCGGCACCGGGTTGGCCACGACGAGCGCCGCCCGGGGGCCGCCGAGCCGGTCCTGCGCGCGCATCACCGCCGCCGCCTCCTCCGGCGTCCGCAGGGTCCAGTCGACGGGCTCGCCCGAGGAGGAGAGGTAGAAGCCGGGGAAGTGCTCCGTGCCGTACCCGACGACCGTCACCCCCAGCGTCTCCAGGCGCTGGAGCGTCGCGGGCACGTCGAGGATCGACTTGACCCCGGCGCAGACGACGGTGGTCCCGACCCGGGCGAGCAGCCGCAGGTCGGCGGACTCGTCCTGCGTCTCGCTCCATCCGCGGTGCACCCCGCCGAGGCCGCCCGTCGCGAACACCCGGACGCCCGCCGCGTCCGCGAGCCAGGCCGTCGCCGAGACCGTCGTCGCGCCGGTCGCGCCCGTCGCCAGGGCGGGGGCCAGGTCGCGGTGGCCCAGTTTCCGCACCGTCGGGTCCTCGGCGATCCGTATCAGCGCCGCCTCGTCCAGACCCACCCTGGCCGTGCCGTCGACCACGGCGATCGTGGCGGGGACGGCGCCCCCCGCCCGCACCAGCTCCTCCAGCTCGCGGGCCACCCCGAGGTTGCGCGGGCGCGGCAGGCCGTGGGCGATCAGCGTCGATTCCAGCGCGACGACGGGGCGGCCCTCGTGGAGCGCCTCCCGTACCTCTTCGGACACGTGTGTGGACATGCCCCATTCCTGGCGCACCCGCGAACCCCGCAAACCTCGTTGGCGACCTCCCGCCAATTCCTCCGGACCTCTCTTCGGATCCCCCTCCGGACCCCCTCCGGACCCCCTCCGGACCCCCTCCGGATTCCCCTGCGGAATCCGTCACGGACCGCCCCCGGCGACCCTCCCGGACCGCCGCGACGCCCTTGCGGCGCCGCCCCGGGGCGGTGGTACGGATTCCGTCGACACCGCCGGCTCCCGGCATCGTCCCTGGTGGGAGCCGTGTCCTCCATGTGGTCCCGGTCTCGGACGGCCTCCGGATCCCCGCTACAGTCACCGCCCATGACGACACACGACCAGCCCTCCTTCGCCGTCCACATCCCCGACGCGGAGCTCGAAGCGGAGCCGCTCGACCCCGCCCAGATCGTCTCCGGCACGCCCGAGGTGACGGGCAAGGTGCTGTGGGAGTCCGCCGACGGCAAGCAGGTGCGCGGCATCTGGCAGATCACGCCCGGCGTCGTCACCGACACCGAGGCCAACGAGCTGTTCGTGGTGGTCTCCGGCCGGGCGACCGTCGCCGTCGAGGGCGGGGACACTCTGGAGATCGGCCCCGGCGACGCCTGTGTGCTGCGCGAGGGCGACCGGACCACCTGGACCGTTCACGAGACCCTGCGCAAGGCGTACCACATCAGCCTCTGAGGTCTCCGGAACCTCCGGGACCTCCGGTATCTCCCCGGCCTCCGGAACCTCCAGGACCTCCGGAGCCTCCTCCCCGGCGGCGCCGCGCTGACGAAGCGCCCTCCGCGGGCCCGCTCAGGCCTTCCGGAGGACGCCCCGCAGGACGAGCGTCGCCATCGGAAGGAGCAGACAGGCGGCGATCGCGTTCAGGGGTCCGTAGCCCGCCTGCGAGACGATCAGGCCCGCCGCGAGACCGCCGACCCCGGCGGTCGTGTTCATGAGGAAGTCGGAGAGCCCCTGGACGGCGGCCCGGGCGGCCTGCGGCACCGAGTCCGTGAGCAGCGCCGAACCGGACACGAGCCCCGCCGACCAGCCCAGACCGAGGACGAAGAGTCCCAGGGCGACCCGGCCGTGGCTCGCCCCCGCCGTGCCCGCGACGAGCGCCGCCGTGCCCAGGAGCCCGACCGCGAGCCCGATCACCGAGAGCCGCCCCAGCCGGTCGGACAGCCAGCCCATCACGGGGGAGAAGGCGTACATGCCCGCGATGTGCCCGCTGATGACGAGGCCGATCAGCCGGATGTCCGCGCCGTGGTGGGTGAGCGCCACCGGGGTCATCGACATGATCGAGACCATGGCGGTGTGCGAGCCCGTGACGGTGACCAGGGCGAGACGGGCCTTCGGGGACTCCCGCACCGCCCGCATCCCGGCCCGCAGGGAGCGGCCCCCGACCGCCTCCTTCCCACCCGGTTCCCCGTCGGCCAGCGCGCGGGCGGTGAGGAGCGGGTCCGGGCGCAGCAGCAGGGCCACCACGGCCGCGGCGAGCACGAAGACGCCGGCGGCCCAGACGAAGGGACCCGCCGCGGCCGGTACGCCCAGGCCCGCGACGCTCTTCCCGGCGGGCGCCGCGACGTTCGGCCCGAGCACCGCCCCGATCGTGGTCGCCCACACCACCGTGGAGATGGCCCGGGCCCGGTGGTCCGGCTCGGCCAGGTCGGCGGCGGCGAAGCGGGCCGCCAGGTTCGCCGAGGAACCGGCGCCGAAGCCGACGAGCCCCACGAGCAGCAGGGGGAAGCTCCCGACGACCGCCCCGAGCACCACCACACCGGCGCCCACCGCCCCCAGCAGGTACGCGAGGACGAGCCCCGCCCGGCGCCCCCGCGAGGCCATCAGGGCGGCCAGCGGCATCGCGAGCAGCGCGGGACCGGCCACCGTCGCCGTCGACGCCAGACCGGCCAGCGCCTCGGTGCCGCCGACCTCCGTGGCCAGGACGGCGGCGAGCGCGACCCCGATGGCGATGCCGAGGCCGCCGAGGATCTGGGTGGCGATCAACACGGCCCGCACGCGCCGGCGCAACGCCGGCAGCTCGGCGGCGGTGACGGGGGCGCGGACGGAGGCGGATATGTGGCCGGGCAGAGTGGAGTCGGGGGTACCGGGGGTACCGGGGGTCTGGGTCACCGACGAGAGTGTGCCAGCCGTCCCACCTGATGGGAACGTCCTTTCTGCCGACAGCAGCCCTCCGAACGACCCCCGTCAGAACAGCGGCGCCGGCAGCACCCCCTCCAGGGCCAGCAGCCGCCGCTTGGTCTCCAGGCCGCCCCCGAAGCCGCCGAGCCCGCCGTCGCTCTCCACCACGCGGTGGCACGGCACCACCACCGGCAGCGGATTGGAGCCCATCGCCGCCCCCACCGCCTGCGCGGCGCCCGGCTGCCCCACGCGCCGCGCCAGCTCCCCGTACCCGACGACCGTCCCGTACGGGACGCCGGTCGCCAGCTCGCGCAGCACCTGCCGGTTGAATCCGCTCGTCAGGCTCCAGTCCAGGGGCAGGTCGAGCTCGTCCGGGTCGCCCGCGAAGTACCGGCCGAGCCGGCGTATCGGCTCCGCGAGCAGCCCCGAGGCGCGCTCCACCGGCTCCGCGCCGAGCCGGGCCGCCAGCCGGTCGGGCAGCTGCTCCCGCCGCGCCGTGTCCGCGTGGAACTCGACCCGCACGAGCCCCCGCCCGGTCGCGGCCAGGAAGAGCGGCCCGACGTCGCTCTCCACGACCGCCCACTCCACCGGGACGGCCCGCTCCCCGACCGCGGGCCCCGTCGCCGGACCGCTCTCCGGCACCGCTTCGATGTCCATGCCGACCACGCTACGACCCCCCACCGACAACCCGGACCCGAGCGCGGGAGCGGCCGTGGAGGACCACCGGGGGCGGTCCCAAGATCACGACCCGGTCTCGCTCCGGCCTCGCGCAGGGAAAATCCCCGGTCACATGGTCGCCGCGACTTCCGCGCGCCATAATCTCGCCCCGGGGGAGTAGGAGCCGACGGGACCGACTGTTTTCGGCCGACGTCGCACCAGGGGTGGAGGGCACAGCTCATGCAGGGCACGGTCGACGGATTCAGCTACGGGCTCGTCACGCCGGTGGCCTCCTTTCTCATGGCCTGCCTCGGCGGCGCCCTCGGCCTGAGGTGCACCACCAGATCCCTGCGCCACCGCGACACCTTCAAGGCGGGCTGGCTCGTCCTCGGCGCCACCTCGATCGGCACCGGCATCTGGACCATGCACTTCATCGCCATGATGGGCTTCTCGGTCCAGCAGGCCCCGGTCGACTACGACCGGCCCATCACCTTCGCCAGCCTGGGCGTCGCCATCCTCATGGTCGGCATCGGCATCCTCATCGTCGGATACCGCGGGGCGACCGCCCTGACACTGGTCACCGGCGGCACCATCACCGGTCTCGGCATCGCCACCATGCACTACCTCGGCATGGCCGGCATGCGCCTCCACGGGCGCGTCGAGTACGACACCGCGACCGTCGCCCTCTCCGTGGTCATCGCCGTCGTGGCCGCCACCACGGCCCTCTGGGCGGCCGTCTCCGTGCATGGATTTCTGGCCAGTCTCGGCGCGAGCCTGGTGATGGGTGTCGCCGTCAGTGGTATGCACTACACCGCCATGGCGGCCGTCAGCGTCCACCTGAACGGCGCCGGCACCCCCGCGGCCGCCACCGCCCCCGCCGCCTCGCTCCTCCTGCCGATGCTGATCGGCCCGGCGGTCTTCCTCATCCTGGCCGCCGTCGTCGTCATGTTCGACCCGCTGCTCGTGATGGGGGACCCCGAGTGGCGGCGGGCCCCGGCCCGGGCCGTGCACCGCCCCGGCGTGCCCGCCCCGCGCCACGTGCCGACCCACTACGGCGAGCCCGCCGGCCGGTCCGCCCGCCCCGCCCGCCGCACGTCCGGCCGCGCCACCCGCAGGGCCGCCGCGATCCACGGAGTGCACCGCTCCCAGGACTGGTGAGAGGCCGCCCGGAGGCCCGGCGATGAGCCGATCGCCGCCCGAGTGTCAGTGCCGGGTCGTACGGTGGTTGCATGCGGCCCGTTTCCAAGATCGAACGTACGGTGGCGCCCTTCGAGGTCGTCAGCTCCTACCAGCCCAGCGGCGACCAGCCGACGGCCATCGCCGACCTCGAGCGCCGGATCCGCGCGGGCGAGAAGGACGTCGTGCTCCTCGGCGCCACCGGCACCGGCAAGTCGGCGACCACCGCGTGGATGATCGAGAAGCTCCAGCGCCCCACCCTGGTGATGGCGCCGAACAAGACGCTGGCCGCGCAGCTGGCGAACGAGTTCCGCGAGCTCCTGCCCCACAACGCCGTCGAGTACTTCGTCTCGTACTACGACTACTACCAGCCCGAGGCGTACGTCCCGCAGTCGGACACCTACATCGAGAAGGACTCCTCCGTCAACGAGGAGGTGGAGCGGCTCCGCCACTCCGCGACGAACTCCCTGCTCACCCGCCGGGACGTGATCGTCGTCGCCTCCGTCTCCTGCATCTACGGCCTCGGCACGCCCCAGGAGTACGTGGACCGGATGGTCCCGCTCAAGGTCGGCGAGGAGATCGACCGCGACCAGCTCCTCCGCCGTTTCGTCGACATCCAGTACACCCGGAACGACCTGGCGTTCACCCGCGGCACCTTCCGCGTCCGCGGCGACACCATCGAGATCTTCCCGGTGTACGAGGAGCTCGCCGTCCGCATCGAGATGTTCGGCGACGAGATCGAGGCGCTCTCCACCCTCCACCCGCTCACCGGCGAGGTCATCAGCGAGGACCGGCAGCTCTACGTCTTCCCCGCCAGCCACTACGTGGCGGGGCCCGAGCGCATGGAGCGGGCCGTCAACGACATCGAGCGCGAGCTGGAGGGCCGCCTCGCCGAGCTGGACAAGCAGGGCAAGCACCTGGAGTCCCAGCGGCTGCGCATGCGGACCACGTACGACATCGAGATGATGCGCCAGATCGGCTCCTGCTCCGGCATCGAGAACTACTCGATGCACTTCGACGGACGCGAGCCCGGCTCCGCGCCCAACACCCTCCTCGACTACTTCCCCGAGGACTTCCTGCTCGTCATCGACGAGTCCCACGTCACCGTGCCGCAGATCGGCGCCATGTACGAGGGCGACGCCTCCCGCAAGCGGACCCTGGTCGACCACGGCTTCCGGCTGCCCTCGGCCCTCGACAACCGCCCGCTGAAGTGGGAGGAGTTCCAGGAGCGGATCGGCCAGACCGTCTACCTCTCCGCGACCCCCGGGACGTACGAGCTCTCGCGCGGCGACGGCTTCGTCGAACAGATCATCCGCCCCACCGGCCTCGTCGACCCCGAGGTCGTCGTCAAGCCCACCGAGGGCCAGATCGACGACCTGGTCCACGAGATCCGGCTGCGCACCGAGCGGGACGAGCGGGTCCTCGTCACCACCCTCACCAAGAAGATGGCCGAGGACCTCACCGACTACTTCCTGGAGCTCGGCATCCAGGTGCGCTACCTGCACAGCGACGTCGACACCCTGCGCCGCATCGAACTGCTGCGCGAGCTGCGCGCCGGCGAGTACGACGTCCTCGTCGGCATCAACCTCCTCCGGGAGGGCCTCGACCTCCCCGAGGTGTCCCTGGTCGCCATCCTCGACGCCGACAAGCAGGGCTTCCTGCGCTCCGGCACCTCCCTGATCCAGACGATCGGCCGCGCCGCGCGGAACGTCTCGGGCCAGGTCCACATGTACGCGGACCGGATCACCCCGGCGATGGAGCAGGCCATCGACGAGACCAACCGGCGCCGCGAGAAGCAGATCGCGTACAACACGGAGCACGGCATCGACCCGCAGCCGCTCCGCAAGAAGATCAACGACATCGTGGCGACCATCGCGCGCGAGGAGATCGACACCGAGGAGCTGCTCGGCACCGGCTACCGGCAGGCGAAGGAGGGCAAGGGCGCCAAGGCCCCCGTCCCCGCGCTCGCCGCGCACGCCCCCAAGGGCCGGGGCAAGGGCGGCGGGGCGGGCTCCACGGTCGAGCTCGGCGACCGGCCCGCCACCGAACTGGCCTCGATCATCGAGGAGATGACGGACCGAATGCGCGCCGCCGCCGCGGAGCTCCAGTTCGAGGTGGCGGCCCGGCTCCGCGACGAGGTGGGAGAACTGAAGAAGGAGTTGCGCCAGATGAAGGAGGCGGGCCTCGCCTGACCGGAGGCGGTCCGGTGTGTTGCAAGACCGACACGAAACCGGACCGCCCCTCCGCGCCGTCAGTGACCCTGCGTAGGGTGCTGACCAACCGCACGCACCGGACAGCGGGCGCGGGGGAACGCAACGAGAGGGGCACGCGCGTGACCGTGAACATGACCAAGGGTCAGGCCATCAGCCTGGAGAAGAAGGGCGGGGGCAGCCTCACCCAGGTGCGGATGGGGCTCGGCTGGCAGGCGGCGCCGCGCCGCGGTCTCTTCGGCTCGCGCACCCGCGAGATCGACCTGGACGCCTCGGCCGTCCTCTTCGCCGACAAGCAGCCGGTCGACGTGGTCTTCTTCCGGCACCTGGTCAGCGACGACGGCTCGGTCAAGCACACCGGCGACAACCTGGTGGGCGGCGCGGGGCAGGGCGGCGACGACGAGGCGATCCTCGTCGACCTGGAGCGGGTCCCGGTCCACATCGACCAGATCGTCTTCACGGTGAACTCCTTCACCGGCCAGACGTTCCAGGAGGTGCAGAACGCCTTCTGCCGGCTCGTCGACGAGACGAACGGGCAGGAGCTGGCGCGCTACACCCTCGACGGCGGCGGCCGCTACACCGCGCAGATCATGGCGAAGGTGCACCGGGCCGGCTCCGGCTGGCAGATGACCGCCCTGGGCAACCCGGCCAACGGCCGCACCTTCCAGGACCTGATGCCGGCGATCCTGCCGCACCTGTAGGCGGCCCGCGCACCACGCACCCACAGCTCCCGGAGGCAGCCGCCGCCGGGAGCTGTCCCGCATGATCCGCCCGGACCGGCCGCACGGCCCGGGCGCGTACGATCCGTTCGATCCGCGACCGATCCGTCGGCACCACGACGGGAAGAACCGAGGGGACAGAGCCGATGACGGCCGAGCTGGTCCGGGGACAGAACCACCCCCTGCCCGACACCCGCCTTGAGATCCGGGTGTCGGCCGGTCATCCGGTCCTCGCCGGAGCCACCCTCGCCGACGAGGCGGGCCGGGTCCCCGGCGCGGAGTGGATCGCCCACCCCGGCGCGCCCTCGCTCCCCGGCGTCGACGTCCCCAGGGCGGCGGCCGCCGACCACCGGCTCTCCGTCGACCTGGGGGCCATGCCCGGGACCGTCCACCGGATCTCGGTCCTCCTGGCGCTGACCGGACACGGCGGAGCGGCCCGCTTCGGAGCGATCGCCGCCCCCTTCGTCTCCGTCGCCGGATCCGACGGCACCGAGATCGCCAACTACACCGTCACCGGGCTCGACAGCGAGTCCGCCGTCGTCGCCCTGGAGCTGTACCGCCGCCAGGGCGCCTGGAAGGTCCGCGCCATGGGCCAGGGGTACGAGGGAGGGCTCGCCGCCCTCCTGGGCGACCAGGGCCTGGAGCGGTCCGCCGACGTGGCCGCGGCGATCCTGGCCGCCGTCGCCCCGGAGCCCGCCCCCGCGGCGACCGCCCCGCAGGCGCGCGTCCCCGAACCGGAGCGGGTGCCGCGGTCGACGCCTCCGGCGACCCCGGACCCCGCCCTCCCGGCCCCGGTGCTTCCGACCGGCTCGGATCACCCCACGCCCCTGGCCACCCCGGTCGTCCCGGCCCCCGCCGCCCCGGCGGCGTCGGACCCCACGCCTCCGCCCCCGCCCCTCCCGCCGGTCGTCTCCGACCCGACGCCGACCGTGCCGGTGACCCCGCCGCAGGGCACGGACGCGCGGGCCACGGGCGGTCCCATCGACTACTCCCACCCCCGCCGCGGGCCCGCCGCCGCGCCGGAGCCGCCGCAGGCCCCGCCCCAGGCGCCGCCCGTGCCGGTCGCCGGGGACGCCTCCGGCTGGTCCATGGACGAGCGCCTGTACAACCAGGTGTGGGGGATGTTCGAGGACCTGGCCCGCACCGCCGCCGCCTACCGCAGCGCCTGCGACTTCGCCGAGTCCCGGCTCGACCGGGAGCTCGACCGGACCCTCTCCGACTACCGCGACCGGAACGGGGGCGCGAACGACGCCGCCCGGGCGGCCGCACGGGCCCGGCACGACGAGCTGGTGGAGCGGGCCCGGGCGGTCCTGGACCGGGACCTCGCCCAGCTCGCGGCCGAGTCCGAGGTCGTCGAACCGGCCCTGCCGCCCGCCTACGCCCGCTGGGACAATCCCGTCTGGCACGCCTACCGGGTCCCGGCCGAGGAGCCGCTCGCCGTCCGGCTCGGCGACCTCCACCTGCCCGAGCGGACCGACCTGCGGATCCCCATGCTGGTCCGGCTGCCGCTGGAGCGGGGGCTGTGGGTGGACAGCGGGCGCGGGCACTCGGAGGCGGCCGGTCTCCTCGACGAGGCCGAGCTGCGGCGGCTCGCCCTGGACAGCGCGGTCGCGCACGCCGCCCGGCTGCTCGCGGCGCACCCGGCGGGCGGCTTCGCCGTCCACGTCCTCGACGCGGCCGGAGCGGGCGCCGCGTCCCTCGCCCCGCTCGTGGAGTCGGGCGTCCTCGCGGCCCCGCCGGCCCGGGGCGCGGTCGGCGTCTCGGCGGTCCTGGAACAGCTCACCGAGCGGGTCGACCTGCTCCAGATGGCGCTGCGGGGCGGTGCGGCCGACGCGCTGCCGCCCGGCCTGGACACGGCCCGGCAACTGCTGATCGTGCACGACTTCCCGCACGGCTTCGACGACCGGGCGGTCACCCGGCTCCGGTACCTCGCCGACGAGGGGCCCTCGGTCGGCGTCCACCTGCTGATGGTGGCGGACCGGGCGGACGCGGCCGCGTACGGGCCGCTGCTCGACCCCCTGTGGCGCTCGCTGCTGCGGCTCACCCCCGTCCCCGACGACCACCTCGCCGACCCGTGGGTGGGACACGCCTGGTCGTACGAGCCGCCGGTCCTCCCGCCGGGCAGCGGGGTCCTGCGGCAGGTCCTCGCCCACGTGGCATCCGCTCGCCAGGGGAAGCGGTTCTGAACTGGCGTTTTGATGATCCTTTACCCTGCCCTTTACCTTCTCTTGGTGTTTCGGGTAGTGTTCTTCACGCGGAGGGGAGTACTCCCCAAGCGCGGCGTGCCCGTCAGTACGGACGGATCCCCATGATCCGATCCCGGGGCGTCGGCCCGGCGGCTGGTCAGCCCGCCGCCCGGGTGGAAGAGACCTCCGGCAGCGACGACGCTGATCAGTAGCCGTACGACGCCGGAGGCGCAATGGACGTTTCAACGACCATGTGGGTCCTGACCATTCTCGGTCTGGGTGCCCTGATCGGTGCCGACTTCTTCATCGGGCGCAAGCCCCATGACGTGTCGGTCAAGGAAGCCGGAATCTGGACGGTCGTCTGGATCGTGCTCGCCGCGCTCTTCGGGCTCGGCCTGCTGTTCTTCGGCAACGCCCAGGCGTCCGGCGAGTTCTTCGCCGGATACATCACCGAGAAGTCGCTCAGCGTCGACAACCTCTTCGTCTTCGTCCTGATCATGGCGAAGTTCTCGGTCCCCTCGCACCTCCAGCAGCGCGTGCTCCTGATCGGTGTGCTGATCGCCCTGGTGCTCCGCGCGATCTTCATCGCCGCCGGCGCCGCGATCATCGCGAGCTTCTCCTGGGTCTTCTACATCTTCGGCGCGTTCCTGATCTACACCGCCTGGAAGCTCATCCAGGAGGCGCGGGCCGACGAGGAGGAGGACGAGTTCGAGGAGAACCGCCTCCTCAAGAGCGTCGAGAAGAAGTTCGGCGTCGCCGACCGGTACCACGGCACCAAGCTCTTCATCCGTGTCAACGGCAAGCGGGTGCTGACCCCGCTGATGGTGGTCATGCTGGCCATCGGCACCACCGACATCCTCTTCGCCCTCGACTCGATCCCGGCGATCTTCGGCCTCACCCAGGACCCGTACATCGTCTTCACCGCCAACGCCTTCGCCCTCATGGGTCTGCGGCAGCTGTACTTCCTGATCGGCGGCCTGCTCAAGAAGCTGGTCCACCTCAGCTACGGCCTGTCGGTGATCCTCGGCTTCATCGGCGTCAAGCTGGTGCTGCACGCCCTGCACGAGTCCGGGGTGCACGTCCCGGAGATCTCCATCCCGGTCTCCCTCGCGGTCATCTGCGGTGTTCTGATCATCACCACGATCACCAGCCTGATCGCCTCCAAGCGGCAGGCCGAGCGGGAGGCAGCCCAGAGCGTGGCCGACGCCGACGGCACCGAGAAGGACAGCATCGGCGCCTGACGCGGCACACACGGCGACGGCCGGCCCGGGATCCCCCTCCCCGGCCGGCCCTCGCCGTTCTTCCGCCCCTCAGCGGGCCGGTACGGGCTCCTCCACGGCTGCGCGTACCGGCAGGGTCTCCGGGAGCAGCGCGAAGCAGCCCAGGCTGACCAGGGCCACCAGGGTCAGATAGGCCGCCACGCCCCACGGCGGGCCGGAACCGCCCTCGGAGAGCGCGGTGGCCGCGAGGGGGGTCAGGGCGCCGCCGAGGACGCCCGCGAGGTTGTAGCCGACGGCCGCGCCCGTACAGCGGACCCGGGGCTCGTACAGCTCCGGCAGGTACGCGGAGACCACCGCGAACATCGTGATGAAGGCCAGCAGCGCGCCCAGGAAACCGAGGAACATCAGCGGCGGCCGCGCGGTGTGCAGCAGCGCCACCATCGGGAACATCCAGAGCGCGCAGCCCGCGCACCCGGCCAGACAGAGCGTCCGGCGGCCCCGGCGGTCGGCGAGGAGCGCCACGAACGGGGTGGCCGCGCCCATCACCGCCACCGCCGCCATGACGCAGCCCAGCATCACCGGACCGCTCAGACCGAGCCGCCCGGTGCCGTAGGCCAGGGCCCAGGTGGAGACCGCGTAGAAGACGGCGTACCCGACCGCGAGGGCCCCCGCCGTCAGCAGCACGAGCCGCCAGTGGTTCCGGACGACCTCGGCCAGCGGTGCGCCCGCCCGCCGCCCGGACGCGGACAGCTCCTCGAACTGCGGGGTCTCCGCGAGCGAGGAGCGCAGCAGCAGCCCGCCCGCCGCGAGCAGCCCCGCGGCCCAGAACGGCACCCGCCAGCCCCAGGACCGGAACTCCGCGTCGCTCAGCCCGGCCGTGAGCCCCAGCATCGTCCCGTTCGCCAGGAGGAAGCCGACCGCCGGGCCGATCTGCGGGAAGCTCGCCCACAGCGCGCGCCGGTGCTCCGGGGCGTGCTCGGCGGTGAGCAGCACCGCCCCGCCCCACTCGCCGCCCAGACCGAGCCCCTGGAGGAAGCGCAGCAGGAGCAGCAGCGCGGGGGCGGCGATGCCGAGCGTCGCGTACGTGGGGACGCAGCCGACCGCGACCGTGGCGCAGCCGGTCAGGAGCAGCGAGGCGAAGAGGACGGGACGTCGGCCGTACCGGTCGCCGACGTGGCCGAAGAGGACCGAGCCGAGCGGCCGGGCCACGAACCCGACGGCGAAGGTGCCGAACGCGGCCAGGGTCCCGGCGAGCGGGGAGAAGGTCGGGAAGAAGAGCGGCCCCAGGACGAGGGCGGCGGCGGTCCCGTAGACGTAGAAGTCGAAGAACTCGACGGCGGTGCCGACGAGCGAGGCGGCGGCGATCCGGCCCATCGACGGGCCGGGGGAGGACGACGGAGAGTGACGGCGGTACATGTTCCGCGATCTACCCGTCGGCCGCCCCGTCCACGGGGGCGTGCGGAAGCGTGCCGCTGGTGGGGCGCGCGCCCTCCGTCCGCCGTCCGGTCACCAGCCGCGCTCGCGCCACTCCGAGAGGTGGGGGCGCTCGTCACCGAGCGTGGTGTCCTTGCCGTGGCCCGGGTAGACCCAGGACTCGTCCGGGAGGGCCTCGAAGAGCTTGGTCTCCACGTCGTGGAGCAGGCTCGCGAAGGCCTCCGGGTCCTTGTGGGTGTTGCCCACGCCGCCGGGGAAGAGGCAGTCGCCGGTGAAGACGTGCGGGTGGCCGTGCGGGTCGTCGTAGACGAGGGCGATCGAGCCCGGGGTGTGACCGACGAGCCGGCGCGCGGTCAGCTCGACCCGGCCCACCCGGATCGTGTCGCCGTCCTCGACGGGCACGTCGGTCGTGACCGGGATGCCCTCCGCGTCGTACGCGCCCGCGTAGGTGCGCGCGCCGGTCGCGGCGACCACCTCGGCCAGGGCCTGCCAGTGGTCGCCGTGCCGGTGGGTGGTGACGACGGCGGTGATGCCGTCGTCACCGATCAGCGTGAGCAGGGTCTCGGCCTCGTTCGCCGCGTCGACCAGCAGCTGCTCGCCGGTCGCCCGGCAGCGCAGCAGGTACGCGTTGTTGTCCATCGGACCGACCGCGACCTTCGAGATCATCAGGTCCGCCAGCTCGTGCACGTCCGCAGGGCCGCCGACCCTCACCACTCCGCTGTACGTCATGCGCTCAGCCTATAGCGGGGGCAGGTCCGGGAGGCCGTCGCCGGAGAGGACGACGAGACGGGCGCCCTTGTCGCCGCGGCCGGACAGCCAGCCGAGCAGGTCGGGACCGGTGCCGGCGAGGACGACGGGAGTGCCCTCGGTGCCGCCGGTGTGCCAGGCGGGGCCCTCCTCGGGATCGAGGCGGAGGGTCACCGGGGGCACCCCCGGTCGTCCCGACCAGCGGTCGGCGAGGAACTCGACCTCCCGCAGCACGAACTCCTCCGGCAGGTCCTCCAGCTCGTAGCCGGCGCCCAGGTCGACGTGGTGCAGGGCCACCTCCACCCAGCGGCGGAAGGGGACCCGGGCCGCGCTGTCGGTGACGCCGTTGCGCAGCTCGACCGTCCGGCTCCAGTCGGCGGGCCTCTCGCCCACGGCCCGCAGCCGGTCGGCGCTCTCGCGCACGTCGGCGAGCTGCGCGTCGAGCGGGCGGTGCGCGTCGCGCTCGATGTCGGCCTCGCGGGTCGCGGCGTCCGGGTACATGGGGCGCCCTTCGAGGACGTTCACCAGGGCGTCGGCGTTGCGGGCGAGATGGGCGAGGACATGGCCGCGGGTCCAGCCCGGAAGCCGTGACGGCTCGGCCGTCGCGGCGTTGTCCCAGGAGGCGGCGGCGTCCAGGAGCCGATCGGTCGCCTCCCGCACGGAAACAAGGTCACGCTCGTGGTCGATCATGGCGCCGACCTTAGCGCCGACCGGGCCGGACCACTCGTTCGGGTGAAGCGGTCTCCGGACGACCGGAAATCGAATGCACGTGCTATACGCTCGATGGAAGCATCCGGCGCTCCCGGTTGTTGGTGTGTAGGCACATCCGCTCTCTCAAGAAAGGTGCGGACCGGCGTGGCCGACCGTCTCATCGTCCGTGGCGCTCGCGAGCACAACCTCAAGAACGTCTCCCTCGATCTCCCGCGTGACTCCCTCATCGTCTTCACCGGGCTCTCGGGGTCGGGCAAGTCCTCCCTCGCGTTCGACACGATCTTCGCCGAGGGGCAGCGCCGGTACGTCGAGTCGCTCTCCTCGTACGCCCGGCAGTTCCTCGGTCAGATGGACAAGCCGGACGTCGACTTCATCGAAGGTCTGTCGCCCGCCGTCTCCATCGACCAGAAGTCGACCTCGCGCAACCCGCGCTCGACGGTCGGCACCATCACCGAGGTCTACGACTACCTCCGCCTGCTCTTCGCGCGCATCGGCAAGCCGCACTGTCCCGAGTGCCACCGCCCCATCTCGCGCCAGTCGCCGCAGGCCATCGTCGACAGGGTCCTGGAGCTGCCCGAGGGCAGCCGCTTCCAGGTGCTCTCCCCGCTCGTGCGCGAGCGCAAGGGCGAGTTCGTCGACCTCTTCGCCGACCTCCAGACCAAGGGCTACAGCCGCGCCCGGGTCGACGGCGCGACCGTGCAGCTCAGCGAGCCGCCGACGCTCAAGAAGCAGGAGAAGCACACCATCGAGGTGGTCGTCGACCGCCTCACCGTCAAGGACAGCGCCAAGCGCCGGCTCACCGACTCCGTCGAGACCGCGCTCGGACTCTCCGGCGGCATGGTCGTGCTCGACTTCGTCGACCTCCCCGAG
Organism: Streptomyces sp. NPDC088915; assembly: GCF_044749825.1. NCBI lineage: Bacteria > Bacillati > Actinomycetota > Actinomycetes > Kitasatosporales > Streptomycetaceae > Streptomyces > Streptomyces sp. NPDC088915. The sequence goes on from NZ_JBIVIR010000008.1 coordinate 183,892, forward strand.
GACGACCCCGAGCGCGAGAAGATGTACTCGGAGCACCTCTACTGCCCGTACGACGACCTCTCCTTCGAGGAGCTGGAGCCGCGCTCCTTCTCCTTCAACTCGCCCTTCGGCGCCTGCCCGGACTGCACCGGCATCGGCACCCGCATGGAGGTCGACCCGGAGCTGATCGTCCCCGACGAGGACAAGTCCCTCGACGAGGGCGCCATCCACCCCTGGTCGCACGGCCACACCAAGGAGTACTTCGGCCGGCTCATCGGCGGCCTCTCCCAGGCCCTCGGCTTCCGCACGGACATCCCGTACGCGGGGCTGCCGCAGCGCGCCAAGAAGGCCCTGATGCACGGCCACAAGACCCAGGTCGAGGTCCGCTACCGCAACCGGTACGGACGGGAGCGGGCGTACACCACCCCGGCCTTCGAGGGTGCCGTCTCCTTCGTCAAGCGGCGCCACACCGAGGCCGAGAGCGACTCCAGCCGCGAGCGCTTCGAGGGCTACATGCGCGAGGTGCCCTGCCCCACCTGCGAGGGCACCCGGCTCAAGCCGATCGTGCTCGCGGTCACGGTCATGGACAAGTCCATCGCCGAGGTCTCCGCGATGTCCATCAGCGACTGCGCCGAGTTCCTCTCCCGGCTCACCCTGAGCGCCCGCGACAAGAAGATCGCCGAGCGGGTCCTCAAGGAGGTCAACGAGCGGCTGCGCTTCCTCGTCGACGTCGGCCTCGACTACCTCTCGCTCAACCGGGCCGCCGGGACGCTCTCCGGCGGCGAGGCCCAGCGCATCCGGCTCGCCACCCAGATCGGCTCCGGCCTGGTCGGCGTGCTCTACGTGCTCGACGAGCCCTCCATCGGCCTCCACCAGCGCGACAACCACCGGCTGATCGAGACCCTGGTGCGGCTCCGGGACATGGGCAACACGCTCATCGTGGTCGAGCACGACGAGGACACCATCAAGGTGGCCGACTGGGTCGTGGACATCGGTCCCGGCGCCGGCGAGCACGGCGGCAAGGTCGTCCACTCCGGCTCCCTGAAGGAGCTCCTCGCCAACGAGGAGTCGATGACCGGGCAGTACCTGTCCGGCCGCCGGGCGATCACCACCCCGGACGTCCGCCGGCCGGTGGACCCCGGGCGCCGGCTCACCGTGCACGGGGCCCGCGAGAACAACCTGCGGGACATCGACGTCTCCTTCCCGCTGGGCGTCCTCACCGCCGTCACCGGCGTCTCAGGGTCCGGCAAGTCGACCCTGGTCAACGACATCCTCTACACCCACCTGGCGCGCGAGCTGAACGGCGCCAAGTCGGTGCCCGGACGGCACACGCGCGTGGACGGCGACGACCTCGTCGACAAGGTCGTGCACGTCGACCAGTCCCCGATCGGCCGCACCCCGCGGTCGAACCCGGCGACCTACACCGGCGTCTTCGACCACGTCCGCAAGCTCTTCGCCGAGACGATGGAGGCCAAGGTCCGGGGCTACCTGCCCGGCCGCTTCTCCTTCAACGTCAAGGGCGGCCGCTGCGAGAACTGCTCCGGCGACGGCACGATCAAGATCGAGATGAACTTCCTCCCGGACGTCTACGTCCCGTGCGAGGTCTGCCACGGCGACCGGTACAACCGGGAGACCCTGGAGGTCCACTACAAGGGCAAGTCCATCGCCGAAGTCCTGAACATGCCGATCGAGGAGGCCCTCGACTTCTTCGAGGCCGTCCCGACCATCGCCCGCCACCTGCGCACCCTGACCGAGGTCGGCCTCGGCTACGTCCGCCTCGGGCAGCCGGCGCCGACGCTCTCCGGCGGCGAGGCGCAGCGCGTGAAGCTCGCCTCCGAGCTGCAGAAGCGCTCGACGGGCCGCACGGTCTACGTCCTGGACGAGCCGACCACCGGTCTGCACTTCGAGGACATCTCGAAGCTGATCAAGGTCCTCTCCGGTCTGGTCGACAAGGGGAACTCGGTGATCGTCATCGAGCACAACCTCGACGTCATCAAGACCGCGGACTGGGTCATCGACATGGGCCCGGAGGGCGGCAGCGGCGGCGGCGTGGTGGTCGCCGAAGGCACGCCGGAGGAGGTCGCCTCGGTCCCGGCGAGCCACACCGGCAAGTTCCTCCGCGAGATCCTCGGCGCCGACCGGATCAGCGACGCGGCGATCCCGGCGGCGCGCGGCACGAAGAAGACGGCCGCCAAGAAGACTCCGGCCAAGAAGACGGCGACGGCCGCGAAGAAGGCCGCCCCGGCGAAGAAGACGGCCGCCGCGAAGACGGCCGCGACCAAGGCCGCCGCCAAGAAGACGGCGACCCGGGCCCGCAAGGCCTGAACCCGGGCCCGCAGGGCCTGACCCGCCGTCCGGCCTTCCGGCAGGGCCCCCGCCCGGGGCCCTGCCGCACCGCCGCGCCCCCGCGCACGGGCCCCCGCCGTCACACCGGCGGGGCCCGCGCCGGGGGCGTCGCCGTATCCGCGCGTCCTCGTGCGCGTGGCCCCGGGCCCCCGCGACCGCGGAGCGGGACCCGCCGGTATCGTCGGTTCGGTCACCGCTGGGTGCCTTGTCCCCGATCTCACCGTGGAGTGCTCATGTCCGGCCAGTCCAGCCGTCGCACCGTACTGAAAGGCGCCGCCCTCGCCGGTGCCGCCGGGCTGGGGGTCGCCGCCTGCTCCACCGAGTCCAAGCTCGGTCACGCCGAGGTCCCGACCCCGACCGCCCCGGTCCCCCTCGGCGCCCCGGACGAGGTCCCCGTCGGCGGCTCCAAGCTCTACCGCGAGCAGCGCCTCGTGGTGAGCTGCCCCGCCAAGGGCCAGTACAAGGCCTTCAGCGCCCAGTGCACCCACGCCGGCTGCGTCCTCGACAAGGTCGAGGAGAACGAGGGCAACTGCCCCTGCCACGGCAGCCGCTTCGACGTGACGACCGGCAAGGCGCTCCGCGGCCCGGCCACCGTCCCGCTCCCCGAGGTCCCGATCCGCGTCGAGGCCGGCCGACTCGTCGCCGGGCCGGAGACCGCCGAGGCCCCCAAGGTCTGAGGGCCCGGCTCCCCGAAAAACCTCAGGCCCTCAGGACCAGTCCCAGTCGATCCCCAGGATCCCCGGGCGCACCCCCTGCTCCAGCAGGTGCACCGTGCGGTGGCGGCCGGTCAGGGTCAGCTCCGCGCGGCCGCCGCGCGGCGCCCCCGCCGAGACCTGTGCGAACCTCCGGCACCGCACCGGAAGCGCCGCCTCGTCGAAGCGCACCTGGAGCACGTACTGCCCGCCCGCGAAGCTGAACCCGCGCACGTACTCCCCGCTCGCCCCCGCCGTACCGTCCTCGAAGCCGTACGAGAAGAGGTACGTGTCCCCGGCCCGCAGCCGCGCGTCGAAGAGCAGCTCCGCGACCAGCACCCCCGTCCCGGCGTGCCACCGCACCCGCCCGGTCCGGCAGTTCTCCACCGCCCGCACCACCACCCGCGACGGATCGCAGCCCGGATCCCCGTGGTGGACGGCCAGATAGCGGTCCACCCCGTCCCGGTGCGCCCGCACCACGTGCTGGGACTCACGTCCCACCAGCTCCCGCCCCGCCCCGATCCGCACCCGCTCGTGGTGCCCCACCGTGTGCAGCCCCCCGTCCGTCGGGCACTCCATCTCCGCGAGCAGCTCCTCGACCGAGCCGGACGCCTCCACCAGCGAGCGGTACGAGCGGCCCGCCGGGCGCTCCACCTCGGACCGGGCGGCCGTGTCCTCCGAGAGCAGCCGCAGCAGTGAGTTCCCCGGGAGCTGGAGCACCTCCTCCAGGGCCCGGACGGCCTTCAGGGACTCCGGCCGCTGCGGGCGGCGGGCCCCCTGCTGCCAGTAGCTCAGGCTCGTCACCCCGACCCTGATCCCCCGGTGCGCCAGATGGTGCTGGACCCGCTGGAGCGGCAGCCCGCGCACGGCGAGCGCGGTGCGCAGCGCCAGGTGGAAGGGACCGGTGTGCAGCAGCTGCGCAAGATCGGCCTCGGTGTGGCTCACGAGGACTCCTCGGTGAACGTTCACGGTGGGGGAGCGGACCGTCGTACCGCCGGGGACGGGCGGGCAGGTGGGCCGGGGGCGTCCGTTCACACCCGGGCCACACCGTTCACAGTCCGATGTCATCCCGCATTGAAGCGTGTTGACCCGGACCGGACAACGGCAGATGCTCCTGACCAGCGTCCGGACGCGCTCCTCCACATCCCCGCCCCCACCCGGGAGGAACGCGATGCGCAGAAGAAAGCTGAACCTCGCGGCGCTCGCCGCGGCCGCCCTCTTCCTCGTCCCCACCACCTCGGCGTCCGCCGCGCCGGCCGGTGAGGACGCCTCCGCCCCCGCCCTGGCGGCCCTCGCCGCCAAGCGGCTGAACATCACGATGCAGGCCCAGCAGAAGACCAACTGGTGCTGGGCGGCGGCCGGCAACACCATCGCCACCTGGTTCGGCCGCTCCTACAGCCAGAACCAGTTCTGCAACGCCGCCTTCAACCGCCAGCAGGGCTACGACTGCCCCAACAACCAGGCCACCCTCGGCAACGTCCAGACCGGACTGAGCTGGGCGGGCATCAGCACCGGCTCGTACGTGACCGGCTGGCTGCGCTACCCCACCGTGCAGACCGAGATCAACGCCGACCGGCCGATCGAGACCCGCATCCAGTGGTCGAGCGGCGGCGGGCACATGCACGTGGTCTACGGCTACGACGACGCGAGCAGCTGGGTCTACTGGGGCGACCCCTGGCCCTCCAGCGACCGCTACAACTGGGCCTCGCACTCCTGGTACGTCAGCAACGGCTCCTTCTCCTGGACCCACTCGCTCTACCGGATCGGGGCGTGACCACCGTGACCACCGTGATCACCGCGACCACGACACGCGCGCGTGCCACCGCCGCCGGGCTCCTGACCGCCGCGGCCCTCGTCGCCCTCGGCACCCTCCCGGCGGCCGCCGCCGAGAGCCTGCCGTCCGCCCCCACCCCCGAGCGGGCCGCCTCCGCGCCGGGGACCCTGGACACCCTGTCCCGGTTCTTCGCCAGTGACGGGGCCGGGGCCGCGCACGGTGCCGGGACCGCTCGTACGGCGGGCGTCCCGGACGCCGGGGGCGCCCCGCGCGTCGAGGGCTCCTCCGTCCCGGTCCGGATCCTCTCCCCGGACTTCGTCGCCGGGAAGGCCGGCGCCCCGGTCGCCCGCGTCGAGTTCCGCGCCAGCCGGGCCGTCGCCCCGGACGGGCGGAAGGCCTCCCTGTGGACGGTCGAGGGGGCGGACGGCTGGCAGGTGGTGAACATCGCCACCGGCGACGACGAGATCCGGTACGCGGAGCAGGGCGGGCGCCTGCTGCCCGGCGGGCTCGTCTTCCGCGAGCCGCAGATCGACGCCTGGTACGTCCAGAAGGGCGCGAAGGTGCTCCCGCTGGACGAGGACGCGGTGCGGGCCGTCGGGAGGAACGGGACGAGCCTCGCCGCCTACCGGGAGCGGGTCGCCCGGGCGTACGGCGACAAGCTCCCCGGCTCCGCCTACGCGAAGAAGGGCGCGGCGGGCGGGTACGGGCCGCGGGAGGCCGCCGCACAGGCGGGCCCGGCACAGGAGGCCGGAGCGCAGGAGGCCGTGGCACAAGCGGCTCCCGCGCCCCGGGCCGCCCCGGCACCCCGTACGGACGGCTCCGGGACGTCCGCCGCCACCGTGGCCGGCGCCGGCGTCTCCCTGGCCCTCGCCCTGACGGCCGGGGCCGCGATACGCCGCCGCCGGGCGGCCGGGAACGGCCCGACGGCCTGACCCGACGGCCGGAGCCGGCGGCCGGTCCCGGGCCCGACCCGGCGGCCGGTCCCGGCCCGGCTTCGGCCCCGTCGGGCCTGATCCCGGCTTGGCCGCGCCCCAGCCGCGCCCGGCCCGGCCCCGCCTCGGCTCCCGCCCGGCCCCGCCCGGCCCGGTCCTGCCTGGTACAGCCCCGCCCCGGCCCGCGCAGGCCCGCGCAGGCCCGCGCAGGCCCCGTGCGGGCGGGTCCCCACCCCGTCCGCACCGGGGCCGGGCGCGGCCGCGCGCCCGTCGGAGTGTCGGTCCCCGCCAGTAGGGTGGGGACCATGGCAGACCCCTCCAGCTACCGCCCCAAGCCGGGTCAGATCCCCGACTCCCCGGGGGTCTACAAGTTCCGCGACGAGCACCGCCGGGTGATCTACGTCGGCAAGGCGAAGTCCCTGCGCCAGCGCCTCGCCAACTACTTCCAGCCGCTCACGAGCCTGCACCCGCGCACGGCCACCATGGTGACCACGGCCGCCTCCGTGGAGTGGACCGTCGTGTCCACCGAGGTCGAGGCGCTCCAGCTGGAGTACTCCTGGATCAAGGAGTTCGACCCCCGGTTCAACGTCAAGTACCGGGACGACAAGAGCTACCCGTACCTCGCGGTGACCATGAACGAGGAGTTCCCCCGCGTCCAGGTCATGCGCGGCCACAAGAAGAAGGGCGTGCGCTACTTCGGGCCGTACGCGCACGCGTGGGCGATCCGCGAGACCGTCGACCTCATGCTGCGGGTCTTCCCCGTCCGCACCTGCTCGGCCGGCGTCTTCCGGAACGCCGCCTCGGCCGGCCGCCCCTGCCTCCTCGGCTACATCGGCAAGTGCTCGGCGCCCTGCGTCGGCCGGGTCGGTCCCGAGGAGCACCGCGAACTGGCCGAGGAGTTCAGCGACTTCATGGCCGGCCGCACCGGCACGTACATCCGTCGTCTGGAGAAGCAGATGACGATCGCGGCCGAGGACATGGAGTACGAGAAGGCCGCCCGGCTCCGCGACGACATCGCCGCCCTGCGCCGGGCCATGGAGAAGAACGCGGTCGTCCTCGCCGACGCCACCGACGCCGACCTGATCGCCCTCGCCGAGGACGAGCTGGAGGCCGCCGTCCAGATCTTCCACGTGCGCGGCGGACGCGTCCGCGGCCAGCGCGGCTGGGTCACCGACAAGGTCGAGGCCGTCGACACCGCCGGGCTCGTCGAGCACGCCCTCCAGCAGCTCTACGGCGAGGAGAGCGGCGAGGCGGTCCCCAAGGAGGTCCTGGTCCCGGCGCTCCCCGAGGACGCCGACGCCGTCTCCGCCTGGCTCTCCGGCCGTCGCGGCTCCCTCGTCTCGCTGCGCGTGCCCCAGCGCGGCGACAAGAAGGCCCTGATGGAGACCGTCGCGCGCAACGCCCAGCAGGGCCTCGTGCTCCACAAGACCAAGCGGGCCAGCGACCTCACCACCCGCTCCCGGGCCCTGGAGGAGATCGCCGAGGCCCTGGACCTGGACTCGGCGCCGCTGCGGATCGAGTGCTTCGACATCTCGCACCTCCAGGGCGAGGACGTCGTGGCCTCCATGGTCGTCTTCGAGGACGGGCTGCCCCGCAAGAGCGAGTACCGCCGCTTCCAGATCAAGGGCTTCGAGGGCCAGGACGACGTCCGCTCCATGCACGAGGTGATCGGTCGGCGCTTCAAGCGCTACCTCGCCGAGAAGGAGAGGACGGGGGAGTGGGGGGACGGCGAGGTCCCGCCCGAGGACCCCGAGGACGACGGGCGCCCCAAGCGGTTCGCGTACCCGCCGCAGCTCGTCGTGGTCGACGGCGGACAGCCCCAGGTCGCCGCCGCGCAGCGCGCCCTCGACGAGCTCGGCATCGACGACGTCGCGGTCTGCGGCCTCGCCAAGCGCCTGGAGGAGGTCTGGCTGCCCGGCGACGACGACCCGGTGGTGCTGCCCCGCTCCAGCGAGGGCCTGTACCTTCTCCAGCGGGTGCGTGACACGGCTCACGACTTCGCCATCCGCTACCAGCGCTCCAAGCGGACGAAACGCCTCAGGACCGGGCCCCTCGACGCCGTCCCCGGCCTCGGGGAGACCCGGAAGCACGCCCTGATCAAGCATTTCGGCTCGGTGAAACGGCTCCGGCAGGCGACAATCGAGCAGATCTGCGAGGTCCCCGGCATGGGCCGGAAGACCGCGGAGGCGGTCGTCGTGGCCCTGGCCCGGGCGGCTCCCGCCGCCCCGGCCGTCAACACGGCGACGGGGGAGATCCTGGAGGACGACGTGGCTCCCGCCCCGGCGGCCCCGGCCGCCCCCGCCGTCAACACGGCGACGGGCGAGATCATGGAGGACGGCGCGGACGGCACGGCACGGCCGCGCGCGAACGGCACGACGAGCACCACCGAGAAGACGGAGCAGGACACGTGAGTACGGGCACCAATACGGGCACCAAGGAGACCCCCGGCGACAACGGCGCCGAGGCGGCCATTCCCGAGCTGGTGATCATCTCCGGCATGTCCGGGGCCGGCCGGTCCACCGCGGCGAAGTGTCTGGAGGACCTCGGCTGGTTCGTCGTGGACAACCTGCCGCCCGCGCTGATCCCCACCATGGTGGAGCTCGGCGCCCGCTCCCAGGGCAACGTCGCCCGGATCGCCGTCGTCGTGGACGTCCGCGGCCGGCAGTTCTTCGACAACCTGCGGGAGTCCCTCGCCGACCTCGACGCCAAGCAGGTCACCCGCCGGATCGTCTTCCTGGAGTCCTCCGACGAGGCCCTCGTCCGGCGCTTCGAGTCGGTCCGCAGGCCCCACCCCCTCCAGGGCGACGGCCGCATCACCGACGGCATCGCCGCCGAGCGCGACCTGCTGCGCGAGCTGCGCGGCGACGCCGACCTCGTGATCGACACCTCCAGCCTCAACGTCCACGAGCTGCGCGCCAAGATGGACGCCCAGTTCGCCGGCGACGAGGAGCCCGAGCTGCGGGCCACCGTGATGTCCTTCGGCTTCAAGTACGGCCTGCCCGTCGACGCCGACCTCGTCGTGGACATGCGCTTCCTGCCGAACCCGCACTGGGTCCCCGAGCTGCGCCCCTTCACCGGTCTCAACGAGGAGGTGTCGAACTACGTCTACAACCAGCCCGGCGCCAAGGAGTTCCTGGACCGCTACACCGAGCTGCTCCAGCTGATCGCCGCGGGCTACCGCCGCGAGGGCAAGCGGTACGTGACGATCGCCGTCGGCTGCACGGGCGGCAAGCACCGCTCGGTGGCCACCGCCGAGCGCCTCGCCGCCCGCCTCGCCTCCGAAGGGGTCGAGACCGTCGTCGTGCACCGGGACATGGGGCGCGAGTGAAGCCGTACCGCCGGCGTGCCTCCACCCTCACGGTGCGGCGCACGCTCCGCAGACGCGGCGCCCAGCCCAAGGTCGTCGCGCTCGGCGGGGGCATGGGCCTCTCGGCCTCCCTCGCCGCGCTCCGCCGGATCACCGGCGACCTCACCGCCGTCGTCACCGTCGCCGACGACGGCGGCTCCAGCGGCCGGCTCCGCGAGGAGCTCGGCGTGCTGCCCCCGGGCGACCTGCGCAAGGCGCTCGCGGCGCTCTGCGGCGACGACGACTGGGGCCAGACCTGGGCCCGGGTCATCCAGCACCGCTTCCAGTCCAAGGGCGAGATCAACGGGCACGCCGTCGGCAACCTGCTGATCGTCGCCCTCTGGGAGCAGCTCGGCGACCCCGTGCAGGCCCTGGACCTGGTCGGCCTGCTGCTCGGCGCCCAGGGCCGGGTGCTGCCCATGTCCGCCGTGCCCCTGGAGCTCCAGGCCCTGGTCAAGGGCCACGACCCGGCCCGCCCGGACGACGTGGACACCGTGGCCGGCCAGGCCACCGTGGCGCTCACCCCCGGCGAGGTGCAGTCCGTGCACCTCGTGCCGAACGACCCGCCGGCCGTCCCCGAGGCGGTCGCCGCGGTCCTGGACGCCGACTGGGTCGTCCTGGGCCCCGGCTCCTGGTTCTCCTCGGTGATCCCGCACCTCCTGGTCCCCGAACTCCTCGACGCGCTGGCCGAGACCAAGGCCCGGAAGGTGCTCTCCCTGAACCTCGCGCCGCAGCCCGGAGAAACCGAGGGCTTCTCCCCGCAGCGTCATTTGGAGGTTTTGGGGCGACACGCCCCTAAACTCGCCCTGGACGTGGTGCTGGCCGACGAGGCCGCCGTGCCCGACCGCGACTCCCTCGCCGACGCCGCCAAGCGGCTCGGCGCCGCGGTCGAGCTGGCGCCGGTCGCCCGGTCCGACGGCTCCGCGAAGCACGACCCGGAGCTGCTGGCCGCCGCGTACGACCGTATTTTTCGGATGCATGGAAGGATCGGCCCATGGCGATGACGGCAGCGGTGAAGGACGAGATCTCCCGGCTTCCCGTCACCCGGACCTGCTGCAGGAAGGCAGAGGTCTCGTCGATCCTGCGGTTCGCGGGCGGGCTGCACCTGGTGAGCGGCCGCATCGTGATCGAGGCGGAGCTCGACACCGCGATGGCGGCCCGCCGCCTCAAGCGGGACATCCTGGAGATCTTCGGACACAGTTCCGAACTGATCGTGATGGCCCCCGGCGGTCTGCGGCGCGGCTCGCGCTTCGTGGTGCGGGTGGTGGCCGGAGGCGACCAGCTGGCCCGCCAGACGGGTCTGGTCGACGGCCGGGGCCGCCCGATCCGGGGCCTCCCCCCGCAGGTGGTCTCCGGGGCCACCTGTGACGCGGAGGCCGCCTGGCGCGGGGCCTTCCTCGCGCACGGCTCGCTGACCGAGCCCGGCCGGTCCTCCTCCCTGGAGGTCACCTGCCCGGGCCCGGAGGCCGCCCTCGCCCTGGTCGGCGCCGCCCGCCGGCTCTCCATCGCGGCGAAGGCCCGGGAGGTACGGGGCGTGGACCGGGTCGTCGTCCGCGACGGCGACGCGATCGGCGCCCTGCTCACCCGGCTCGGCGCCCACGAGTCGGTGCTCGCCTGGGAGGAGCGCCGGATGCGGCGCGAGGTCCGCGCCACCGCCAACCGCCTGGCCAACTTCGACGACGCCAACCTGCGCCGCTCGGCCCGCGCCGCGGTCGCCGCCGGGGCCCGGGTGCAGCGCGCCCTGGAGATCCTCGGCGAGGAGGTGCCCGAGCACCTCGCCGCCGCCGGCCGGCTGCGCATGGAGCACAAGCAGGCCTCCCTGGAGGAGCTGGGCGCGCTCGCCGACCCGCCGCTGACCAAGGACGCGGTGGCCGGCCGGATCCGCCGGCTGCTCGCCATGGCCGACAAGCGGGCGCAGGACCTGGGCATCCCCGGGACCGAGTCCAACCTCACCGAGGAGCTGGACGACAGCCTGGTCGGCTGAGGCCGGTAGCTTTTCGGTCAACTCTTCCCTGCCGGTGCGTTTCTGACGCACCGGCAGTTCTTTTCCCGGTGGGCGCGACGCGCCGGGAGGCACCCTTGACGCCCTCCGGGGCGCCCATGAGTCTGTCGTCTGTCCATCCGCGAGACCTGTTCCACCCGCGACACCCGTTCTACCCGCGACACCCGTTCCACCCGAGAGACCCGTTCCACCCGCGAGACCGGTTCACCTTCGAGACGGACGACACAAGGGGAGCTCATGGGACGCAGAGCGAGATCGATCCTCGCCGCGGCTTCACTGCTGATCGCCGGAGTGGCGGCGGCGCCCGCCGCCGGAGCGCGGCCGGACGACCGCGACGCCGACGCCCTCTCCGTATGGCACGCCGAGGTCACCCAGGAGCAGGTTCCGCTCCTCCTCGAAGCCGGCGCCGACGCCCACGAACTGACCGAGCGGGTGCCCGCGCAGGGCACCGCCACGGTCGAGCTCTTCCTCACCGGCGCCCAGGCCGGACAGTTGCGCGGCGAGGGCGTCGACCTCGCCGAACACGCCCTGTCCGACCGGGCCGAGAAGCGGGTCGCCGCCGCCGGCGACGGCGTCTTCCGCCCGTACGGAGGCCCCGGCGGCCTCAAGCAGGAGATCCTGGACACCGCCCGGACCCACCCCGGCCTCACCAAGGTCGTCTCGATCGGCAAGACCCTCAAGGGACAGGACATCCTCGCCCTCAAGGTCAGCAAGGGCGCCGGGCGGAGCAAGGACGGGTCGAAGCCCGCCACGCTCTACATGTCCAACCAGCACGCGCGCGAGTGGATCACCCCCGAGATGACCCGGCGGCTGATGCACCACTACCTCGACGGCTACGGCAAGGACGGGCGGATCACCCGGATCGTCGACACCACCGAACTGTGGTTCGTGCTCTCCGCCAACCCGGACGGGTACGACCACACCCACGCCGACCCCGCCGACCGCCAGTGGCGCAAGAACCTCCGCGACAACGACGGCGACGGGCGGATCGGCCCCGGCGACGGCGTCGACCTCAACCGGAACTTCGCCTACAAGTGGGGCTACGACAACGAGGGCTCGTCCCCCGACCCGGCCGACGAGACCTTCCGCGGCAAGGGCCCCATGTCGGAGCCCGAGACCAGGGCCATCGACGCCTTCCAGAAGCGCATCGGCTTCGCGTACGGCGTCAACTACCACTCCGCCGCCCAGCTCCTGCTCTACGGCGTCGGCTGGCAGGTCGCCACCGACACCCCCGACGACGTGGCCCTCAAGGCGCTCGCCGGCACCCCGGAGAACTCCGCCGTGCCCGGCTACCGGCCGCAGGTCTCCTCCGAGCTGTACACCACCAACGGCGAGGCCGACGGACACGCCGCCAACGTCAACGGCATGCAGATGTTCACCCCGGAGATGTCCACCTGCGCCACCGCCTCCCGGGTCGACCCGAACGACGCCTGGAACCCGGCCGACTGCGCCTCCGTCTTCACCTTCCCGGACGACGAGAAGCTGATTCAGGCCGAGTTCGCCAAGAACGTGCCCTTCGCGCTCGCCGTCGCCGAGTCCTCCGCCCACCCGGACCGGCCCGTCTCCCCGGTCGGCGCCGACGCCCCCGACTTCACCCCGAAGGCCTTCGCCACCTCCTACGCCCGGGGCGGGGAGCAGGAGGTCGCCGTCACCGCCCGTAAGTCGCTGCGGGGCAAGACGCTCGAATACCGGATCAACGGCGGCCGGGTCCACCGCGAGGAGCTCCGCGCCTGGAAGGGCGGCGAGACCTACGGCGGCGAGGACAACCTCTACTTCGACGAGTACCGCGCCGAGGTCGAAGGCGCCCGGCCCGGCGACTCCGTCGAGGTCCGCTTCACCGCCCGCACCCGCGAGGGCCGCGCCGCCGCCTCCGCCCCCTTCACCTACGAGGTGGCCGAACGGGCCCGCGGCGACGTCCTCGTCCTCGCCGACGAGGGCGGCACCACCGCCGGGCGCCACACCGCCGCCTACGTGAAGGCGCTCGCCGACAACGGCCGGAAGGCCGCCGTCTGGGACGTCGCCGTCCAGGGCGCTCCGGACGCCCTCGGCGTCCTCTCCCACTTCGACGCCGTCGTCTGGTACACCGGCGCCGAGCGCCCCTCCGGGGACGCCGAACTCGCCGTCCGCTCCTACCTCAACGAGGGCGGCAAGCTGATCAACGCCGGGGAGAAGTCCGGCGGACTCACCCGGGTCGGCCTCGCCGAGACCAACGACTTCGCCCAGTACTACCTCGGCGCCTACCACCGGGCCGGGCTGAAGAACCCGTCCGCCTTCGCGGGCGCGGGCGCCTTCGGAGGCGTACGGGCCGCTCTCGGCGCGGCCCCCGGCAACCCGCTGGACGACGCCGGCGCGTACACCGTCACCTCCGACACCCTGAAGCCGAAGGACTTCCCGCAGTTCGCGAGCAGCGCCTCCGCCGGCGACTACCCGGGCGTCCGCACCCCCTTCGAGCCCGCCGAGGGCGCCACCTTCGCGGCGGTGAAGCACGCCGACGACACCTGGGCCCGGCTCGCCAGGACCGTCGACCTCACCGCCGTTCCGGCGGGTGCGAAGCCCCGTCTGGACTTCCAGGTCAGCCACGACACCGAGCCCGGCTACGACAACCTCGTCGTCGAGGCCCACACCGTCGGCCAGGACGACTGGACCACCCTGCCCGACACCAACGGCGGCACCTCCGCCGAGCCCCCGGCCGACTGCGGCGAGGGCTACTACGTCCGCGGCCACCCCTTCCTCGCCCACTACCTCACCGTCGGCGAGGACGGCTGCGCGCCCACCGGCACCACCGGCTCCTGGAACGCCTTCACCGGCCCGTCCAACGGCTGGCGGCAGGCCTCCGTCGACCTGAGCGCCTGGGCGGGCAAGAAGGTCGAGCTCTCCCTCTCGTACGTCTCCGACCCCGGTACGGGCGGGACGGGCGCCTTCGTCGACGACGTCCGGCTCGTCACCGGGACCACCACCGAGGCCGAGGGCTTCGAGACCTCCCTCGGCGCCTGGTCCACGCCCGGCGCCCCGGCCGGCAGCCCCGGCAACGGCTCCGACTGGACGCGCTCCGCCGCCCTCTTCCACTCGCGGGCGGCGGTCACCACCCGGGACACCGTCCTCCTCGGCTTCGGCCTGGAGCACGTGCCCGGCACGGCGGAACGGGCCCGGCTCGTCGGCCGCGCCCTCAAGGCCCTCCACCGCTGAGGCCCCCACCGCCCGGCCCTCCGCGCAGAGGGCGGCACCCCGACCGTTTGACGGAGAGTAGTCGGGACAAAAGTTCCAAGGCGGCCCTTACCCGTTGGTAGGTACGGGCCGCCGACCGCCCTTCCTCACTTTCCGGGCTCGCGCGGATGCGCTCGATGTCACTCCGGCGGTCCCGGAGAGGTAGGGTCGTAAGTGGTCGGGGACATCCCAAAAACAAAAATCTCGCCGGCGTCGAACACACCGGCGTACCTAACGAGGAGATCGGTTCGTGACGATCCGCGTAGGCATCAACGGCTTTGGCCGCATCGGCCGGAACTACTTCCGCGCGCTCCTTGAGCAGGGTGCCGACATCGAGATCGTGGCTGTCAACGACCTGGGTGACACCGCGACCACGGCCCACCTGCTGAAGTACGACACCATCCTGGGCCGCCTCAAGGCCGAGGTGACCCACACCGAGGACACCATCACCGTCGACGGCCACACCATCAAGGTGCTGTCCGAGCGCGACCCGGCCGACCTCCCCTGGGGGGAGCTCGGCGTCGACATCGTCATCGAGTCGACCGGCATCTTCACCAAGAAGGCCGACGCCGAGAAGCACATCGCCGGCGGCGCCAAGAAGGTCCTGATCTCGGCTCCGGCCAAGGACGAGGACATCACCATCGTGATGGGCGTCAACCAGGACAAGTACGACCCGGCGAACCACCACGTCATCTCGAACGCGTCCTGCACCACCAACTGCGTGGCGCCGATGGCCAAGGTCCTCGACGAGAACTTCGGCATCGTCAAGGGCCTGATGACCACGGTCCACGCCTACACCAACGACCAGCGCATCCTGGACTTCCCGCACAAGGACCTGCGCCGCGCCCGCGCCGCCGCGGAGAACATCATCCCGACCACGACCGGTGCCGCCAAGGCCACCGCCCTGGTCCTCCCGCAGCTCAAGGGCAAGCTCGACGGCATCGCCATGCGCGTCCCGGTCCCGACCGGCTCCGCCACGGACCTGGTCGTCACCCTGGACCGCGAGGTCACCAAGGACGAGGTCAACGCCGCGTTCAAGAAGGCCGCCGACGACGGCGACCTCAAGGGCTTCCTGTTCTACACCGAGGACCCGATCGTCTCCTCGGACATCGTGGGCGACCCGGCGTCCTGCACCTTCGACGCCTCCCTGACGATGGTCCAGGACGGCACGTCGGTCAAGATCCTCGGCTGGTACGACAACGAGTGGGGCTACTCCAACCGTCTCGTCGACCTCACCGTCTTCGTCGGCGGTCAGCTCTGACCTTCAGGGCGGGCTTTCGATGGTGAGCAGGGCTCGGGCAGCGCAACGCCGCGCTGCGCGAGCCCTGTTCGTGTGCTCCACCGCGTACCAAGGAGTCAGTTAACAGATGAAGACGATCGACGAGCTTCTCCACGAGGGCGTCGAAGGCAAGCGCGTGTTCGTCCGCGCCGACCTCAACGTGCCGCTCGACGGCACCACCATCACCGACGACGGACGCATCCGCGCCGTCGTCCCCACGGTCGAGGCGCTCGCCGACGCGGGCGCCCGCGTCGTGGTCGCCTCGCACCTGGGCCGCCCCAAGGGCGCCCCGGACCCGGCGTTCTCGCTCGCCCCGGCCGCCGCGCGCCTCGGCGAACTGCTCGGCGCCGACGTGGCGTTCGCGACCGACACGGTCGGCGACTCCGCCGCGGAGACCGTCGCGGGCCTCGGGAACGGGCAGGTCGCCGTCCTGGAGAACCTCCGCTTCAACGCGGGCGAGACCTCCAAGGACGACGCCGAGCGCGGCGCCTTCGCCGACCGCCTCGCCGCCCTCGCCGACCTCTACGTCGGCGACGGCTTCGGCGCCGTGCACCGCAAGCACGCCTCGGTCTACGACCTCCCGGCGCGCCTCCCGCACGCCGCCGGCTACCTCATCGCCACCGAGGTCGGCGTCCTGAAGAAGCTGACGGACGACGTGCGGCGGCCGTACGTGGTCGCCCTCGGCGGCGCCAAGGTCTCCGACAAGCTCGGCGTGATCGACCACCTCCTGGAGAAGGCCGACCGCATCCTCATCGGCGGCGGCATGGCGTACACCTTCCTCAAGGCCCAGGGCCACGAGGTCGGCATCTCGCTCCTCCAGGAGGACCAGATCCCGGCCGTCCAGGAGTACCTGGCGCGTGCGAAGGAGCGCGGCGTGGAGTTCGTGCTCCCCGTCGACGTCCTGGTCTCGCCCGAGTTCCCGGACCTGAAGACCAAGGCCCCGGCGAACCCCACCACGGTCGCCGCGGACGCCATCCCCGCGGACGAGGAGGGGCTCGACATCGGCCCCGAGACCCGCAAGCTCTACGCCTCGAAGCTCGCCGACGCGGCCACCGTCTTCTGGAACGGCCCGATGGGCGTCTTCGAGCACCCCGACTACGCCGAGGGCACCAAGGCCGTCGCCCAGGCGCTCGTCGACTCCCCGGCCTTCACCGTGGTCGGCGGCGGCGACTCCGCCGCCGCGGTCCGCATCCTGGGCTTCGACGAGAACGCGTTCGGCCACATCTCGACCGGCGGCGGCGCCTCCCTCGAATACCTCGAGGGCAAGACGCTTCCCGGCCTCGCCGCACTGGAGGACTGACCCACCCATGAGCACCCGCACCCCGCTGATGGCGGGCAACTGGAAGATGAACCTCAACCACCTCGAGGCCATCGCCCACGTCCAGAAGCTCGCCTTCGCCCTGACCGACAAGGACTACGACGCGGTCGAGGTCGCCGTCCTGGTCCCCTTCACCGACCTGCGGTCCGTCCAGACCCTGGTCGACGGAGACAAGCTGAAGATCAAGTACGGCGCCCAGGACATCTCGGCGCACGACTCCGGCGCCTACACCGGCGAGATCTCCGGCCTGATGCTCTCCAAGCTGAAGACCGCCTTCGTGGCCGTCGGCCACTCCGAGCGCCGCCAGTACCACGCCGAGGACGACGAGGTCTGCAACGCGAAGGTGAAGGCCGCCTTCAAGCACGGCATCACCCCGATCCTCTGCGTCGGCGAGGGCCTCGACGTCCGCAAGGCCGGACAGCAGGTCGAGCACACCCTCGCCCAGCTCGACGGCGGCCTCAAGGACGTCCCGGCCGAGCAGGCCGAGACGGTCGTGATCGCGTACGAGCCGGTGTGGGCCATCGGCACCGGCGAGGTCGCCACCCCCGAGGACGCCCAGGAGGTCTGCGGGGCGATCCGCGGCCGCCTCGCCGAGCTGTACTCCCAGGAGCTGGCCGACAAGGTCCGCATCCAGTACGGCGGCTCGGTCAAGTCCGGGAACGTCGCCGCGATCATGGCCCAGCCGGACGTCGACGGAGCCCTGGTGGGCGGCGCCGCGCTGGACGCCGACGAGTTCGTCAAGATCGTCCGCTTCCGCGACCAGTGAGTATGCGGTAGCGGAGTTACGTCGTACCCTTGCGGGGGTCGGGCAGGCGCCCGGCCCCCGTCCGTATAAGTCCGAGGAAGTTGGTCCAGCCGTGGTTATGGGGTTCTCGATCGCCCTGATCGTCTTCAGCGCGCTGCTGATGCTGCTCGTGCTGATGCACAAGGGGAAGGGTGGCGGCCTCTCCGACATGTTCGGTGGCGGCATGCAGTCCTCCGTCGGCGGCTCCTCGGTCGCCGAGCGCAACCTGGACCGCATCACCGTCGTGGTCGGTCTGCTCTGGTTCGCCTGCATTGTGGTCCTCGGTCTGCTGATGAAGTTGGACGGGTAACTCCAATCACTGGACGCGCGTTGGGCCTTACGTAGACTGGGGCATCTTCGAGCACCATCACGCAGGGAGTTACGACCGTGGCAAGTGGCAACGCGATCCGGGGAAGCCGGGTCGGAGCGGGGCCGATGGGCGAGGCCGAGCGGGGCGAGTCGGCGCCGCGCCTCCGCATCTCCTTCTGGTGCTCGAACGGGCACGAGACACAGCCGAGCTTCGCCAGCGACGCGCAGGTCCCCGACACCTGGGACTGCCCGCGCTGCGGCTTCCCGGCCGGCCAGGACCGCGACAACCCGCCGGACCCGCCCCGCACGGAGCCGTACAAGACCCACCTCGCCTACGTGCGCGAGCGGCGCAGCGACGCGGACGGCGAGGCGATCCTCGCCGAAGCCCTCGCCAAGCTGCGCGGCGAGATCTGAGCAGGTGTGACGGTGTGACGGACGGGCCCCGCCCGCGAACTCGATTCGCGGGCGGGGCCCGTCCGCCGTTCCCGGGGACCGTGTCCACCGGGACCGCGCCGGGGCGTCCCGCTCGCCGTCGCCTCGCCGGCCCCTCTGATCAATTAGGTTGGAGGGGCAGCGGGGCAGACACGTACGAGAGAAGTGGGCGATGTCCGAGATGAAGAACGAAGGCCGCACGAGGCTCAACCGGCTGCCCGAGTGGGCGGCCCTCGGCAAGCACCGCGAGCAGCTGGGCACGCCCCGGCTGCGCGAGCTGTTCGCCGCCGACCCGACGCGCGGCACCGACCTCACCCTGAGGGTCGGCGACCTCTACCTGGACTACTCCAAGCACCTCGTCACCGACGAGACGCTGACCCTGCTGCGGGAGCTGGCCGCCGCCACCGGCGTGGCCGAGCTGCGCGACGCCATGTTCCGCGGCGAGAAGATCAACACCACCGAGGACCGGGCGGTCCTCCACACCGCGCTGCGCGCCCCCCGCGACGCCGTGGTCGAGGTCGACGGGGAGAACGTCGTCCCCGGCGTCCACGCCGTCCTCGACCGGATGGGCGACTTCGCCGAGAAGGTCCGCGCGGGCGAGTGGACCGGCCACACCGGCAGGCCGATCAAGAACGTCGTCAACATCGGCATCGGCGGCTCCGACCTCGGTCCCGCCATGGCCTACGAGGTCCTGCGCTCCTACACGCGGCGGGACCTGACGCTCCGTTTCGTCTCCAACGTCGACGGTGCCGACCTCCACGAGGCCGTCCACGACCTCGACCCGGCCGAGACGCTGTTCATCGTGGCCTCGAAGACCTTCACCACCATCGAGACCATCACCAACGCCACCTCCGCCCGCGACTGGCTCCTCGCCGGCCTCGACGCCGGACAGGAGGCCGTGGCCAAGCACTTCGTCGCCCTCTCGACCAACGCCGAGAAGGTCGAGGAGTTCGGCATCGACACCGCGAACATGTTCGAGTTCTGGGACTGGGTCGGCGGCCGCTACTCCTACGACTCCGCCATCGGCCTCTCCCTGATGATCGCCATCGGCCCGGAGCGCTTCCGCGAGATGCTCGACGGCTTCCACCTCGTCGACGAGCACTTCCGCACCGCCCCGCCCGAGGAGAACGCGCCGCTGCTCCTGGGCCTCCTCGGCGTCTGGTACGGCAACTTCTTCGACGCCCAGTCGCACGCCGTCCTGCCGTACTCCCACTACCTGTCGAAGTTCACCGCCTACCTCCAGCAGCTCGACATGGAGTCCAACGGCAAGTCGGTGGACCGCTGGGGCGAGCGGGTCGACTGGCAGACCGGACCCGTGGTCTGGGGCACCCCCGGCACCAACGGCCAGCACGCGTACTACCAGTTGATCCACCAGGGCACCAAGCTGATCCCGGCCGACTTCATCGGCTTCGCCCGGCCCGTCGACGACCTGGAGCCCGGCCTGGTCGCCCAGCACGACCTGCTCATGGCCAACTTCTTCGCCCAGACGCAGGCGCTCGCCTTCGGCAAGACGCCCGAGGAGGTACGGGCCGAGGGCGTCCCCGAGGAACTCGTCCCGCACAAGACCTTCCGGGGCGACCACCCCACCACCACGATCCTCGCCGACACGCTCACCCCGTCCGTCCTCGGCCAGCTGATCGCGCTCTACGAGCACAAGGTCTTCGTCCAGGGCGCGATCTGGAACATCGACTCCTTCGACCAGTGGGGCGTCGAGCTCGGCAAGGTCCTCGCCAAGCGGATCGAGCCGGTCCTGACGACCGGGGAGGGCGCGGAGGAGCTCGACAGCTCGACCGCGGGGCTCGTCGCCGCCTACCGCTCGCTGCGCGGCCGGTAGCGGCGTGAGGGGGGAGGACGCGGTGCGGCTGAGGCCGCCGAGGAACGCCGTGGACGGGCGGGCCGTCACCTGGTGGCGGACCCGGCTCCTGGCCGCCACCGCCGTACCGGTGGCGGTCCTGGCCGTCCTCGGCGCGCTCATCGGTCCCGCGCGGTCCTGGCTGCTGATCGCGGCCGGGGCCGTGGCGGCCGCGGGCCTGGCCTGCACCGCGCTCCTCCCCGCCCGGTGGTTCCGGGTGCACCGCTGGGAGGTCACCGACGAGGCCGTCTACGTGCGCACCGGGGCGCTCTGGCAGGAGTGGCGGATCGCCCCGATGTCCCGGATCCAGACCGTCGACACCTCGCGCGGCCCCCTGGAGCAGTACTTCCGGCTCGCCACCGTCACCGTGACCACGGCCTCCTCCGAGGGCGCGGTCCGGATCGAGGGCCTCGACCACGAGCTGGCCGCCGGCCTGGCCGAGCGGCTGACGGCCGTCACCCGGGCCACGCCCGGGGACGCGACGTGAACGAGCCGGCGCCCGGGGAGGAACGGCTGCGGCTCGACGGGCCGAGGGGCGACGCGCCCGGGGAGGAGCGGCATCCCGACGCGCCCGAGGCGGAGTGGCGGCGGCTCGACCCGCTGACCCTCCTCGCCACCGCCGCCCTCCTGTGCGGAGTGGCCGGCGGCGCCGGGCTCCCGGTCGTCCTGGGCCTCGCCGGTTCCCGGCCGCTCTGGCAGGCCGTCGCCTGGGTCCTCGCCGGCGCCCTCCTCCTCGTCCTCGGCGGCACCGGGGCCGACTTCGTCCGCCTGCGCCGCACCCGCTACCGCGTCGGCCCCGAGCGCGTCGACCTCCACACCGGCCTGCTCCACCTCAAGCGCCGGTCCCTGGCCCGCGAGCGCATCCGCAGCGTCGACCTCACCGCCAACCCCCTCCAGCGCGTCCTCGGCCTGGTCGAGGTCCGCATCGGAACCGGCGAGCACAGCGGCGGCGACGCCGCGCTCGCACTCGAACTGGTCGCCCGCGCCGAGGGCGAACGGCTCCGCCGCGCACTCCTCGCCCGCGCCGCCGCGCCCGGGGACCCCCGCCACGACGGCGCCCTCGCCGCCCTCGACCTCCGCTGGATCCGCTACGCCCCCGTCTCCTTCGTCGCCCCCGCCCTCGGCGGCGCCGCCGCGGGGGCGGTCATGCAGGTCAGCGAGTGGTTCGGCGTCCAGGGCGAGGTCATCGACTGGATAGGGGAGCGCTTCAGCTCCGTCGCGATCCCCTGGATGATCCTCTGGCTGTTCCTCGTCGCCCTCGCGGTCGGGGCCGTCGGCTCCCTCGGCCTGTGGGTCGAGATGTGGTGGGGCCACCGCCTGGAGCGCGAGCCCGGCGGCACCCTGCGCGTCACCCGGGGCCTGCTCACCGCCCGCTCGGTCTCCATCGAGGAGCGGCGGCTGCGCGGGATCGAGCTCGTCGAACCGCTCGGCGTGCGCCTCTTCGGGGCGGCCCGAGTCGACGCCGTCGCCACCGGCCTCGCCGAGAAGGACGAGGACAAGCACGGCGACCTCAAGAACCTGATGCCGGCCGTCCCGCGCCCGCTGGCCGACCGGGTCGCCGCCCGGGTCCTGCGCGAGTCCGAACCGCCCACCGGGGCGCCGCTCGCCGCCCACCCCCGGGCCGCCCGGAACCGGCGGATCCGCTGGGCCCTGTGGAGCGTCCTGACGCCCGCCGCGCTCCTCGCCCTCCTCGGGCTCCTGCTCACCCCGGTCCTGCTGTACGCGGCGGCCGGCTGGACCGCCGTCCTCACCCCGCTCGGCCTGCTCCTCGCCCGCGACGCCCACCGGAACCTCGGACACGGCGTCAGCGGGGCGTACCTGGTCACCCGTTCGGGTACGGTCCGGCGGACCACGGTCGCCCTCCAGCGCTCCGGCGTCATCGGCTGGACCGTCAAGCAGTCGTACTTCCAGCGCCGCGCCGGCCTCGTCACCCTGACCGCCACGACGGCGGCCGGATCGGGCGCGTACGAGATCCTCGACGCGGGCCGGGGCCAGGGCCTGGCCTTCGCCGCCGGGGCCGTACCGGGGCTCCTCACGCCCTTCCTGGAGCCCGCCGACACGCCGGAGGCCCGGTCCACCGAGGGGTGAACCGGGCCTCCGGGGCCGTGCCGATCGGTGAGGATCAGGCCGTGGCCGGCGGGTACAGGCTCCGCGGCAGCTCCGAGGCCGCCGCCGCGTCGAGCAGCCACAGCGTGCGCGAGCGCCCGCGGGCACCGGCCGCCGGAGCCTGCACCTCGCCCGCGCCCGACAGCGCGATCGCCGCCGCCTTCGCCTTGTCCTCACCGGCCGCGAGCAGCCAGACCTCCCGCGCCGCCCGGATCGCCGGGAGCGTCAGCGAGATCCGGACCGGCGGCGGCTTCGGCGCGCCGCGCACCCCGACCACCGTCCGCCCGCTCTCGCGCACGGCGGGCAGCTCGGGGAAGAGCGAGGCCACGTGCGTGTCCGGGCCGACGCCCAGCATCAGCACGTCGAACGCCGGCACGCCACCATGGTCACCGGGACCGGCCGCGGCGGCCAGCTCCTCCGCGTAGGCAGCGGCGGCGGCCTCGACGTCGTCGCCGTACGGCCCGTCCGAGGCCGGCATGGCGTGCACCCGCGCGGGGTCCAGCGGCACCCGGTCGAGCAGCGCCTCGCGGGCCTGGGTGACGTTCCGCTCGGGGTCCCCGTCGGGCAGGTACCGCTCGTCGCCCCACCACAGGTCGAGCCGCGACCAGTCGACCGCGTCCCGCGCGGGCGCCGCACCGAGGGCCGCGAGCAGCCCGTTGCCGTTGCGCCCGCCGGTCAGCACCACCGAGGCGGAGCCCCGGGAGGCCTGGGCGTCCACGATCCGGGTGATCAGCCGGGCCGCGGCGGCCTGCGCCATCAGCTCCTTGTCGCGGTGGACGACCAGTTGCGGGGCGCTCACTTGGCCGCCTTCCTGGCCGGGGCCCTCTTCGCCGCGGACTTGGCGGCGGGAGCGCCCTTCTCCCCGGAAGAGGCGTCAGGAGCGGTCTCCGCGGCGGCTTCGGCGGTCTCCGTCTCCACCGCGGCCCCGGTCTCCTCCGCCGGCTCGGGCGCCGTGACCGCCGCCCGCTCGTCGAGGCGCCCGACGCCGAACTTCAGCGCCGCCGCGTAGGTGTCGTCCGGGTCGAGCCGGCGCAGCTCCTCCGCGATCAGCTCGGCCGTGTCGCGGCGCTTGAGCGCCACCCCGCGGTCCGGCTGGCCCTCGATGGAGAGCGTGGCGAGCGACCCGTCCGGCCGGTCGAGCACGATCGGCCCGCAGTCGGTTTCCAGGCGTACGGAGGTGAGGCCGGGGCCCGCCGACTTCGAGCGCCGCACCGGCACCTTCAGCCGGTCGGCCACCCACATCGCGAGCAGTTCCACGCTCGGGTTGAACTCCTCGCCCTCCACCTCGGCGGCGGAGACCTGGCACACGACCTGGTCGAGCGCGGCGGCCAGCATCGAACGCCACGGGGTGATCCGGGTCCACGAGAGGTCCGTGTCGCCGGGGGTGTACGTCTCCGCCCGCGCCGTCAGCTCCTCGATGGGCTGCTCGGCGGCGTACGTGTCGGTCACCCGGCGCTGGGCGAGCGCGCCCAGCGGGTCCTTCGCCGGGTCGGTCGGGGCGTCCACCGGCCACCAGACGACGACCGGGGCGTCGGGGAGCAGCAGCGGCAGCACCACCGACTGGGCGTGGTCGACGACCTCGCCGTACAGCCGGAGCACCACCGTTTCGCCGGCGCTGGCGTCGGCGCCGAGGCGGACCTCGGCGTCGAGCCGTGCCTTGGCACGGTCCCGCGGCGAGCGCGAGACCCTCTTGATGACGACGAGGGTCCGCGAGGGGTGCTCGCGGGACGCCTCGTTGGCCGCCTTCAGCGCGTCGTAGGCGTTCTCCTCGTCGGTGACGATGACGAGGGTGAGCACCATGCCGACGGCCGGCGCGCCGATCGCCCGCCGCCCGAGCACCAGCGCCTTGTTGATCTTGGAGGACGTGGTGTCCGTCAGGTCGGTCTTCATGGCCGGCGCCAGCTCCTGCCGTCTCGTGCGAGCATCTCGTCCGCCTCGACCGGACCCCAGGTCCCGGACTGGTACTGCGCGGGCTTGCCGTGCTCGTCCCAGAACCTCTCGATCGGGTCGAGGATCTTCCAGGACAGCTCGACCTCCTCCACGCGCGGGAAGAGGTTCGAGTCGCCGAGCAGGACGTCGAGGATGAGCCGCTCGTACGCCTCCGGGCTGGACTCCGTGAAGGACTCGCCGTACGCGAAGTCCATCGACACGTCCCGGATCTCCATCTGGGTGCCGGGCACCTTGGAGCCGAACCGCACCGTCACGCCCTCGTCCGGCTGGACCCGGATGACGATGGCGTTGCGGCCGAGCTCCTCGGTCGCGGTGTGGTCGAAGGGGGAGTGCGGGGCGCGCTGGAAGACGACCGCGATCTCGGTGACGCGGCGGCCCAGGCGCTTGCCGGTGCGCAGGTAGAAGGGGACGCCCGCCCAGCGGCGGTTGTCGATCTCCAGCTTGACGGCCGCGTAGGTGTCCGTCTTCGACCGGGGGTCGATGCCGTCTTCCTGGAGGTAGCCGACGGCCTTCTCGCCGCCCTGCCACCCGGCCGCGTACTGGCCGCGGACCGTGGACGCGCCCAGGTCCCTGGGCAGCTTCACCGCGCCGAGGACCTTGGTCTTCTCGGCGGCCAGCGCGTCGGCGTCGAAGGAGGCGGGCTCCTCCATCGCGGTCAGCGCGAGCAGCTGGAGCAGGTGGTTCTGGATGACGTCACGGGCGGCGCCGATGCCGTCGTAGTAGCCGGCGCGGCCGCCGATGCCGATGTCCTCGGCCATGGTGATCTGCACGTGGTCGACGTACGACCGGTTCCAGATCGGCTCGAAGAGGGTGTTGGCGAAGCGGAGCGCCAGGATGTTCTGGACGGTCTCCTTGCCGAGGTAGTGGTCGATCCGGAAGACCTCGTGCGGCGGGAAGACCTCGTGGACGACCTCGTTGAGCTCCTTGGCGGAGGCCAGGTCGTGCCCGAAGGGCTTCTCGATGACCGCGCGGCGCCAGGAGCCGTCCCTCTGGTCGGCGAGCCCGTGCTTCTTGAGCTGCTGGACGACCTTGGGGAAGAACTTCGGCGGGACCGACAGGTAGAAGGCGAAGTTGCCGCCGGTGCCCTGGGCCTTGTCCAGCTCCTCGACGGTGGTCTTCAGCTGCTCGAAGGCCTCGTCGTCGTCGAAGTCGCCCTGGACGAACCGCATGCCCTGGATGAGCTGCTGCCACACCTCCTCGCGGAAGGGGGTGCGCGAGTGCTGCTTGACGGCCTCGTAGACCTCCTGCGCGAAGTCCTCGTCCTGCCATTCGCGCCGGGCGAAGCCGACGAGCGAGAAGCCCGGCGGCAGCAGGCCGCGGTTGGCCAGGTCGTAGACGGCGGGCATCAGCTTCTTTCGGGACAAATCGCCCGTAACGCCGAAGATCACCAGACCCGACGGCCCCGCGATGCGCGGGAGCCGTCGGTCTGCGGCGTCACGGAGCGGATTGCCTCCGTGGACTGCGCTCAAGGTGTTTACGCCTCCGAAGGTGCGAGGCGCCGGAGCTCCGCCTCGGTGGACTTGAGCAGGTCGTTCCAGGACGCCTCGAACTTCTGGACGCCCTCGTCCTCCAGGAGCTGGACGACCTCGTCGTAGCCGATGCCCAGCTTCGCGACGGCCTCCAGGACCGCGCGGGAGTCGTCGTACGTGCCCCGGATGGTGTCACCGGTGACCTCGCCGTGGTCGGCGGTGGCCTCCAGGGTGGCCTCGGGCATGGTGTTGACCGTGCCGGGGGCGACCAGGTCCACGACGTACAGGGTGTCCTTGTACGCCGGGTCCTTGACGCCGGTCGAGGCCCACAGCGGACGCTGCTTGTTGGCGTGCGCCTTGTCGAGGGCCTCCCAGCGCTCGCCGGAGAAGACCTCCTCGTACGCCTCGTAGGCCAGACGGGCGTTGGCCAGGGCGGCCTTGCCCTTGAGCGCCTTGGCCTCGTCGGTGCCGATGCCGTCCAGGCGCTTGTCGATCTCCGTGTCCACGCGGGAGACGAAGAAGGAGGCCACCGAGTGGATCTTCGAGAGGTCCAGGCCGCGCTCGCGGGCCTTCTCCAGACCCGCCAGGTAGGCGTCCATGACCAGGCGGTAGCGCTCCAGCGAGAAGATCAGCGTCACGTTGACGCTGATGCCCAGGCCGATGACCTCGGTGATCGCCGGCAGGCCCGCCTCGGTGGCCGGGATCTTGATCAGCGCGTTGGGCCGGTCCACCAGCCAGGCGAGCTGCTTGGCCTCGGCGACCGTGGCCTTGGTGTCGTGCGCGAGGCGGGGGTCGACCTCGATGGAGACCCGGCCGTCCTGGCCGTCGGTCGCGTCGAAGACCGGGCGCAGGATGTCGGCGGCGTCGCGGACGTCCGCCGTCGTGATCATCCGGATCGCCTCCTCGACGGTCACCCGGCGGGCCGCGAGGTCGGAGACCTGCTGGTCGTAGCCGTGGCCCTCGGAGATCGCCTTCTGGAAGATCGACGGGTTGGTGGTGACACCGACCACGTGGCTCTGGTCGATGAGCTCCGCCAGGTTGCCGGAGGTGATCCGCTGGCGCGAGAGGTCGTCCAGCCAGATCGCGACGCCTTCGTCGGAGAGGCGCTTGAGTGCGTCTGTCATGAGAGTTGCATCTCCAATAAGTCGTACGTATGGGCGTCAGCGCGCGGCGGCGTCGATCGATTCCCGCGCGGCGGCGACGATCGCCTCGGGCGTGAAGCCGAACTCGCGGAAGAGGACCTTCGCGTCCGCCGAGGCGCCGAAGTGCTCCAGGGAGACGATCCGGCCGGCGTCGCCGACGTACTTGTGCCAGGTCAGGCCGATGCCCGCCTCGACCGCGACCCGGGCGCGGACCGACGGCGGCAGGACGGATTCCTTGTACGCCCGGTCCTGCTCCTCGAACCACTCCACCGACGGCATCGACACCACGCGGGTGGGCGTGCCGGCGGCCTGGAGCTGCTCACGGGCCTCGACGGCCAGGTGCACCTCGGAGCCGGTCGCGATCAGGACCACCTCCGGCTCGCCGCCCTCGGCGTCGAACAGCACGTAGCCGCCCTTGACCGTGTCCTCGTTCGGCGCGTACGTCGGCACGCCCTGGCGGGTGAGCGCCAGGCCGTGCGGGGCGCCCTTGCCGAAGACCTTGGTGTGGCGCTGCATGATCTCTCGCCAGGCCAGGGCCGTCTCGTTGGCGTCGGCCGGGCGGACCAGGTTCAGGCCCGGGATCGCGCGCAGCGAGGCCAGGTGCTCCACCGGCTGGTGGGTGGGGCCGTCCTCGCCCAGACCGATCGAGTCGTGGGTCCAGACGTAGGTCACCGGCAGGTGCATCAGGGCCGACAGGCGCACCGCGTTGCGCATGTAGTCGGAGAACACCAGGAAGGTGCCGCCGTAGATCCGCGTGTTGCCGTGCAGCGCGATGCCGTTCATCTCGGCGGCCATCGAGTGCTCGCGGATGCCGAAGTGGATCGTGCGGCCGTACTTGTCGGCCTCCGGCAGCGGGTTGCCCTCGGGCAGGAACGACGAGTCCTTGTCGATCGTCGTGTTGTTCGAGCCGGCGAGGTCGGCCGAGCCGCCCCACAGCTCGGGGACGACCGCGCCGAGCGCCTTGAGGACCTGGCCCGAAGCGGCACGGGTGGCCACGCCCTTGCCCGGCTCGAAGACCGGGAGCTTCTCCGCCCAGCCGGCGGGCAGCTCGTTGGCCTGGATGCGGTCGAACTCGGCCGCGCGCTCCGGGTTGGCCGTACGCCACTCCGCGAGCTGCTTCTCCCACTCCACGCGCGCCTCGCGGCCCCGCTCGCCCAGCGCGCGGGTGTGCGCGATGACCTCGTCGGAGACCTCGAAGGTCTTCTCCGGGTCGAAGCCCAGGACGCGCTTGGTGGCCGCGACCTCCTCGTCGCCCAGCGCCGAGCCGTGGGCGGCCTCGGTGTTCTGCGCGTTCGGGGCGGGCCAGGCGATGATCGAGCGCATCGCGATGAACGACGGGCGCTCGGTCTCGGCCTCGGCCGCGCGGATCGCCGCGTAGAGCCCGGCCGGGTCCAGGTCGCCGTTCTCCTGGGGCTCGACGCGCTGCACGTGCCAGCCGTACGCCTCGTACCGCTTGATCGTGTCCTCGGACACGGCCGTCTCGGTGTCGCCCTCGATCGAGATGTGGTTGTCGTCCCACAGCAGGGTCAGGTTGCCGAGCTTCTGGTGACCGGCCATCGAGGACGCCTCGGCGGAGATGCCCTCCTGGAGGCAGCCGTCCCCGGCGATCGCGTAGATGTGGTGGTCGAACGGCGAGGTGCCGGCCGGCGCCTCCGGGTCGAACAGGCCGCGCTCGAAGCGGGCGGCCATCGCCATGCCCACGGCGTTGGCGACGCCCTGGCCCAGCGGGCCCGTGGTCGTCTCGACGGCGGCGGTGTGGCCGTACTCCGGGTGGCCGGGGGTCTTCGAACCCCAGGTGCGGAAGGCCTTCAGGTCGTCCAGTTCGAGACCGAAGCCACCCAGGTAGAGCTGGGTGTAGAGGGTCAGGGACGAGTGGCCGGCGGAGAGCACGAAACGGTCGCGCCCGACCCACTGGGGGTCGGCCGGGTCGTGGCGCATCACCTTCTGGAAGAGGGTGTACGCGACGGGCGCCAGGCTCATCGCCGTACCGGGATGGCCGTTGCCGACCTTCTGTACGGCGTCCGCGGCCAGGACGCGGGCGGTGTCTACGGCCCGCTGGTCCAATTCGGTCCACTCGAGGTCTGTGGTGGTCGGCTTAGTGCTCACCCTGGGTCAGGGCTCCTCTCCACATGTTTTGAAGCCGGTGACGGAGGGTGTACCGGCGGTGTCGAGCCTACCCCCGCCGGACGGCCCTCTTTTCGTGCTCATGCCCCTCAAATGAGCGCACATGGCAAGACTGCCGGTGGCCGTGCGACTTCGCCTCCCGAGCACGGTCCACCCCTGGGGACGTACCCCTTCAACACGACCCCACCCCCGCGAAGACCGGCGTCTGGGCAACGTCTAGAGTGGCGTGGTACGCGCAAGCTTCACCCCGCTCTCGTCCGGGGAGCTTGCTGGGATTTCTCTGTCAGGGGTGTGCGTGACGGCCGTCGAGTCCCGACCCGCAGGGGTCGTCTTGACTCCCAGCCCGGGGGGCCATCGGCCGTTCGGGGCCCGCGTCAAGGCATTCGTGGCGCTGACCAAGCCGCGGATCATCGAGCTTCTGCTCATCACGACCGTCCCGGTGATGTTCCTCGCCGAGCAGGGCGTGCCGAACCTCTGGCTGGTGCTCGCCACCTGCTTCGGCGGCTACCTGTCGGCGGGCGGCGCGAACGCGCTCAACATGTACATCGACCGCGACATCGACGCCCTGATGGACCGCACGTCCCAGCGTCCGCTGGTCACCGGCATGGTCTCGCCGCGCGAGGGCCTGGTCTTCGGCCTCACCCTCGCGGTGGTCTCCACCCTCTGGTTCGGCCTGCTGGTCAACTGGCTCTCCGCCGGGCTCTCGCTCGGCGCGCTCCTCTTCTACGTGGTCGTCTACACGATGATCCTCAAGCGGCGGACCGCGCAGAACATCGTCTGGGGCGGCATCGCGGGCTGCATGCCCGTGCTCATCGGCTGGTCCTCGGTCACGAACTCGATGTCCTGGGCCGCCGTCATCCTCTTCCTGGTCATCTTCTTCTGGACGCCGCCGCACTACTGGCCGCTGTCGATGAAGGTCAAGGAGGACTACGCGCGCGTGGGCGTCCCCATGCTCCCGGTGATCGCCTCCAACAAGGTCGTCGCCAAGCAGATCGTGGCCTACAGCTGGGTCATGGTCGTCGTCTCGCTGCTGCTCACCCCGCTGGGCTACACGGGCTGGTTCTACACCGCCGTGGCGCTGCTCACCGGCGGCTGGTGGCTCTGGGAGGCGCACGGGCTGCTGAACCGGGCCAAGGACGGCGCGACGGGCGCCAAGCTCAAGGAGATGCGCCTCTTCCACTGGTCCATCACCTACGTCTCGCTGCTCTTCGTGGCGGTCGCGGTGGACCCCTTCCTCCGCTGACCTCCGGCAGAACCGCTCGGCCGACGGCCGGGCCGCGTGGGAAACGCCACGCGGCCCGGCCGTCGCCGTTCGATCTACCCGTCGGTAGCATCCTTGCCATGGCAGACACGACGGCAGACACGACGGCAGGCACGAAGAAGGACGAGCGCAGGGTCGCCCGGCTCGCCCGGCAGATCCAGGCCTTCTCCAAGGAGCACGGCGGCTCCGAGGGCCACCTGGAGCACATCGGCCGGGCGGGCACCCGGATCGTCCTCGTCGGCGCGGACGGCCTCTGGGGCGACCTGGTCGCCCCGACGTACGCGGCCGCGGAGCAGGCGGCCGAGAAGGCCGGGCTGACGCTCCACGAGGAGTTCGACGGCGAGTTCGCCGCGAAGGTCGTCACCGGTCCGTACGAGTGGACCCGGATGGCGGGCATCCAGATCGGCGGCCCCTCCGACCGCTGAAGCGGCGGACGCGCGGGTACGCGCGCGTACGAAAGGGCCCACCGGCTCGCGGGAACCGGTGGGCCCTTCTGTGCGCGTGGAAGGCGGCGGAAGGCGTACGGGAGCGGGCGGGGCCGTCAGGCCTTGGCGAGCTCCGGGTCGGCCTGGGCCGGGATCGCCGGCGTGCTCAGCGGGCGCTCGCGCATGCTCAGGGCGAGCCGCAGGACCGCGATCCACATCAGCGAGGAGCCGAGCATGTGGGCGGCGACCAGGAGCTCGGGGACCCCGGTGAAGTACTGGACGTAGCCGATCCCGCCCTGCGCGAGGAGCACGATCAGCAGGTCGCGGGCGCGGGCCCGGGTGTCGTCCGGGGCGTCCACCGCGCGCAGGACCAGCCACATCGCGACCGCGAGCGCGCAGACGATCCAGGCGGCGATCGCGTGCGCGTGCGCGGCGTTCGTCCAGTCCCAGGGCATGCGCGGGACGTCGCTGCTGTCGCCGGCGTGCTTGCCGGCGCCGGTCACGGTGGTGCCGAGCGCGATCAGCAGGCCCGCGGTGACCGTGATCGCCCAGGACAGCCTGCGGACCGGGCGCGGCACGCGCGGGCGGGGGGCGGTGTCGCCCTCGCCGGTCCGGTGCCAGGTGACGACGGCGACCGTGAGCAGCGCGTTCGCGGCGAGGAAGTGGCCGGCGACCGTCCACGGGTTGAGGCCCATCCAGACCGTGATGCCGCCGAGGACGGCGTTGCTCATCACGATCCAGAACTGGACCCAGGCGAGCCGGGTGAGGCCGCGCCGGCGCGGCTTGACCGAGCGCACGGCGATGATGGCCCAGCCGACGGCCGCCGACAGGACGTACGTCAGCATCCGGTTGCCGAACTCGATGGCGCCGTGGAGGCCCTGCTCGGGCGTGGCGAAGAGGCTGTCGTCCGTGCACTTGGGCCAGGTGTCGCAGCCGAGACCGGAGCCGGTCAGCCGGACCGCGCCGCCCGTGACGATGATGAGCACGCTCATCACGACGGCGGAGAGCGCGGCGCGCCGGAGCGTCCTGGGGGACGGGGTCCAGCGCCGGGCGATGAGGGCGAGGGGGGTCAGCACGGGCCCTATCGTAGGACGGCGCTTGTGCGCGCTTTCACGAGGGGGGCGTATGTGGCCGAACGGAACCTTACGGTTACTCCCCGGGGAGGCTCACTCCCAGCGGAAGAACTTCGCCGCCGCCCCGAGGCCCAGGACCGCCCACACCGCGAGGACCAGCGCGTCGCCCCACGGCATCGACGCCCCGCCCTGGAGGACGTCCCGCAGGCCGTCCGAGAGGGCCGCGATCGGCAGCAGGGCGAGCACGTCGCCCGCCGCGCCGAACTTCTCCAGGGGCACGATCACCCCGCCGCCCACCAGGAGCAGCAGGAAGACCAGGTTGGCGGCGGCCAGGGTGGCCTCGGCCCGCAGCGTCCCGGCCATCAGCAGGCCGAGGCCGGAGAAGGCGGCCGTGCCGAGGACCAGGAGCAGCAGCACCGAGAGCGGGTTCCCGTGCGGGGACCAGCCGAGCGCGAGCGCGATCGCGGTCAGGAGCACGACCTGGAGGACCTCGGTGACCAGGACGGAGAGCGTCTTGGCGGTCATCAGGGCCCAGCGGGGGAGCGGCGAGGCCCCCAGGCGCTTGAGCACCCCGTACCGGCGCTCGAAGCCGGTCGCGATGGCCTGGCCGGTGAAGGCGGTGGACATCACGGCGAGCGCGAGGACGCCGGGCGCGAGGAAGTCGACGGGCTTCCCGGCTCCGGTGTCGACGACGTCGACGGTGGAGAACAGCACCAGGAGCAGCGAGGGGATGATCACCGTCAGGAGCAGCTGCTCGCCGTTGCGCAGCAGCATCCTGGTCTCCAGCGCCGTCTGCGCGGCGATCATCCGCCCGACGGGGGCGGCGCCGGGCCGGGGGGAGTGGGTCCCGGTGCCGGTGGGCTTCGGGAGGCGGGTTCCCGTGCTCATGACCTCAGCTCCTTGCCCGTGAGCTCCGGGCCGTGCTGACCCGGGGGGCGACCCCCGGACCCCCGGCGGATCTCGTCGGTGGCCGGCTTCATGACCTCAGCTCCTTGCCCGTGAGCTCCAGAAAGACGTCTTCGAGGGTGTGGCGCTCGACCGCGATGCCGTCCGGCATGACGCCGTGCTGGGCGCACCAGCTGGTGACCGTCGCGAGGAGCTGCGGGTCGACGCCGCCGGTGATCCGGTACGTGCCGGGGAGCGTCTCCGCCGCGGCCGTGCCGTCCGGGAGCGCCTTGAGCAGGGAGCCCAGGTCGAGCCCGGGGCGGCCGGTGAAGCGCAGGGTGTTCTCGGCGCCGCCGCGGCACAGCTCCTCGGGGCTGCCCTGGGCGGCGATCTGGCCGGCGTCGACGATGGCGACGTCGTCGGCCAGCTCCTCGGCCTCCTGCATGAAGTGCGTGGTGAGGACGGTGGTCACCCCGTCGGCGCGCAGCTCGCGGACCAGGTCCCAGGTGGCGCGCCGCGCCTGCGGGTCGAGGCCGGCGGTGGGCTCGTCGAGGAAGACCAGCTCGGGGCGGCCGACGACGGCCATGGCGAGCGCGAGGCGCTGCTGCTGGCCGCCGGAGAGCCGCCGGTAACCCGTACGGCCGCAGGAGCCGAGGCCGAGCCGCTCGATCAGGGCGTCCACGTCCAGCGGGTGGGCGTGCAGCTTCGCCATGTGGCGGAGCATCTCGTCGGCGCGGGCGCCGGAGTAGACGCCGCCGGACTGGAGCATGACGCCGATCCGGGGGCGCAGGGCGGCCGCGTCGGCGACCGGGTCCAGGCCGAGGACCCGGACGGTGCCGCCGTCGGGCCTGCGGTAGCCCTCGCAGGTCTCGATCGTGGTGGTCTTGCCGGCCCCGTTGGGGCCGAGGACGGCGGTGACGGTGCCGGCCCGTACGTCGAGGTCGAGGCCGTCGACGGCGGTCCTGTCTCCGTACCGCTTGACCAGGCCGCGGACCTGGACGACCGACTCGGTCGTGGGCTTCCCGTGCATGCCGGGAAGTCTAGAGAGCGCCCGGGGGTCCCCCGGGCGCGGGGCCCGAAGAGTGGTCGAATTCATCCCACGAATGATCGTTTCCGCAGGTCAGGTAAGGCTTACCTGAGTGACGCACGGCACCGTCCGCGCGGCGGGTGCCGCTTGTCACTCCCCGATTAATTACGCAACAATGGTGTTGTGAAAAACGTGGGAGCGGCTCCGGTGGAGGAACTCGCTACCCGGGAGCGCTCCACGCGCAACCGGGTCGCGCGGTCGATCCTGGACCACGGGCCGTCGACCGTCGCCGACCTGGCGGAGCGGCTCGGCCTCACCCAGGCCGCCGTCCGCCGCCACCTCGACTCGCTGGTGGCGGAGAACGTCGTCGAGGCCCGCGAGAAGCGCGTCTACGGCAACCGCGGCCGCGGCCGCCCCGCCAAGGTCTTCGCGCTGACCGACTGCGGCCGGGACGCCTTCGACCAGTCGTACGACTCGCTCGCCGTCGAGGCGCTCCGCTGGATCGAGCGCAACGCCGGGGGCGAGGAGGCCGTCGCCGCCTTCGCCCGGGACCGGATCGAGAGCCAGGGAAGCGCGTACCGCGAGGCCGTCGAGGCGGCCGAGCCCGCGCGGCGGACCGAGGCGCTCGCCGGCGCCCTCACGGCGGACGGGTACGCTGCCACTGCGCGGAACGCGCCGGTCGGCCAGCAGCTCTGCCAGCACCACTGCCCGGTAGCCCACGTCGCCGAGCAGTACCCCCAGCTGTGCGAGGCGGAGACGGAGTTCTTCTCCCGCCTCCTGGGAACGCACGTCCAGCGTCTGGCCACCATCGCGCATGGTGACGGCGTCTGCACCACGTTCATCCCGCACGGCGCCCCACAGACCACCGAAACAGCATCCGCACGTACGGCCGGGAGGAACCCCGCATGACCACCGAGATCAGCCACCCCGAGCTTGAGGGCCTGGGTCGGTACGAGTACGGCTGGGCCGACTCGGACGCGGCCGGCGCCACCG
Organism: Streptomyces sp. NPDC088915; assembly: GCF_044749825.1. Taxonomy (NCBI): domain Bacteria; kingdom Bacillati; phylum Actinomycetota; class Actinomycetes; order Kitasatosporales; family Streptomycetaceae; genus Streptomyces; species Streptomyces sp. NPDC088915. The sequence continues at coordinate 218,596 of NZ_JBIVIR010000008.1, forward strand.
CCAAGCGCGGTCTGAACGAAGACGTCGTCCGCGACATCTCCGCGAAGAAGAACGAGCCCGAGTGGATGCTGAAGCTGCGTCTCAAGGGTCTGCGGCTCTTCGGCAAGAAGCCCATGCCGACCTGGGGCTCCGACCTCTCCGGCATCGACTTCGACAACATCAAGTACTTCGTGCGCTCCACCGAGAAGCAGGCCGCTTCCTGGGAGGAACTGCCCGAGGACATCAAGAACACGTACGACAAGCTCGGCATCCCCGAGGCGGAGAAGCAGCGCCTCGTCGCCGGCGTCGCCGCCCAGTACGAGTCCGAGGTCGTCTACCACCAGATCCGCGAGGACCTGGAGGAGCAGGGCGTCGTCTTCGTCGACACCGACACCGCCCTGAAGGAGCACGAGGAGCTCTTCAAGGAGTACTTCGGCACCGTCATCCCGGTCGGCGACAACAAGTTCGCCTCCCTGAACACGGCCGTGTGGTCCGGCGGCTCCTTCATCTACGTGCCGAAGGGCGTGCACGTCGAGATCCCGCTCCAGGCCTACTTCCGCATCAACACGGAGAACATGGGCCAGTTCGAGCGGACGCTGATCGTCGTCGACGAGGACGCCTACGTCCACTACGTCGAGGGCTGCACCGCCCCGATCTACTCCTCGGACTCGCTGCACAGCGCCGTGGTCGAGATCATCGTCAAGAAGGGCGGCCGCTGCCGCTACACGACCATCCAGAACTGGTCGAACAACGTCTACAACCTGGTGACCAAGCGCGCCGTCGCCTACGAGGGCGCCACCATGGAGTGGGTCGACGGCAACATCGGCTCCAAGGTCACCATGAAGTACCCGGCCGTCTACCTCATGGGCGAGCACGCCAAGGGCGAGACCCTGTCCATCGCCTTCGCGGGCGAGGGCCAGCACCAGGACGCCGGCGCCAAGATGGTCCACATGGCCCCGAACACCTCCTCCAACATCGTCTCCAAGTCGGTGGCGCGGGGCGGCGGCCGCACCTCCTACCGCGGTCTCATCGAGATCGGCGAGGGTGCCCCGGGCGCCAAGTCCAACGTGCTCTGCGACGCGCTGCTCGTCGACACCATCTCCCGCTCCGACACGTACCCCTACGTGGACGTGCGCGAGGACGACGTCTCCATGGGCCACGAGGCCACCGTCTCCAAGGTCTCCGAGGACCAGCTCTTCTACCTGATGAGCCGCGGCCTCACCGAGTTCGAGGCCATGGCGATGATCGTCCGCGGCTTCGTCGAGCCCATCGCCAAGGAGCTCCCGATGGAGTACGCGCTGGAGCTCAACCGGCTGATCGAGCTGCAGATGGAAGGCGCGGTCGGCTAAGTCCCTCCGCACCAGCAGCGACCGTTTCCACGTACGCAGGAAGAGAGCAACACGACAGCCATGGCTGAGGCCCAGAACATCCCGGCGGGCTCCACCACCGCCGGCTCGATCGCGGTGGCCGCCGAGTCCACCGTCGCCACGCGCATGAGCGCGCCCCCGTCCTTCGACGTCGCGGACTTCCCCGTCCCGCACGGCCGCGAGGAGGAGTGGCGGTTCACCCCGCTGGAGCGCCTGCGCGGCCTGCACGACGGCACCGCTGTCGCCTCCGGCGAGGGCGTCAAGGTCGACATCGAGGCCCCCGAGGGCGTCACCGTCGAGACCGTCGGCCGCGACGACGAGCGCCTCGGCCGGGCGGGCAAGCCCGTCGACCGGGTCGCCGCCCAGGCGTACTCCTCGTTCGAGAAGGCCTCGGTCGTCACCGTCGCCAAGGACGCCGTCCTCGCCGAGCCGGTCCGCATCGCCGTGCACGGGCAGGGCGGGACCGCCTTCGGCCACCTGGTGATCGAGCTCGGCGCCTTCGCCGAGGCCGTCGTGGTCATCGACCACACCGGTGACGCCGTCCTCGCCGCCAACGTGGACTACGTCCTCGGCGACGGCGCGAAGCTCACCGTCGTCTCCGTCCAGGACTGGGACGAGAAGGCCGTCCACGTCGCCCAGCACAACGCGCTCGTCGGCCGCGACGCCTCCTTCAAGTCGGTCGTCGTCACCTTCGGCGGCGACGTCGTCCGCATCCACCCGCGCGTGGCGTACGCGGCCCCCGGCGGCGAGGCCGAGCTCTTCGGCCTGTACTTCACCGACGCGGGCCAGCACCAGGAGCACCGCCTCCTGGTGGACCACAACACCCCGCACTGCAAGTCCAACGTGGCCTACAAGGGCGCGCTGCAGGGCCAGGACGCGCACGCCGTCTGGATCGGCGACGTGCTCATCCAGGCCGCCGCCGAGGGCACCGACACGTACGAGCTGAACCGGAACCTGGTCCTCACGGACGGCGCCCGGGTCGACTCCGTGCCGAACCTGGAGATCGAGACCGGCGAGATCGCCGGCGCCGGTCACGCCTCGGCCACCGGCCGCTTCGACGACGAGCAGCTCTTCTACCTGATGGCCCGCGGCATCCCGGAGATCGAGGCCCGCCGCCTCGTCGTCCGCGGCTTCTTCGCCGAGCTGGTCCAGCAGATCGGTCTGCCCGACGTCCAGGAGCGCCTGATCGCCAAGATCGAGGCCGAGCTGGAGGCCTCCGTCTGATGGCCTTCGTCCGAGTCTGCGCGCTGAGCGAGCTCGAGACCGACACCCCCAGGCGGGTCGAGGTCGACGGCACGCCGGTGTCGGTCGTGCACACCGAGGGCGAGGTGTTCGCGATCAACGACGTCTGCTCGCACGCGAACGTCTCCCTCTCGGAGGGCGAGGTCGAGGACTGCGCCATCGAGTGCTGGCTGCACGGCTCCAGCTTCGACCTGCGCACCGGCAAGCCCTCCGGCCTTCCCGCGACGCGCCCCGTCCCCGTATACCCCGTAAAGATCGAAGGGGACGATGTGCTCGTCTCCGTCACCCAGGAGTCCTGAGTCACCCATGGCTACGCTTGAAATCCACGACCTGCACGTCTCCGTCGAGGCGGAGAACGGCCCCCGCGAGATCCTCAAGGGCGTCGACCTGACCATCAAGCAGGGCGAGACCCACGCCGTCATGGGCCCCAACGGCTCCGGCAAGTCGACCCTGGCGTACTCGCTGGCCGGCCACCCGAAGTACACGGTCACCGGCGGCACCGTCACCCTCGACGGCGAGGACGTCCTGGAGATGTCGGTCGACGAGCGCGCCCGCGCCGGCGTCTTCCTGGCCATGCAGTACCCGGTCGAGGTCCCCGGCGTCTCGGTCTCCAACTTCCTGCGCACCTCCGCCACCGCCGTCCGCGGCGAGGCGCCCAAGCTGCGCACCTGGGTGAAGGAGGTCAAGTCCGCGATGGAGCAGCTCCAGATGGACCCGGCCTTCGCCGAGCGCAACGTCAACGAGGGGTTCTCCGGCGGTGAGAAGAAGCGCCACGAGATCCTCCAGCTGGAGCTCCTCAAGCCGAAGATCGCGATCCTCGACGAGACCGACTCCGGCCTCGACGTCGACGCCCTGCGGATCGTCTCCGAGGGCGTCAACCGCGTCCGCGAGACCGGTGAGGTCGGCACCCTGCTGATCACCCACTACACGCGCATCCTGCGCTACATCAAGCCCGACTTCGTGCACGTGTTCGCGAACGGCCGCATCGCCGAGTCCGGCGGCGCCGAGCTCGCCGACCAGCTGGAGAACGAGGGCTACGACAAGTACGTGAAGGGTGGCGCGTCCGCGTGACTTCTGCCCATCAGGGGCTCTCCGGCCTCCTCGACACCGAGGCGATCCGCAAGGACTTCCCCCTCCTGGATCGCACGGTCCACGACGGCAAGAAGATCGTGTACCTCGACTCCGCGGCGACCTCGCAGAAGCCGCGGCAGGTGCTCGACGCGCTCAACACGTACTACGAGCGCCACAACGCCAATGTCCACCGCGGCGTCTACACGGTCGCCGAGGAGGCGACGGCGCTGTACGAGGGCGCCCGTGACAAGGTCGCGGCCTTCATCAACGCGCCGAGCCGCGACGAGGTGATCTTCACCAAGAACGCCTCCGAGTCGCTCAACCTCGTGGCCAACATGCTGGGCTGGGCCGACGAGCCCTACCGCGTGGACCACGAGACCGAGATCGCCATCACGGAGATGGAGCACCACTCCAACATCGTGCCGTGGCAGCTGCTCTCGCAGCGCACGGGCGCGAAGCTGAAGTGGTTCGGCCTCACCGACGACGGGCGTCTCGACCTCTCGAACATCGAAGAAGTCATCACCGAGAAGACGAAGATCGTCTCCTTCACCCTGGTCTCGAACCTGCTCGGCACGTTCAACCCGGTCGAGACGATCATCCGCCGCGCCCAGGAGGTCGGTGCGCTCGTCTGCATCGACGCCTCCCAGGCGGCCCCGCACATGGTCCTGGACGTGCAGGCGCTCCAGGCCGACTTCGTGGCCTTCACCGGCCACAAGATGTGCGGCCCGACCGGTATCGGCGTGCTGTGGGGACGGCAGGAGCTCCTGGAGGACCTGCCGCCCTTCCTCGGCGGCGGCGAGATGATCGAGACCGTCTCGATGCACTCCTCGACGTACGCGCCGGCCCCGCACAAGTTCGAGGCGGGCACGCCCCCGATCGCGCAGGCCGTCGGCCTCGGCGCGGCCGTGGACTACCTCTCGGCGATCGGCATGGAGAACATCCAGCGCCACGAGCACGCGATCACCGAGTACGCCGTCCGGCGCCTCCAGGAGGTCCCGGACCTGCGGATCATCGGCCCCACCACGGCCGAGGACCGCGGCGCGGCGATCTCCTTCACGCTCGGCGACATCCACCCGCACGACGTGGGCCAGGTCCTCGACGAGCAGGGCATCGCGGTCCGGGTCGGCCACCACTGCGCGCGGCCGGTCTGCCTCCGCTACGGAATTCCCGCGACCACGCGGGCGTCGTTCTATCTGTACTCCACTCCGGCCGAGGTCGACGCCCTGGTCGAGGGACTGGAGCACGTACGGAACTTCTTCGGCTAGGGGACGCTCGTGAAGCTGGATTCGATGTACCAGGACGTCATCCTGGACCACTACAAGCACCCGCACGGGCGCGGTCTGCGGGACGGCGACGCCGAGGTGCACCACGTCAACCCGACGTGCGGCGACGAGATCACGCTCCGCGTGAAGTACGACGGCTCGCGCGTCGAGGACGTGTCGTACGAGGGACAGGGCTGCTCCATCAGCCAGGCCTCGGCCTCCGTCCTCAACGAGCTGCTCGTCGGCAAGGAGCTGGCCGAGGCGCGGAGGATCCAGGACACCTTCCTGGAGCTGATGCAGTCCAAGGGCCGGATCGAGCCGGACGAGGCGATGGAGGAGGTCCTGGAGGACGCGGTCGCGTTCGCCGGGGTCTCCAAGTACCCCGCCCGCGTGAAGTGCGCCCTGCTGAGCTGGATGGCGTGGAAGGACGCGACCGCCCAGGCACTGGGGGACGACGACCAGAAGTCCGAGAGGAAGTCGGCATGACCGAGAACGCCGGGGCCACCATGAAGCCGGCCTCCGAGGAAGAAGTCCGCGAGGCGCTGTACGACGTCGTCGACCCCGAGCTGGGCATCGACGTCGTCAACCTGGGCCTGATCTACGGCATCCACATCGACGACTCCAACGTCGCGACGCTGGACATGACCCTGACGTCGGCGGCCTGCCCGCTGACCGACGTGATCGAGGACCAGGCGAAGTCCGCCACGGACGGCATCGTCAGCGAACTGAAGATCAACTGGGTCTGGATGCCGCCGTGGGGTCCGGACAAGATCACGGACGACGGGCGCGAGCAGCTCCGCGCGCTCGGCTTCAACGTCTGAGCGGTCCCGCTTCGCACGAACGGCCGTGCTCCCCTGACAGACTGGGGAGCATGGCCGTTCGCATGTACCACCTCGCCGTCGACGCCCACGACCTGCCCGCACAGGCCCGCTTCTGGGCCTCGGTCCTGGACTGGAAGATCCTCTACGAGGACGAGCACGAGATCGTGATCGGGGCCGACGAGCACGCCCTGCCCGGGATGTGCTTCCTACCCGTGCCCGAGTCCAAGACGGTCAAGAACCGGCTGCACGTCGACCTCGCGCCCGACGACCAGGAGGCCGAGGTGGAGCGGATCCTCGCCCTCGGGGCGACCCGGATCGACGTCGGCCAGGGCGCGGACGCGACCTGGGCCACCCTCGCGGACCCCGAGGGGAACGAGTTCTGCGTGCTGCGGCCGAAGCGGTCGCTCACGGACTGAGCGGCGGGGACCGGCTCCTGCCGGCCCGTCAGGAGCCGTACGACCGCGCCTCCGCGGCCCGGGCGAGCACCGGCGCCAGGTTCTCCCGGCGGATCCGCCGGTCGACGTAGAGCAGCCCGGACACCAGCGGCGGGAAGAGCGCGGAGAACACCTGGGCGATCAGCGATCCGACGATCACGACGACCACGATCGGCCCGACCAGGGAGAGGAGCTCCCCGGGCGTCTCCGGCGTCGGGCCACCGGCCAGGGGCACGCTCGCCACCGCGCCGAGCAGCTGCTGGAACACCGAGCTGATGACACCCGTGATCACGGCGGCCACCAGCAGGCCGCCGAAGGTCCGCCACCACGCGTCGGTCACCAGGTGCCAGGACCGCCGCAGGGACGCCAGGGCGCCCTGGCGCTCCATCACCGCGACCGTCGGGGCGAAGGCGAACTTCACCCAGAGCCAGGTGGCGAGCGGGGCGACCAGCAGGACGACGGGGAAGAGCAGCAGGGTCACGGCCGGGCCGGAGTCGTTGGCGACCACCGCGACGATCAGGCCGACGGACAGGCCGACGAAGAGCAGGACGGGCACCAGCATGGTCAGCGCGGTCAGGAGGACCGTGCCGAGGACCGCGGGCATCCGCGCCCACGCGCGCCCCCACACGGTCCCGAAGGCGGGGCGGCCGCCCAGGACCGCCTCCTGGAGGACCACGGGCACCGCCGCCGACACCACGGCGGTCGCGACCAGCATGACGACCATCGCGACCAGCCAGACGCAGCCGAACGCGATCAGCAGCGGAAGGCCGTCGTCCCACGAGGGGTCCACGCCCTCCGGCAGGTCGAACACGCCGGACACGTGGTCCGCGACGGCCAGGTAACCGACGCCGAACGCCGCCGCGACCAGCAGGAGGCCGAGCCCGTAGGCGACGGCCGCGACGCCGACGAGCTGCTTCCAGTGGCGTCCGAAGGTGGCGAACGCGGCCGTCAGGATCTCGCCGAAGCCGAGCGGCCGCAGGGGTATCACGCCGGGCTGCGGCGCCGGAGGCGGAGGCGGAGGGAAGTGGCCGTAGCCGTGGGGCCCCGTGGGATAGGTCATGGGCGACACCGTATCGGTCGGGTGGCGCACACCCGTACGAAAAAAGCGCGCACCTGCGCGAAGAGGTGTGTACGCCCGTACGCATCCATGGGTACGCTCGTACGCATGGGTTACGGACTGCTGGCGGGCGCCATCGCGGCGGAGATCCTCGCCACCACCTCGATGAAGTACAGCGACGGCTTCAGCAGGCTCTGGCCCTCGCTCGTCACCGGAGCCGGCTATCTGATCGCCTTCGCGCTCCTGGCACAGGCGCTCAAGACCCTCCAGGTCGGCACCGCGTACGCCATCTGGTCCGGCGTCGGCACCGCCGCCGTCGCCACCATCGGCGTCCTCTTCCTCGGCGAGACCCTCAGCCTCGCCAAGGTCGCCGGGATCCTCCTCATCGTCGCCGGGGTCGCCGTCCTCAACCTCGGCGGCGCCCACTGATGGCCCGGCCCCGCCGCCACGACCCCGGGCGCCGCGAGCGGATCGTGGACGCGGCCCTCCGGGTCGTCGGACGGTCCGGCATCGCCGGGCTGAGCCACCGCACGGTGGCCGCCGAGGCGGACGTGCCGCTCGGCTCCACCACTTACCACTTCGCCTCCCTCGACGAACTCCTCGTCGCCGCGCTCCGCAAGGCCAACGAGAACTTCGGGCGCCAACTCCGCGAGCGGTCCGCCCTCCTGGGGCCGGACGCCGACCTCGCCGCCGTGCTCGCCCGCCTCCTGGGGGAGTGGCTGGGCGGCGAACGCACCGGCGTGGAGCTGGAGTACGAGCTCTACCTCGCCGCCCTGCGCCGCCCCGCCCTGCGCCCGGTCGCCGCCGAGTGGACCGGGGCCGCCACCGCCGTCCTGGCCCGCCGCACCGACCCCGTCACCGCCCGCGCCCTGGTCGCCCTCATGGACGGCGTCTGCCTCCAGGTCCTGCTCACCGGCGGGGAGTACGACGAGGAGTACGCGCGCGCGATGCTGGGCCGGATCCTGGCCCCCGGGGCCCCGGACGAAGCGCCGAAACCGCCGGTCCCGGGCTCGTCCGAACCGACGGCGCGCCCGACCGACACCTGAGACCGGTTGGCCCGGGCGGGGGCCCGCCGGTTAGGTTTTCCGTCATGACCACTGCTCCTCGCACCACCGGCGCCGTCGCCGCCGGCCTCGCCACCCTCGCCGGCGACGGCACCGTCCTCGACACCTGGTTCCCCGCCCCCGAGCTGACCGACGCGCCCGGCCCCGCCGGCACCGAGCGGCTCACCCCCGACGCGGCCCTCAACGCCCTCGGCGAGGGCGCCGCCAAGGCCCTCGGCGTGGACGCCCGCCGGGGCGTCGAGGTGGTCGCCGTCCGCACCGTCATCGCCTCGCTCGACGAGAAGCCGCTCGACGCCCACGACGCGTACCTGCGCCTGCACCTGCTCAGCCACCGCCTGGTCGAGCCGCACGGCCAGAGCCTGGACGGCCTCTTCGGCCTCCTCGCCAACGTCGCCTGGACCTCGCTCGGCCCGGTCGCCGTCGACGACGTCGAGAAGGTCCGGCTCAACGCGCGCGCCGAGGGCCTGCACCTCCAGGTGACCTCGATCGACAAGTTCCCCCGCATGACCGACTACGTCGCGCCCGCCGGGGTCCGGATCGCCGACGCCGACCGCGTCCGCCTCGGTGCCCACCTCGCCGCCGGCACCACCGTCATGCACGAGGGCTTCGTCAACTTCAACGCCGGCACCCTCGGCACCTCCATGGTCGAGGGCCGCATCTCCGCCGGCGTCGTCGTCGGCGACGGCTCCGACATCGGCGGCGGCGCCTCCACCATGGGCACCCTCTCCGGCGGCGGCAACGTCGTCATCTCGATCGGCGAGCGCTGCCTGGTCGGCGCCGAGGCGGGCGTCGGCATCGCGCTCGGCGACGAGTGCGTCGTCGAGGCCGGCCTGTACGTCACCGCCGGCACCCGGGTCACGATGCCCGACGGCGAGATCGTCAAGGCCCGCGACCTCTCCGGCGCCTCGAACATCCTCTTCCGCCGCAACTCGGTCACCGGCGCCGTCGAGGCCCGCCCGAACAACGCGGTCTGGGGCGGCCTCAACGAGATCCTGCACAGCCACAACTGAGGCCCCGCGCACCACTGACCGCCCTCGCCCCGTCACCGGACGGCCGGCAGGGCGGTCGGTCGTCTCCGCGGAGGGCCGCGCGACGCGCACGGCAACCGATCCGGTGACGCTGCGTTATCAGGGCGGGGCGCAGGGCCCCGTACGCGGACGAGGCGAGGAGCCGACATGAGGACGAGGGCCATGGCCACCGGGGTGTTCGCGGCGACGGCGGTCCTGCTGGCCGCCGGGACGGCGGCGGCGGACGAGACGCACGTCCACTCGCACAACGGTCCGCACGTCTCGCTCGTCTCCACGGGCCAGATCGACGACCCCCTGGAGGACGTCCTGGAGCACGCGGCGATCCTCGGGAGGACCTACAGCGCCGACTCCGCCTGAGCCGGTCGCAGCAGCGCCCGGTGGAGCGCGCGCAGCCCGTCGGCCGTCTCCCGGTCGGCGGGCAGCAGCGGCTCCCGCAGGGGGCCGCCGAGGAGGGCCTTGACGGTCACGGTGCCCGGCAGGCCCGAGGCCATCATCCGCTCGGCGAGCGGCAGCAGCCGGGCGTTGAGCCGGGCCGCCCCGGCGGTGTCGTCCGCGTCGAAGGCGTCGAGGACCTCCCGCAGCTGCCGGGGCGCCACGTTCGCCACCGTACTGACGTATCCCGCGCCGCCCACCGCGTACAGCGGCAGGTTCAGTTCCTCGCAGCCCGAGTAGTACGCGAGGCCGGTCTCCGCGATCAGGCGGGCCGAGGCGAGCAGGTCGTACGCGCAGTCCTTCACCGCGACGATCCGCGGGTGCGCGGCGAGCCGCCGCATCGTCGCGGGCTCGACGCGGGTCCCGGTGCGGCCGGGGATGTCGTAGACCATCACCGGCAGGCCGGTCGCGTCCGCCGCCTTCAGGAAGTGCGCCTCGACGGCCGCCTGCGGGGGGCGGCTGTAGTACGGGGTGACGACGAGCAGCCCGTCCGCGCCCGCCTCCTCGGCCGCGCGGGCGAGCCCGGCGGTGTGCGCGGTGTCGGCGCTGCCGACGCCCGCGAGGACCGAGGGGCCTGGGCCGACGGCCTCCCGGACGGCGCGGACGAGCGCGGTCTTCTCGGCGTCGGTGGTGGTCGGGGACTCGCCGGTGGTCCCGTTGAGGACGAGCCCGTCGCAGCCCTCCGCCACGAGCCGGACGGCGAGGGCGCCCGCCGCGTCGAGGTCGAGCGCGCCTGCGGGGGTGAACGGGGTGATCATCGCGCAGAGCGCGCGGCCGAAAGGAGGTGCGGTGGTCATGCCGGAAGTCTGGGCGCGGCGGACGGTGAAGGTCCACTTAGATCTTCTTGGGCGGAAAGGTAAGGGTTGTTGAAGGGTGCGCCCTCGTGCCCGGATGCCCTTGACCTCAAGCATGGTTGAGGGAAGACGGTGGAGTCGTCCGCACGACACGGAGTTCCACGAACGGGAGACCCTTCCATGCACGCCGTCGCGCACCCCCACGCCCGCCCCGACCTCTACCGCCCCGGAGTCGGCGCCGTCCTCGTCAGCACCTGGCGGGTCGGCACGCCCGAGCGGCAGCGGGCCGCCGTCGAGGCCGTCCGCAAGGCCTGGGAGGGCCGGGAGTGGCCCGACCCGGGACTGCTCTCGTACAGCATCTACGCCGGGACGGACGGGGACGCGCTGCTGCACTACTCGCAGTGGACGGGGGAGGAGGTCTACGAGGACTTCGTCCGCACCCACCGCGACGGCCGGAACGCCGAGATCGACGCGGCCGTGCCCGGCATCGAGCGGGTCGTCCTGCACCGCTACGCGCCGCCCCGGCCGGTCGACGGGAGCGGCGCGGACGCCCTGCCCGGGGCCGTCTCGGTCGTGGAGACCGGGGCCGGGGGCGGGGACGCGGTCGCCGCCGGCGGGATCGGCACCCATGTGCACCGGTCCATCGACGGCACCCGCGTGCTCGCCCTCACCGAGTGGGAGGACGTCCCGCCCGCCGGGCCCGCCGGCGCCCGGTGGTACACGCCCGCGCTGAGCCTCGGCGCGGGCGTGTAGGGGGACCTGCGGAGGCGCTTACGGGCGGAAGCGCAGGACCTGCGGGTCGTGGTCGCTGTCCTGGTCGGCGAACTCCGCGTTGATGTGGACGCTGTCGTAGTCGAAGTGGCGGATCCCCGGGCTGGTCAGGATCTGGTCGAGGACCTGGCTGTTGCCCTGGTACACGTACGAGTAGCGCTCGCTGCGCGGCAGCGACTTCACCGCCGGGTACAGCGCGCCGCCGGCCGTCAGCGCCTTCGTGGTGCCGGAGAACTCGAAGTCGTTGATGTCGCCGACCACCAGCACGTCGGCCTGCTTCTCGACCGCGAGGAGCTGCTTCACGAAGCCGTTGACGGCCTGGCCCTGGAGCAGGCGCTTCGCCTCGGAGGAACGGTTCGGCGGCTGGTGGTGGGAGACGATCGACTCGTCCCCGCCCTTCGAACCGAAGTGGTTGGCGATCACGAAGACCGTGCGGCCCCGGAAGACGAACTCGCCCGCCAGCGGCTTGCGGCTGTCCTCCCAGGCCGCGTTCGCCGGGTCGATCCGGCCGGGGGAGACGGTCAGCGCCGCGTGCCCCTTGCGGCCGGTGACTCCGGTCGCGGTGGTGGCGTCGCCGCCCGAGCGGTCGGTGAAGGAGACCCGGGCCGGGTTGAAGAGGAAGACCTGACGGATGTTGCCGCCGGGCTCGCCGCCGTCCTCGTTGTTCTGCGGGTCGACCGAGCGCCACTCGTACGCCGGGCCGCCGGCCGCCACGATCGCGTCGGTGAACTTCTTCACCGTCTGACCGGCGCTCACCGTGCCGTCGTTCTTGGCGCCGTTGTCGTCCTGGATCTCCTCCAGGGCGACGATGTCGGGCGAGGCGAGGTTCTCCACGACCGCCTTCGCGAGCGCGTCGAACTTCTCCTGCGGGTCGGTCGGGTCGAGGTTCTCGACGTTGTACGTGGCCACGGCCAGCTCGTTCCGGTGCTGCCGGTCCGTGGTCTCGCGCTCCAGGCCCCGGTCCACGACCGTGCCGAGGGTGCGGGCCGTCAGGGTGTAGCCGCCGTACTGGTTGAAGTCGAGCGGGCCCTCGGTGACGCCGGAGAGCACGTCGCCCACGTTCGCCTTCGGGAACGGCTGCTGGGCGGTCGGGACCAGCGACTGGACCTGGAGGCGGCCGGTGTTCTGGTCCTCGTACGAGCCGTAGACCGTGCCGCCGCGCCGGTTGTCGTTCTCCCGCGGCTTCACCGTGACCCACAGCTCGGAGTACGGGTCGGTGGCGCCGACCACGCGCGAGGAGCCGATCCGGACGTTCGTGCCCTCCAGGGACTCGTAGTAGTCCAGGGCGTACGTCCGGGGCTTCAGGGTCAGGCCGTTGATCGAGCCGCCCGCGGCCGGGTCGCCCTCCGGCGCGTACGCGTCGGGGACGGACCGGGACGAGAGCGTCACCGGGGCCGGCACCGGGTTGCCCTGCGAGACGACGGTGACGACGGGCTTGGAGAGCTGCGTCAGCGACTGGTTGCCGGAGGCGAGGCCGCCGGGGACGTACTCGGTGACCGTGCCGTTCACGCTCACCGCGTCGCCGACGGCGACGGTCGGGACGGAGCTGGTGAAGACGAACAGGCCCTCGCTGGTGGCCGGGTTCGCGTCGGGGGTGGGGTCCTGGATCCAGAAGCCGCGCGAGCCGTAGGTGCGGACGCCGGTCACGATGCCCGTGACACCGGTGACCTGCTGCCCGACCAGGGGCGAGACGCGGGTCGTGCCCTGGATGTCGTGGACGCGGACACCGGCGCCGTCCTCGGCGGACGCGCTCGCCGAACCGGCGAGCAGGCCGGCGGCCAGGGCGGCGGACACGACGGCGGCGACGGCCGCGCTTCTCGGTATGGAGGAAGACATCAGGGACTCCGAGGGTGCTTGGAGGAACGGCAGATGGATCTACGCGCGTCAATCTCTTTGCAGGAGCCCCCACTTGTCAAGGGTCGACGGGTGTACGAAGGCTGACGGATCCGTGAACCGGCGGACGTCCCCCCGGATGCGTCTACGCTGGGACGGCTCTCCGGGGCGGCTCCTCGCGACCGCCCTCCGAGCCCCTTCCACCCGCCCGCCCCCGTACGCGCCGAGGAGACCCCAGCAGATGTCAGCGGACCACCCCACCCTTCCCCCCGTTCGGCTGCGTGCGGACGCGGAGCTGGCGCGGGACGCCCTGGCCGCCCCCCTCCTCGCCGACGCGGCACGGCTCGCCCGCTGGGCCGGGCCGGACACCCGGGTGGACGCGGGCGGCGAACTCGTCGACGAGCAGCTCCCGGTGGCGGCCGGGGCCCTGGGCCTGTCCGCCGACGAGGAGGGCGAGCTCCGGGCGGGCGACGCCTGGCGGCTCGCGGTCGACACCGGCCTCGTGGAGGTCGAGGACGGCGAGGCGGCCGACGGGGACGGGGAGGACGTCCCCGGGCGGGCCGGACCCGGCGAGAACCTGGCGCTCCTCACCGGCGGTTCGCCCCGGGACGTCCTCGCGCTCTGGCTGGACGGCTTCGACACCGTCTTCGCGGACGCCGTCGCGCCCGTCCTCGACGACCTCGACGACCTGATCGGGGAGGACGGCGAGATCGACGTCGACGCCCTCGACTGGGACCCCGAGGCCGAGGCCGAGTTCCTGGAGGGCGTGCTCGGCAACCTCTACCTGCTGACCGTCAGCGAGGGCGGGGCCGGTGAGGGCCCGGTGCCGCTGCCCGCGCTCGCCGCGTCGATGGTCGTCCCCGACGACATGGGCGAGCCCACCGACGACGTCCTGGAGCAGGTCTCCGACGCGATGATGCGGCTCGACGAGCAGTTCCGGCTGCTCGAACCGATCGGGCTCGTCGAGTACCAGCCCCTCGACGAGGCCCTGATGGTCGAGGAGGGCGAGGAGCCCGCCGTCTCCGTCGACGACGAGGACGTCACCCGCTACGGCATGGTCCGGCTCACCCCGCTCGGCCTCTACGGCGTCCGGGCCCGGATGCTGGAGGCCGGCGTCGACGCGCCCGCCGTCGGCGACCTGGCAGACAAGGGCGCCGACGCCCTCCTCGACGGCATCGCCGGCTACCCGGAGGCCGCGGCCCGCGAGGAGACCGCCGCCTGGCTGGCCGGCCGCGACGCCCTCGGCGCGGCCCGCGAGCTGCTGCACGCCGCCCGCGGCTCCGACGCGGGCTCCCCGCTCCGCCGCCTCCACTGCCAGCAGACGCTCTCCCTGGTGGGCCCGGAGGCGGAGCCCGCCGTGCGGGAGGTCCTGGACGACGCGGAGCTCGGCGGCCTGGCCCGGGTCTGGCTCGCGGAGCGGGGTGCGGCGGACGTGCCCGCGCCGCCGGAGTCGATGATCTTCTGGCTGGCGATCGACACGATCGCGGCCCAGCTCGACGCGGAGGGCGACCTGGAGGAGCTCCAGGAGCTGATCGAGGGCCTCACCGGGCGCCACGGCGGCTTCTTCGAGGCGGCCTGGCGGGTGGAGCACCCGGCGACGGCGGAGGTCCTGGAGGCGATGGGCCGGCTGCACCGGGACAAGGGCACGGCGAAGGAGGCCCGCAAGGCCGCCTTCAAGGCCCGGTCGCGGTCCGGGGCCTGACCGCACGTCCCTTTCCGCCGGGTGTGGGGAGCCGCCGGGCGCCCGGTGTCCCCGGGCGCCCGGCGGTGTTCCGGTGGCGTTCAGCCGGTGTTCGCGGAGGCGCGGGAGGGTGGCCCGCGACGTCCGGCCACCACAGGGAGAACCCGCCGCCATGCCGCTCAACCGCAGAGAGTTCACCAAGCAGTCCACCGCCGCCGGTGCCGGGCTCGCCCTCACCGGTGTCGTCGGGGCTCTCGCCACCGCCCCCGAGGCGCTCGCGTCCGACGAGCCGCAGGCGTACGGGGCCGGCCACGACCGCGGACACGGGCATGACCACGGACATGACCACGGGCACGGGCACGGCCACGCGCTCGGGTACGGGCCGCTGGTCGCCGACCCGGAGGGGATGCTCGCCCTGCCCGCCGGGTTCTCCTACCGCGTCGTCACCCACAGCGGCGTGACCCGTCTGGAGTCGGGCGAGTTCACCCCCTCCAACCACGACGGCACCGCCGCCTTCGCGGGCCCGCGCGGCACCACGTACCTGGTCAACAACCACGAGCTCAAGGGCCCCCGCGCCAACTGGACCCACCCCGTCCCGCTCGCCGATGACCTCGTCTACGACCCGGCCGCGGCCGGCGGCTGCACCGTCGTCGAGGTGCACCGCGACGGCACGGTGGCCGAGTGGGTCGGCATCGCCGGCACCTCCACCAACTGCGCGGGCGGCCGCACCGACTGGGGCACCTGGCTGACCGGCGAGGAGAACGCCGACCGCGCCGGGACCAACGGCATGACCAAGGACCACGGGTACGTCTTCGAGGTCGACCCGCGCGACCGCCGCGCCAACCGCGCCCCGAAGCCGATCAAGGCCTTCGGCCGCTACGAGCACGAGGCCGTCGTCGTCGACCCCCGGCGCGGCCACGCCTACCTGACCGAGGACGCGTCGGGCCCCAACGGGCTCCTCTTCCGCTGGGTGCCGCCGAAGGGCTTCGAGCACGGGCGCGGCAGGCTCCGCACCCTCGCCGACGACGCCGGTGTGCTCCAGGCCTTCAAGTGCGTCGACTCCGGGGGCCGTTTCGTCGACGACCTCTCCCGCGCCACCCGGATCGGCACCGTCTACGGCGTGGACTGGGTCGACGTCCCCGACCGCGACGCCCGCACCACCCCCGTCCGCAAGCAGTTCGCGGCCGGGCAGGTCACCCGCGCCCGCAAGCTGGAGGGCATGTGGTGGGCCGACGGCGGCGCCTACGTCGTCTCCTCCTACGCGCGCGCCGAGAGCCCGGGCGCCGCGCACGACGGCCAGGTCTGGTTCT
Source organism: Streptomyces sp. NPDC088915 (assembly GCF_044749825.1). Lineage (NCBI taxonomy): Bacteria > Bacillati > Actinomycetota > Actinomycetes > Kitasatosporales > Streptomycetaceae > Streptomyces > Streptomyces sp. NPDC088915. Next base: position 234,742 of record NZ_JBIVIR010000008.1, read on the forward strand.
ACGACCCGAAGCGCCGCACCCTCACCCTCAAGGTGCTGCTCGGCGTGAACGCGAACCCCGACGCGGACGGCGCCTACGACGGCCCCGACAACATCACCGTCTCGCCGTACGGCGGGCTCGTCATCGCCGAGGACGGCGAAGGGGTCCAGCACCTCTTCGGCGCCACCGACTCCGGCCGCACGTACCCGATCGCCCGCAACGACCTCAACGGCAGCGAGTTCACCGGCGTCGTCTTCTCGCCCGACGGCGACACGCTGTTCGCCAACATCCAGGACCCGGGCATCATGCTCGCGATCACCGGTCCCTGGCGCCGCCAGCCCCGCCGCTGAGGGCCGATACGGAGACACGGAGAAGGGGTCCCCGGGAATCCCCGGGAACCCCCTCGGGCCGGTCGCTCAGAGCGCCTGGGCGGCCGGCTTCACCATGCCCCGGACGGTCCGCGACTTCACGAACTCGCCCATCGCCGTCATCTCCCACTCGCCGGAGAACTGCTTGATCAGCTTCGCCATCATCACGCCGGTCTGCGGCTCGGCGGTGGTCAGGTCGAAGCGGACCAGCTCCTCGCCCGTCGCCGCGTCGATCAGCCGGCAGTACGCCTTGGCGACCTCGGTGAACTTCTGGCCGGAGAAGGAGTTGACCGTGAAGACGAGGCCGGAGACGTCGGCGGGCAGCCGGCCCAGGTCGACGACGATCACCTCGTCGTCGCCCGCGCCCTCGCCGGTGAGGTTGTCGCCGGAGTGCTTGACCGAGCCGTTGAGGATGGCCAGCTTGCCGAAGTAGCAGCTGTCCAGGTGGTTGCGCTGGGGTCCGTACGCGATGACGGACGCGTCCAGGTCGATGTCCTTGCCCCGGTAGGCGGGCTCCCAGCCGAGGCCCATCTTGACCTGGGAGAGCAGCGGACGGCCGCCCTTGACCAGGGACACCGTCTGGTTCTTCTGGAGGCTGACCCGGCCCTTGTCGAGGTTGATCTTCCCGGTGGACACGGGGGCGGCCGGGGGAGCGGGCGGGGCCGGGGGTGCGACCCGGGGGTCCACCGGGGCGACGGGCGGCGCGGGCGGGGCCGGGGGAGCGGGGGGCGCCGGGGGCGCGGCCTGTGCGGCGGGGGCCGGGGGCGCGGCCGGCTCCTCGTCCACCGAGACGCCGAAGTCGGTCGCGATGCCGGCGAGCCCGTTGGCGTAGCCCTGGCCCACGGCGCGGGCCTTCCACGCGCCGTTGCGCAGGTAGATCTCGACGACCACGAGCGCCGTCTCCGTGGCGAGCCGCGGCGGCGTGAAGGTGGCGAGGGGGCTGCCGTCGTCCGCGTTCCGGATCGTCGCCGTGGGCTCGACGCCCTGGAAGGTCCGGCCCGCGGCGTCCGGGCTCGCCGTGACGACGATCCTCTCGACGCCGGCCGGCAGGGCGCCGGTGTCGACCAGGATCGCGTCGGGCGCGGTCCCGCCGCCGGAGCGGTAGGTGACACCGGGCCCGGCCGGCTGGTTGTAGAAGATGAAGTCGTCGTCCGAGCGCACCTTGCCGTTGGCGCCGAGCAGCAGGCCCGAGACGTCGAGCCGCACCGGGGCGGCGACGTCCACCGCCACGCGCGTGGCGGTGAGAGGGATGTTCGAGCCGGGGGTCATAGCGGTCATGCCAGGGCTAACGATCCGGGCCCCTTTGCCGTTCCCTTACCTTCGTCCGGTTCGGCCACCCTGGTTACGCGGGTGGTTCCTGGCCTGCCGCTCGTTGCCGAAGCGGTACGAGCCCGTCCAGCGGGCCATGACGAGCTGGGCGTCCCCCGACTCCACCTCCGCCAGGAACTTCTCGGCGCGCCCGCCGCGCAGCACGCCCGCGGCGCGGCCCTGGTGGGTGAGGACGACGGAGCCGTCGCCCCGCCGCTCGTACGTGAATCCATGAGGTCGTGGCATGACGGGCATCCTGCCGTTCCCGGTCAGATCCGTCATATGAATATTCTTTCGACCCATGGGTGCTGTGGGGGCCGGGGGAACGACGGTGGGCGCTGTGGGGCGGGCGGGGTCGGTGGGGACGGCTGGGGCGGTGGGGACGGCGGGATCCGGGGGGCCGGGAGGACCGGTGGACGGGAGCTCGTTCCGGACGGAGGACGTGGACGAGGCGCGCGAGGAGCTGGACGCGCGGTACTACACGAGCCGCATGGAGCTCGTCGAGCGCCGGGCGCGCCCCTTCGCGGCGCGGTTCGACACCGTCGTCCTCGGGCCGCTGGTCATCGGCGACCTGAGCTGCGGGGCCGACGTCCGGATGAGCTTCGGGGAGCTGGGCGCCTACCACCTGAACGCCCCGCTCACCGGCACGATGGAGCTGCGCCAGGGCGGCGGTCCTGCCCTCGTCGCGACGGCCGCCGAGGCGCTGCTGCTCGACCCGGCGGGGGACACCTTCCTGGACCGCTGGAGCGGCGACTGCCGGACCCTGGCCGTGAAGATCGGGGCGGCCGCGCTGCGCGAGCGCCTCGAACAGCTGATGGGCCGGCCGCCGCGCGGTCCGCTCGCCTTCGAACCCCGGCTCGACGTCACGCGCGGCCCCGGCCTGAGCTGGGTGCGCCTCGCCCGCCGGGTCGCGTACGAGGCGCTGACCGGGGAGGGCCTGGCCCGCCACGAACTGGTGGCCCGGCCCCTCCAGGAGGCGCTGCTCAACGGCCTGCTCCTGGCCGCCGAGCACCCCTGGCGCGAGGCGCTCGACCGGCCGGGGGAGACCCGGCGGCCGGCCCCGGTCAAACGGGCGATGGACGCGGTGCGGGAGCGCCCCGAGCACCCGTTCACCACCACCGAACTCGCCGCCCTGGCCCGGGTGAGCGTGCGCCGCCTCCAGGAGTCCTTCCGGGAGTACGTGGGGATGTCCCCGATGGCGTACGTACGGGAGGTCCGCCTCGACCGGGTCCGCGAGGAGCTGCGGACGGCCGCGCCGGACGAGGTGAGCGTGAGCGAGGTGGCCTGGCGCTGGGGCTTCGGCCACCAGGGCCGGTTCGCGGCGCGCTACCGGGAGAGGTACGGCGAGTCCCCCTCCCGGACGCTGCGGGCGGGGCGCTGAGGGGGCGCCGACGGGGCTTTGGGGGACGTCGGGCGGGGCTCTGAGGGGCGCCGGGCGGGGGACCGGCGGCGGTATCGCGCCAAAGCCGTCGGCCGGGTCCGGGCCGCCCGGGGCGCGTTCCCCGGCCGGGGCGTGCTTCCGCCGCTCCGATCCGTCGCGCATTCCGGACAGGTCCCGCGTTCCGCGGCTCGCGACGATCTTCATGCGGGCCTACGGTGAGCGGGTCCGGTCCGCCCACGCGGACGGTGACCCGGACCCGGCCGGCTCCCCCGTATCAGTCCGGCCGGGTCCTGCGTACGTCCGCGCGGTACTTCCGTCCACGCGCAGGTCGCAGGAGGGCCGGCGGGTGGGGTGGAAGCGCTCCCGCGCGGGGGAGACGGCGACGCCGGGCCCGGTCCCGCCCGACCCCGATCCCCTCCGGACCCGGCCGGTCCCGTCCCTCACCACGCCAGGTCCTCCAGCGCGTCCAGGTCCGGCATCGCCGCCTCCGCCGGTTCGGGGGTGCCCGTGCCCGCCCGCAGTTCGGCCCAGATCGTCTTGCCGCGCCGGCCGTACCGCGTGCCCCAGCGCTCCGCGTACTGCGCGACCAGGTAGAGCCCGCGCCCGCCCTCGTCCGTCGCCGCCGCGTGCCGCAGGTGCGGTGAGGTGCTGCTGCCGTCCGAGACCTCGCAGATCAGCGTCCGGTCGTGGAGCAGCCGCACGCGCACCGGGTCCGCGCCGTACCGCACCGCGTTCGTGATCAGCTCGCTGAGGATCAGCTCCGCCGAGAACGCGAGTCCGTCGAGCCCCCACTCCGACAGCTTCGCCGCCGCCGCGTTCCGCACCGGCGACACCGCCGACGGGTCCCGCGCCACCTCCCACTCGGCGATCCGCTCCCGGTCGAGGAGCCGGGTCCGCGCCACGAGGAGCGCGATGTCGTCGCGCGGCGCGGGCGACAGGAGCGTCGCGAAGACGTCCGCGCAGGTCTGCTCCGGGCTCCGGTCCGGGCGGGCGAGCGCGGACCGCAGCAGCCCGAGCCCCGCGTCGAAGTCCCGCCCGTGGTCCTCCACGAGACCGTCGGTGAAGAGCACCAGCTTGCTCCCCTCCGGCAGCAGCAGCTCCGTCGACGCGAACGGCGCCTCGCCCAGACCGAGCCCGAGCGGCAGCCCCGGCGACAGCTCGGGGAACTCCACCCGTCCGTCGGGCGCCACGAGCGCGGGCCCGGGATGGCCCGCGCTCGCCACCGTGCACACGCCGGAGGCCGGATCGTAGATCGCGTACAGACAGGTCGCGCCGGTGATGCCCTCGTCGCGCCGCCGCCCCTCCCCGTCCGTCCCCTCCGTCTCCCGGGAGTCGATCCGGCCCGTCAACTCGTCCAGGTGGCCGAGGAGTTCGTCCGGCGGCACGTCCAGGGTCGAGAAGTTGTGCACCGCCGTGCGCAGCCGCCCCATGGCCGCCGCCGCGTGCAGCCCGTGCCCCACCACGTCCCCCACCACGAGCGCCACCCGCGCCCCCGGCAGCGGGATCACGTCGAACCAGTCGCCGCCCGCCCCCGCCTTCGCCGGGAGGTAGCGGTGCGCGACCTCCACCGCGCTCTGCTCCGGCAGCACCCGGGGCAGCAGGCTCCGCTGGAGCGACACCGCCATCGCGTGCTCCCGGGTGAACCGGCGCGCGTTGTCGATCGCGACCGCCGCCCGCGCCGCCAGCTCCTCCGCGAACGACAGGTCCTCCTCCCCGAACGGCTCCTGCGTGTCCGCCCGCCAGAAGTTCGCCATCCCGAGGACCACCCCCCGGGCCAGCAGCGGCACCGTGAGCAGCGAGTGCATCCCGTACGCGAGGGCGTGCGCCGCCCCCTCCGGGTCCTGCGCCCGCCAGCCCTCCGCCTCGGCCAGCTCCGGCTGCACCACCGCGTGCCCCGAGGCCAGGGCCATGGCCATCGGGGTGCTGGGCACGTCGAAGCGGACGGTGTCCCCGACCGGCTGGAGCGGCCGGTCCGGCCGCAGCCCGCTCAGCGCCGTCCGCCGCATCTCCGTCGACGCGGCCGCCGTCTCCACGATCTCGGAGGGCTCCTCCCCGCGCAGCACCGGTTCCAGGAGCTCCACCGTGGCGAAGTCCGCGAACCGGGGCACCGCCACCTCCGCCAGCTCCTCCGCCGTCCGCACGACCTCCAGGGTCGTCCCGATCCGGACCCCCGCCTCGTAGAGGAGCTGGAGCCGGCCCCGGGCCACCGCCGCCCGGCCGGACAGCGCGGCCAGCTCGGTGGTGTCCCGCATCGTCATCACGCAGCCGGACTCGGAGCCGTGCGGCAGCGTGGGCCGCACGCTCACCGCGAGCAGCCGGTCGCCCGCTCGGTGCACCTCGTCGGTCGCCGCCTCCCCCGACTCCAGGAGCTCGACCGTACGCGGGTCCAGACCCAGCTCCGAGACGTGCCGCCGCTCGGCCTCCGGCCCCAGGCCGAGCAGCCGGCGCGCCTCGTCGTTGGCGAGCAGCAGCCGGTGGTCGGAGTCGATGATCAGGACCCCCTCCCGCACGGCGTGCAGCACCGCCTCGTGGTGCTCCTTCATCCGGGTCATCTCCGCCGGCCCCAGGCCGTGCGTCTGCCGCCGCAGCCGCCGGCTCACCAGGGCCGCCCCGCCCACCGCCACCACGAGCGCGCCGCCCGCCGCCCCGGCGAGCAGCGGCAGCCGGTCCCGGACGGAGTGCGCGATGTTCTCCACCTCGATGCCGCTGGTCACCAGGCCGACGATCCTGCCCCGGTCGTCCACCACCGGGACCACGGCCCGCACCGCGTCGTTCGGCGCGCCCTCGAAGATCTCCGTGTACGACTCGCCGTCCACCGTCGCCCGGGAGAGGTCGCCGACCGCCCTGCGGCCGATCAGGTCCGGCTGCGAGTCGGTGTACCGCATCCCGTCCGGGCCCAGGATCGCGATGAAGTCGAGCCGCGTGGCCCGCCGGATCGCCTCCGCCTGGTCCTGGAGCCGCGCCGTCGGATCGGGGGAGGCCAGCGCCGCGTCGATGCCCGGGGCGTTCGCCAGCGCCTCCGCGACCGCGAGCGAGCGGGCCCGGGCGTCCCGCTCGGTGTCCCGCCGCTCCTGCTGGAAGGTCACGAACACCGCCACCACGATCACCAGGAGCGCGATCAGCGCCTCCAGGGCGAAGACCTGCCCGGCGACGCTCCGCAGCCCGGTCCCGCGCCGCTTCCCCCTGCCCCGCCCTGCCCGGTCCCGCGCCCGGTCCCGGCCGGTGCCGGGGCCCGGGCCGTCCCGCCGCCTCCGCGGGGTCATCCCGTGCTCCGGGCGATCAGGAGCGCCACGTCGTCCGGCGCGCCCGGCCGGCGCAGCGCCCGCAGCAGCAGGTCGCAGGTCTCCTCCAGGGGCCCGCGCGCCTCGTCGAGCAGGCCCACGAGCAGCGCGAGCCGCTCGTCGATCGCCTCGTCGCGGGTCTCGATCAGCCCGTCCGTGTAGAGCACCAGGCGGTCCCCGGGCCGGAACGGCACCCGGGCCGTGCGGAAGGTGCCGCCGCCCACCCCCAGCGGCACCCCGGTCGAGAGCCGCACCAGCTCGGCCGGGCCGTCCGCCGGGACCCGCACGGGCGGCAGGTGGCCCGCGTTCGCGATCCGGCACCGCTCCCTGGCCGGGTCGTGCACGGCGAAGAGACAGGTCGCGATGTAGTGCTCCAGGCCCTCCGTGATCCGGTCCAGGTGTCGCAGGACCTGCGCCGGGGACAGGTCGAGGTCCGCGAACGCGCAGGTCGCCGTCCGCAGCCGGCCCATCGTCGCCGCCGCGTCGATCCCGCTGCCCATCACGTCCCCGACGACGAGCGCCGTCTTGTCGTCGGGCAGCGGGATCACGTCGTACCAGTCCCCGCCGACCTCGCTCGACGCCTGCGCCGGCTGGTAGCGGGCCGCGACCTCCAGGCCCGCCCGCGCGGGCGGCGCCCCCGGCAGCAGGCTGCGCTGGAGCGTCACCGCCGAGTTCCGCACGCTCTGGTACCAGCGCGCGTTGTCGATGCTCACCGCCGCCCGGGCCGCCAGCTCCGTCGCGAGCAGCACGTCGTCCCCGTCGAACGGCAGCGCGTTGCGGTCCCGCTTGAGGTCGAGCGCGCCGAGCACCTCGCCGCGCGCGATCAGCGGCACCGCGAGGTACGAGTGGACCCCGGCCCTGGCCAGCATCCCGGCCGCCTCCGGGCTCCGCGCGATCCGCGACAGGTCCCCGGGCCCGACCCGCTCCACCAGGACCGGCAGACCGGTGTGCACGCACCGGGTGACCAGCCGGTCCGCCCCGTACATCGCGACCGACCCCGGCGGGTCGGCGGCCGGCAGCGCCTCCGTGGGCCCCGACGCCTTCACCGCGAGCGCGCGGAACAGCGCCGGGCCCTCCTCCTCCGGCGCCCCCGGCCTGCGCAGCGACAGGACGGAGTCCAGGACGTCGACGGCCGCGACGTCCGCGAGCGCCGGCACCACGACCGAGGCCAGCTCGTCGGCGGTCCGCTCCACCTCCAGGGTGGTGCCGACCCGGGCCGAGGCGTCCGCGATGAGCGCGAGCCGCCGCCGGGACCGGTCCGCCTCCGCGTCCGCCCGGTGCCGCTCGGTCACGTCGATCACCGAGGCCGCCACGCCCAGGACCCGGCCCTCGCCCCCTTCGAGGCGGTAGAAGGACACCGACCAGACGTGGTCGCGGTCCGGATCGGCGGGGGTGCGGCCCACCGTGGAGTGGTCGAGCACCGGCTCGCCCGACTCCAGGACCGTCCGCAGCACCTCCTCCACCCCCGGCGCGTCGATCGCCGGCAGCATGTCGGAGATCCGCCGTCCGGTGTGCAGGGCGGCCGGGATGCCGTTGATCCGCTCCAGCGCCGGGTTCACCAGGACGAAGCGCAGCGCGGTGTCGAAGACGGCGAGGCCGATCGGGGACTGGGAGACGAGCCGGTCGGAGAGGGCCAGCTCGGCCTCGACCCGCTCGACGACGGTCCGGTCGGCGGCGATCCCCAGGGCGTAGAGCCCGCCCAGGTCGTCGGTGAGCCGCATGTTGCGGAACTCCACCTGCCGGGTGGAGCCGTCCTTGTGCCGCACGGGGAAGGTGCCCGACCAGGTCGTGCCGGCGGCGAGCACCTCCCCGAAGAGGCGCATCGCCTCCTCGCGGTGGTCCTCGCCGACGATCAGCCGGGCCACGTACTGGCCGAGGGCCTCCTCGGCGCGGAAGCCGAAGAGGGCCTCCGCCTGCGGGCTCCACAGCACGATCCGGCCGCGCGCGTCCACGACGACGGCCGCGACCCCGAGCACGTCGAGCAGCCCCTTGCCGTCCAGGGGCACGCCGACCCGCCCCGCCGTCCCAGGGAAGGAACCGGCCGTCACCCTGCCTCCTCCCGCCGCGCCCGTGCTTTTCCTCCATGCTCCCCGCCAGGAGGCCGCCCCGCACCTAGGGCCTGTCCGGCGGATCATGGCCGGGGCCGCGACGCCTGGCACGGTACCTCGCCGCGTTGCCGAAACGTCCCGATAGCTCCGCTATCGAGCCGCTCCGGCGCCTTGCGATGCTTCCCCTAGGCCCTTGAGGGCCTGGGGAGACCCCATGCACCAGACGCCGCGGCCTACCCGACCCTGATCCGCCGGACAGGCCCTAGGAGGCGTCCACGGCCCTCCGCTTCTCGTACCGCAGCGCCGCCCCCGTCACGAGCGCGCCGAGCCCCTCCCACAGGCCCACGCCCAGGAAGCCGGACGGGGCGCGGCCGGTGACGACGGCGAGGGTGAAGACCGCGCAGGTGAGGAGGCGGAAGGGGACCGTCCAGCGGAAGAACGGCTTCCAGTCGGCGAGCGCGGCCAGGACGTAGTAGACGCCCATGTTGAGCGCGGCCATCGAGGAGGCCGTCAGGAAGACCAGGGTGTGGTCGCCGTCCGCCCGCCCGCCGTCGGGCACCGGCTCGAAGCCCATGACCGTGAGCAGGGCGTCCGGGGCGACCAGGCCCACCACGCCGAGCGCGGCGGCGAGCACGCCGAAGACCGCCATGGTCCAGCCGGACAGGGAACGGGGCAGACGCACGGCGGTCCTCCGCGAGGTGAGAGCGAGGCGAGGGCGAACAGGGGGTACGGGATCGAATGCGTGCTCGGATGTGAGCGCGCCCCTGCATACCGCGTGACGGGGCCCGACGGCCAATCGGGCCCCGCCCACCGTCACTTCGGCGCCACCGTCGTCACCGGCGCACCGGCGTCACTTCAGCGCCGCCGCCATCATCTTCTGTGCCACCGGCGCCGCCAGGCCGTTGCCGCTGACCTCGGAGCGGGCCGCGCCCGAGTCCTCGATCATCACCGCGACGGCGACCTGCTTCCCGGTCGAGGGGTCCTTCGCGTACGAGGTGAACCAGGCGTACGGCGTCTTGCTGTTGTTCTCGCCGTGCTGCGCGGTGCCCGTCTTGCCGCCGACCTCCGCCCCGGCGACCGCCGCGTTGGTGCCGGTGCCCTCCTCCACCACGGTCACCATCGCGCTGCGCAGCTGTTCGGCCGTCGAGGAGGAGAGGATCCGCCGGGCGTCCCCGTCCCCGAACGAGGCGAGCGCGTCGCCGTCGGAGTCCTCGACCCGCGACACCACGTGCGGGGCCGCGAGGAGGCCGTCGTGGGCGATCGCCGCCGACACCATGGCCATCTGGAGCGGGGTGGCCGTCACGTCGAACTGGCCGATGCCGCTGAGCGCCGTCTGCGCCGGGTCCATCGCCGACGGGTACACGCTGGCGTACGCCCGGACCGGGACGTCCAGCCCGGCGTCGTTGAAGCCGAACTTCTGGGCCATCGCGCGCACCTTGTCCTGCCCCAGGTCGGCGGCCATCTTGCCGAAGACGTTGTTGCAGGAGTACCGCAGCGCGGTGCGGATCGTGGCGTTCTCGCAGGGCGCGGAGGCGTTCTCGTTCCTCAGCACGGTCCGGGTGTGCGGCAGCGTGTACGGGTCGGGGCTCTCCGTCGCCGTGTCCACCGAGCGGTAGAGGCCGTCCTCCAGGGCCGCCGCCGCGACGACCAGCTTGAAGGTGGAGCCGGGCGGCAGCGGCTGCCGCAGCGCCCGGTTGACCAGCGGCTTGTCCTCGTCGCCGGTCAGCTCCTTCCAGGCGGCCCCGTCGTTCGTCCCGGAGATCCTCGACGGGTCGTAGGACGGCGTGGAGGCCAGGGCGAGGATCCGGCCGCTCACCGGGTCGACGGCGACGGCCGCGCCCTTCTTGTTCCCGAGCGCCCGGTAGGCGGCCCTCTGCACGGCGGGGTCGATCGTGGTGACGACCGTGCCCGGTTCCTGCTGCTCGCGGGTCACCGCGTCCAGCGGGTTCTTCAGCCGGTCGTCGGTGCCGTCGAGGACGTCGGCGTAGATGCCCTCCAGCTGGGTGGCGCCGTACGCCTGCGAGCTGTAGCCGGTGACGGCCGCGTACAGCTCGCCGTCCGTGTAGGTCCGCCGGTACGCCAGGTCCGTCCCCTCCGTTCTCTTCGAGCCGGTGACCGGGGAGCCGGCCACGACGATGTTCCCGAGCGGCTGCGCGTACTGCGCGATCGTGTTCCGCCGGTTCTTCTGGTCGTCCGCGAGCGCCTTGGCCTCGTACGCCTGCACCCACGTGGCCCGGCCCAGGAGGGCGAGCACGAGGAGCAGCACGAAGACCGAGGTGTGCCTGATCGTCTTGTTCATCGCACTTGTCGGGACGAACGGACCGGCGGCGGACGTTCCGGATGTGTCCCGTTTCTCAGCGAACCTTCATGTCCGGATCCGTGCGGTCGGCCGTGCGATCATGCGGGAGCCCCCGGGAGGGGGCCGGAGAACGGTGGGGAACGGAGAGGGGCCGGGCGTGGGCGGGGAACGGGACGGTTCGTCGGTGCCGGACGAGGTGTGGGAGGAGTTCCTCCGGACCTCGGCCGACGGGACGGGGGACGCGCCGAAGGAGCCGTCCGCACGCGCGCGTGAGGAGGCGGCCCGGCTGCGGGCGGCGCCCGCGGAGCCCGTGCCGTGGCGCGCGTCCGCGTCCGTACGCCCCCGGAGCAGGAGGGGCTGGTACGTGGCGGGCTTCGTGGCCGCCCTCGCCCTGCTGTTCGTGGCGGTGGACCCGGGAGGCGTCGTCGGCTGGTCCGGCCACGGGGACCGGGCCGGGGCGCCCCTCGCGCCGGAGACCGCCCGGCCGGAGGAGGCGCCGCCCGCCGGGCCGGACGGGCGGGCCACGCTCGCCGACCCGTTCCGCGGCTCCCCGGCCGCGCGCTGGAAGAGCGGCACGGCCGGCATCACCGTGCCCGCCGCCGAGGCCACCGGCCGGCTGACGAAGGCGGAGGTGGCGCGGGCCCTCACGCGCACGCGTGACTTCCTCGCCGCGTCCGGCCTGGACCCGGCGGTGCTGCGGGGCGCCCGCCCGGAGAAGGCGATCGCCCTGATGAACCCGCGCCAGGAGGACGTCAGGACCTTCGTCTCGACCGCACTGAGCACCCCCGGCGAGGACCACGACCCGCTGCTGCTCTTCAGCCGCTTCGACCCGGCGCAGGCCCGCCTCGTCGGGGACGAGGTCAGGACCCGGGGCCGGCTCTCCTACCGGGAGGGAAGGCTCGGGGCCCTGGAGGTGACCGCCGACGTCACCTACGTCTACCCGGCCGCCCCGGCCGGCGGCGGCGACGAGGTCGTGCGCGTGATCGCGCGGCGGGAGACCGTGGTGAGCTGGGACGACCCGGCGAAGACGGCCACGAAGGAGGGCACCTTCACCCTCCTGTCGTACAAGCTCCACCTGACCAACGGCGGCTGTGGCGAGACCACCGGCTACTTCCGGCCGCAGTTCGGCGGGGGCGCGCCGGACACGGCCACGGACGGCCGCACGATCGACCCCTACGCCCGCACGGAGCCGCTGGGCGAGGACCGGAGCCGGGAGGGCTGCGGGACGGCCACGCGGTCGTAGCGGGGCGCGCCCGGACCCCCGGGCCCCACCCCGTCCCCACGAACCCCGACTCGTACGCCAGGATCACCGCCCGCGTGCGGTCGCGGGCGCCCAGTTTCGCCAGGACCGCCGCCACGTGCGTCTTGACCGTGGCCGGGCCGACGCCCATCCGGGCGGCGATCTCCGCGTTCGTCAGGCCCTTCGCCACCAGGCGCAGCACCTCCGCCTCCCGCTCGGTGAGCCGCCCCCGCCGCACGGGGAAGACGCCCTCCTCCCGTACGGGCCCGGCCCGTTCGGGACTCGCACGGGGCTCAAAGGCGGCGGGTCATCAGGGCCAGCCGGTCCCGCGCGTCGAGGAGCGCGTCCTCGATCGACCGCTCGCGGTCCGGGGTGAGCCGCGCCACCGGCACCGAGCAGCTGATCGCGTCCCGCGCCGGGGTCCGGTAGGGAATCGCGACGCCGAAGCAGCGCAGTCCCAGCGTGTTCTCCTCGCGGTCCACCGAGAAGCCCCGCTCGCGGACGGCCCGCAGCTCCTCGATCAGCTCCTCGCGGTCGGTGGTCGTGTGCGCGGTCAGCGCCGGCAGGGTCTCCGGGAGGAGCTTGCGCACCTGCTCGTCGTCGTGGGTGGCGAGCAGCGCCTTGCCGAGCGCGGTCGAGTGCGCGGGCAGCCGCCGCCCGACCCGGGTGAACGGCCGCAGGTGGTGCGGGGACCGGCGGGTCGCCAGACAGACCACGTCGGTGCCGTCGAGCCGCGCCAGGTCGACCGTCTCGGTGGTCTCGTCCGCGAGCCGGTCCAGGACGGTCCGGGAGGCGGCCACCACCTCGTCGCCGTCGACGTACGCGGTGCCGACGAGCAGCGCCCGCACCCCGATGCCGTACCGGGTCCCGGTCGCGTCCGTCTCCACCCAGCCCAGCTTCACCAGGGTGCGAAGCAGCATGTACAGACTGGACTTGGGATAGCCGACGGCCTCCTGGACGGTGGCCAGCGAATGCATCCCGGGGCGCCCGGCGAAGTACTCGAGCAGCTCCACGGTCCGCACCGCGGACTTCACCTGCGCCCCGCCCGCGTCGGCACCCGCCATGGCCCTCGCCCCTCTTTCCGTCGTCCGCCCGCCCCTCCCGGTCGCCCCCGGCCGGGCGGGACCCCTTGTGGAGACGGCCGGGCCGTCAATAGAGTCCACCGGATCCGTGTTCATCTGCGGGAACCGCGGTCAGATTAGCGAACAGGGGCGTGGCGGTGGCGGCAGAACCAGTGTGGAGCGTGGACCCCCGGACGGGGAAGCCGCGCGAGCGGGTCGCGGTGGAGGCCACGGCGGAGGAGGTCGACCGGGCCGTCCGGGCCGCGCACGGCACCCTCGGGGCCCTCGCCGACCGGACCGTGCGGGCCGCCCTCCTGCGGACCGCCGCCGACCTCCTCGACGAGTCCCGCGACCACGTCGTGGCGGCCGCCGACGCCGAGACGGCCCTCGGGCCCGTCCGGCTCACCGGCGAACTCGCCCGCACCACCGCCCAGTTGCGGTCCTTCGCCGACGTCGTCGAGGAGGGCTCCTTCCTCGACGTCCGGATCGACCTCCCCGACCCCGGGGCCGTCCCGCCCCGGCCCGACCTGCGCCGCTGGAAGGTCCCGCTCGGCGTCGTCGCCGTCTACGCCGCCAGCAACTTCCCGCTCGCCTTCTCCGTACCCGGCGGCGACACCGCCAGCGCCCTGGCGGCCGGCTGCCCCGTGGTGGTCAAGGGCCACCCCGACCACCCGGCCACCTCCGAACTCTGCGCCTCCCTCCTGCGCCGGGCCGCCGTCAAGGCCGGGCTCCCCGAGGACGTCGTCGTCCTCGTCCACGGCTTCGACGCGGGCGTCGCCCTCGTACGCCACCCGCTCGTCGCGGCGGCCGGCTTCACCGGCTCTGTGCGCGGCGGCCGGGCGCTCTTCGACGCGGCCGCCGCCCGGCCCGTGCCGATCCCCTTCCACGGCGAACTCGGCTCCCTCAACCCGGTCGTGATCACCCCCGCCGCCGCGGAGGAACGGGCCGCCGGGATCGGCGCCGGGCTCGCCGGCTCCATGACCCTGGGCGCGGGCCAGTTCTGCACCAAGCCCGGCTTCGTCCTGGCCCCCCGGGGCGAGGCGGGCGACCGCTTCCTCGACGCCCTCGCCGCCGGCGTCGGCGCCACCGAGCCGTCCGTCATGCTCGACCACCGGATGCGGGACGCCTTCGTCGCCGGGGTCGCCGAGCGCGCCGCGCTCCCCGGGGTCGGCGCCCCCGTCGCCCCGGGCGCGGGCGGCGCGCACACCGTCAGTGCCGGCGTCCTCGCCGTCGACGCCGAGCGGCTCCTCGCGGGCGGCCACCACCTCCTCCTGGAGGAGTGCTTCGGCCCGGTCACCGTCGTCGCCCGCTACACCACCCGCGAGGAGGCCGCCGCCGTCCTCGGCCTGCTGCCGGGCAACCTCACGGCCACCCTGCACACCACCGGGACGGCCGAGGACCCCGACGCGGCCCCGCTGCTCGCCGCCCTCACCCCGCTGGCCGGCCGCGTCCTCGTCAACGGCTGGCCCACCGGCGTCGCCGTCGCCGCCGCCCAGCACCACGGCGGCCCCTACCCGGCCACCACCTCCACCTCCACCTCGGTCGGCGCGACCGCGATCGAGCGCTGGCTCCGCCCGGTCACCTACCAGTCGACCCCCGACCGCCTCCTCCCACCGGAACTCCGCGACGGCAACCCGCTGGGGCTGCCGAGGCGCTGATCCGCCGGACAGGCCCTAGTGACGCACGCGCACCACGATCTTCCCGGTGTGCGCGTCGGACTCCATCAGCCGGTGGGCGTCGGCGATCCGCTCCAGACCGTCGAAGACCTCGGCGACCACCGGCGCGAGGGAGCCGTCGCGCAGCCCCGAGCCGATGAACCCGGCCGCCAGGCGGCGCCCCTCCTCGGTCCTGGCGAGCGCCCCGTTGGCGTACCCGTGCGTGGTCAGCGGCCAGTTCAGGGACAGCTCGACCGGCCGGGGGTCCAGCCAGCCGTACAGCACGGCGGTGCCGCCGGGCCGCAGCGCGTCCCCGAGCCGGGCGAACCCGGGGCCGCCGATCGCGTCGAAGGCCAGGTCCGCGCCCGCGCCCCCGGTGACCCGGCGCACCTCCTCGACCAGGTCGTCCCGCTCCGTGACGACCACGTGCGCGGCCCCCAGCTCCAGGAGCCGTTCGCGCTTGGCCCCGCTCCGCGTGGTGGCGATCGGCACCGCCCCCACCCGCAGCGCCGTCTGGAGCGCCGCCGTCCCCACCCCGCTCGACGCCCCGGTCACGACCACGTGGTCGCCGGGGCGCAGACCGCCGGTCAGCACCATCCCGCCGTACGCGGTGAAGTACGTCAGCCAGACCGCCGCCGCCGTCACCGCGTCCACCCCCGCGGGCCGGGCCACCACGTACTCCTCCGGCAGCACCACCCGCTCCGCGTACACCCCGTGCGTCCCGAAGTCGAAGTTGGCCGCCGCCATCACCGGATCGCCCGGGGCGTACGCGGTGACCCCCGCGCCCACCGCCTCGACGATCCCCGCCGCCTCGTAGCCGAGCCGCGAACCCGGCAGCGTCGGCGGGTAGTAGTAGGCGCCCGCGCGGAACAGCGCCTCGGCGCGGTTGATGCCGATCGCCTCGACCCGTACGAGGACCTCGCCGGGCCCGGGGGCCGGCAGCGGCACCTCCTCCACCGTCAGCACCTCGGGCCCGCCCAGCTCGTGGAAGAGAACGGCCCTGGTGGTCGTGTCCGCCGTTGTGTCCGCCGCCGTGCCCATCGTCGTGCCCACCGTCGTGCCCGCCGTCGTGCCCATCGTCGTGTCCGCCGCCGTGTTCGTCGTCGTGTCCGTCACGTCTGTCGTCGTCATGGGTCCGACCGTAGGAGGACCCGGTGAGACGATCCATGTCCCTCCGGCTCCCGACGATGTCCGATCGTCCCGCCCCCGCGTCCGCGCGGTACGGTGCCGCGATGGACGTACTGAGCGACGCCGTCGCCGCCATGCGCACCGGCCGCCCCCACTCCTCCCGCGCGGTCCGCCTCGCCCCCTGGGGGATCCGCTTCCCCGCGAGCGAGGGCGCCGGGTTCCACGTCGTCCTCCAGGGCACCGCCTGGCTCCTGCCCCCGGGCGGCGGCGCCCCCGTCCGGCTCGGCCCCGGCGACGTCGTCCTCCTCGCCCACGGCGCCGGCCACGGCATCGCCGACCGGCCCGACACCCCGCTCGTCGACACCCTGCCCGCCCCCGACGGCTCCTGGCCCACCCCGCCCGACCGGGGGCCCGCCGGTGCCGGGGAGACCCTGCTGCTGTGCGGCGCCTACCAGCTCAGCCGGGCCCGCGCCCACCCGCTCCTCACCGAACTGCCCCCGTACGTGCACCTCCCCGCCCGGGTCGGCGCGCATCCCCGGCTGCGCGCCGCCGTCGACCTGCTCGGCGCCGAGCTCGCCGAACCCCAGCCGGGCTCCGACGCCGTCGTGCCCGCCCTCCTCGACACCCTCCTGCTCTACCTGCTGCGCACCTGGTGGCTCACCGAGCGCGCCGACCGGTCCACCGGCTGGTCCGCCGCCCTCGCGGACCCGGTGGTCGCCGGCGCCCTGCGCGCCCTCCACCGGGACCCCGCCAGGGCGTGGACGGTCGAGGAGCTCGGCGCGCTCGGCGGTCTCTCCCGCGCCGCGTTCGCCCGCCGGTTCACCGCCCTCGTCGGCCGCTCGCCCCTCGCGTACCTCACCTGGTGGCGGATGACCGCGGCGGGCCGCCTGCTGCGCTCCGACGACCTCCCGCTCCGCGCGGTCGCCCAGCGCTTCGGCTACTCCTCCGAGTTCGCCTTCGCCAAGGCCTTCAAGCGGGAGTACGGGGTGGCTCCGGGGCAGTACCGCAAGACCGCCTAGCGGGCCGCCGGGCAGGTCCGGTGCGCCCCGCGTCAGGCGCTCCCCAGGACCACGAGCCGCCGCGTCGCCCGCGTCATCGCGACGTACCGGTCCACCGCCCCCGCGACGCCCCCGCCGAACGCGTCCGGGTCGACCAGGACGACCAGGTCGAACTCCAGACCCTTCGCGAGGGACGGGGTCAGGGAGCGGACGCGGGGCCGCTCGCGGAACGCGGGGTCGCCGATGACGCAGGCGGTCCCCTCCGCGTGCTCCGCGAGCCAGTCGTCCAGGACCGCGTCCCGGTCCCCGGCCGACCCGTACGCGACGGGGATCCCGGTGCCGCGGACGGACGTCGGCACGTTGGCGTCCGGGAGCGCGGCCCGGATCACCGGTTCCGCCTCCGTCATGATCTCCTCCGGCGTCCGGTAGTTGATGCTCAGGGAGGCCACCTCGATCCGGTCGAGCCCGACCCGCTCCAGGCGCTCCCGCCACGACTCCGTGAAGCCGTGCCGGGCCTGGGCGCGGTCCCCGACGATCGTGAAGCTCCGGGACGGGCAGCGCGCGATCAGCATCCGCCACTCCGCGTCGGTCAGCTCCTGCGCCTCGTCCACGACGACGTGCGCGAACGGACCGGCGAGCAGGTCGGGTTCGGCGACGGGCAGCGCGGCCTCGTCGATCAGGCTCTCCTGGAGGTCCCGCCCGCGCAGCATCCCCATGGCGCCCTCGCTCTCGTCGATCACCATGTTCTGCAGCAGGCTCGCGGTGACCTCGGCCCGGCGGGCGCGCTCGGCCGCGACGGCGGCCTCGCGCCGGCGCCCGCGCCGCGACGCCTCCGGGTCGCCGAGGCGCCGACGGGCCGCGTCCAGGAGCGGCAGGTCGGACAACGTCCACGCGTGCGCGTCCGTACGCCGCAGCCGCCGCACCTCCTCCGGGCCGAGCCGGGGCGCGCACAGACGCAGATAGGCGGGGACCGTCCACAGGTCCCCGACGAGGTCGGCCGCCTCGATCAGCGGCCACGCGCCGTGCAGGGCGTCCGTCAGCTCCCGGTCCCGGCGCAGCGACGCCCGGAACTCGTCCTCCGGGACCTCCTCGGCGTGCTTCTCCCGCAGGATCCCGGCCAGCTCCTCCCAGATCTGCTCGCGCGCCTCGTTGTGCGGGGTCCCCGGCTCCGGCGCCTCGAACGCCCGCGCCCAGTCGCGGGCGGTCAGCCGGACCTCGTCCCACGGGGTCGTGACCGTCATCCCCGCGTCCGGGGGCGTCTCGTAGAACCGGACGGCCGCCTCGATCGCCTCCACCATGTCCACCGAGGACTTCAGGGCGGCCACCTCCGGGTCGGCCTCGGCCGCCGCCTCCGCCCCCTCGGCGACGAGGTCCCGCAGCGTGCAGGTCCGCACCCCGTCCTCGCCGAGACCGGGCAGGACGTCGGAGACGTAGTCCAGATAGGGCCGGTGCGGTCCGACGAACAGCACGCCGCCCCCGCGCCGCCCGAGGCGCGGGTCCGCGTGGAGGAGGTAGGCGGAGCGGTGCAGGGCGACGACCGTCTTCCCCGTGCCCGGGCCGCCGTCGACGACGAGCGCGCCCTTGGAATCCGCCCGGACGACGGCGTTCTGGTCGGCCTGGATGGTGCCGAGGACGTCGCGCATCCGGGGCGAGCGCTCGCCGCCCAGGCTCGCGACAAACGCCGACTGGTCGTCGAGCGCCGCGTGTCCTTCGAGCCCCTCGGCGGTGAACACCTCGTCCCAGTAGTCGGTGACCCGGCCGCCGGTCCAGCGGTACCGGCGCCGGCTGGCGAGCCCCATCGGGTCGGCGTGGGTCGCCGCGAAGAACGGCTCGGCCGCCGGGGAGCGCCAGTCGACGAGGAGCCGGCGCCCGGTGTCGTCGGTGAGCCCGAGCCGCCCGACGTACACCGGCCCGGAGCCGTCCGCCCCGTCCGCCCCGTCCGCCCCGTCCGCCCCGTCCGTGCCGTCCGCCCCGTCCGCCCCGACCATCCGGCCGAGGCACAGGTCGAGGCCGAAGCGGCGCAGGGTCCGCAGGCGCGCGGTCAGCCGGTGGATCTCGGCGTCCCGCTCCATCGCCTCGCGCCCGATGCCGCCGGGCGCCTTCCGCAGGACGTCGAGCCGCCCGGACAGTTCGGCGACGGACCGCCCCAGGCTCTCCGCGACGGCGGCGAAGTGCCGCTCGTCGGCGGCGATCAGCGCCGGGTCGGCCTTGGCGGAGAGCCGCTCGGGAAGGTCGAACGCATGGGCCGCGACGGTGGGGCCAAGAGGGGCGGACGAAGAGGTGGGCACGTGGTGGGTCTCCCGTTTCGCGGTATCTGACCTGGGCCTTTTCGGGCCAGGTCGGCGATTCTGCGGTACGGAGGGGGCCTTGCCGCAAGCCCCCCTGTGCGCTATACCTTGAGAGTGGCGAGGGGAGGGTCCACTTCCGCGCGCCACCCCTTCAGGCCCGGCGGCGCGGCAGCCGCAGCGAGGCCACCGCCGTGATCCCCAGGAATCCGGCGCTGATCAGCAGACTCGTGCCCAGCGCCGACTCCACGGACCGGCCCGCCAGCGAACCGAAGACCGCGATCGCCAGCGCGCCCGCCGTCTGCCGGACCGCGTTCAGGAGCCCCGCCGCCGTCCCCGCCCGCTCGGCCGGAACGGCCTCCATCATCGCGGCGATCAGCGGCGGCAGCGAGAAGCCCGCCCCGAGCGCCGGCGGCACCAGGAGCAGGGCCTGCACCGGCAGCGGGGTCCCCGCGTCCACGACGAGCAGCCCGAGGAGCCCGGCCACCCCGACCACCTGGCCCACGACGATCGGCAGCCGCGCCCCGTACCGCGCCGCCACCTTCGCCGACAGCACGTTCACCCCGGCGAGCAGCCCCGTCATCGGCAGGAACATCAGCCCCGCGCCGAGCGCCGAGAGCCCGAGGACCTGCTGGAAGAAGAGGCCGAACACGAAGACCGTGCCGTAGAAGGCCACGCTGTTCGCCGCGCCCGCCGCCACCGTCACCGCCACCGTCGTGTCCCGGAAGAGCCCGAGCGGCACCACCGGGTCACGCCGCCGGGCCTCGACCGCCAGGAACGCGGCGAAGGCGGCCACCGCGACCCCCAGCGCCCACCACCCCTCCGTGCCGCCCTCGATGGCGGCGAAGGTCAGGGCCCCGAGCGCCGCCGTCGCCGCCAGCTGCCCCGGCAGGTCCAGCGGCGCGGGCCGGCGGGCCGAGCGCGCCACCCGGGCGAGCAGGACGAGCGCGGCGAGACCGAGCGGCAGGTTGACGAAGAAGACGCCGCGCCAGCTCCAGGCCGTCGTCAGCGCCCCGCCCGCGACCGGGCCGAGCGCCACCGCGACCGTCCCGCCCGCCGCCCACAGCGACACCGCGCGGGCCCGCCGCCCCGGATCGCCGTACGCCTCCCGGACGAGCGCGAGGGAGGCCGGCAGCATCACGGCCGCCGCCGCGCCCTGCACCGCCCGGGCCGCGAGCAGCGCCGGGAGGCCGGGGGCGAGACCGCAGGCGGCCGAGGCGAGCGTGAAGACGACGACCCCGGCGCCGTACGCCCGGCTCGCCCCGATCCGGTCCGCGAGCGCCCCGCTGGACAGCAGCAGCGCGGCGAGGAGCAGCGTGTACGAGTCGACCACCCACTGGAGGCCGGTCATGCCGGTCCGCAGGTCGGCGCCGACGGCGGGCAGGGCGACGTTGACGACCGAGGTGTCGAGGGTGATGAGGGCGAAACCGAGCATCGCGGCGGCGAGGGCCGGACCGGGCGAGAAAGGGGCCTCGGGGACACCAGGGGTCCCGGGGACAGGAGGGGTCTCGGGAACAGGAGGAGTTCCGGGACCAACAGGGGCTTGGCTGCGAACCGTTGAGGACATGCCCCCAGCTTCGTGACCTGCGGGTCCGTACAGTAGTGGCCCGAATGCCATACGACCGGAGGTTCTGGCCATGACGACCGCGTCCCGCGTCCGCCGCGTCGCCGTGATCGCCGCCCCGCCCGTCTCGATGTTCAACCTCGCCATCCCGGAGATGCTGTTCGGCAAGGTCGAGGTCGACGGCGGACCGGGGTACGAGACGGTCATCTGCGCCCCCGACCCCGGGCCCGTCACCACCACCGGCGGCCTCGACCTGACGGTCCCGCGCGGGCTCGACGCGGTGGCCGGCGCCGACACGGTGATCCTCGCGGGCAGCGGCTCGTACACCGACCCCGACCCGCGCATCCTCGACGCACTGCGCGCCGCCGCAGGCGCGGGCAAGCGGATCGCCTCCATCTGCACCGGCGCCTTCGCGCTCGCCGAGGCCGGGCTGCTCGACGGCCGCGCGGCCACGACGTACTGGGCGTACCGGCCGCTGCTCGCCGCCCGGCACCCGGCCGTCGACCTCCAGGACGACGTCCTCTACGTGCAGGACGGCCCCGTCCTCACCTCCTCCGGATACGCGGCGGGCATCGACCTCTGCCTGCACGTCATCCGCACCGACCACGGCGCCGCCGTCGCCAACACCGTCGCGCGGCTCGCCCTCGTCGCGCCCGTACGGCCCGGTGGCCAGGCCCAGTTCACCCAGACCCCGCTGCCGCCCGAGCGCGGTGTCTCCTTCGCCGACACGCGCGCGTGGGCGATGGAACACCTCGACGAGCCGCTCGGCCTCACCGACCTCGCCCGGCACGCGGGTGTCTCCGTCCGCACCCTCTCGCGCCGCTTCCACGCCGAGACCGGGGTCAGCCCGCTCCAGTGGCTGCTCCACCAGCGCGTCGAACGGGCGAAGGAGCTCCTGGAGACCACCACCCTCCCCATGGACGCGCTGGCCCGCGCCTGCGGCCTCGGCACGGCGGACTCCCTGCGCGGCCACCTCCTGCGCCGCACCGGCCTCACCCCGAGCGCCTACCGCGCCACGTTCAGCCGCCTGACGGGGAGCGGGGCGGGGGGACCGGGTAGCGGAGGGCCCGGAACCGCCCTCCTGGTCCGTGCCTCCCGATCGTTCACGGCCGGAGGTGCTTCAACGTGAACTCGGGCAGGGCGTACGGGCCGCCCTGCGGAGCCTCGGGACCGGCGCCGGAATCAACGCCGGAATCGGCATGGGGATCGGTGTCCGCGATGTGCGACGCGTGGGCTTCGGCGTTGTCGAGGGGCGTATAGGCGAGTTCGGATTCCGCGGGGAGTTCCCAGAAGCGCCGGGTATTGCCCGAGACGGCGTACACCGTGGCGAAACACGTGGAGAGCGGGGCGGCGAGCGCGGCCCGGCAGAAGCCGACGGCGTCGCGGGGGCTGAGCCAGGTCGCCAGGTGGCGCGGTTCCGCGGGCGCCTCCTCGAAGCTGCCGATGCGCAGGCAGATCACGGAAATCCCGAACTTGTCGGCGTACAAACGCCCCAGGGCTTCGACGGCCGCCTTGCTCACCCCGTACAGGCCGTCCGGGCGCACCGGCTCCCGGGGGCCGGTGCGGTGGGTCACGGGGTAGAAGCCGGTCACACGGTTGCTGCTGGCCAGGACGACCCGGGGGACCGCCGCGCGACGGGCGGCCTCCAGGACGTGATGGGTGCCCAGCACGTTGGCTTCCAAGAGGTGTTCGAGCGGTGCCTCGTCCGGCAGGCCGCCCAGGTGGAGTACGGCGTCCGCGCCCGCGAGCGCGGTCTCGACGGCGGCCGCGTCCCGGAGGTCCACGGTGTGGACCTCCTCGTTCGCGGCCTCGGCCCGGAGCGGAACGCGGTCGAGCAGGGCCAAGCGGTCCACTTCGCCGCGCAGCGCCCTGCGCACGACCGAGCCGATGGTTCCCGCCGCCCCGGTGACCACCACTGTCCCCAATCCCACCGCGCGCCTCCCCTGTCCGAGTCCGAGCCCGAGTCCGAGGGCCGTGCTCCGGGCGAACGGCGATTCTCCCTCTCCCCGCCGGTCGCGACAACCATGTGGAGGCGTTGCGCCAACCGTCCTCGTGGTCAGAGTGGTTGAGGCGCAGAAAGCCTCGCCCGCACGCCACGGGGGAGACGCACGGAAGGGGCCGTTCAGAGGGTCAGGAAGGGGCCGCCCCTCCATCCCACGCGATCTTCAAACCGGGGTACAGCCTCCGGGCTTCCGCCATGAAGGCGTACGCACCCGACCCGCGGGCACCCTCCGTGATCTGCGCTCCGCGTTCCTCCGCGACGTCCAGGGCGAGCCTGTAGAGCGCCGCAAAGGTCTCGTCCGGTGTAAGTCCTCGCTCCTCGGTCACCACGTGCCCTGACAATCCATGCAGACGTTGTTCTTTCCGTTGTGGTGGTACGACGCACTGCCGCAGTACGGGCAGTTGCACAGCTCTGCGAGCCGCTGGACGAGCTTTCGTACGGAAAGGAACATTTCTCCTACCTTTCGGGCGGGTATTCCTGCCAATGTCCATGCTCGTCAACCCACCAGGCGATCGCGCAGTCGAGACACCGGTACCGCCAGCGAGGCAGCCCCGTGGTCGTATCCGCCGGCCTGGAAAGGATGACTCCCGTTCCGCTGCACTTCACGCAACGGACAGGGGGCTTCTGGGTGATCTCCGACATGCCGACAGGCTATCGGGGGTGTTCCCCGCCCCTGCCGGGATCCTGAACAACCCGCGACGCGGGGAGCGACTGGCGGAACCGGTCGTTGCTGGGCTTGGCGCCCTTCTCACCGATCCGCGCCGTCCACTGCCGGCATGTCGCGCCCACGTACGCCTCGACGGCCTTCGGGTCGGCGGCCTGCCACGCGGGGAAGGCGTTCAGCCACGCGACGGCGTCGTCGGTCGACCGGCCTTCTTCCATGAGCCGTACGGCCGTGTTCGCCATGTCCACCCAGGCCGGGCCGAGAGCGGGCATGGCCCAGTCGACCACGTACGCGTCTCCTCCAGGGGTGCCGATCATGGTGTTGTGCGGGTTGGTGTCCGTGTGCAGGAGGGACGACCCGCCGAGGAGATCGGCGTCACCGTCGTTCAGGAACCCGGTGAAGCGGTCGACAAGTCGGGGGATCGCCAGGTTGGCGTTCCTGAGGTTCTTGTCGTCACCCGTGAAGTGCTGCATTCGGTTCAGGACGAAGGCCGGCGCGCCCAGGTCCTTCGTCCCCGGCGAGAGATCGATGTGCCTCCCGTCGATGTGGACGAACGCCAGGCAGTGCCATCCCGCCGCTTTGAAGCTGTGACGGATGGTGGGGCTCACTCCGGCAACCGTCGCGTTGATGCCCTCTTCCGTACGCATCGCTTCCGCGCTGTCCGGATCGTCAAGGCGGACGCCCTTGAAGAACAGACGCCCGTTACGGGCCGTTGTGATGACGAATGCCGCCGGGTTGTTGAGTCCGGTGCTTACCCGCTCCGCAGTGCGCACCTTTCCGGTACGCCCCTCTGCTTCGTTCCGCGGTTCTGCCGGAAGCTGTTCCCAGTCCACGCGATCTTCCATGGTCCCCACTCGTGGTCGCACTCTCCCGGAATCCACGGCTTCACAACTTGCCTCCTGTCGGGGGTACTTGGTGGATCTTGCGACCCGCTCCGGGCGGCGCTGTCCGTTCCTTGCCCGGATCGGGGGTTGAACTCGTCTCTGTCGAACGCCGTGACGTCGCCCCTTGTGGTGATCCCCGCTCGCACTGGGCAACCGTGTCGCTACACACAGCGGTACCGCTGCAACGGCGAGAGGGTTCAAGAGCTTTAAGCGGCTTCGAAGTGAAGGGAGTTGGAGGCCGGTGGCCGATCCGGAACCGAACGAGGGGATCGAGCTGCTGTACCGGGAAACCGGTTGGACGCTGCGGCAGTTCGCGCAGGAGGTCAACCGCCTGGGGATGGAGCGCGGGACGCCCCTCCGGTACCGAGAGCCATCGGTGCACCAGTGGCTCAAGGGGCACCTGCCGAAGGAGAACGTGCGCCCACTGGTCCTGGAAGCGCTCGCGCGCAGGCTGCGGCGCCCCGTGACGTACAACGAGGCCGGCTTCCCCACCGCTTCCGCAGGTCGGCAGCCTGATCACCCCAGTACGGTGGAGGGGCTGTTGGACCCGGGGAGGCAAGACATGGATCCGTCCCGCCGGAGCGTGCTGAGCGTCGCCCTGTTCTCCGTCGCGCTGACAGTCCCGGAGTGGCCTGACGTGGTGGGACGCATGGAGACTGCCCAGCGAGGCACACGGACGCGCATCGGCGTGTCGGATGTGCACACGGTATCTGCCATGACGGAACAGCTCTCGTCCATGGACGACCGATTCGGCGGACGCGCCGCCCGCCCCCTTGCCGCGACCTTCCTCGTGAACACGGTCGCTCCGTTCCTGAGGACGGACGGCCCCGAGGGCGTGCGCAAAGCGATGATGTCCGCGGCCTCGCAGACCGGGGACCGGCGATCTGCGCTCATGTACCTGCAGGAAGCCGAGACGGCCATGGGCAAAGCAGAAGCCGAAGGGAGGGCCTTCGGCTCGTACGACCCGGCGTCGCTCGATTACCACACCAGTCAGGTGCGCTTCGAAATGGGTGACGTGCGCGGGGCGGTGGCGGCCATGCAGGAATCGGACCGGCTCCGATACGGCGTCTACCGGCGTACGCGTGTCAAGGAACGGGCGATCCTCGCCGAAAGGCAACCGGCCGTCGGGCATCTGGAAGCCGCCTGTCAGACGTGGGGGCTCGCACTGGACGACTGTCCCCTGGTCGACTCGGGGCGTATCGACAAGCGCATGACGGACATGTTCAAGCTGATCCGCCCCCACATCGGAAACCATGCGGCCCAAGCGCTGTACGAGCGTGCTCGTGAAGTCGTCCGACCCGAACTGATCGCCGTGTGACGATAGCGCGGCTATCTCTTTCTGACCCTTTTCGGCGTTGACGCTCCAGGGCGAGGACGGCTGCGGTGATGACCCGCCTCACATCGTCCCGGTACAGGGAATGAAACGGGCAGGTGGGAGCGTTCCCCGCACGGAACACCCCGTCTTCATCCCCCGTCACCCCCGTCACCCCCGGAGAGAACCCCCATGCGCGTCGAGATCTGGAGCGACATCGCCTGTCCCTGGTGCTACATAGGAAAGGCGCGCTTCGAGAAGGGGCTCGCGGCCTTCGCGCACCGGGACGACGTCGAGGTGGTGCACCGTTCCTTCGAGCTCGACCCCGGCCGTGCCAAGGGCGACACGGCCCCCGTCCTGGAGATGCTGGCGAAGAAGTACGGCCGCACCCCCGACGAGGCCCGGGCCATGGAGGCGCACGTCGCCTCCAACGCGCACTCCGAGGGGCTCGGCTACCGCACCGAGGGCCGCGACCACGGCAACACCTTCGACATCCACCGGCTGCTCCACCTCGCCAAGGCGCGCGGCCGGCAGGGCGAGCTCCTGGACCTGGCCTACCGGGCCAACTTCGCCGAGGAGCGCTCCGTCTTCGACGCCGACACCCTGGTGGCGCTCGGCGTGGAGGCCGGCCTCGACGAGACCGAGGTCCGGGCCGTCCTCGCCGACGAGGCCGCCTACGCCGACGACGTACGGCAGGACGAGCGCGAGGCCGCCGAACTCGGGGCCAATGGCGTGCCGTTCTTCGTCCTCGACCGCCGCTACGGCGTCTCCGGCGGCCAGCCCGCCGAGGTCTTCACCCAGGCCCTCGAACAGGCCTGGCGGGGCCGAGCCCTCCAGCCGCTCGGCACCGGCACCGGCGCGGACGCCGACGTCTGCGGCCCGGACGGCTGCGAGGTCCCCGGCGCCTGATCCGGATTTCGGCGCCCGCCGTCCCCGGGCCGGGGCCCCTCACCCCCGCTGACCTGCGACGATAAGCCGCGCTTGGAAGGTCCCCCAGGTGGGGGCGCGATTGACGGGTGATCGCCGGGAATCCAGGGTGGGGGCATGGATTCCCTCGACCAGCCCCTCGGCGGCGCCGAGTTCGCGCCCAAGAAGACCTATCTCAACACCTCCACCTGCGGGCTGATGCCCCGCCGGACCGTCGAGGCCGTCACGCTCCTCGCCCGGGAGACCGCGGACGGGCGTCCCGGCGGGTCCGGGAGCTTCGAGATCGTCGACGAGGCCCGGGCGACCTTCGCCCGGCTCGTCGGGGTCGCCCCCGAGCGCGTCGCCGTCGGCAGCTCGGTCGCCGTGCACTGCGGGATGATCGCCCAGTCGCTGCCCCCCGGAGCCGAGGTCCTCTTCCCCGAGGGCGACTTCTCCTCCGTCATCACCCCCTTCACGATCCGCGGCGACCTCAAGGTCCGCTTCGCGCCCCTCGACCGGCTCGCCGCGTCCGTCCGGCCGGAGACCGACCTCGTCGCCTTCTCCGCCGTGCAGTCGGCGGACGGCCGGACGGCCGACCTCGCGGCGGTACGGGAGGCCGCGGCCGCCCACGGCGCCCGCACCCTCCTGGACGCCACCCAGGCGGCCGGCTGGCTGCCGCTGCGCGCGGGGGAGTGGGACTACACGGTCGCCGGAGGCTACAAGTACCTGCTCTGTCCGCGCGGCGCGTCCTTCCTCACCGTCACCGAGGAGGCGCAGGACTCGCTCCTGGCCATCCACGCCAACTGGGTCACCGGCGAGGACCGGTGGGTCAACAGCTACGGCCCGGTCCGCGAACTCGCCCGCTCCGCGCGCCGGTTCGACGAGCCGATGGCCTTCCTCTCGTACCACGGGGCGGCCCGCTCGCTCGCCCTCCTCGAAGAGGTCGGCATCGAGCGGATCGAGCTCCACGACAAGGGGCTCGCGGCCCGCTTCCGCGCCGGGCTCCGCTCCCTCGGGCACGCGCCGGTCGAGGACGACTCGACGGTCGTCGCCGTCCCGGGCCTCGGGGACCGCGCGGACGCCCTGGAGAGGGCCGGCGTCCTGCTCTCGGCCCGCGCAGGCAACCTGCGGGCCTCCTTCCACCTGTACAACACGACGGCGGACGTGGACCGCGCCCTGGACGTCCTGGGCGGCTGAGGCCGGGGCCCGGTGGTGAGGGCCTGCAGGGGCTGGGACCCGGGGCCCCGCGTCAGGGGTCCGGCGTCCGGCCCCGCCCGTCTCAGCAGACCTGCGCCCCCGCCGAACAGTCGCCCGCTCCCTCCGCCTCCCCGCGCAGGTTCTCCGCGACGAGGCCGAGCAGCCGGGACAGCTCCGCCCCGTCGGCCGCGGAGAGCCCGTCGAGGGAGCGCGCCTCCAGGTCCCGCCAGGCGTCCTCGACGCCCGCGCGCAGCGCCTGGCCCTTCTCCGTCGCCTCGACCAGGACCGCGCGCCGGTCCGCCGGGTCCGGGCCGCGCCGCACGTGCCCGGACTGTTCGAGCCGCTGGAGCATCTTCGTCACCGTCGACGGGTCCAGGCCCAGGGACTGGATCAGCTCCGACTGCCGGACCGGCCCGCAGTCCCACAGACGCATCATCATCAGCTCCTGGCCCGGATAGAGCCCGAGCTCCCGCAGCCGCCGCCCCATGGCGATCCGGTGCATCCGCGCGACCCGCGCCAGGGCGTGGCCGACGGGCCCGCAGCGCGTGGCGGCGAGCGGCGGCTCGGTACAGACAGGGTCGGTTCCGGACACGGGAGCTCCTCGGGACGTCGTCACCCCAAGATTACCTTGGTCGGCCAAGGAATGGGTTACAGTGGCGTCCGGACCAGATATTTGGCCGACCACATAAACCCGATACTTGGTCGACCACACACTTTGTGGGAAGGGACCGCCATGACCACCGCCTTCGACCCGATCGACCTCGCCGGCACCCGGCTCGCCAACCGCATCGCCATGGCCCCCATGACCCGCAGCCGGGCCGAGGGCGAGAGCCGCACCCCCACCGCGCTCGTCGCGGAGTACTACGCCCAGCGCGCCTCCACCGGCCTCATCATCACCGAAGGCGTCCAGCCCACCGCCATCGGCCAGGGCTACCCCAACACCCCCGGCCTGCACACCGCCGAGCAGATCGCCGCCTGGCGCGAGGTCACCGACGCCGTCCACGCGAAGGGCGGCCGGATCTTCGCCCAGCTCATGCACGCCGGCCGGATCAGCCACCCCGAGGTCCTCGGCGGCGGCCTCCACCCCGTCGGCCCCTCCGCCGTCGCCCCGGCCGGGCAGCTCTTCGCCGGCACCGGCCTCATCGACTTCGTCGCCCCGCGCGAGCTCACCGCCGACGGGATAGCGGAGACGATCGCCGGCTTCGCCACCGCCGCCCGCAACGCCGTCGAGGCCGGCTTCGACGGCGTCGAGATCCACGGAGCCAACGGCTACCTGATCCAGCAGTTCCTCGCCACCGGCTCCAACCACCGCACCGACGAGTGGGGCGGCCCGGTCGAGAACCGCATCCGCTTCGCCGTCGAGGTCGTCAAGGCCGTCGCCGCCGCGATCGGCCCCGAGCGCACCGGCCTGCGCATCTCCCCGGCCAACACCTACAACGACATCACCGAGACCGACACCGACGCGGTCTACCCGGCCCTCGTCGCCGCGATCGACCCGGTCGGCATCGCGTACCTGCACGTCACGGAGGCCAGCCCCGAGGTGCGCGAGCTGACCCTCGCCCTGCGCAAGGCGTTCTCCGGCACCTTCGTCCTCAACCCGGCCACCGAGGGCCCGACCGGCCCCGACGCCCTCGCCCTGATCGAGGACGGCACCACCGACCTCGTCGCCTACGGCGCGCTCTTCATCGCCAACCCCGACCTGCCCGCCCGCCTGCGGGCCGGCGGCCCGTACAACACCCCGGACCCCGCCACCTTCTTCGGCGGCGACCACCGCGGCTACACGGACTACCCGGCGCTGTAACCCCCCGGGCGTACGCGGAGGGGGCGGGGTCCCGGCACCGGAACCCCGCCCCCTCCCGCGTACGAGAGCCCCCACGGGCTACGCCCAGGCCTCCGTCACCGCCCGGCGCGCGCCCTCCAGGTCCACCGCGCGGCCCGTCTCGCCGAGCGCCGCGCCGAGCGCCGCGAGCGAGGACTGGACGGCGCCCGGGGTCGCGTCCACCCCGTAGTGGTTGACCCGGATCATCTCCCCGGACAGCGCGCCGCCGCCCGCGATCAGCGGCAGCGACGGATCGGCCGCGAGCGCCTTCGCCACCAGCTCGGCGGCGTTCACGCCCTCCGGCGTGCGCAGCGTCGTCGCCACCGGGGCCGCGTCCTTCGCCTCGTACACGTACGGCTCCAGACCGCCGCCCAGCGCGAGCGCGCCCGCGCGGGTCGCGGTCGCCGCCGAGGCGTGCCGCGCCATCAGGGCGTCCAGGCCCTCCGCCTCGATCCGCTCCACACAGGCCTCCAGGGCCAGCATCTCCAGCTGCGCCGGGGCGTGCAGCAGCGTCTTGCGGCCGCCGTCGATCCAGCGCTCCTTCCAGTCCAGGAGCGAGAGGTACGAGCGGCGCGGCGCGGCCGGGTTGGCGGCGAACCGCTCCCAGGCCCGCGCGCTCACCGACACCGCGGACACGCCCGCGGGGCCGCCCATCGCCTTCTGCGCGCCGATGATGCACATGTCCACGCCCCACGCGTCCGGCAGCACCGGCTCCGCGCCGATCGACGCCACCGCGTCCAGGTAGAACAGCGCGCCGTGGGCCCGGACGACCTCGCCGATCTCCGCGACCGGGTTGGTGTTGCCCGTCGCCGCCTCCGCGTGCACCAGGGACACGAAGTCGATCTCCGGGTGCTCGGCGAGCGCCCGCTCCACCTGCTCCGCCGTCACCGCCGCGTGGAAGGGCACCTCCAGGTCGACCACGGTCGCGCCGCAGTCCCGCAGCCAGTTCCCGAAGGTCTGCCCGTACGGGCCGGTGACCACGTTCAGCGCGGTCGAACCGGCCCGCGCCCCGCTCCGGATGCACCCTTCGAGCGGCAGCAGGGCCTCGCCCTGGGTGATCACCACGTCCTGCTCCGTGGAGAGCAGCGCGGCCACCCGCCGCTCGATCGACGCGAAGTGCGCGGCGGTCAGCGGGGCCAGGTCCAGGAGCGGGTGCGTCACGGTCACGGTGGTGCCTTCTCGGGTCGGCGGTACGGGCGTGGCCAGCGTACGCCCACCGCTCCCGCGGGCCCTCGTACAGTGCAGGCATGAGCGATCACGAGGTGTTGCACGTGCGGGGGCGGGTGCTCGTCGGCCCGGAGGACGTACGGGACGAACTCTGGTGCGTGGACGGGCGGATCACCTTCGAACGGCCCCCGGGGGAGGCCCTGGCGGTGACGGGCTGGGTCCTGCCCGGACTCGTCGACGCCCACTGCCACGTCGGCCTCGACCGGCACGGGCCCGTCGACGCCGACACCGCCGAGAAGCAGGCCCTCACCGACCGGGACGCCGGGACCCTGCTCATCAGGGACGCCGGTTCGCCCTCCGACACCCGCTGGATCGACGACCGCGAGGACCTGCCGAAGATCATCCGCGCGGGGCGGCACATCGCCCGCACCCGCCGCTACATCCGCAACTACGCCCACGAGATCGAGCCCGCCGACCTCGTCGCGTACGTCGGCCGGGAGGCCCGCCGGAGCGACGGCTGGGTCAAGCTCGTCGGCGACTGGATCGACCGCGAGGCCGGCGACCTCACCGCCTGCTGGCCGCGCCCCGAGGTGGAGGCGGCCATCGCGGAGGCGCACCGGCTCGGCGCCCGGGTCACCGCCCACTGCTTCGCCGAGGACTCCCTCCGCGACCTCGTCGAGGCGGGCATCGACTGCGTCGAGCACGCCACCGGGCTCACCGAGGACACCATTCCGCTCTTCGCGGAGCGGGGCGTCGCCATCGTCCCGACCCTGGTCAACATCGCGACCTTCCCGCACCTCGCGGACGGCGGCCAGGAGAAGTTCCCCCGCTGGTCGGCCCACATGCGACGGCTGCACGAGCGGCGGTACGACACGGTCCGCGCCGCCTTCGACGCGGGCGTCCCGGTCTTCGTCGGCACCGACGCGGGCGGCTCCCTCGCCCACGGCCTGGTCGCGGAGGAGGTCGAGGAGCTGACCCGGGCCGGCATCCCGCCGATCGACGCCCTCTCGGCCACCACCTGGGGGGCCAGGGCCTGGCTGGGCCGCCCCGCCCTGGAGGAGGGCGCCCCCGCCGACCTGGTCGTCTACGGCGAGGACCCGCGCGCGGACGTCCGCGTCCTGGCGGCGCCGCGGCGGATCGTCGTCAACGGGCGGATCGTGGGCTGACGGGCGGATCGTGGCCGACGGGCCGAGGACGTGGGACACCCTCATGGACTTAGGTTAGGCTGACCTAAATTAATCCACGGTAACCGAGGGGGGATCACGGTGGGTCACGGCTGGCAGGGCGCCGTCCTCAAGCTGATGCGCGGCAAGGACTTCACGTTCACCGTGACGGGGGTCGAGCGGGTCACCGACGACTACCGCCGGGTGCGCTTCACGGACGGCGGCCTCCTCGCCGCCGCCGGGGTCCACCCGACGATGTGGGTCCGCGTCTGGTTCGACGACGGCGGCAAGCCGCACCAGCGCGCCTACACCCTCGTCGACCCGGACGCGGCGGCCGGCACCTTCGGCCTGGAGTTCGCCCTGCACGACGGGGTCGCGAGCCGCTGGGCCCGGGACTGCGCCGTCGGCGACACCGTGGAGGCGACCCTCCAGGGCACCGGCTTCGAGGCCCCCGACCCGCTGCCCGGGCGGCTGCTCGTGGTCGGCGACGCGGCTTCCCTGCCCGCGATCAACTCCCTGCTCGACGCCTTCCCCGGCCTCCCGGCCACCGTCTGGTTCGAGACGCAGCACGCCTCCGACGACGCGCTGCCGTTCCGCGTCGACCCCGAGCGGCACGACCTGCGCCGGGTGCCGCGCGAGAAGGGCGGCGCCGCACTGGTCGCCCGCGTGAAGGCCGAGCTGCCCGCGCTCGCCGACCCCGCCTCGTACGTCTGGATCGCCTGCGACACCTCGACCACCCGCGCCCTCGGCGGGTACGCGCGCAAGGAGCTCGCGCTGCCCAAGGAGCGCGTCCACGCCCTCGGGTACTGGCGCGACAGCTGAACGCACCGGGTTGACGATCCGTTACCCCGACGCGGAAACGGTCGTTCTCACCCCTGCCCGCCCCGCGCTCTCCGTTCCCTTCCGGGCCCGCGTCCGGCGCTTCGTGCGAAAGACGCGGGACGGGCGGGAACGGTTGTGGCGAAAAGAATCGAAAATGAACGCGGAAACCCCCCTTTGGGGTGAACTGGCGCCAGGTGACCGCCGGTTCACTCTCCGTGCGTAAAGATTCCGGTGTCCCAAGTCGCCGGGACCGCGCCGAACCACCGTCCCCGTGGTGAGCGGCCGGCGGCGCCATGTCTCCTGTGGGGGTTCCACCACCTTGAACAGCAACACCTTCCGCATGCCCGTACGCCGTTCCGCGGCCGCCGCCACCGTCGCCGCCCTGGCCGTCGGCCCGGTGCTCCTCGCGGCCCCCGCGGCGCACGCCACGGGCGGCGAAGGGCGCGCCACCGCCGTCGTCCTGCGGACCGGCCTCGACGTCTCCCTCCTCGGCAAGACGGTGAACGTGCCGGTCCGGGCCTCCCTCAACGAGGTCCGGGCTCCGGAGAGCGAGAACGAGACCGCGCTCTCCGTGAAGGTGCAGGGGGCCGAGAACGGCGAGCCGGTCGACGTCCTCAAGGCCGACGTCGCCACCTCCGAGGCCACCGTGGACGAGGAGAAGGCCGAGGGGCACGTGAACCTCGTCAAGGCGCGCGTGCACGTCCCCGGCCTGCCGCTGCTCTCCCTCGTCGAGGTCGAGAAGGTCACCTCCAAGGCGCTGTGCGAGGTGGGGGAGAAGCCGGTCGCCGAGTCCGACGTCCTCGGCCACGTGACCGTCCTCGGCAAGAAGACCACCCTCTCCGCGGGCGGCCGGACCCAGGTCACCGTGCCGGGCGTCGGCGAGGTCACCCTGGACCTCTCCCGCACCTCCACGACCTCCCGCACCGCCGCGGCGACCGCCCTCGAACTCAAGGTGAAGGTCAACCCGCTGGAGCTGGGCGTCGCCAAGGTCGACGGCACCGTGACCCTCGCCGGGGCGACCTGCGAGACGCCCGAGGGCACGAAGCCGACCGAGAAGCCCACGGAGAAGCCGACCGGGAAGCCGACCGAGCGGCCCTCGGAGCGGCCGGCCCAGGAGCCCTCCGCCGAGCCGAGCGACGGCGGGGGCATCACGACCAACAACGGCGGCAGCACCCCGACCCAGAACCTCGCCGAGACCGGCGGCAGCTCCACCACCCCGTACATCGCGGCCGGGGCGCTCGCCCTCGTCGTGGCGGGCGGCGGCGCGCTCGCGCTGACCCGTTCGCGCGCCCGCTCGCGCGGCTGACGGTCCGAGAGGGAGGCGCCGGGGGGCGCGGGGAAGGAGAACGGCGGGGCCCGGGGAGGGCGGTGGTGACGACACCGCCCTCCCCGGGCCCCGCCCGGTCCCGGGAAGCCCCGGTCCCGGGAAGCCCCGGTCCCGGTTCGTTACGGGAAACCCCGGGCCCCGGCCCGTGGAAGTCCGCCCGTGGAAGGCGACCCGTCTCAGCCGCCCATCAACAGCGCCTGGTCCAGGGCCTGGAGGAAGCGGTTCGTCGTCGCCCGGTCCCGGACCGCGAGCCGCAGCCAGTTCCGGTCGAGCCCCGGGAACGTGTCGCCCCGGCGGGCCGCGAAGCCCAGCGACCGCAGCCGCTCCCGCACCGCGTCCGCCCCGTCGATCCGGACGAGCACGAACGGGCCCTCGGCCCCCGCCACCGTCCGCACCTCGTCGAACTCCGCGAGCCCCGCGAGCAGATGGGCCCGCTCCATCCCGATCCGGTGCGCCGCGTGCTCGGCCTCCGCGAGCGCCGCCCGCGACATGCAGGCCTCCGCCGCCACCAGCGCGGGCGTCGACACCGGCCACAGCGGCTGCGCCCGCTCCAGGTCCGCGATCGTCCCGGGCGCGGCGAGCACGTACCCGATCCGCAGCCCCGCCAGGCCCCAGGTCTTGGTGAGGCTCCGCAGCACCACGAGCCCCGGCACGTCCGTCCGCCCGGCGAGCGACTCCCGCTCGCCCGGCACCGCGTCCATGAAGGCCTCGTCCACCACCAGGGTCCGCCCCGGCCGGGCGAGCGCGGCGATCGAGGCGGCGGGGTGCAGCACGGAGGTCGGGTTCGTGGGGTTCCCGACCACCACCAGGTCCGCCTCCTCCGGGACCGCCGCCGGATCAAGCCGGAAGCCGTCCTCCTCGCGCAGCAGCACCCGCTCCACCTCGTGCCCGGCGTCGCGCAGCGCCGCCTCCGGCTCGGTGAACTGCGGGTGCACCACCACCGGCCGCCGCGCCGGCAGCGCCCGCGCGAGCAGCACGAAGGCCTCCGCCGCGCCGGCCGTGAGCAGCACCCGGTTCGGGGGCAGGTCGTGCCGCTCGGCGACCGCGGCCCGCGCGGCCCGGCCGTCGGGGTAGGCGGCGAGGCCGGTCAGGGAGTCGGCGATGCGTCTGCGGAGCCAGTCCGGAGGGGTGTCCGTCCGGACGTTGACCGCCAGGTCGATGAGCTTCTCGTCCCTGACCTCGGCGTCACCGTGGTGGCGAAGGTCGTGGGCGTCGGTATGCGTGTGCATGTCCATGGCCGCCGTCGTGTGGGGGGTGGGGATGGTGGGGGGTGAGCCAGGCTCGCCAGCGATGTACCCGTGTGACGGGGGCAACAACCGTACGCCCGGGGCGCCTTCGTGCGACCGAACCGGGACGGAAGCGGCGAGAGCGCACGTTGTGCGCCGGGTTTTCCGCTTCGGCACGAGCAGCACGATCCGCGCACGCGCCACGGGCGCCGCCGCCCCGCCCGGAGCCGCGGGCACCTCCGTCTCCGTACCCGAGCCCGGCTCAGGGCCCGTCTCCGCACCCGTACGCACGCCTGCGTCCCCACCCGTGCCCCCGCCCGCCGCCAGCAAGGCCGCCGCCTCCGCGACCGAGGCCGTGCCCGTCGCCGTCAGCGGCAGCACCGACGGGTGCGGTACGGACACGGCCGCCAACTCCTCGGCCGCGAAACCCCGCACGGGCACGCCCAGCGCCGCCGCGGCCCCGGCGATCCCCGGCTCCGCCGCCCGCGCGTCGAGCGTGGCCAGGGACCGCACGGCCGTACGGGACAGCCCCGCCTCCCGCAGGACCGCGTCCACGAGGGCCAGCACCTCGTCCGCCGGGACGCCCGACCGCGCGCCCACACCGAGGTGCGCGGACGCCTCCCGATCCGGTAGCAAGACCCCATGGCTGTGGTCGTCGCGCTCGGCGCGTTCCTCATGACGCTCTTCGGAGGATGGGTCGCCGGGCGCGTCACCGACCGGCGTCACCTCGTCCTCGGACTCGCCGGCGGGCTCATGCTCGGCGTCGTCGGACTCGACCTCCTGCCCGAGGCCCTGGAGGCCGCCGGGCACGAGGTCTTCGGCGTCCCGGAGGCCCTGCTGCTCTTCGTCGGCGGCTTCCTCCTCGCCCACGTCGTCGAGCGCCTGCTCGCCGTGCGCCAGGCCGCGCACGGCGTCGCGGCCGACGAGAGGGTCCCCCAGGTCGGCCTCACGGCCGCCGCCGCGATGGTCGGCCACAGCCTCATGGACGGCGTCGCGCTCGGCGCCGCCTTCCAGGTCGGCGGCGGCATGGGCGCCACCGTCGCCCTCGCCGTCATCACCCACGACTTCGCCGACGGCTTCAACACGTACACGATCACGAGCCTCTACGGGAACGCGCGCCGCAAGGCCCTCGCGATGCTCGTCGCGGACGCCGTCGCCCCGGTCCTCGGCGCCGCCTCCACCCTGCTGTTCACCCTTCCGGAGGAACTTCTCGGCGGCTATCTCGGCTTCTTCGGCGGCGCCCTGCTCTACCTCGCCGCCGCCGAGATCCTGCCGGAGGCCCACCACGACCACCCCGCCCGCTCCACCCTGCTGTGCACGGTGGCGGGCGTCGGCTTCATCTGGCTCGTGGTGGGGGCCTCCAACGGCTGACCTCACGCGACCGGGCCCTCCGCGGCCGAACCGTCTGCGACCGGACCACCCGTGACCGGACCGCCGGCGACCGAACCGCCCGCACCCGCGCACCGCTCCACGAACCGCGCCGCCGCCCCGGGCGCGCCCGCCCAGTGCGTGTGCACGTAACTGGCGTGCACCCCGCCCCGTACGAACCCCTCCACGCGGCGCTCGGGCTGCCGCAGCCCCCACGCGGCCCGCTCCCCGGCGCCCGGCTCGATCACGGTCCGGTGGAACTCGTGCCCCCGCATCCGCGCCCCGGCCGGCGCCAGCACGCTGTCGCTGACGGCGACCGCGTCCCGGTACCCGAGCGTGAGCCGCTCCGACATGCGCGCGTCCGCGTCGAGCACCCCGCACATGGGCGCGCCGTCCAGCGACCGCGCCAGGTAGAGCAGCCCGGCGCACTCGGCCGCGACCGGCGCCCCCGAGGCGGCGAGTTCGGCCACCGCCTTCCGCAGCGGCTCGTTGGCGGACAGCTCGCCCCCGTACACCTCGGGGAAGCCGCCCCCGATCACGAGCCCGGAGGTCCCCTCGGGCAGGGACTCGTCCCGCAGCGGGTCGAAGGCGACGACCTCGGCGCCGGCGGCGGTCAGCAGCTCGGTGTGCTCGGCGTACGAGAACGTGAACGCCGCCCCGCCGGCCACCGCGATCCGGGGCCGGCCCGCGACCGCGCGCCCCACGACCTCCGGCGACCACGCCTCCGCCGACAGCTCCGGAGCCGACCGCGCGAGCGCGAGCAGCGCCTCCATGTCGCACCCGGCCAGGACCTGTTCGGCCTGCGCCGCCACCGCCTCCACGGCGGCCGCCTGCCGCTCGGCCACCGGCACGAGCCCCAGGTGCCGCGACGGCGTCGCCACGGCGGGCGCCCGCCGCAGCACGCCGAGGACCGGCACCCCGGACTCCCCGAGCGCCTCCCGCAGCAGGTGCTCGTGCCGGTCGGTCGCGACCTTGTTGAGGATCACGCCCCCGATCCGCACCTCCGGGTCCCAGGACGCGAACCCGTGCACGAGCGCCGCCACCGACCGCGACTGCGACGACGCGTCCACGACCAGGACCACCGGCGCCTTCAGGAGCTTCGCCACCTGCGCGGTGGACGCCAGCTCGCCCTGGTCGGCGGCCCCGTCGTACAGCCCCATGACCCCCTCGACCACGGCCAGGTCGCAGCCGCGCGACCCGTGCAGGAAGAGCGGCGCCACGAGCCCCGTGCCGCACATGTACGCGTCGAGGTTGCGCCCCGGGCGGCCCGTCGCGAGCGCGTGGTACCCGGGG
The DNA here is from genome assembly GCF_044749825.1 of Streptomyces sp. NPDC088915. Taxonomy (NCBI): domain Bacteria; kingdom Bacillati; phylum Actinomycetota; class Actinomycetes; order Kitasatosporales; family Streptomycetaceae; genus Streptomyces; species Streptomyces sp. NPDC088915. The sequence goes on from NZ_JBIVIR010000008.1 coordinate 272,487, forward strand.
TCGATGTAGTCCGGGCCGACCTTGTGCGGGGAGACGGCCAGGCCGCGGCCCGCGAACGCGGCCATCAGGCCGGTCGCGACCGTGGTCTTGCCCGCGCCCGAGGAGGGCGCGGCGATGACGAGACGTGCTACCACTCGATGCCCCGCTGGCCCTTCTGACCGGCGTCCATCGGGTGCTTGACCTTGGACATGTCGGTGACGAGGTCCGCGAAGTCCACCAGCTCCCGCGGCGCGTTGCGTCCGGTGATGACGACGTGCTGCTGACCGGGCCGCCCCCGCAGCACCTCCACGACCTCGTTCACGTCGATCCAGCCCCAGTGGAGGAGGTAGGCGAACTCGTCGAGGACGTAGAACTTGTACCTCTCCTCCGCGAGGTCCCGCTTGACCTGCTCCCAGCCCTCGCGCGCCTTGTCCTCGTGCGACTGCTCGCCCTCGGCGACCTCGCGCTGGATCCAGGACCAGCCCTCGCCCATCTTGTTCCAGGTGACCGTGCCGCCCTTGCCGGTCTCGCCGAGCGCCTTGAGGGCGTTCTCCTCGCCGACCTTCCACTTGGCGGACTTCACGAACTGGAACACCCCGATCGGCCAGCCCTGGTTCCAGGCGCGCAGCGCCATGCCGAAGGCGGCGGTCGACTTCCCCTTGCCGACGCCCGTGTGCACCATCACCAGCGCGCGGTTGCGGCGCTGGCGGGTGGTCAGACCGTCGTCGGGAACGACGGTCGGCTGTCCCTGCGGCATTAAGCGGCCCTCCTGGATGCCTGTGCTGCGTGTCCTGTCTGTCCTGCCTGTACGTCCCTGACGAGGCCGGCGATCGAGTCGGCGCGCAGCTCGTCCAGGGTCACGGCCGTGCCGCCGAGTTCACGCGCGAGCTGCCCCGCGAGCCCCAGCCGCACCGGGCCGGTCTCGCAGTCCACGACGACCGACGCCGTGCCCTCGGCGGCGTGCAGCCGCGCCGCGCGGGCGGCGAGCGCCACCGGGTCACCGGCCGCGCGCCCCCCGGTCGCCCGCCCGTCCGTCACCACGACGAGCAGCGGGCGGCGCGAGGGGTCCCGCAGCCGCTCGACCCGCAGCACGTCGTGGGCCTTGAGCAGCCCGGCCGAGAGGGGCGTGCGCCCGCCCGTCGGAAGCTGTTCGAGCCGGGCGGCGGCCGCGTCCACGGACGAGGTCGGCGGCAGCGCCACCTCGGCGTCCCGGCCCCGGAAGGTGACCAGGCCGACCTTGTCGCGCCGCTGGTAGGCGTCGAGGAGCAGTGAGAGCACCGCTCCCTTGACCGCGCTCATCCGCTGCCGGGCCGCCATCGAGCCCGAGGCGTCGACCGCGAAGAGCACGAGATTGCCCTCGCGGCCCTCCCGGGTCGCCTGCCGCAGGTCGTCGCGCCGGACCACGAGCCCCGGCCCGGTCCGCCCGCGCGCCTTCTGGTGCGGGGCGGCGGCCTGCACGGTCGCCGCCAGGTGCAGCTTGGTCAGCGCGCCCCGGGGCCGGGTGGAGCCGGTCGTACGGCCGTGCTCGGTGCGGGCCCGGGAGCGGCGCCCGGCCGCGCCCTCGCCGAGACCGGGCACGCTGAGCACCTTCGTACGGAAGGGCTCGGCGGCCTTGACGGCGGCCCGCTCGCCGGAACCGGCACCGGCCTGCTGCGGGGCGGGCGCCTGCTCCGGTACGGGAGCCTCCTCCGGCGCCGGTACGTCCTCGGGCGCGGGCCCGTCGCCCTGCGGCGGGACGCCGCCACCGTCCGGACCGCCCCCGCCGTCACCCGGGCCGCCGTCGTCCGGGCCGCCGTCCCCCGGGCCGTCCGGCTCCGGGTCGGGGTCCGGGTCCTCGCCCTTGAACCGCTCCAGGGTCTCGTCGAGCTTGTCCTCGTCGAGTCCGGGCGCGTCGAAGGGCGAGCGCCGGCGGCGGTGGGGGAGGGCCAGGAGCGCGGCCTGCCGCACGTCCTCGGAGGACACTTCGGTCCGCCCGGCCCAGGCGGCGAGCGCGGTGGCCGTGCGGGCCATGACGATGTCGGCGCGCATGCCGTCCACCTCGAACGCGGCGCAGGTCGCGGCGATCTGGAGCAGGACGGCGTCCCCGAGGACCACCTGCGGGAGCAGGGCGCGGGCGGCGACGATCCGCTCGCGCAGCGCGCTCTCCTCGCCGGTCCAGCGCGCGGCGAACGCGGCCGGGTCGTCCTCGAAGGCGAGCCGCCGCCGCACGACCTCCACCCGCTGCTCGGGCTCGCGGGAGGCGGCGACCTCGACGGTGAGCCCGAACCGGTCGAGGAGCTGCGGCCGCAGCTCGCCCTCCTCGGGGTTCATGGTCCCGACGAGCAGGAACCGGGCGGCGTGGCGCACGGAGACGCCCTCGCGCTCGACGTAGGAGGAGCCCATGGCGGCGGCGTCGAGGAGGTGGTCGATCAGATGGTCGCTCAGGAGGTTGACCTCGTCGACGTACAGGATGCCCCGGTGGGCGTCGGCGAGCAGCCCCGGCTCGAAGGCCTTCACGCCCTCCGCGAGCGCCTTCTCGATGTCGAGCGAGCCGACGAGCCGGTCCTCGGAGGCGCCGACGGGCAGCTCGACCATCCGCGCGGGCCGCTCGGTCCCCGTGCCCGCCTCGTGCGGCCCGTCCGGGCAGCCCGGGTCCGGCGCGGCCGGGTCGCAGCTGAACCGGCAGCCCGCGACCACCGGCACGGCGGGCAGCAGCTCCGCGAGCGCGCGCACGGCGGTGGACTTGGCGGTGCCCTTCTCACCCCGGACGAGCACGCCGCCCACGGCGGGGCTGACGGCGTTCAGGAGCAGCGCGAGCCGCAGGTCGTCCATGCCGACGACGGCGGTGAACGGGTACCGGGTGCTCATCGGGTGGTCCTCTCCTCGGATTCGTTGTGCCGACGTGAACGGTCCGGCCGCAGGCCCGACGCCTCCGTCGCGCGGCCCCGCCGCAGACCCGGCGTCTCCTGGACGCGCGACCATCCCGGGTCGGGTGCGTGTCGTGCGCGCGACCATCCCGGATCGGGTGCGTGTTCCGCGCGGTGCCATCCCGGGTCCGGCGCCTCCTCCATGCGGCGCCCGCGCGTCCTCGCGCCGCCCCCGCCCACCGCGGCCCCGGGCCGCGCCCCCGTGCTCACGGCGCCCCCGGCGGCACGAACGGCAGCCCCGCCGGGGCGCCCTCCTCGATGAGGCGCAGCAGCGCGTCCGTGTCCGCGTGCTCCTCGATCAGGTCGCCGAGCCGGTCGAGCTGTTCCTCGCGCAGGGCGCCGAACGACGTGTCCGGGGCCGGGACGAACCGGCGTCCGGCCGCCGCCGCGACCTCTCGCAGGAACGCCCGCCGGAAGCCGTCGCCCTCCAGGGAGCCGTGCCAGTGGGTGCCCCACACGGAGCCGACCCGGCACCCGTCCAAGAAGGGCTCCCCGCCCCGCACGTCCGCGACGCCGTGGTGGATCTCGTACCCCTCCACCCGCTCGCCGAGCGCCTCGCCGACCGGCCGGGCCAGGGTCTTCTCGACCCCGAACCGCACCCGTACGGGAAGGAGTCCGAGCCCGTCGACCACACCGGCCCTCGACTCGACCTCGTCCTCGATCCGCTCGCCCAGGACCTGGAAGCCGCCGCAGATGCCGAGCACCGGGCGGCCCTCGGCCGCGCGCCGGGCCAGGGCGTCCGCGAGGCCTCGCTCCCGCAGCCAGGCGAGCGCCTTCACCGTGCCGCGCGTGCCCGGCACGACCACCAGGTCCGCGTCGACCAGTTCCTCGGGCCGGTCCACGAACCGGACGACCACGCCCGGTTCGGCCGCCAGCGCGTCCACGTCCGTGAAGTTGGACATCAGGGGGACGGCGCACACGGCGACCCGCAGCACGTCCGCGCCGACCGGCGGCGCCACGACCGACTCGCGGACCGCGCCCCGCAAGGAAACCCTCAGGCCGTCCTCCTCGTCGATCCCGAGCCCGTGCGCGTACGGCAGGACGCCGAAGGTCCGGCGCCCGGTCAGGCCGTACAGCATGTCGAGCCCGGGTTCGAGGAGGCTCACGTCGCCCCGGAACTTGTTCACCAGGTACCCGGCGACGAGCGACTGGTCCTCGGGGGACAGCAGCGCCGTCGTGCCGAAGAACTGGGCGAAGACCCCGCCCCGGTCGATGTCCCCGACCACCACCACGGGCAGCCGCGCGGCCCGCGCCACGCCCATGTTCACGATGTCGGTGCGCCGCAGGTTGATCTCGGCCGGGCTGCCGGCGCCCTCGCAGATCACCGCGTCGTACGTGCTCCGCAGCTCCTCCAGGCACGCCATGACCGGCTCGAACAGCTCCTTCTGCCTGCCCCCGTGGTAGCCGCGCGCACTCAGCTCGCCCACCGGCTTCCCCATCAGGACGACCTGGCTGGAGCGGTCGCCGCCCGGCTTGAGCAGCACCGGGTTCATCAGCGCGGTCGGCTCGACCCGGGCGGCCTGCGCCTGCATGGCCTGGGCCCGGCCTATCTCGGCGCCCTCGCGCGTGACGAAGGAGTTGAGGGACATGTTCTGCCCCTTGAACGGCGCCACCTTCAGGCCCTTGCGGACCAGCCAGCGGCAGATCCCGGCCGTCACGACGCTCTTGCCCGCGTCGGACGTGGTCCCGGCGACCAGCAGCCCCCCGCCCCTCCCGCCCCTCATGAAGTCCTCCGCTTCCCGCGCCGCACGGCGTCGGCGATCAGACGGCCGCCCACACAGGCGGCCAGGGTCAGCGCGGTCACCCGGCGCGAGAGCGCCACCGCCCGTTCGACGTCCGCCACCTCGACGGCCCGCCCCTCCCCGTTCAGCACCGGCCGGTGCTCGACGCGCCCGCCGTACGAGAGGGTGCCCCCGAGCCGTACGCCCAACGCGCCCGCGAAGGAGGCCTCGACCGGGCCCGCGTTGGGGCTCGGGTGCTTCGACGCGTCCGCCCGCCAGGCCCGGGCGGCCCCGCGCGGATTCCCGCCGGCGACGGTCGCGAGCGCGGCCGTCAGGCGCGCGCCCGGCCAGCCGGCCAGGTCGTCGAGGCGGGCCGAGGCCCAGCCGAAGCGGCGGTACCGGGGGGACCTGTGGCCGACCATCGCGTCCAGGGTGTTGACGGCCCGGAAGCCGACGAGCCCCGGCACGCCCGCGACCGCGCCCCAGAACAGGGCGCCGACCACGGCGTCCGAGGTGTTCTCGGCGACCGACTCGACGACCGCGCGGGCCATCGCGGGACCGTCCAGGGACCGCGGGTCGCGCCCGCACAGGTGCGGAAGCCGCTCCCGGGCCACCTCCAGGTCCCCGGCGGCCAGCGCCCCGCCGATCGCACGGGCCTCCCGGCCCAGGGTCGTCCCGCCGACGACGGCCCACACGGAGGCGGCGGTCAGCGCGACGGCGGCGGCCGGCCGGTTCCGTACGGCCCGGGCGGCGAGGGCGCCGAGGGCGACGGTGGAACCGGCGCAGACGGCCGCGTGCAGGGCGCCCCAGCCGCGGTGGTCGCGGTGGAGGCGCCCTTCGACGGCGGCGGCGGTCCGGCCGAACGCGGCGACGGGGTGGCCCCGGCGGGGATCGCCGAGGAGCAGGTCGACGGCGAGGCCCGCGGCCGCGCCGTACGCGAAGACACCGGTGGCTCTGGGGCGCCCGGGCATGGCTGTGTCCTCACTCAGGGTCCGCGCCCTGGATCGACGTGACCGGCGGCGAGAGTTCCTGACTCCCGGACCCTCGGATCCGGTCACAGTGGCGGGACCGCGCCGGATTCGCACCGGACTTCCTCTGCTGCCGCCGTAATGGCCTCGGCAGTCCACCACGCGCCGAGAACGGGCGTCAACCCAGCTTTGACCTGCGGCGGCGCACTGTGCGGAGCACCACAGAGAAGCGGCCGGGCGGCCCGCACCCGAAGGTGCGGACCGCCCGGCCGGTGGAGCGGGGCCGTCAGACGACGATCAGGTAGATGCCGTACGCCACGGCCGCGAGGCACAGTCCGAAGCAGGCGTAGGCGCCGGTGCGGGCCAGGGCGGCGGAGCCGCCCCGGGCGGTGGCCTCCTCCTGCTTGGTGAGGCCGACGATGCCGAGGGAGAAGAGGCCCACCAGGGCGACGGTCGCCACGAGGCTGACTCCGAAGACGGAGCCGAGGGCTGCCCAGTCGATCTTCATGCGGTGCTTTCCTTAGACCTTCGCGGCCGGGGCCGGGGGAGCGGTCGGGTCGGTGGGGGCCGGGGCGGGGATGGTCGCCTTGAGGTCCTCGTCGGTGACGGCGGCGACGGAGCCGGCCGGCGGCGGGGTGACGGCCGCGATGGCGGTGGTCACCACGCCCGCGGGCTCGGCGTCGGAGGCGTCGAGGTCGTCGGCCGTGACGTTGTGCCGGTCGACCGGCTTGCGGCGGGACAGCGACCAGATGACGGCCGAGCCGGCCACGAGCAGGACCGCGACGGCGGCGATGCCCCAGGTGCCCTGCTTGGTGAGGAACTCGGCGCCGGCGCCGACCAGGCCCGCGGCGGGCAGGGTCAGGCCCCAGGCGACGAACATCCGGGTCGCGGTCGACCAGCGGACGACACCGCCCTTGCGGCCGAGGCCCGCGCCCATCACGGCACCCGAGCAGGACTGGGTGGTGGAGAGGGAGAAGCCGAGGTGCGAGGAGGCCAGGATGACCGTCGCGGCGCTGGTCTGGGCGGCGAAGCCCTGCTGCGGCTGGAGGTCGGTGAGGCCCTTGCCCATGGTGCGGATGATGCGCCAGCCGCCGAGGTAGGTGCCGAGCGCGATGGCGACGCCGGCGGAGACGACGACCCACAGGGGCGGGTTCGAGCCGGGGGCGACGACACCCTGGGTGACCAGGGCGAGGGTGATGATGCCCATCGTCTTCTGGGCGTCGTTGGTGCCGTGGGCGAGGGAGACGAGACCGGCGGAGGCGATCTGGCCGGCCCGGTAGCCCTTGGCCGTGGCCTTCGCCTCGGGGTTGGCCTTGATCTTGTACGTCAGCTTGGTGGCGGCCATCGCGGCGAGGCCGGCGACGACCGGCGCGGCGACGGCCGGGATGAGGACCTTGGTGACGATCGTGGAGCCGTTCACGGCCGACCAGCCGGCCGACATGACCGCGGCGCCGATGAGACCGCCGAAGAGCGCGTGGGAGGAGCTGGACGGGAGTCCGAGCAGCCAGGTCAGCAGGTTCCACAGGATGGCGCCGACCAGCGCGGCGAAGATCACCTCTGTGCGGATGCCCTCTTCGTTGATGATCCCGCCGGAGATCGTCTTGGCGACCTCCACGGACAGGAACGCGCCGACGAGGTTGAGCACGGCGGACATGGCCACCGCCGTCTTGGGCTTGAGCGCACCGGTCGAGATGGTCGTGGCCATCGCGTTCGCGGTGTCGTGGAAACCGTTCGTGAAATCGAACACGAGAGCTGTCACGACCACAATGGCGAGCAGCAGCGTGATGTGTTCCATTTACCCAGGCAATCGTTTGACGTCAGTGGCTGGTCGAACGTAAGCAACCTGGGTGAACGGAAGATGAACTGGGGCGGGCGGCGTGGTGTCCCTAACCGGTGCCAAGAGATTCCGCTTGGTCCCCGGGGGAGGGTCCGGGGGAGGGGCGTCCACGATGCGGGCGCCCTGCGACCCCGGGTAATCCGGGCCCCGCAAGGCCTCGGCGGCCTGCCCCGGTTCCTCCCGTGCCGCCCCGTTCCGCTCCCCGGACCGGACCACCCGACCGGGGGACCCCGCCGAGGAGACCCGCGTCACTCCCCGGAGTGGCGACCTCCGCTTCTTCGGGGGCGACTCCGCTCCCTCGGGTCCTTCGGTAACGACTCCGCCCCTTCCGGTGGCATCCCGGCCCCGTCCTGCGGACACTGGGGGTGTGCGCCCGGCTACAGCGACGGCAGCGGCCGTCACCACCCTGTTCGGTGTCGGCGCGGCCGCGGTCGCGGCCGGCCGGTACGCCAGCGACCTCGCCCTCAAGGCGTCGTCCGTACGCCCCCTGCCCGGCGATCCCCGGCTGACCGTGCACGCCACGGGCCCCGACCGGATCACCCTCACCCGCAGCCTCGCCTCGCTGCGCCCCGGCACGTACGGCATGGAGGGGCCCGGTCTGCACGCCGTCCTCGGCCCCGTCCTCGACCGGGCCCCGCACACCGCCGACACCGTCGTCCGGCGCCTGGAGCGGATCGAGCTCGGCGCCCCCGGGCCCGGCGCCCGCGTCCGGCTCACCCCCGCGCTCCACCGGGGCACGCCCACGAGCGCCCTCGGGATCGACCACGAGGACGTGGAGATCCCCGGCGAACTCGGCCCCCTGCCCGCCTGGCTCGTGCCCGCCCCGCGCACCACCTGGGTGATCGCCCTGCACGGCCTCGGCGCCACCCGCGAACACCCGCTGAACGTCGTCCCCTTCTACCACCGGCACCGGATCCCCGTCCTCGTCCCCGCCTACCGGGGCGACGAGGGCGCTCCCCCCTCCCCGGACGGCCTCGCCCACCTCGGTGACTCCGAGTGGCGCGACGTCGACGCCGCCCTCCGCTACGCCGTCCGCCGGGGCGCCCAGAAGGTCGTCCTGCACGGCTGGGGGCCCGGGGCGTCGATGGCCCTGCGCGCCGCCGCCGACTCGGGGGTGCGCGACCGGATCGCCGGCCTCGTCCTCGACTCCCCGGTCCTGGACTGGGAGGTCACCCTCCGCAACCTCGCGTCGGCCCGGCACGTCCCCGGGTTCCTGATGCCGCTCGCCGTCCGCGCCGCCCGGGGCAGGACGGGCCCGCACGGCGACCTCCTCCAGCTCGCCTCGGCCCCCGGCGCCCTGCGCGCCCCGGTCCTCCTCTTCCACGGCCCCGAGGACGCGATCGCCCCCTGGGAGCCCTCCGTCGAACTCGCCGCCCGCCGCCCCGACCTGATCAGTCCGAAGACCGTCCGGGACGCCCCGCACGCGGCGATGTGGAACCCCGACCCGGTCCGCTACGAGGAGTCCCTGCGCCGCTTCCTCGTCCCGCTGCTCTGAGACCTCCCGCGCGACCGCTTTCGCGACCTTCCCCGCACCGGCCCGTGAGCCCGCACCGGCCCGTGAGCCCGCACCGGCCGGGGGGCCGCACCGGCCGGGGGAGCCCGCACCGGCCGGGGGCCCGCACCGGCCCAGGAGCCCGCACCGGCCGGGGGAGCCCGCCCGAAGCCTCCGCAGTACCTCCGTACGGTCTTCGCGGGACCTCCGCCGGGCCCCCGCGGGGCCCGTTCCGACGGCGCGGCCGGTTCCGATTGGGCTTTCGGGCCGTCAGCGGGAAGACTGCCCCCGTGACGTCTCGAAAGCCCGATGAACCATTGGCGCGCAACTCCAGACTCCGACTCGTCCGCCCACGGTCGCTGGCCACCGCCCGACGGGCCGTGACGACCCGGCGCACCCGGCCGGCGCCGCGGCCGCCCGAGGGCACTCCGCCCCGCGCGGAACTCGCCCGCCAGGCCCGGCACGTCCTCGCCGACGCCGTACGGATCGCCCGCTGGGCCGCCGTCGAGGGCGGGGCCCGGACGGCCCCCCGCACCGGCCCCGGCGCCTTCCCCCCGCAGGAACGGGCCGCCGCGGCCCTCGACCTGACGCCCGGCCAGGTCCGGGCCGGCTGGGACCGCGCCCGGCTCGCCGGGCTCGTCGAGCTCCACGGCGACACCGCCCGCCCCGGCTGGCGGCTGCACGCCTGGGACCGCGACGACTCCGCCGTGCTGCGCGGCTGGGTCGCCCTCTTCGACGCCTGGTCCCTGGTGCACCCGGCCCCCGAGGGGGTCGCCCCGAGCGCCGTCGCCGAGGTCGTCGAGGCCGTCCCGCAGGTGCTCTCGCTGCTCCAGCTCTCCCAGGGCCCGGTCCTCGTCCCGGCCCTCCTCGACCTCCTCGGCCAGCGGGTCGAGGAGCTCCGCGAGGAGCGCTGCGAGGTCCCCGCGCCCGAACAGACCCCGGAGGCCCCCGAGACACCGGCCGAGGCCGGCACCGCCGGGCTGCCCGCCCTCCTGGACTGGGCCCTGGAGGGCCTGGCCGCCGTCGGCGCGCTCACCCTGGACTCCGACCCCGCCTCCGGCCCCGGCTCCGACGCCGGCGAGCGGCACGCCACCCTCACCCCGCTCGGCAACTGGGCGGTGTGGGTCAAGCTGGAGCAGATCTGCGTCGCCGCGCAGAGCCCCGCCGGCAACATCGAGCAGTCCGCCGAGGACATGCTCCGCGGCTGCGCCCGGCTCACCCCGGGCCCGGCCCGCGACGAGTACCGCGCCTGGCTCGCGGCCCGCACCCTCTCCAGCGCGGTGGCCGAGCTCCTCGCCGTCGCCCGGGGCGAGGACGCCCTGCTGCGCGGCCTCGCCTTCGAGGCGCTCCGGGTCGTCGGCGCCCCCGCCGAGGCCGAGGTCCGGGCCACCGTCACCGAGCCCTCGCTGCGCCCGTACGCGCTGCTCTGGCTCGCGGAGTACGAGGGCGCCGACCCCGACGACGCCCAGGAGGTGCTCACCCGGGAGGAGGCCACCTGGCTCTGGGTGGACACCGCCGCGGCCGTCGCCGACCACGGCGAGAGCGCGCTGCTCGTCCGCCACCTCGACTCCGCCGTGCAGGGCACCGTCCCCGCGCTGCTCGACGAGGTCCGGGCCGTCGGCCACCCCCGCACCGTCCAGGTCCTGGTCGCCCTCGCCGCCGCCCATCCGGACCCGGCCCTGGCCAAGGCGGTCCGCAGGGCCGCCTTCCAGGTCCACACCGGGGGAGCGTGACGCACGTCCCCGGCGCCGCGGAGCACCCGTGGCGCCGGGGACGACGGCTCAGCCGGCGGAAGGCACTCAGCGGAAGGTGTCGCAGCGGGCCATGTCGCCGGTCTCGTAGCCCTCGTAGAACCACTTCTGCCGCTGCGCCGCCGAGCCGTGGGTCCAGCTCTCCGGCGTCACCCGGCCCTGGAACTTCTCCTGGATCCGGTCGTCCCCCACCGCCGCCGCGGCGTTCAGGCCGTCCTGGATGTCCTGGTCGGTGAGCTGCGTCAGCAGCTTCCGGCCCGTCTTCTCGTCGGGCGTGGTCGTCGCGTGCCGCGCCCACACGCCCGCGTAGCAGTCGGCCTGGAGTTCGACCCGCACCGAGTTGGAGTCCGCGCCGGTCCGGCCGTCCTGGGCGCGCTCCAGGGTCCCCGTCAGGTTCTGGACGTGGTGGCCGTACTCGTGCGCCACCACGTACGCCTGGGCGAAGGGCCCCCCGCTCGCCCCGAACTTGGTGCGCAGCTCGTCGAAGAAGTCCAGGTCCAGGTAGACCTGCCGGTCGCCGGGGCAGTAGAACGGCCCCACCGCCGAGGTCGCCGTGCCGCACGCGGTCCCGACCCGCTGGGTGAAGAGCTTGGTGGTGGCGTTGGTGTAGGTCCCGCCCCGGCGCTCGTACTCGCCCCGCCAGTAGTCCTGCACGCTGTTGACGACCGCGACGATCCGGCAGTCCTCGCGCGTGTTGGCGTCCGAGCCCTTCTTGCAGACCTGGTCCACCTGGGTCGCCGAGGACGAGGTCGCGGCCGGCTGGTCGCCGCCCTCCGAGAGCCCCAGCTGATCGGGTCCCACCCCGAAGAACAGTCCCAGGACCAGTGCGACGAAACCGATGATCCCGCCGCCGATCGTCGCCCCACCGCCCGGGATCCGACTTCCCCGGGAGTCACTGACCTCCGAGGTGTCCAGATCGGCGTTGTCGTCGAACTGCACGGTCCACCACCCTCCGCTGTCCGCCGGGCAGTGACCGCCGCCCTGCGCCGAGTATCGGACGGCCGTGTACCCGCCGCTTCTTTTGCGAAGCGTCGGTGGGAACAGCGGCCGGACGGAGGGCGCGGGAGGTGCGGACGGCGGCGGTCCGCGCCCCGCATGGCCGAAAACCAGTTGCAGGGGCCCGTTAGACTGGCCGTATGGCCATTCTCCCCGTGCATTAGCGGCGTCGAAGCCCTCCACCCCGTCCTTCCGCCGTATCCCCACCGCCCTGGAGTCTGTCCGTGATCACCGCTTCCGGCATCGAGCTGCGCGCCGGCGCCCGTGTCCTCATCGAGTCCGCTTCCTTCCGCGTCGCCAAGGGCGACCGCATCGGCCTGGTCGGCCGCAACGGAGCGGGCAAGACCACCCTCACCAAGTGCCTGGCCGGCGAGGGCCAGCCCGCCGGCGGCACCATCACGCGCTCCGGCGAGGTCGGCTACCTCCCGCAGGACCCGCGCACCGGCGACCTCGACGTCCTGGCCCGCGACCGCATCCTCTCCGCCCGGGGCCTCGACACCCTCCTCAAGAAGATGCGGACGAACGAGGAGCGCATCGCCACCGGCAGCGGCGCCACCCGCGACAAGGCCCTGCGCCAGTACGAGCGCCAGGAGACCGAGTTCCTCACCAAGGGCGGGTACGCGGCCGAGGCCGAGGCCTCCACCATCGCCGCCGCCCTCGGCCTGCCCGACCGGGTCATGGGCCAGCCGCTGCACACCCTCTCCGGCGGTCAGCGCCGCCGCGTCGAGCTCGCCCGGATCCTCTTCTCGGACGCCGACACGCTCCTCCTCGACGAGCCCACGAACCACCTCGACGCCGACTCGATCGTCTGGCTGCGCGACTACCTGAAGACCTACCGCGGCGGCTTCATCGTCATCTCCCACGACGTCGACCTGGTCGAGACCGTGGTCAACAAGGTCTTCTACCTGGACGCCAACCGCTCCGTGATCGACGTCTACAACATGGGCTGGAAGCTCTACCAGCAGCAGCGCGAGGCCGACGAGAAGCGCCGCAAGCGCGAGCGCCAGAACGCCGAGAAGAAGGCCGCCGCGCTCAACTCGCAGGCCGACAAGATGCGCGCCAAGGCCACCAAGACCGTCGCCGCGCAGAACATGGCCAAGCGCGCCGAGCGGCTGCTCTCCGGCCTGGAGGCGGTGCGCGCCTCCGACAAGGTCGCCAAACTGCGCTTCCCCGAGCCCGCGCCCTGCGGCCGGACCCCGCTGACGGCCGAGGGGCTCTCCAAGTCGTACGGCTCCCTGGAGATCTTCACCGACGTGAGCCTCGCCATCGACAAGGGCTCGCGCGTCGTCATCCTCGGCCTCAACGGCGCCGGCAAGACGACCCTGCTGCGCCTGCTCGGCGGGGTCGAGAAGCCCGACACCGGCGAGGTCACCCCGGGCCACGGCCTCAAGCTCGGCTACTACGCCCAGGAGCACGAGACCCTCGACCCCGACCGGACCGTCCTGGAGAACATGCGCTCGGCCGCGCCCGACCTCGACCTCGTCGACGTGCGCAAGACGCTGGGCTCGTTCCTCTTCTCCGGCGACGACGTCGACAAGCCGGCCGGGGTGCTCTCCGGCGGCGAGAAGACCCGGCTCGCCCTGGCGACCCTGGTCGTCTCCTCGGCGAACGTGCTGCTCCTCGACGAGCCCACCAACAACCTGGACCCGGCCAGCCGCGAGGAGATCCTCGGCGCGCTGCGCACGTACAAGGGCGCCGTCGTCCTCGTCACCCACGACGAGGGGGCCGTGGAGGCGCTCGACCCGGAGCGGATCATCCTGCTCCCGGACGGCGTCGAGGACCTGTGGGGCGCGGACTACGCGGACCTGGTGGCCCTGGCCTGACCGCCGGAGGGGCTTTCCGGGGCCCCGGACGATCACCCCGGGCTGGATCATTCGGCTCATGGGTGATCCTTCATCTGAGTGAGGACGTCTCGTACCCGTCGGCGCGGTGCTCTGCTGAATCCTTCCGGCGGACCCGCGCCGCACGTGTCTCCCCGGAGCCCCGCTGACCTGGCACTTCCCGTCCCGACCGGCGCGGCGGCGTCCTTCCCGAAGATCGGAACACAGGGTTCCGGTCGTGACGACGGGGTACCCGTCCACCAAGGAAGCGGCACGGACCTTGTCGAATGGGTGGCCAGGACGGACAGGAGGGGTGATCATGAGAAGTCCAGAGCGCACTTCCCATGAGGAGGCACGGGTGGCCGAGACTCTGAAGAAGGGCAGCCGGGTGACCGGCGCCGCGCGCGACAAGCTCGCGGCAGACCTGAAGAAGAAGTACGACTCCGGTGCGAGCATCCGGGCGCTGGCCGAGGAAACCGGCCGCTCCTACGGATTCGTCCACCGGATGCTCAGCGAGTCCGGAGTCACGCTGCGTGGACGCGGCGGAGCGACACGGGGCAAGAAGGCGGCCTCGGCCTGACAGGGGCGGCCCGACCGGGCCACCGGGTCTCTCGGTGGCCACCCGGTCCGCCCCGGAGCGGACCGGGTGGTTACTGTGCAGTCACTTAGCAATGGACGCAGTGCTGCACCGGAACCGGAGGCGCCCCATGACCACGCTCGACGACCCCGAGCTCGTATTCGACAAGGACGGTGTACGGCTCACCGTCGAGGACGCCGTCGCCACGGTGACCTTGACCAATCCGGCGAAGCGCAACGCCCAGTCTCCCGCTCTGTGGCGGGCGTTGACGGAAGCCGGGCGGTCGTTGCCGGGCAGCGTGCGGGTCGTGGTCCTGCGCGGTGAGGGCAAGTCCTTCTCCGCCGGACTCGACCGGCAGGCGTTCACGCCCGAGGGCTTCGACGGCGAGCCTTCCTTCCTCGACATGGCGCGGGGCTCCGACGAGGAGCTCGACGCCGTCATCGCCGAGTACCAGGAGGCGTTCACCTGGTGGCGCCGCGGCGACCTCGTGTCGATCGCGGCCGTCCAGGGGCACGCCATCGGCGCGGGCTTCCAGCTCGCCCTCGCCTGCGATCTGCGGGTCGTCGCCGAGGACGTGCAGTTCGCCATGCGCGAGACCAGCCTGGGCCTCGTCCCGGACCTCACCGGCACGCACCCCCTCGTCTCCCTCGTGGGCTACGCCCGCGCCCTGGAGATCTGCGCCACCGGGCGCTTCGTGCACGCCGACGAGGCCGAGCGCGTCGGCCTCGCCAACCTCGCCGTGCCCGCCGACCAGCTCGACGCGGCCGTACGGGACCTCGCCGCCGCCCTGCTCGCGGCGCCCCGCGACGCGGTCAACGAGACCAAGGCGCTCCTCCAGGGCGTCTCCGGCCGCTCCTACGAGGAGCAGCGCGTCGCCGAGCGCGCCGCCCAGGGGCGCCGCCTGCGCGACCTCGCGGGCCTCGGCGACTGACACACCACCGCTCGGGGCGCGGCTCCGGCCCGCCCTCAGCGCAGCTCCGACACCAGGACCGTGACCGCGGCCGCCCCACCGGCGGCCGCGGTCGCGGCGCTCCGGGCGGCGCGCGCCACGTCGAGCGGGCGGCGGCCCGCCGTCACGGCCAGCTCGACCCGCAGCGCGTCCCCGCTGCGGCGCACGGGCGGCCCCAGCGCGTCCGTCACGCCCGCCACCCCCTCGACCCGCAGCACCGCCAGGGCCACCGGGTCGTCCGTCGCGGGGGAGGGCCGCCCCGGCGGGGGAGCGGCCGGCTCCTCCTCCGGCGCCGCGTCGAGCAGCTCCGTCACCCGCAGGTCCACGCCGGTCACCGTGAGCCCGAGCCCGTCCGCCGCCCCGAGCAGGGCCGTCCGCAGTTCCTCGGTCAGTTCCGGCAGCGGTCGGCCCGCCACCGCCCGGAAGTCCGCGGTGATCCGCAGCGGTCCCGGCGGCAGGCCGCCCGGCGGCACCGGCAGCGGCTCCGGACCCTGCTCCCCGTCGGGATCCAGCCCGACCCGGAGCCTGCCCGGCACCACTCCCCGTACCGCCGTGGCGGTCCGGTCGAGGGCCTGCCGTACCGCCCGTTCCGTGATCCAGGCGCCGTCCTCCGCCGTTCCCAGCGGCAGCAGTCTGCCCGGTGCGAGGCGGTCGCGGACCGCCGCCGTCCAACCCTCAGTCGTCGTCATTCCCCCAGACTGCCGCATTGGTGGAGCAGATTGCGGGAAACGCCCTTAATCTGAGCGGAGAACCCCGAAATAACCCAGAAGGGGCGAAACAGATGACGGACACCACTCACTCCGGCGGCTCCCCGACCGACGAGTCACGTCGCTCTCCTTTGACCAAGCGGAGCGGCTCCGCCGCCACCCGGGGCAAGACGACCATCGCCGACGGCGTCGTGGAGAAGATCGCCGGCCTTGCCACGCGTGACGTCGACGGCGTCCACGACATGGGCAGCGGCCTCTCCCGCACCTTCGGCGCCGTACGCGACCGGGTCCCCGGGGGCAGCAGCAAGTCGAACGTCACCCGAGGGGTGAAGGCCGAGGTCGGCGAGGTGCAGACCGCGCTCGACCTGGAGATCGTCATCGAGTACGGCTATCCCATCTCCGAGGTCACGGGCGACGTCAGGGAGAACGTCATCTCCGCCGTGGAGCGGATGACCGGCCTCGAGGTCGTGGAGGTCAACATCGCGGTCAGCGACGTGAAGCTGCCCGACGAGGAGGACGACGACGACAACGACGACGACCAGCGCCGTCTCCAGTAGACGCCGGAACTCCGGCGTCCGGAGCCGGTGACAAGGCCAGGAAAGGTACTCGTATGAGCATGGCGGTGGTCGGCCTGCTGGCCGGCATGGCTCTCGGCTTCGCCGGATACTTCGGCGGCTTCGGGGCGTTCCTGTTGATCGCGGCTCTCGGGGTGGTCGGCTTCGTGGCCGGTCGTTTCCTCGAAGGAGACCTCGAACCCCGCGATCTGTTCCGGGGACGCGAACGCGGCGATCGGCGGCGGTGACCCGGGGTGGCGACGGACCTTGCAGTGACCCCGGCGGCGGACACGGCACGGGACCCGGTACGTGACCGGGGAGCGACCGACATCGCCGACCGGGTCGTCGCGAAGATCGCCGCCCAGGCGGCCAGGGAGGCGCTGGACGGTGTCCCGAAGGGCGGATCGAAGCCCCATGCCTCGGTCGACGTCCACAGGGACGCCGCCCGGGTCTCGGTGAGCCTCGAACTCGACTACCCCTCCGACATCGGCCGCCAGTGCGGCGCCGTCCGGAGCCGGGTCCGCAACCGGGTGGAACACCTCGTGGGCCTGGAGGTCCACGAGGTGTCCGTCCACGTGGAGCGCCTCCACTCCGCGCTCACCCGCGACGACACACCGAGGGGCCGCCTCTCATGACCACCACCCCGGAACAGGCTCCGCCCTCCGCCCCGGAGGACGAGCCCGGCCCCCCGCCCGCTCCCGCGGCCCGGGCCCGCCGCTTCTGGTCGGTACGGCGCGTCCCGGCGGCCCTGCTCGCGGCCGTCGTCCTCGGCGGAGCCGGACTGCTCCTCTACGACGTGGCGGCCGTACGGGCCGACCAGTCGGCCATGGCCTGGCGCAAGGAGGTCGCCGACGGCCTCGCGACCCGGCCGCTCGACTCCACCTGGGTCCTCGCCGGCGCGTCCCTCGCGGCGCTCCTCGGCCTCTGGCTCCTGTTCCTCGCCCTCACCCCCGGACTGCGCTCCGTCCTCCCCATGCGCCGGGACCACCCCGACGTACGGGCCGGACTCGACCGCAAGGCCGCGGCCCTCATCCTGCGGGACCGCGCCATGGAGGTCTCCGGCGTGCAGTCCGCGAAGGTGCGCGTCCGCCGCTCCAGGGCCGCCGTCCGGGCGGTCTCGCACTTCCGCGACCTCGACGAGGTCCGCACCGACCTGGAGCGGGCGGTCACCACCGGCATCGACGAACTCGGCCTCGCCCGTCCGCCCGCGCCGAAGGTACGGGTGGCCCGGCCGCCCCGGAAGGGATGAGCGAGCCGATGGCACCCCCCGAGAAGACCCCGCCCCGCGCGAAGATCCCGGCGCCCCCGGAAGGAGCCCGCAGGTGACCGCCGTCCTCCGCCGCGTCAACCGCGTCCTGCTCGCCCTGGCGGGGCTGGTCCTCGTCGTCCTCGGCGGCTCCGTCCTCGCCGCCGCGGCCGGCCTCTCCGTACCGTCCTGGTGGCCCTGGTCGGGCCCCTCCGACGTCCTGCTCACCACCGCCGACCGGCAGCGCTGGCGGGACGAGGGCTGGTGGTGGCCCGTGGTCATCGCCGTCCTCGGCGTGATCGTCCTGCTCGCCCTCTGGTGGCTGTTCGCCCAGTTCCGGCGGGCCAGGCTCGCCGAGGTCGTCGTCGACACCGGCGACGGCGAGGAGGCGGTCCTGCACGGGCGTGCCCTGGAGGACGTCCTGGAGGCGGACGCCGCCGCACAGGACGGCGTGGCCCAGGCCCGGGTCTCCCTCACCGGCCGCCGCGCCGCCCCCCGCGCCCGGGTGAGGTTCCAGTTGGAGCCGCACGCCTCCCCGGCCGACGCCCTCACCACCCTCAGCGGCCGGACCCTCGCCCACGCCCGCACCGCGACGGGCCTGTCGTCCCTGCCCACCGAGGCGCGCCTGCGCGCGGTGAAGCACGGCGCCCGCCGGGTCACCTGACGGAAGTGCGAAAGCGCCCGCCGGGAGCGACCCGGCGGGCGCTTTCGCGCGACGGCGGCTCAGAAGCCGCTGCGGGCCCCGCCGTCCACCGGCAGCATCAGACCGGTCAGGTACGAGGCGGCCGGCGAGAGCAGGAAGGCCGCCGTCCGCCCGAACTCCTCCGGCGTGCCGTACCGGCGCAGCGGGATCGCGGCCTCGTTCGCCGCGCGGGCCGCGTCCGCGTCCCCGGAGAGCGCGTCCAGGGAGCGGACCCGGTCCGTGTCGATCCGGCTCGGCAGGAGCCCGACGACCCGCACCCCGCGCGGCCCCAGGTCGTTGGCGAGGGACTTGGCGAAGCCGGCGAGCCCCGGGCGCAGCCCGTTGGAGATCGTCAGGCCCGGGATCGGCTCGTGGACCGAGCCGGACAGGACGAAGCCGATCACCCCGCCCTCCCCGAGGGCCTCGGCCGCCGCGCGGGCCAGCCGCACCGCCCCCAGGAAGACGGTGTCGAAGGCGGCGGCCCACTGCTCGTCGGTGTTGTCCGCCGCGAAACCGGGCGCAGGGCCGCCGACGCTGATCAGGACTCCGTCGAAGCCGCCGAACCGGGACCGCGCCTCCGCGATCAGCCGGGCCGGGGTCTCCGGGTCGGTGTTGTCGGCCGCGATCCCGGCCGCGCCCGGACCCAGCGCCTCCACGGCCTCGGCGACCGTCTTCTCCTCGCGCCCGGTCACCAGCACCTCGGCGCCCTCCGCGAGCAGCGCCTCCGCCGAGGCCCGGCCGAGCCCCCGCGTCGCGCCGGTCACCACGTACACACGGTCCTTCAGTCCAAGATCCATGGCCCTATCCTGCCGGGTCGGGCTCCTCCGCTGCCAGCGCGAGCGCCGTGCCGACCAGACCGATGTGGCTGAAGGCCTGCGGGAAGTTGCCCAGTTGGCGCCCGGTCGCCGGGTCGTACTCCTCCGCGAGGAGCCCCACGTCGTTGACGAGCGCGACGAGCCGCTCGAAGAGCACCCGCGCCTCCTCGGGCCGCCCCGTCAGCCGCAGGGCGTCCGCCAGCCAGAACGAGCAGACCAGGAAGGTCCCCTCCTGCCCCGGCAGGCCGTCCACCGCCGTCGAGTCGGCGCTGTAGCGGCGCACGTAGCCGTCGTGCGTCAGCTCCGCCATGACCGCGTCCACCGTCCCCACCACCCGGGGGTCGTCCGGCGGCAGGAAGCCCACCTGGGGGATGAGCAGGGTGGCGGCGTCCAGCTCCCGCGAGCCGTACGACTGGGTGAAGGTGTTCCGCACGGGGTCGTACGCCCTGTCGCACACCTGGGCGTGGATGTCGTCCCGCATGGCCCGCCAGCGGGCCGCGTCCCCCGGCAGCGACGGATCGGACTCCAGGGTGCGCACGGCCCGGTCGGCGGCCACCCAGGCCATCACCTTCGAGTGGGTGAAGTGGCGGCGCGGCCCGCGCACCTCCCACAGCCCCTCGTCGGGCTCCCGCCAGGTCGACTCCAGGAAGCCCAGCAGGCTCAGCTGGAGGTTCCAGGCGTGCCGCTCCGCCGGGATCCCGGCCTCCCGCGCCCGGTTGAGCGAGTCCATGACCTCGCCGTACACGTCGAGCTGGAACTGGTCCACGGCCGCGTTCCCGGTCCGCACCGGCGCCGAGTCTGCGTACCCCCGCAGCCACGGCAGGGTCGTCTCGGGCAGCCGGCGCTCCCCGGCCGGGCCGTACATGATCTGGAGGTCGGCGGGGTCGCCCGCGACCGAGCGCAGCAGCCAGTCCCGCCAGGCGGCGGCCTCCTCCACGTATCCGGCGGCGAGCAGCGCGCCGAGGGTGAGGGAGGAGTCGCGCAGCCAGCAGGAGCGGTAGTCCCAGTTCCGCACGCCGCCGACCTCCTCCGGCAGGGAGGTGGTGGGGGCGGCGACGATCCCGCCGGTGGGGGCGTACGTGAGCGCCTTCAGGGTGATCAGGGAGCGCAGCACCGCCTCGCGGTGGGGTCCCCGGTAGGTGCAGCGGGCCGCCCACTCCCGCCAGTCCGCGAGGGACTGCTCCAGGGCCTCGAAGGGGTCGATCAGGTCGGGGCGCGGCTCGTGCGAGGGGTGCCAGGTCAGCACGAAGGCCACCTTCTCGCCGGCGGTGACGGTGAAGGCGGAGCAGGTGGAGAACTGCTGGCCCCAGGTCTTCACGTGCGGCTCGCTGCGCAGCCAGACCGCGTCGGGACCGGCGACCGCCACCCGGTGCCCGTCGGCCCGGCGCATCCAGGGCACGATCGAGCCGTAGTCGAAGCGCAGCCGCAGGACGGAGCCCATCTCGACGCTGCCGCTGACCCCCTCGACGATCCGCATCACGTCGGGGTAGGCGTCCCGCTGCGGCATGAAGTCGATGACCTTGACGGCGCCGGTACGGGTCTCCCAGTAGGTCTCCAGGACGAGGGAGTCCTCGGCGTAGCGGCGGGAGGTGCAGGTCGTGGCGCCCTTGGGGGCGATCCGCCAGTGCCCGTTCTCCTCGTCGCCCAGGATGGCGGCGAAGCAGGCGGCCGAGTCGAACCGGGGCAGACACAGCCAGTCGACCGATCCGTCACGGCCGACGAGCGCGGCGGTCTGGAGATCGCCGATCATGGCGTAGTCGTCGATGTGTTGCGTCACGCTCGGGCTGTTCCCGGAAGCGGCGCAGGTCAATCAGCGGGACGGTGTGGCCAGGGTCTCGGCGGCGTCCGGTTCCGGCGCTCCGGAGGAGTCCGGGGCGGCCGCGGCCTCCCGGTCGCGCTTCTCGCGGCGCACCAGGACCACCCAGCCGACGGGCACGCCGGCCGCGAAGAGCCACCACTGCACGGCGTACGCCATGTGGGCGCCGATCGAGTCGTGGTCGGGCTCGGGGATCTGCTCGATGGTGCCGTCGGCCGGTTCGGGCGCGGTCTGCTCGACGTAGCCGCCGAGGACCTCGCGGCCGATGAGCCCGGCCTGCTGGCGGCTGTTGATCAGCATGACCTGGCGGTCGGGCAGCCCCTTGAGGTCCTTGATGCCGCTGGCGCCGGTCGTCTCGTCGGCCTTGAGGCGGCCGGTGATCGTGACCTCGCC
Source organism: Streptomyces sp. NPDC088915 (assembly GCF_044749825.1). Taxonomy (NCBI): domain Bacteria; kingdom Bacillati; phylum Actinomycetota; class Actinomycetes; order Kitasatosporales; family Streptomycetaceae; genus Streptomyces; species Streptomyces sp. NPDC088915. Next base: position 293,696 of record NZ_JBIVIR010000008.1, read on the forward strand.
CCTCGGGACGGGCGGCACCGCCGGGTAGGAGTGCTGGTCGGCGGCGGCCGGTACCCAGCCCCGGTTGACCAGCAGGACCTTCCCGTCCCGCAGGACCAGCGGGGTCAGGACGTGCACGCCGACCCGGTCGTCGGAGGAGGTGCGGCGGCGGACGACCACCTCGTGGGCGGTGTCGAAGGTGCCGGTGGCGGTGACCGGGCGCCAGTAGTTGGCGCGCGGGACGGTGTGGCCGGGGGAGGTGAGCTCCTCGACCGGGACCGGCTCCGCCGCGACGCTGTCCGCGATCAGGGCGTTCTGGGCGACCCGGCGCTCGTGCCGGTGGAACTGCCAGAAGCCCAGCTCGATCATCGTCGGGACGAGGACGAGGGCGATCAGGGTGAGGATCACCCACTGCCGGGACAACAGGAAGCGGTACACCCCATGACCGTACAGCGGGGGCCACGGGGTGCACGCAGGGGGGTTCGGCGGGTTTGCGGGCCGCCGTCCGGAATCGTTTCTTCGGTTCGCGTCCTCACACCTTGTCGACGATGCCCACCTTCCCCTCCGCGCGGGCGCAGTGGCCGCCGCAGTACCAACTGCCCCCGACCTCGACGCCCTGGCCGATGATCTGGACCCGGCAGTGCTCGCAGATGGGCGCCATGCGGTGGATGGCGCAGGCGAAGCAGTCGAAGACGTGCACCGCGCCCTGCGCGTGCACCTCGAACGACATGCCGTAATCGTTTCCGCAGACCTCACAACGTGCCATGCGCCACAGGGTGGGGCTCCCCGCGGGCGCGCGCGGTCCGGCACGCCCGGAGGGCCGGGGGGTGTCACCCGTCTGCCGGGGCCACGTCCCGCAGGAGCTGGGTGTAGGCGGCCTCGTCGACGACGGGCGTGCCGAAGGACCGGGCCTTGAGGGTCTTGGAGGTGGCCGCGTCCGGGTCGTTGGTGACGAGCAGGCTCGTCAGCCGCGACACGCTGCCGGCCACGTGCAGACCGGCCTCGACGGTGCGGTCCTCCAGGAGCTCGCGGTCGATGGAGGTGTCCCCGGAGAACGCCACCCGCATCCCCTGCTTGAGCGGCTCGCCGACCTCGTAACGGCCGGGATTGGGGTACGGGCAGGCGGGCCGCTTCCGCGAGGGGCGCCAGCTGTTCGCCCGGTACGAGGAGGAGGGGTACGGGGAGGGGGACGCGGCCGGGGAGGCGGCCCACTCGGTCAGCGGCCGGCACTCCAGGAGCGGCAGCCGCACGCCCTGCTCGGCCGCCGCGTGCAGGCTCGGCCGGAACGCCTCGGCGAGCACCCGCGCGTCGTCCAGCGCGTTGTGCGCCTGGCGCTGCTCGACGCCGAAGTGCGCGGCGAGCGACTCCAGCTTGTGATTGGGCAGCGGCAGCGACAGCTGCTTGGCGAGCGCGATCGTGCACAGGCGCTGGCGCACGGGCGCGGTGGACTCGGCGCGCGCGTACTCCCGGGCGATCATCTGCCAGTCGAAGATCGCGTTGTGCGCGACGAGGACCCGTCCGTCGAGCCGGGCCGCGAACTCGGCCGCGATCTCCGGGAAGAGCGGCGCGCCCTCCAGGGCGTCGCTGGTCAGCCCGTGGATCCACACCGGGCCGGGGTCGCGCTCGGGGTTGACCAGGGTGTACCAGTGGTCCTCGACGTTCCCCTGGGCGTCCAGCCGGTAGACGGCGGCGGACACGATCCGGTCGTCGCGGGCGAGGCCGGTGGTCTCCACGTCGACGACCGCGTACCCCTGCGGGTAGGCGGTCGGCCACGCTGCTGCGGTCGTGCGGTCGTCGAGCATGGTCAATGAGGATACGGGCCGCGACCGACAATCCCCTCCTCGGTGCTCCGGCACCCCCGCCCGCCGGGCGACCGGGAGGCGCTGCCGGGGCCGGGCCCGCTCGGGCCCGGGAGCCGTCCGGGGCCGGGAGCCACCGGGCCGGGGCTCACTCGGGGCCGGAGCTCGCCCGGGACCGGGGCCCGCCCCGTCCCCCGGCTCCGGGCGGGTCGTTCCGGGGGCGGTGCCCCGCCGGGTGCGACCCTCCTCACGTGACCGAACCCCCCGCGCCTCCCGCGTCCTCCGCGCCCGCCGCGCACGACGAGGCCCACGGCGGCGGCCTCGGCTCCCGCCTCAACTGGCTCCGGGCCGCGGTCCTCGGCGCCAACGACGGCGTCGTCTCCACGGCGGGCCTCGTGGTCGGCGTCGCCGGGGCCACGGAATCCGGGTCCGCGCTGCTCACGGCCGGTCTCTCCGGGCTCCTCGCCGGCTCGATGTCGATGGCGGCGGGGGAGTACGTCTCGGTCTCCACCCAGCGCGACTCCGAGAAGGCCGCGCTCGCCCAGGAGCGGCGCGAACTGCGCGAACGGCCCGCGGCCGAGCTCGACGAACTCGCCGCCCTCCTGGCCGCCCGGGGCCTCTCCCCGGACGTCGCCCGCGAGGCCGCCGAACAGCTCACGGCCCGCGACGCCCTGCGCGCCCACGCGCGCGTGGAGCTGGGCATCGACCCGGACGCCCTCACCAACCCCTGGCACGCGGCCGGCGCCAGCTTCCTCGCCTTCACCGCCGGGGCCCTGCTCCCGCTCCTCGCGATCGTCCTGCCCCCGCCCGCCGCCCGCCTCTGGATCACCGTCCTCTCGGTCCTCGCGGCCCTCGCCCTCACCGGCTGGTCCAGCGCCCGCCTCGGCGCCGCCCCCGCCGGCCGCGCGGTCCTCCGCAACGTCGCGGGCGGGGCCCTGGCGATGGCGGTGACGTACGGGGCGGGGTCGCTGCTCGGAGCGGCGGGGGTCTGAGGACGCCCTTGTCTTGTCGGAAGGTTCCAAAGCCCGCTGACAACCCGTCTCGCATACTTGTCGGTAACGGCGTCTAGTCGCGCCCCGGCCCCCGCCCCTACCGTCGACGGCATGCCGAACCCGCCCGATGTCGTGCTCTGGTCCATACCGGCGTTCGTCCTGCTCACCGTCCTGGAGATGGTCAGCTACCGGATCCACCCCGACGAGGACGCCGCCGGGTACGAGGCCGAGGACGCCGCCACCAGCCTCGGCATGGGCCTGGGGAGCCTGGCCTTCGACGCGCTGTGGAAGATCCCCGTGGTGGCGATCTACACCGCCGTGTACGAGCTGACCCCGCTCCGCGTGCCCGTCCTGTGGTGGACGGTCCCGCTGATGCTGCTCGCCCAGGACTTCCTCTACTACTGGCAGCACCGCGGACACCACGTCGTCCGCCTCCTGTGGGCCTGCCACGTCGTCCACCACAGCAGCCGCAGGTTCAACCTCACCACCGCCCTGCGCCAGCCGTGGACCGGCGCGACCTCCTGGCCGTTCTACCTGCCGATGATCGCCCTCGGCGTGCACCCGGCGGCCGTGGCCTTCTGCTCCTCGGTCAACCTGGTCTACCAGTTCTGGATCCACACCGAGCGCGTCGACAGGCTGCCGCGCCCCTTCGAGTACCTCTTCAACACCCCCTCCCACCACCGCGTCCACCACGCCTCCCAGGGCGGCTACCTGGACCGGAACTTCGGCGGCGTCCTCATCGTCTGGGACCGGGTGTTCGGCTCCTGGGTCGGCGAGACCGAGCGGCCCGTCTACGGCCTCACCAAGAACATCGAGACCTACAACCCGCTCCGGGTCGCCACCCACGAGTACGCCGCCATCGCCCGCGACCTGCGGGCCGCGAACGGCTGGCGCGAGCGGGCCGGGCGGGTCTTCCGCGGGCCCGGCTGGCAGCCCGGACCGCCCCCGGCGCCGGGGACCGGTCCCGCCACGACCGGCCCCGTCGGAACCGAGCCCGCCGCGTGAGCGCCCCCACCGCGCCGTCCGCCGTGCGCGCCGCCCCCGTCTCCCGCGCGCTGCTCGCCGCCTTCGGGCTCGCGACCGCCGTCGACCTGGTCTCCCTGCTCGCCGGCGCGGAGCCCGGCCACCGGATCGCCAAGCCGCTCCTGATGCCCCTGCTCGCCGCGTACGCCGTGAGCCGGGGCGCTCCCAAGCTCCTGGTCGCCGCGCTCCTGTTCGGCTGGGGCGGCGACGTCCTCCTGCTCTCCGACGCGGACCCGGCCTTCCTCCTCGGCATGGGCTCCTTCGCCGTCGGACACGTCTGCTACCTGGCACTCTTCGGCCGCCGGCGCACGTCCCCGGCGCTCGGCGCCCTGTACGCGGCCGCCCTCGCCGGCACCGTCGTGCTCCTGTGGCCCGACCTCCCCGCCGAGCTGCGGATCCCGGTCGCCGGGTACGCGCTGCTGCTCACCGCCATGGCCTACCGGGCCGGTTCCCTCGGGCTCCTCGCCGGTCTCGGCGGCGCCCTCTTCCTGCTGTCCGACACCCTCATCGCCACCGGCGTCGCCGCGTGGCCCCGGCCGCCCGCGCCCGACTTCTGGGTCATGCTGACCTACACCGCGGCGCAGTACCTGCTGACGACCGGAGCCCTGCGGGCGATGTACGGTGAAAGTCGTACAAACGTCTGACAGCGAGGACCGACCGCCATGCGCGCCACCACCATCCACGCCCCGTTCGACATGCGCGTGGAGGACGTGCCCGACCCGGTGGTCCAGGACCCCACGGACGTCGTCCTGCGGGTCCTGCGCGCCTGCATCTGCGGCAGCGACCTGTGGGCCTACCGCGGCGAGTCCGCCCGGCAGCCGGGCCAGCGCATCGGCCACGAGTTCCTCGGCGTCGTCGAGGAGGCGGGGCCCGGGGTCCGCGGCTTCCGGAAGGGCGACCTCGTCGTCGCCCCCTTCGTCTGGTCCGACGGCACCTGCGCGTACTGCTCCGAAGGCCTCCAGACCTCCTGCCCGAGCGGCGGCTTCTGGGGCTCCGTCGGCTCCGACGGCGGCCAGGGCGAGGCCGTCCGCGTCCCGTTCGCCGACGGCACCCTCGTCAAGCTGCCCGCCGAGGCGGCCTCCGACGACCGGCTCCTGACCGCGCTGCTCGCCCTCTCCGACGTCCTGGGCACCGGCCACCACGCCGCCCTCGGCGCCGGCGTGCGGCCCGGCTCCACCGTCGCCGTCGTCGGCGACGGGGCCGTCGGCCTCTGCGGCGTCCTCGCCGCCAAGCGGCTCGGCGCCGAGCGGATCATCGCGCTCGGCCGGCACACCGCCCGCACCGACATCGCCCGCGCCTTCGGCGCCACCGACGTCGTCGCCGAGCGCGGGGAGGCCGCCGAGGCCGCCGTCCGCGAACTCACCGGCGGCCAGGGCGCGCACGGCGTCATCGAGGCCGTCGGCACCGAGCAGTCCATGCGCACCGCCGTCGCCGTCGCCCGCGACGGCGGGTCCATCGGCTACGTCGGCGTCCCGCACGGCAGCGGCACCGGCCTCGACCTGTCCGTCATGTTCGACCGGAACATCGCGCTGCGCGGCGGCGTCGCCCCCGTGCGCGCGTACATCCCGGAGCTCCTCCCGGACGTCCTCGACGGCACGATCGACCCGTCCCCGGTCTTCGACCTGACCGTCGGCCTCGACGGCGTCCCCGGCGGCTACCGGGCGATGGACGAGCGCACCGCCCTCAAGGTCCTCGTCAAGCCGTAGGACTCACCGGCGGACGGCGGATCAGGGACCCGCCCACACCGGCGCGTCCCCGCCCGGCAGCCCCGGCGGCCGCGTCCAGCCCGCCGGGCCGCCCTCGTACGCGACCGGCGACAGCGCGTGCCGCAGCCGCCCGAGCGGGCCCTCCGACTCGGCGAGGTGCCGCCCGGGCTCGTACGCGGGCAGCGCGTGCGTCAGCCAGTGGCCCGTCTGCGCGAGGGCGAGCCGGACCAGCCGGGTGCCGCCGTCCCGGTCCCGCTCGGTCAGCGACCGCAGGACCGCCGCCGCGAGCAGATAGCCCGTGGCGTGGTCCAGGGCCTGCGCGGGCAGCACCCCCGGCTCCTCCGCGGAGCCCTCCACGACGGCGATCCCGGTCGCCGCCTGCACCAGGGAGTCGAAGCCGCGCCGACCGCCCCACGGCCCGTAGTCGCCCCAGGCCGAGACCCGGGCCGTGACGAGCCCCGGGCGGTGGAGGTCGAAGCGGTCGAGCGCGCCCGGCCGGTAGCCGGTCACCAACACGTCGGCCGCGTCGAGGAGTCCGTCGAAGGTGCGCCGGTCCGACGGCCGCTCCAGGTCGAGGAAGGACGTCCGCTTCCCCACGTTCGTGTCCGCGTGCTGGTCCGGCAGCTCCGGATTGCCCGGCGGGTCGATCCGCAGCACGTCCGCGCCGAGCAGCGCGAGCGTCCGGGTCGCCACCGGCCCCGCGAGCACCCGGGTCAGGTCCAGGACCCGCGGCGGCCCCGAACGCGGCCGGGGCGGCGCCCCGTCGAGCCGCTCCCGGGTCAGCAGCGGCCGCGCCGCCACCTCCCGGCCCTGCGGGTGCGCCGCCCACTCCCCGGGCGTGCGCAGGGCGACCGCCAGGCCCCCGGCCCCGTACACCGCCGTCTCGACCTCGACGGCACTCCGCTCCCCGATCGCCGCCGCCACGGCCTCCACCGCCCCGTCCTCCGGCGTCCCGGACGGCACGCCGAGGGCGGCGAGCAGCGCCGCCCGGTGGTGCGGATAGTTCGCGTGGGTGCGGACCCGGCCGTCCGCCGCCCGCCAGAACCGGGAGAGCGGCGCGAAGCTCACCGGCGCCCGCCCGTCGACCCGCAGGTGCCGCTCGCTCGTGAAGGCGGTGGCCACGGCCCCGTCGTCCACCCGCACGGGCCCCGGGAGCCCCGCCCGCTCGACCGCCGCGAGCCCCGCCGCGGCGACCGAGGCCCGCGCCAGGTCCATCACCGGCAGCCGGGCCGGCAACAGCCCCGAGGGCCCCGTGAACGCCACCCGGTCGACCAGGGCGGGATCACCGCCGAGGGCCGCCCACAACAACTCCGTACCCGTGCGCACCGTGTGGTCCATGGGCCTCATGATCCTCCGCGCGGCCCCCGGCGCCACGCGAAAGGGCCCCGGTGCGGCACACCGCGCCGGGGCCCCGAGAATCGCTGGTTACCAGCGGACCGCGTCGAGCGCGTCGACGATCCCGGCCCCGTAGAAGCCGTTCTTGTTCTTGCCGCCCTCGCAGACCGCGTCGACCTTGCCGTCGGCGTCGATGTCGTACGGGTCGGTGCAGGCGTGCCGGTCGGCCTGCGCGTACAGCAGGGCCTTCAGCGCCGCCGGGCCCGCGTGCGGGTGCGTCGACTTGATGAGCGCCAGGACGCCCGCCGCGTGCGGCGAGGCCATCGACGTGCCGCCCTTGTAGTTGTAGCCGCCGTTGACCGTGGTCGACAGGATCAGGCCGTTCACCGCCGGGGCGTCCGGCGTCTGGTACGCGGTGCGGTCGCCGCCGGGCGCGGCGATGTCGATCACGCCGAGGCCGTAGTTGGAGTACGACGCCTTCAGGTCCTTGGCGCCGGTCGCGGAGACCGTGACGACGCCCGGGAGCATCGCCGGGTAGTCCAGGCACTTCTTCGGGTCGATGGTCCGGCCGCCCGGCGTGGAGTCGTTCGGGCTGCTGTCGTCGACGATCGAGTCGGCCGCCAGGTCGAACGCGGAGTTGCCGGCCGCCGCCACGTTGACCGTGCCCCTGCGCTCCGCGTAGCGGGTGGCGCGGGTGACGGCCTCGATGAGGGCCTTCTGGTCCGCGTCGTTCTTGCACGCGAACATCCACGGGTCGGTGTAGTAGCTGTTGTTCGTGATGTCGATGCCGTGCTCGGCCGCCCACACGAAGCCGCAGACCACGGCCTCCGTGTAGAAGAAGCCGTCCGGGGTGGACACCTTGATGCCGGCGAGCTTCACGCCCGGCGCGACACCGGTGACGCCGATCCCGTTCTTGGCGGCGGCGATCGTACCGGCGACGTGCGTGCCGTGGTCGCTCTCGCCCGGGTTCGGCCGCCACGAGCCGGCGGTGGTGTCGGCCTTGCCGGACACGCAGTTGGCGGACTTCGCGGCGCTGAAGTTCGGCGCCAGGTCCGGGTGGGTGTCGTCCACGCCCGTGTCGATAACGCCGACGGTCACGCGCTTGCTGCCGAGCGTCCGCTGGTGCGCCTTGTCGGCCTTGATCGCCGGGAGGTCCCACTGCAGGGGCTCGAGCGCGTCCTGCTCGTCCGTCGCGCGGGCCGCGGCGGCCTTGGCCTCGGCCTCGGTCAGGACCTGCGTGCCGCCGCCGATCGAGTCGTCGGTCTGCACGGAGAGCGGGGCGGTACGGGTCGCGCCGGCCGACACCACGCCGCGCGCCTTGCGGACCTGCTTCGCGAAGTCCGGGTTCTGCGAGTGGACGACGACCACGCCTATCTGGTCGTACGAGACGACGACCGTGCCGCCGGCGGCGGCTATCGCCTTCTTCACCGACTTGGCGGTCGAACGGCCCCCGTCGACGTTCACGACGTACGACAGCTTCGGCCCGTCCGTCGCCACGGCGGCGGCCGGAGCGTCGCTCAGCTCCGCGGCCGAGGCGCCGGAGGGAAGGAAGCCGAGCGAGGCCGTGAGCGCGAGGCCGACCGGCAGAGCGAGAGCTCGGCCGCGCCTCGATCCCAGATGAGCCATGGGTTCTCCACATCATCCGTATGTACTGCTCGCGCGCGGGTTTGCGCACGGGCAGGTGCATGACGAGTGAAGCTATCGCTGATCTTCCCGTCCCATCAATGAGTTGAGAAGACTTCATGAAGATCTGCCCGAGAAAATCCTCGGGGTGAACCGCTTCGCTTCCTCCTCCGTGCCGTTGTGCAGGGGAGGGCTCCACCCGGCGCCCCGGCTCCCGCACACCCGGTGAGACCCCCTGCGACCCAGCCGTCCGCCCGCGCGTCACGAGGAGAGTCCGTGGCTACCGAAGCACCGCCGCCAGCCCGAAACGGCACGGAGACCGATCGGGGTCCCGCGTCACCCACCACGGAGCAGTTCGTCGAGGTGCAGGAGAGCGGGGAGTTCGGCGAACTGCGCCGCGCCCACCGCTCGTTCGCCTTCCCCCTCACCCTCGCCTTCATCGCCTGGTACCTGCTGTACGTGCTGCTCTCCAACTACGCGGGCGGCTTCATGGGGACCAGGGTCTTCGGCAACGTCAACGTGGCGCTGGTCCTGGGCCTCGGCCAGTTCCTCACCACCTTCCTCATCGCCTGGCTCTACTCGCGGCACGCGGCGAACCGGCTCGACCCCAAGGCCGAGGCCATCAAGTCCCGTATGGAGGGCGACGCATGAGCACCCCCGTCCTGCTCGCGGCGGGCAACGCCACCAGCGAGCACCGGCCCCTGATCATCGCCCTGTTCGGCGCCTTCGTGATCGCCACCCTCGTCATCACCGTGTGGGCCGGCCGGCAGACCCGCAGCGCCGCCGACTTCTACGCCGGCGGACGCCAGTTCACCGGCTTCCAGAACGGCCTGGCGATCTCCGGCGACTACATGTCCGCCGCGTCCTTCCTCGGCATCGCCGGCGCCATCGCCCTCTTCGGCTACGACGGCTTCCTCTACTCGATCGGCTTCCTCGTCGCCTGGCTCGTCGCCCTCCTCCTGGTCGCCGAACCGCTGCGCAACTCCGGCCGCTTCACCATGGGCGACGTCCTCGCCTACCGGATGCGCCAGCGCCCGGTCCGCACCGCCGCCGGCACCTCCACCATCGTCGTCTCGATCTTCTACCTGCTCGCGCAGATGGCCGGGGCCGGCGTCCTCGTCTCACTGCTCCTCGGCATCACCAGCGACGGCGGCAAGGTCGCGATCGTCGCCCTCGTCGGCGTCCTGATGATCGTGTACGTGACCATCGGCGGCATGAAGGGCACCACCTGGGTGCAGATGGTCAAGGCCGTGCTCCTCATCGCGGGCACGCTCCTGATCACCTTCCTCATCCTGCTGAAGTTCCACTTCAACCTGTCGGAGCTGCTCGGCGCGGCCGCCACCAACAGCGGCAAGGGCCAGGCGTTCCTGGAGCCCGGTCTCAAGTACGGCGCCACCGCGACCTCGAAGCTGGACTTCCTCTCGCTCGGCATCGCGCTCGTCCTGGGCACGGCAGGACTGCCCCACATCCTGATCCGCTTCTACACGGTCCCGAGCGCCAAGGCCGCCCGGAAGTCGGTCAACTGGGCCATCGGCATCATCGGCGCCTTCTACCTGATGACGATCGTCCTCGGCTTCGGCGCCGCCGCCCTGCTCAAGAACGCCGACATCGTCGCCTCCAACAAGGCCGGCAACACCGCGGCCCCGCTCGCGGCCCTGGAGATCGGCGGCGGAGCCGGCTCCACCGGCGGGGCGATCCTCCTCGCCGTCATCTCGGCCGTCGCCTTCGCGACCATCCTCGCCGTCGTCGCCGGCCTGACCCTGGCCTCCTCGTCGTCCTTCGCGCACGACATCTACGCCAACGTCATCCGGCGCGGAAAGGCCACCGAGAAGGAGGAGGTGCGGGCCGCCCGCTGGGCGACCGTCCTCATCGGCGTCGTCTCCATCGCGCTCGGCGCCCTCGCCCGCGACCTCAACGTCGCCGGCCTGGTCGCCCTCGCCTTCGCGGTCGCTGCCTCCGCCAACCTGCCGACGATCCTGTACTCCCTCTTCTGGAAGCGGTTCACCACGCGGGGCGCCCTGTGGTCGATCTACGGCGGTCTGGTCTCCGCCGTCGTCCTGGTGCTGTTCTCGCCGGTCGTCTCCGGCAAGCCGACCTCGATGTTCAAGGGCGTCGACTTCTACTGGTTCCCGCTGGAGAACCCCGGGCTCGTCTCCATCCCGCTCGGCTTCCTGCTCGGCTGGCTCGGCTCGGTCCTCTCCAAGGAGGAGCCGGACAAGGGCAAGTACGCGGAGCTGGAGGTCAAGTCCCTCACCGGTGTCGGAGCGCACTGACCCGCACACGTTCCGCCCCCGGCGGACGGCCGCGTCGTAGAGTTCTACGACGCGGCCGCGTCCGTCCTCGTGACAATCTGCCCTGCTCGATGTCGGACCGCTCGCGTAGGCTCGGAACAGGCGATCGAAACGAACCGATCACAGACGGGGAGGGGGCCCACCGTGCTCATCGACACCTTCGGCCGGGTCGCCACCGACCTGCGCGTCTCGCTCACGGACCGGTGCAACCTGCGCTGCACCTACTGCATGCCGGAAGAGGGCCTCCAGTGGCTCGCCAAGCCGGACCTCCTGACGGACGACGAGATCGTCCGCCTCATCCGCATCGCCGTCACCGACCTCGGCGTCACCGAGGTCCGCTTCACCGGCGGCGAGCCCCTGCTCCGCCCCGGCCTCGTCGGGATCGTCGAGCGCTGCGCGGCCCTGGAGCCCCGCCCCCGGATGTCCCTCACCACCAACGGCATCGGACTCAAGCGCACCGCGACCGCGCTGAAGGCCGCCGGCCTGGACCGAGTCAACGTCTCCCTCGACACCCTGCGCCCCGACGTCTTCAAGACCCTCACCCGCCGCGACCGGCACCGGGACGTCCTCGACGGCATGGCCGCCGCCCGCGACGCCGGCCTCGTCCCGGTCAAGGTCAACGCCGTCCTGATGCCCGGGCTCAACGACGACGAGGCCCCCGACCTGCTGGCCTGGGCGATCGAGGAGGGGTACGAGCTCCGCTTCATCGAGCAGATGCCGCTCGACGCCCAGCACGGCTGGAAGCGCGACGGCATGATCACCGCAGGGGACATCCTGGAGTCCCTGCGCACCCGCTTCACCCTGACCCCGGAGGGCGCCGAGGAGCGCGGCTCCGCCCCCGCCGAGCGCTGGGTCGTCGACGGCGGACCGCACACGGTCGGCGTCATCGCCTCCGTCACCCGCCCGTTCTGCCGGGCCTGCGACCGCACCCGGCTCACCGCCGACGGACAGGTCCGCACCTGCCTCTTCGCCACCGAGGAGACCGACCTGCGGGCCGCGCTCCGCTCGGACGCGGGGGACGCCGAGGTCGCGGAGATCTGGAAGAAGGCCATGTGGGGCAAGAAGGCCGGCTCCGGCCTCGACGACCCGAGCTTCCTCCAGCCCGACCGCCCGATGTCGGCGATCGGAGGCTGACGGCCCGCTCTACGGGGCGGCCGACTCCCAGTCGGCCAGCGGCACGACGTCCTTGAGGAAGCCCCGTACGCCCAGGAACTGCGAGAGGTGTTCGCGGTGCTCCTCGCACGCGAGCCAGGTCTTGCGCCGCTCCGGCGCGTGCAGCTTGGGGTTGTTCCACGCGAGCACCCAGACGGCGTCGGCGCGGCAGCCCTTGGCGGAACAGATCGGCTTCTCTTCGCTCACTGGACCCATGATCACCCGATCATTGTCCAGCAAGGGCGATGCCGGGCAGCCACGGGGGGAGCTGCCCGGCATCGGTCCGTCGCTCCGACGGGGGATGCGGAGCGCGTAGGCAGTATGTCACGGCACATGGGGTGCGGTGCACTGGAACTTCATGATTGATCTGAGCTTTTCTTGAGGTTTCCGGCCACGCTCGGTGATCAGTTCCGGCCGTACGAGCGGTCCGCCCCCGAGTCCGCCCCCGAGTCCGCCTCCGGGGCCGCCGGACCTGCCGTCGACTCCTCCGCGTCGAGCGCGGGCCGCACCGGAGGCGGTACGAACGTGGAGGGAAGGGACGGGGCCGACTCGCGCCCCGCGTTGGCGATCACCACGGCGACGTAGGGCAGGAGGATGCCGAGGGCGAGCGCCACGACCGCCACGTGCCGCTCGACGTTCCACAGCACCGCGGCGGCGATCACGGAGAGCGTCCGGACCGTCATCGAGATGACGTACCTCCGCTGCCGCCCCCGGACGTCCTCGGCGAGCCCCTGCCGGGCCCCCGTGATCCGGAAGACCTCGGTTCCGCCACGCTTCGGCATCACCGCTCACCACCCGCCGTTCGCGCCGGACCCACCCCGGTCCGGACCTCTTTCCACCGTACGCCCGCCCTCCGGCGCGGACGAGACCGGGGCACGTATGGCGCTGTCCGACATGCGACGCATGACGGGAAGGCCGAGACTGGGCCCACATGCGTACAAGGAGGCGACAATGGGTTGGTTGTGGGCGATCATCGTGGGTCTCGTCCTCGGTCTGATCGCGAAGGCGATCCTGCCGGGCAAGCAGCAGATCCCGCTCTGGCTGACGGTGGTGTTCGGCATCCTCGGCAGCGTCCTCGGAAACGCGGTCGCGACCTGGATCGGGGTGAACGACACCAAGGGCATCGACTGGATCCGCCATCTGCTCCAGCTGATCGGCGCGGTCGTCGTCGTCGGCCTGGGCGACATGCTCTGGGCCTCGATGAAGGGCAACAGGCGGCGGGCCTGAGCCTGCGGACGCCCGAAAGACCGGGAGGCCCGGTACGGCACGCGGTGTGCCGTACCGGGCCTCCCGGTCGTGTGCGTACGGGCGGACCCGCCGGACCCGGCCCGCCGGGGCGGATCCGTCAGGCGCCGGTGAACTCGATCGCCGCCAGGTTCTTCTTGCCGCGCCGCAGCACCAGCCAGCGCCCGTGCAGCAGGTCGTCCGCCGACACCTCGGCGTCCTCGGCGGTGACCTTCGCGTTGTTCACGTACGCCCCGCCCTCCTTCACCGTGCGGCGCGCCGCCGACTTGCTCGCCACCAGACCGACCTCGGCGAACAGGTCCACGACCTGCCCAAGGTCCGACACGCGCGCGTGCGGCAGCTCGGACAGGGCCGCGGCGAGCGTCGCGCCGTCCAGCTCGGCCAGGTCGCCCTGGCCGAACAGCGCCTTGGACGCGGCGATGACGGCCGCGCACTGCTCGGCGCCGTGCACCAGCGTGGTCAGCTCCTCGGCCAGCGCCCGCTGGGCCGCCCGGGCCTGTGGCCGCTCGGCGGTCTGCGCCTCCAGCTCCTCCAGCTCCTCGCGGGAGCGGAAGGAGAGGATCCGCAGGTACGTGGAGATGTCGCGGTCGTCCACGTTCAGCCAGAACTGGTAGAACGCGTACGGCGTGGTCATCTCCGGGTCCAGCCAGACGGCCCCGCCCTCGGTCTTGCCGAACTTGGTGCCGTCCGCCTTGACCATCAGCGGGGTCGCGAGCGCGTGGACCTCGGCCCCCGGCTCCAGGCGGTGGATCAGGTCGAGCCCGGCCACCAGGTTGCCCCACTGGTCCGAGCCGCCCTGCTGGAGCGTGCAGCCGTAGCGGCGGTACAGCTCCAGGAAGTCCATGCCCTGGAGGAGCTGGTAGCTGAACTCGGTGTAGCTGATGCCCTGCTCGGACTCCAGGCGCCGGGCCACGGAGTCCTTGGTCAGCATCTTGTTGACCCGGAAGTGCTTGCCGATGTCCCGCAGGAACTCGATCGCCGAGAGGCCGGCGGTCCAGTCCAGGTTGTTCACCATGACCGCGGCGTTCTCCCCCTCGAAGGAGAGGAACGGCTCGATCTGGGTCCGCAGCCGGTTCACCCAGTTCGCGACCGTCTCGGGGTCGTTCAGGGTGCGCTCGGCCGTCGGCCGCGGGTCGCCGATCTGCCCGGTGGCCCCGCCGACCAGCGCCAGCGGCCGGTGCCCGGCCCGCTGGAGCCGGCGGACGGTGAGGACCTGGACCAGGTGACCGACGTGGAGACTGGCCGCGGTCGGGTCGAAACCGCAATAGAACGTGACGGGACCGTCCGCGAGAGCCTTGCGCAGTGCGTCCTCATCGGTGGACTGGGCGAAGAGCCCGCGCCACTTCAGCTCGTCGACGATGTCCGTCACGGTCGTCCGTCTCCTTGATTGATCGGGGTGGTGCCGGGGCCCAGTCTAGGTGGGTCAGACCCCCTTGCTGACCGAGCTCATGTTGAAGTCCGGCACCCGCAGGGCGGGCATCGCGGCCCGGGTGAACCAGTCGCTCCACTCGCGCGGCAGCGTCTTCTCCGTACGGCCCGCCTCGGAGGCCCGCGACAGCAGGTCCACCGGCGACTCGTTGAACCGGAAGTTGTTCACCTCGCCGACCACCTCGCCGTTCTCGACGAGGTAGACGCCGTCCCGGGTCAGCCCGGTGAGCAGCAGCGTCGCCGGGTCGACCTCGCGGATGTACCAGAGGCAGGTCAGCAGCAGACCGCGCTCGGTGGAGGCCACCATCTCCTCCAGGGAGCGCTCCCCGCCGCCGTCCAGGATCAGGTTCCCCGCTCCGGTGGCCACGGGCAACCGAGTAAGACCCGCCGAGTGCCGGGTGGTGACGAGCCGCTCCAGCTTCCCGTCCCGCACCCAGTCGACGGGCGCCACCGGCAGGCCGTTGTCGAAGACGGACGAGTCGTCGCCGGAGGAGTGCGCGATCACGAACGGCGCGGACTCCAGGCCCGGCTCGTTCGGGTCGCTGCGCAGCGTCAGCGGGAGCTGCGCGAGCGTCTCGCCGAGCCGGGTGCCACCGCCGGGCTTGGAGAAGACCGTACGGCCCTCCACCGCGTCCCGGGCCGCGGCGTTCCACTGCTGGTAGATCAGCAGGTCGGCCACGGCGGTCGGCGGCAGCAGCGTCTCGTACCGTCCGGCGGGCAGCTCGATCCGCCGCTCCGCCCAGCCGAGCCGGACCGCGAGGTCGGCGTCCAGCGCCGCCGGGTCGACGTCCTTGAAGTCCCGCGTCGCCCGCCCGGCCCAGGCCGAGCGCGTGCGGTCGGGGGACTTGGCGTTCAGCTCCAGGGTCCCGTTCGGCTGGTCGTGGCGGAGCCGCAGCCCCGTCGACGTGCCCAGGTAGGTGGAGGTCAGCTCGTGGTTCGCGAAGCCGTACAGCTCGCGGCCGCCGGCCCGGGCCCGGGCGAAGGCCTCGCCGAGGGCGGGCGCGAAGTCCCCGAAGACGGCGGAGGAGGTCTCCGCCGGGGCGTCCGTGAAGTCGGGGGAGGCGGGCACGCCCTCCACCAGCGGCTGCGCGTCCTCGGCGGGCCCGGCGGATCGGGCGGCGGCCTCGGCGGCCCGCACCAGGGGCTCCAGGTCGTCGACGGTCACGGCGGACCGGGAGACGACGCCGGAGGCGGTTCCCTGCGCGCCGTCGACGGTCGCGATCACCGTGAGCGTGCGGCCCCGGGTCACGCCGTTCGTCGTGAGCGCGTTCCCGGCCCAGCGCAGATTGGCCGAGGACTCCTCGTCCGCGATGACGACGCATCCGTCGGCCCGCGACAGCTCCAGGGCCCGCTCGACGATCTCGTACGGCTTGCTGACGCGGCTCATCGTCCGGCCTCCTGCGTCGTGTTCAGAATGTTGACGCCCCGGAAGAGGGCGGAGGGGCAGCCGTGGGAGACGGCGGCGACCTGGCCCGGCTGGGCCTTGCCGCAGTTGAAGGCGCCGCCGAGGACGTACGTCTGCGGGCCGCCGACCTGCTCCATCGAGCCCCAGAAGTCCGTGGTCGTCGCCTGGTACGCGACGTCCCGCAGCTGCCCGGCGAGCCGCCCGTTCTCGATGCGGAAGAAGCGCTGCCCGGTGAACTGGAAGTTGTACCGCTGCATGTCGATCGACCAGGACCGGTCGCCGACCACGTAGATGCCCCGCTCCACGCCCCCGATCAGGTCCTCCGTCGCCAGGCCGCCCGGGTCCGGCCGGAGGGAGACGTTCGCCATCCGCTGCACCGGCACGTGCCCGGGGGAGTCCGCGAAGGCGCAGCCGTTCGACCGGCCGAGGCCGGTGAGCTTCGCGATCCGCCGGTCGAGCTGGTAGCCGACGAGCGTGCCGTCCTTCACCAGGTCCCAGGACTGCGCCTCGACGCCCTCGTCGTCGTAGCCGATGGTCGCGAGCCCGTGCTCGGCGGTCCGGTCGCCCGTCACGTTCATGATCGAGGAGCCGTACGTCAGCTTGTTCAGCTGCTCGAAGGTGGCGAAGGAGGTGCCCGCGTAGGCCGCCTCGTAGCCCAGGGCCCGGTCCAGCTCGGTGGCGTGCCCGATCGACTCGTGGATGGTCAGCCACAGGTTCGACGGGTCCACGACCAGGTCGTACCGTCCCGCCTCGACGCTCGGCGCCCGCATCTTCTCGGCGAGCAGCGCCGGGATCTCGTCCAGCTCCTTGTCCCAGTCCCAGCCCGTGCCGGTCAGGTACTCCCAGCCGCGTCCGACCGGCGGCGCGATCGTCCGCATCGAGTCGAACTCGCCGGTCGTCCCGTCCACGGCCACCGCCGTGAGCTGCGGGTGCAGCCGCACGCGCTGCTGGGTGGTCACGGTCCCGGCCGTGTCCGCGTAGAACTTGTTCTCGTGGATGGTGAGCAGCGACGCGTCCACGTGCGCCACGCCCTCCGCGCGCAGCAGCCGCGCGCTCCAGTCGGCGAGCAGGGCGCTCTTCTCCTCGGAGGGCACGGAGAAGGGGTCGATCTCGTACGAGGAGATCCACACCTTGTCCTCGTGCACCGGCTCCGCCGCCAGCTCCACGCGCTCCTCGGAGCCGGCCGCCGCGATCACCTTCGCCGACAGCTTGGCCATGGCGACCGCCTGCGAGGCGACCCGGGCCGCCCCGTCCATGGTCAGGTCGACCCCGGAGGCGAACCCCCAGGCCCCGCCGTGCACCACCCGCACCGCGTAACCGAGGTCCGTGGTGTCGGAGGAACCGGACGGTTTGGCGTCGCGCAGGCGCCACGAGGCGCTGCGCACCCGCTCCAGGCGGAAGTCGGCGTGCTCGGCACCCAGCGCGCGCGCTCGGGCGAGCGCCGCGTCGGCGAGTGCCCGGAGGGGCAGCGCGACGAACGAAGGGTCGATCTGATGGACCACGAGCGGCCTCGCTCTCGGTGATCGGAAGACGGTCACGGAACTGCCCGGGAAGTCAATCACGGGAGGGGCGGTCGGGGTGGCGCATTGCCGTGCGCCCTCGGCGGAACCGCATCCAACCGGCCACCGCGCGGCGGGCATTGGGGCAACGGCACAAGGCGCTCCGGTGCCCGCCGGGCGGCCCGGCCGCGCACCGGGCCGCGCTCCCCGGCCGGCGGCCCGGTGGCCGGAAGGCGGGGTCCCCCGCCCCGGACCACACCTCTCGCACCCCCGGACCCCACCCCGCGCGGGCCCGGTCGCGGGTCGCCGGACGGCCCCCCTCCGGCATCCCTGAGCTGTAGGGACCCGACAGTGCGGCCCGTACGCCACTGTCGGAGGTCGATTCCTCATGTCGGGAGCGATGCAGATAGGTTTTCGGCTACCAGACCGCTATCGAAAGGGTGATCCGTTGAGCCGCTCGGTTCTCGTCACCGGAGGAAACCGGGGCATCGGCCTCGCCATCGCCCGCGCGTTCGCCGAGGCCGGCGACAAGGTCGCGTTCACGTACCGCTCCGGCGAGCCGCCGGCCGCCCTGGCCGAGCTGGGCTGCCTGGCCGTGAAGTGCGACATCACCGACGGTGAGCAGGTGGAGCAGGCGTACAAGGAGATCGAGGAGAAGCACGGTCCGGTGGAGGTCCTCGTGGCCAACGCCGGCGTGACGAAGGACCAGCTCCTCATGCGCATGTCCGAGGAGGACTTCACCTCCGTCGTCGACACCAACCTGACCGGCACCTTCCGGGTCGTCAAGCGGGCCAACCGCGGGATGCTGCGCGCCAAGAAGGGCCGCGTCGTCCTGATCTCCTCGGTCGTCGGCCTCCTCGGCTCCGCGGGTCAGGCCAACTACGCGGCCTCCAAGGCCGGTCTGGTCGGCTTCGCCCGCTCCCTCGCGCGTGAGCTGGGCTCCCGCAACATCACCTTCAACGTCGTCGCCCCCGGCTTCGTCGACACCGACATGACCGCGGTGCTCACCGACGAGCAGCGCGCGGGCATCGTGTCGCAGGTGCCGCTGGGCCGCTACGCGCGGCCCGAGGAGATCGCCGCCGCGGTGCGGTTCCTCGCCTCCGACGACGCCGCGTACATCACTGGAGCCGTCATCCCGGTTGACGGCGGATTGGGCATGGGTCACTGATCACCATGAGTGGAATCCTCGAGGGCAAGCGCATCCTCATCACCGGTGTGCTGATGGAGTCCTCCATCGCCTTCCACACCGCGAAGCTGGCCCAGGAGCAGGGCGCGGAGATCATCCTCACCGCCTGGCCCCGGCCGACGCTGACCGAGCGCATCGCCAAGAAGCTGCCCCGGCCCGAGAACGTCAAGGTCCTGGAGCTCGACGTCTCCAACGACGAGCACCTCGCGCGCCTGGAGGGCCAGGTCCGCGAGCACCTCGGCGACCGCCTCGACGGCGTCGTGCACTCGATCGGCTTCGCCCCGCAGGACGCGCTCGGCGGCAACTTCCTCAACACGCCGTTCGAGTCCGTCGCCACCGCCATGCACGTCTCGGCCTTCTCCCTGAAGTCCCTGACGATGGCGCTGCTGCCGCTGATGAGCGAGGGCGGCTCCGTCGTCGGCCTCACCTTCGACGCGAAGTTCGCCTGGCCGCAGTACGACTGGATGGGCCCGGCCAAGGCCGCCCTGGAGGCCACCAGCCGCTACATCGCCCGTGACCTGGGCAAGCAGAACATCCGCTGCAACCTGGTCTCGGCGGGCCCGCTCGGCTCCATGGCCGCCAAGTCCATCCCGGGCTTCGGCGAGCTGGCCTCCGTCTGGGACAGCCGCTCCCCGCTGGAGTGGGACCTCACCGACCCGGAGCCGGCCGGCCGCGGCGTCGTCGCGCTGCTCTCCGACTGGTTCCCGAAGACGACGGGCGAGATCGTCCACGTCGACGGCGGTCTGCACGCGATCGGCGCCTGACGCCTCCCGTACGGACGAGAAGGGCCGTGTGCCCGCCCCTCGGGGCGGTGCGCACGGCCCTCGCCGTTTCCCGGCCCCGGCCCTCCCGCCCGCTCGACCCGAACGCCGGAATCGAACACTCGACTCGAAAAGTAGCCCGAATGACCCCAGACTGGTGCAGAGCGTGAAGGTCTGCTGCTGACGGGGAGGAGGTACGGGCATGCGCGCGATACGTCACGGATTCGGGGCGTTCGCCTCGGTCGCCGTGCTGCTGACCGGGGTCGCCCTCGCCGCCGAGGTGCGCGCGGCACCCGCCCCGGCCGGAGAGCACCCCGCCCCGGCCGCGGAGGAACCGGAGAACTTCGGCGCCTCCTGCCGTACCGACGTCGAGGGCTCCCGCGTCACCGCCCACTGCCAGAACCCGTACCCGCGCACCGACCGGGTCCGCCTCCACGTCGAGTGCGAGCAGTGGTGGGACGTCGACACCGACAGCGCCCCCGTGGACGTCGGCCCCGCCGACTACGCCCAGCTCACCGGCCGCTGCTGGAAGGAGGTCCGGTCCGCCTGGATCACGCACCAGCCGGCGGACCCGGATCCGGCGCCGGCGCCGGGCTCCTCAGGACCGTGAATCCGGTACGGCGCTCCGCAGGCACATGAACGGGTAGCCGGCCGCCTCCGTGCCCGCCCGCTCCGCGTCGCCCTCCCGGATCGCGTCCACCAGGCGCGCGTGGTCCATGTGGTTCTCCGGCCGCAGCTCCCGCCCCACGTCGTCCCGCAGCCACTGCCGCAGCAGATCGCCCAGGTCCGCGTACAGCTCCGTGAGGACCTCGTTGCCCGAGGCGGCGACGACCGCGTGGTGGAAGGCCGCGTCGGCGGTCACGAACCGCTCCGCGTCCCCCGTCCCCCACGCCTCCTCGCGCCGTACGAGCAGGGCGTCGAGCTGCTTGAGGTCCCGCTCCGTGCGCCGCTCCGCCGCGAACCGCGCGGCGGCGGACTCCAGGGTCGAGCGCAGCTCGGCGACGTGCCGGGGGTCGGAGCCCGCGAAACGCCGGTGCATGACGCCCGCCAGCTCGCTGGTGGCGGCCACGTACGTGCCGGAACCCTGCCGGATGTCGAGCAGCCCGTTGTGCGCGAGCGCGCGGACCGCCTCGCGCACCGTGTTGCGGGCCACGCCCAGCTGCTCGACCAGCTCGGGCTCGGTCGGGATGCGCGAGCCCACCGGCCACTCGCCGGAGGTGATCTGGTTCCGCAGCTCGGCGATCACCTGGTCGGAGAGACCTGCGCGCCGGGGATGGCCGAGGGCCATGGAGTCACCTTCCCATTCGTTCGAGATTGGACAACCAATCATCCCATGATTCTATGATGGCCTCATGCCTGACGAGCCGAAGACCCTCGACCCCGCCGCCCGACCGGCCGCCACCGCCGGGGATTCTCCCGCACCGGACCGCGCCCGCCCCGCCGGTACGACGCCCCAGGCGTCCCCGGTTGCCCAGGCGTCCCCGGCGTCCCAGGCCGCCCGGACCCTTCCGGCCCGCCGGCTCCTCGTCCCGGTCACCGTCGGACTCGTCCTGGCCGCGCTCAACCTGCGCCCCGCCATCACCAGCCTCGGCGCCCTCCTCGAAGAGGTCAGCGAAGGCCTCCACATGAGCGGCACCGTCGCCGGCGTCCTCACCTCCGTGCCGCCGCTCTGCTTCGCGGTCTTCGGCATCACCGCCCCGCGCCTCGCCCGCCGCTTCGGCCCCGCCGCCGTCGTCTGCGCGGGCATGGCCGCGATCTTCACCGGACTCGTCCTGCGGCCCCTCGCCGGCGGCACCGCGGCCTTCCTCGCCGCCAGCGCCCTCGCCCTCATGGGCATCGCCGTCAGCAACGTCCTGATGCCCGTCATCGTCAAGCGGTACTTCCCCGACCGCGTCGGCACCATGACCGGCCTCTACTCCATGGCGCTCGCCCTCGGCACCTCCGTCGCCGCCGCCGCGACCGTCCCCCTGACCGACGCCCTCGGCGGGGACTGGCGCCTCGGCCTCGGCGTCTGGGCGGCCCTCGCCGCCCTCGCCGTCCTGCCCTGGCTCCCGCTCCTGCGCGACCGGGACGGCGTCTCCAACGGCCCCCGCACCTCCCGTACGGAGGCGGGGGCCGCGACCCCCGCCGAAGCCCCGCTCCAGGCCGCGCCCCGCGTCACCCGCAGCCGCACCGCCTGGGCCCTCGGCGCCTTCTTCGGCCTCCAGGCCACCGGCGCCTACATCACCATGGGCTGGATGCCGCAGATCTTCCGCGACGCCGGCGTCCCCGCCTCCACCGCGGGCGTGCTCCTCGCCGTCACCATGGTCATGGGCGTCCCGCTCGCCTTCGTCATCCCCCGGCTCGCCACCCGCATGAAGACCCAGGGCCCGATCGTCGTCGCCCTCGCCCTGTGCGGCCTCGGCGGCTACACCGGCCTCTTCCTCGCCCCGGCCGCCGGAGCCTGGGTCTGGGCGGTGCTGCTCGGCGTCTCCAACTGCGCCTTCCCGCTCGCCCTCACCATGATCGGCATGCGCTCGCGCACCGGCACCGGCGTCGTCCGCCTCTCCGCCTTCGCCCAGAGCGTCGGCTACCTCATCTCGATCCCCGGCCCCCTCCTCGTCGGCGTGCTCTACCAGCACAGCGGCGGCTGGGGACTGCCCATCGCCCTCATGGGCGGCCTGATGGTGCCTCAGATGATCGTCGGAATCCTGGCGGGCAGGGACCGGACGGTCGAGGACGAATGCTGAGGTGCGAGACTGTTCCCATGCCCGTCCTCGAACCCCATCCGCCGAACGGCCAGAAGAAGCTGCTCGCCGTGTTCGGCGCGATGATCGCCATCACCGTCGTCATCGGAATCATCGCCTCCATCGCCGCCCCGTGAGTCCCCCCGCCGGCCTGTGACCCTCCGCCAGGGGGGTAACCCCCGCATCCCCTAGGGGGCGGGTCTCAGGGTCGAGTGGGTGGATCACCGGATGGGCCGCCGCCCCCGCGCTCCGTACGTTGGAGGACGACGGCGAAAGCGGAGACCCATCCACGGAGGCGGCCATGTCGGTCCGTACGCGCAGCGGCACCAGCACCACGGCGACCGGCGTCGACACCCGGCTGTCCTGGTGGGCCCTCGCCCTCCCGGCGGCCGCGTTCGTCGCCCTCCTGCTGCTCATGACCCGCCCGGGAGAGGCCCGCGCGACCGGGGGAGACCCGGCGGTCGGACGGCTCCTGGAGCAGGTCCGGCAAACACTCCCTCTCTGAGTCGGAGCGGCCCGTTTCGTGCGAAGCTGTGGACCATGAGCGTCGATACACCCCGCAGGATCGTGGTGCTCCGGCACGCGAAGGCAGACTGGCCCCAGGTGTCCGACCACGAGCGGCCCCTCGCCGAACGAGGCCGCTCGGACGCCCCCGTCGCGGGCCGCAGGCTCGCCGAGACCGGCATCGGCTTCGACCTGGCCCTCTGCTCGACCGCCGTCAGAACCCGCGAGACCTGGAAGCTCGCCGTGCAGGAACTGCCGGAGCGCCCCAGGACCGTGTACGAGGACCGGCTGTACGAGGCCTCGCTCGGCGAGCTCATCGCCCTGCTCAACGACGTCCCGGACGAGGTCTCCGACCTCCTGGTCATCGGTCACAACCCCGGCATGCACGCCCTGGCCGACGCCCTCGCGGGCCGGGTCGAGGGCGACGCCGCGGCCCGCATGAACCGCAGCGGCTTCCCGACCTCCGCCTTCGCCGTCCTCACCTTCGACGGCTCCTGGAAGTCGGTCGAGCACGGCGTCGGCACCCTCGTCGACTTCTGGACCCCGCACGACTGACGAGGGCCGCCCCACTCCCGTACGCACGAGGGCCCGGCCGTCCCCAGGACGACCGGGCCCTCCTCGCCGTGAGGACGCGCCCCCGGCTCAGTGCAGCAGGTCCTCGCCGCCGTCCGCGGCCTCGACCTCCTCGCGCGTGATCCCGAGCAGATAGAGCACGGTGTCCAGGAACGGCACGTTCACCGCCGTGTCGGCGGCCCTGCGCACCACCGGCTTGGCGTTGAACGCCACCCCGAGCCCGGCCGCGTTCAGCATGTCCAGGTCGTTGGCCCCGTCGCCGATCGCCACCGTCTGCGCCAGCGGCACCCCCGCCTCCGCGGCGAACCGGCGCAGCAGCCGCGCCTTGCCCGCCCGGTCCACGATCTCCCCGGTGACCCGCCCGGTGAGCTTCCCGTCCACGATCTCCAGGGTGTTGGCCGAGGCGAAGTCCAGCCCCAGGCGCTCCTTCAGATCGTCGGTGACCTGGGTGAACCCGCCGGAGACCACCCCCACCTGGTAGCCGAGCCGCTTGAGCGTACGGATCAGGGTCCGGGCCCCGGGCGTCAGCCGCACCTCGGTGCGCACCTTGTCCACCACCGAGGCGTCGAGGCCGGCGAGCAGCGCCACCCGCGCGTGCAGGGACTGCTCGAAGTCCAGCTCGCCGCGCATCGCGGCCTCCGTCACCTCGGCGACCTTGTCCTCGCAGCCCGCGTGCGCCGCGAAGAGCTCGATCACCTCGTCCTGGATCAGGGTCGAGTCCACGTCCATGACGACGAGCCGCTGGGCGCGCCGGTGCAGACCGGCGGAGACCACGGCCACGTCGACCCCGATGGTGTGCGCCTCGACGGCGAGCGCGGTCCGCAGCGGCTCGGTCTCACAGCCCGAGACCGCGAACTCGACCGCCGTCACCGGGTACTTCGCGAGGCGGAAGACCCGGTCGATGTTGCCGCCGGCCTCCGCGATCCTGGCCGCTATGGCCGCCGTCTGCTCCGCCGTGAGGGGGTTGCCGAGCACGGTGACGTGCGAGCGCCCCTCGCCCCGGGGGCGGTTGTCGCCCGTGCCGGAGATGATCTCGGCCTGGAGCTTCAGCGACTCGGCCCAGCTGTGCACGGTCGCCCGGAGCTCGCCCTGCGACGCGACGGTCGGTTCGGTGACGAGCGCGCACAGGACGAGGCGGCCGCGCGAGACGACCTGCTCGATGTCCACGACGTCGACCGAGTAGGCGGCGAGGGTGTCGAAGAGTCCCGCGGTGATCCCGGGACGGTCCTTCCCGAAGATCTTGACGAGAAGGGTGGGAACGTCAGCGGGGGAAACGTCTGAGGTCTGCGATGCGCTCATGGTGCTTCCCACCGTATCGGGCACCGCGCGCCCCCCGACCTCCCGTCCCGCGTACCGGACACCCGGACACCCGGGCGGCCCTCCGGCGTTCCGTCCGCGCCCCGCCCGCGCCCCGACTTTCGGAGAGGGGACCGGGCCTGAAATAGTTCCCCCCGGATGTTCGCCATCCCTGGACTCCCCGCGACGGGGGTACATCGGGGGACAAGTAGTGGGGCATGGAGTGCCAGAACTCGTACTGGAATTGAATGGAAGGACCTGGACCCTCGATCCGTCCAGGTCGTACACCGTGGGCCGGGACCCGCAGGGGGACCTGGTCATCGACGACGCCAGGGTCTCGTGGCGGCACGCCACGATCAGCTGGGGCGGCCGGAGCTGGGTCATCGAGGACCACGGCTCCACGAACGGCACGTTCGTCCGGGGGCAGCGGATCCACCAGATGGAGATCGGCCCCGGCTCGGCCGTCCACCTGGGCAACGCGAACGACGGCCCGCGGCTGAATCTCGCCGCCGGGGCCCAGGCCGGGCACCAGCCCCAGCAGCCCGCGCAGCAGCAGCCCGTACAGCAGCCGCCGGTGGCCCAGTCCGTTCCGGCGCACCAGGCCGCGGAGCAGGCCGAGTGGGTCACGCACCAGGCGCCGCCGCACCGGGCACCGCAGCACCAGCCGCCGCACCAGGCCCCGCCGCAGCAGCCGAACTGGCAGCAGCAGCCCGCGCAGCCGCAGGTCCCGCACCAGCAGGGGCCCGGGCACGGTCACCCCGGCGGCGCCGCGGGGGCGTCGTCGGCCTACTCCGACCGCAGCCCCACCACGTTCCACGAGCTGTCGCTCGGCCGCGTCATGCGCATCGGCCGCGCCCTGGAGAACGAACTCGTCGTCTCCGACCTCCAGGTCTCGCGGAACCACGCCGAGTTCCACGCGACGCCCGACGGGCGCTTCGAGATCCGCGACCTCGGCTCGCACAACGGCACGTACGTCAACGGCCAGCCGATCCCCAAGGGCGGCACGGCCCTCCTCGGCCCGCAGGACATCGTCGGCGTCGGCCACTCGACCTTCCGCATCGTCGGCGGCCAGCTGGAAGAGTTCGTCGACACCGGCTCGGTCTCCTTCTCGGCCCGCCACCTCACGGTCACGGTCGACGGCGGCAAGCAGATCCTCAAGGACGTCACCTTCGGCGTCCCGGAGAAGTCGCTGATCGGCGTCATCGGCCCGTCCGGCTCCGGCAAGTCCACGCTCCTCAAGGCGCTCACCGGCTACCGCCCGGCCAACGAGGGCGACGTCCTCTACGACAACCGCAGCCTCTACAAGCAGTTCGCCGAGCTGCGCCAGCGCATCGGCCTGGTCCCGCAGGACGACATCCTGCACAAGGAGCTGACCGTCCAGAAGGCGCTGCGTTACGCGGCCAAGCTCCGCTTCCCCGGCGACACCGCGACCGCCGAGCGCGAGGCCCGCATCGACGAGGTGCTGCGCGAGCTCAAGCTCGACATCCACAAGGAGAAGAAGGTCACCTCCCTCTCCGGTGGCCAGCGCAAGCGCGTCTCCGTCGCCCTGGAGCTCCTCACCAAGCCCTCGCTGATCTTCCTGGACGAGCCGACCTCCGGCCTCGACCCGGGCATGGACCGCGACGTCATGCAGCTGCTGCGCGGCCTCGCGGACGACGGCCGCACGGTCCTCGTCGTCACCCACTCGGTGGCCGAGCTGGGCCTGTGCGACAAGCTCCTCGTGATGGCGCCCGGCGGCTCGGTGGCGTACTTCGGCCCGCCGGAGGAGGCGCTGAACTTCTTCGGCTACTCCACCTGGGCCGACGTCTTCTCCGCCTTCGAGAACTACCGCGACTACGACTGGGCGGGCCGCTGGAAGGGCTCGCAGCACTACCAGATGTACGCCGCGGACATCGACGCCGTCGCCGCCCAGCCCGTCCAGGTGCCGCAGCAGGCGATGTCCCGTCCGCCGAAGCCGCAGGGCTGGGGCTCCCAGCTCTGGACGCTGATCCGCCGCTACGTCTCGGTGATCGCGTCCGACAAGGGCTTCCTGGGCCTGATGGTGATCCTGCCGGCCGTCCTCGGCGCGGTCTCGGTCGTCATCCCGGCCGACTTCGGCCTCGGCTCGCCGACCCCGCCGTCCCGCTTCAACGGCGACGCGGGCACGATCATGCTGATCCTCGCGGTCGGCATGTGCTTCAGCGGCGCCGCCAACTCGGTCCGCGAGCTGATCAAGGAACGGGTCATCTACGAACGGGAGCGCGCCACCGGCCTCTCCCGCTCCGCGTACCTGATGTCCAAGGTCATCGTCCTCGGCCTGATCACGGCCTTCCAGGGCGTCATCATCTGCGGCATCGGCTTCTCCACCCGGGCGCTGCCCGAGGAGGGCCTCTTCATGCCGCCGGCCGTCGAGCTGTGCGTCCAGGTCATCGCCCTGGGCCTCACCTCGATGATGTTCGGCCTGGTGATCTCCGCGCTCGTGAAGACCGCCGAGAAGACCATGCCGCTCCTGGTGATGTTCGCGATCGTCCAGGTCGTCTTCACCGGCATCCTGTTCCAGGTGTACGGCTCGCCCGGCCTGGAGCAGTTCGCCTGGCTGATGCCGTCGCGCTGGGGCATCGCCGGCGCCGGCACCACCCTCGACCTGGGCCGGCTCATGCCGCCGTGGGACCCGAAGAACCCCACGGACACCGACCCGCTGTGGGAGCACACGGCCGGCCAGTGGGGCATGGACCTCGGCGTCCAGCTCCTGATGGCGGTCGTCTGCTGCGTGGTCGTGGCGCGGCTGCTGCGCCGCCACGAGCCCGAGGTCATGCGCAAGTAGGCACCCGCACGACGACGCCCGAGGGCGGCACCCGCACGGGGTGCCGCCCTTCGGCGTACCGGCGCGCGATCAGTACGCGCTGTTGACGTTGTCCATCGAGCCGTAACGGTCGGCGGCGTAGTTGCAGGCCGCGACGATGTTGGCGACCGGGTCGTACAGGTCGAACTTGGTGCCCTTGACGTGGTACCGCTCGAAGGTCGGCTGGATGACCTGGAGCAGACCCTTCGAGGGGATGCCGTTGATGGCGTTGATGTCCCAGTTGTTGATGGCGCGGGGGTTGCCGCTGGACTCTCGCATGATGTTGCGGTGGATGCCCGCGTAGGTGCCCGGGATGTCGTGCTTGTCCATGATGAACAGCGCCTCGCGGATCCAGCCGTCGAGGTTGTTCGCGAAGATCGGAGCGCGGGTGACGGAGCGGTTGGCGGCGGCCTTCTCGGCGGCGCGCTTCTTGGCGGCGGCCTGGGCCTTCGCCTTGGCGGCGGCCTGCGCCTGGGCCTGGGCGACGGCCTTGGCCTTCGCGGCCTTGGCCTCGGCGGCGGCCTTCGCCTGGGCGGCGAGGTTCGCCTTCGCCTTGGCCTCCTGCTGAGCCTTCAGGCCGAGGGCGGTCTGCTGCTCGTTGAGGCTGGCGGCCAGCGCCTTGGCCTGGGTGCTGCTCGCGTCGTAGGACCACGCGACCTTGTGCGTGCTGGTGGAGAGAGCCTGGGGCTCGGTCTCGGTGGAACCGTTACCGGGAACCAGGGAGAGCGTGAGAGCCGCGGCGCCCAGAGCGGCGACGCCGGCGATCGTGGCCTTGTGGGTCTTCTTCAGACCACGACGACTGTGGCCAGGGGTGTTCGCAGACATGCAGGACTACCTCTTCGAATCGCTGGGGGTCGCTCCGGCCGGGGGCGGCACACGCCTCACTCGGCGGCGACAGATGCAATTCTTAGCGGCGGCAAAATGCCCTGGCAAAGGTGTGACGTACGAAGCCGGGTAGTGGATCGGGGGGCTGGGGGAGGCCCGCAAGACGTCCCGTGTGCCCGTTTTTCTCCGTCCTTATCCGACCTTGAGGTCTCCACTAAGGAGCTTCGTAAGTGACGTGGGTCCTATGCGGCGCCTCACATGGGAGGGGCCCCGAACTCACCCCGCGTTGCTACAGCAACGCACACGGTGAGCGGCCTCCTCCGGGAGGGGGAGAGGGGTCGCTGCGAACTCCTGCGAGAGGCGGGGCCCCCTCACCACCACGGCGTACGGGCCCCGCACCGCCCGCCGGAGCGGGACCTCCGACCTAGGTCCCGGGACCCGCCCGGCCTCGTCCCCGGACGGATACGGACGGTCACACCCCGCCGGTACGGTGAACACATGAGCCATCGACCGAGCTCCGGCCTCGCCGCCGTCAGCACCGCGATCCTGGCGATGAGCCGCCACCTGGAGGTCCGCGACGTCCTCAAGACGATCGTGGCCTCGGCCCGCGAGCTCCTCGACGCCGAGTACGCGGCCCTGGGTGTCCCCGACGACCACGGCGGCTTCGCCCAGTTCGTGGTCGACGGCGTCAGCGACGAGCAGTGGCGGGCGATCGGCCCGCTGCCCCGCCAGCACGGCGTCCTCGCCTCGATGCTCCACAAGGCCGAGCCCGAGCGGCTCGCCGACGTCCGCGAGGACCCCCGCTTCGGCGGCTGGCCCGACGCCCACCCCGAGATGTCCGACTTCCTCGGCCTGCCCGTCAGGGACGGCGACGAGATCCTCGGCGCCCTCTTCCTCGCCAACAAGCGCTGCCCCAAGGAGGACGGCCGCTGCGGCTTCACCGCCGAGGACGAGGAACTGCTCTCGACCCTCGCCCAGCACGCGGCCATCGCCCTCACCAACGCGCGCCTGTACGAGCGCAGCCGCGAGCTCACCATCGTCGAGGAGCGCTCCCGCCTCGCCCACGAGCTGCACGACGCCGTCAGTCAGAAGCTGTTCTCGCTCCGGCTGACCGCCCAGGCCGCCGCCGCCCTCGTCGACCGCGACCCGGCCCGCGCCAAGGGCGAGCTCCAGCAGGTCGCCGCGCTCGCCGCCGAGGCCGCCGACGAGCTGCGCGCCGCCGTCGTCGAGCTGCGCCCCGCCGCCCTCGACGAGGACGGCCTCGTCCACACCCTCCGCACCCAGATCCAGGTCCTGGACCGGGCCCACTCCGCCCGGGTCACCTTCGAGAGCCCGGGCACCCGCGCCCTGCCGGCCGCCCAGGAGGAGGCCGTCCTCCGGGTCGCCCAGGAAGCCCTGCACAACGCCCTGCGGCACGCGGACGCCGAGCGGGTCCGGGTCTCCCTCACCCGCAGCGGCCAGGGCGCCCGCCTCACCGTCACCGACGACGGCAAGGGGTTCGACCCGCGTACGGTCCGCAGCGCCGGACGCCACCTCGGCCTGGTCTCCATGCGGGACCGGGCGGGCGGCGTCGGCGGACGGCTCACCGTGACCTCGGCCCCGGGCGGGGGCACCACGATCGAGATGGAGGTTCCCGGTGGCTGACAAGCCGATCCGCGTCCTGCTGGTCGACGACCACCAGGTCGTCCGCCGAGGCCTGCGCACCTTCCTGGAGGTGCAGGACGACATAGAGGTCGTGGGCGAGGCCTCCGACGGCGACGAGGGCGTCGCCCGGGCCGAGGAGCTCCGCCCCGACGTGGTCCTCATGGACGTGAAGATGCCCGGTACGGACGGGATCGAGGCCCTGAAGCGGCTCCGCGAGCTCGCCAACCCCGCCAGGGTCCTGATCGTCACCAGCTTCACCGAGCAGCGCACGGTCGTCCCCGCGCTCCGCGCCGGCGCCTCCGGGTACGTCTACAAGGACATCGACCCCGACGCCCTGGCCGGCGCGATCCGCTCCGTCCACGCCGGGCACGTCCTGCTCCAGCCCGAGGTCGCCGGCGCGCTCCTCTCCCAGGACGACCCCCACGGCGGTACGGGACGGGGCCCGTCCCTCACGGAACGGGAGCGGGAGGTCCTCGGCCTGATCGCGGACGGGCGCTCCAACCGCGAGATCGCGCGCGCCCTCGTCCTCTCCGAGAAGACGGTCAAGACGCACGTCTCGAACATCCTGATGAAGCTCGACCTCGCGGACCGCACCCAGGCGGCCCTCTGGGCGGTGCGCCACGGCCTCACCCGCTGACGCGCCCCCGCCGCGCGCCGGGCGCACGACCGTTCACCCCTTCATACCGTCGTGTGTACGTCCCCCGTTCGGCGCAACCTCCCGGGAGGCGGGGCGTTCTCCATGGCGTGCTGCGGCGGACCGGCCGCAGCGACGACCAGGAGGAATCACCAAGTGAACAAGTTCAAGAAGGCCGCCGCCCTCACCATGGTCGCCGGCGGCATCGTCGCCGCCGGCGCGGGCGTCGCCTCCGCCGACGCCGGTGCCGAGGCCGCGGCCGTCCAGTCCCCGGGTGTCGCCTCCGGCAACGCGGTGCAGGTCCCGGTCCACGTTCCCGTGAACGTCTCGGGCAACACGGTCAACGTGATCGGCCTGCTCAACCCGGCCTTCGGCAACGGCGCCGTCAACGACTGACCCGCCACCGAACCCCCCGCCCCCCGGACGATCCCCCCGGAGGCCGGGGGGTTCCCCCTTTCCCGCACGCTCCGCCCCGGCCCTCAGAACCCCCGCTCCCTCTCCTCCACGTACGCGTTGTACGCGGCGACCTGCGCCCGCCGGGCCACCCGCTCCACCGGCCGCAGCGCCTCCCCCCGCGCCGCCAGCCCCTCCTCTTCGCGTTCCTCGCGACGCTCGGCGCCGGGGCGCCTCACGGGCTTCGGCCCGCTGCGTCGGACTCCGTCCGCCGAACCCCGTACCGTGCCCCGGCCCTCAGAACCCCCGCTCCCGCTCCCTCTCCTCCACGTACGCGTTGTACGCGGCGACCTGCGCCCGCCGGGCCACCCGCTCCACCGGCCGCAGCGCCTCCCCCCGCGCCGCCATTTCCGAAGCGCTCACCGCGCCCCCGTGGCCGTGGTCGTACGCCAGGTCCACCAGCAGACCGATCCGCTGGGCCAGCTCCAGGACCCGGACCGCGCGCGGCGGATAGCCCGGGGCCAGGACCTCGCGGCCCGCCTCCGACCGCGCCCGGTACGCCTCCCGCGCCGCGTCCGCCGCCGGGCCCGAGGCCGCCACGTCCAGCCGGGTCAGCACCGCCGTCGCGTCCCGCAGCGCCTCCGCCAGCTCCCGCTCCGCCTCGCCGAGCGACGGCACGTCCGCCGGCGGCGCCTCCCGCACCGCGAGACACCGCCACACCACCGCCGCGTGCACGTCCCCCTCGGGGCCCGCCTCCGTGACCTCCGGCACGAGACCGTAGGGAGCGCCGAACCCCACCACGGCCTCCTCCGCCTCCAACGCGCGCGCGTTGAAGTCCGGCGGCCCGCTCAGCCCCAGCGGGTGCCCCGGCGCGGGCAGCGCCACCCGCCACCCGGTCACCCCGAGCCGCCGCAGCCGCCCCAGGGCCAGCGTCAGGCCCACCGGCCCCGCCTCACCCGGCAGCCCCTCCACGCGGTGCACCGCGTCCTCCCCGACAATGGCCAGCGCCGCCTCGTCCGGCGACACCGCTCCGGCCAGCAGGGCATTGCCCCATGCGGCCAGGCGTCCTGAGCGTGGTTCCGAAAGCATCCCCCCAGACTAGGGACTCGGGGGAAACACCAGGGCCTGTCCGGCCCGCTCCGGCGATAACGTAGGTTTTCCCCTGGACGCCGCGCCCGCCGGCGCAAGGCGACGACACTCGACCGCAAGGGGAGACAACGCGCTCATGAGCGATGTACTGGAGCTGGTGGACGTATCCGTGGTCCGCGACGGACGGGCTCTGGTGGACGACGTCTCCTGGTCGGTCAAGGAGGGCGAACGCTGGGTGATCCTCGGCCCCAACGGCGCCGGCAAGACCACCCTCCTGAACGTCGCCTCCAGCTACCTCTTCCCCACCGGGGGCACCGCCCGCATCCTGGGCGAGCAGCTCGGCGGCGTCGGCACCGACGTCTTCGAACTCCGCCCCCGCATCGGCATGGCCGGCATCGCCATGGCGGAGAAGCTGCCCAAGCGCCAGACCGTCCTCCAGACCGTCCTCACCGCCGCGTACGGCATGACGGCCACCTGGAACGAGGACTACGACCCGGTCGACGAGGACCGCGCCAAGGCCTTCCTCGACCGCCTCGGCATGAACGACTACCTGGACCGCAGGTTCGGCACCCTCTCAGAGGGCGAGCGCAAGCGCACCCTGATCGCCCGCGCGATGATGACCGACCCCGAGCTCCTCCTCCTCGACGAGCCCGCCGCCGGCCTCGACCTCGGCGGCCGCGAGGACCTGGTCCGCCGCCTCGGCCGCCTCGCCCGCGACCCGTACGCCCCCTCCATGATCATGGTCACCCACCACGTCGAGGAGATCGCCCCCGGCTTCACCCATGTCCTGATGATCCGTCAGGGCAGGGTCCTCGCCGCCGGCCCCGTCGAGACCGAGCTCACCTCCCGCAACCTCTCCCTCTGCTTCGGCCTCCCGCTCGTCGTCGAGCGCCTGGAGGACCGCTGGACCGCCCGCGGCCTGCCGCTGAAGTGACCGGCCGGGCGCCGTGACCGCACAGCACCGCGCCCTGTCCCGGAAGCACCCCACCGCCCTACCATGACCACGTGGACATCGACGCGTGGGTGTGGTGGCTGATCGTCGCGGTGGGGCTCGGCATTCCCCTGGTCCTCACCGCGATGCCCGAATTCGGCATGTTCTCCGTCGGAGCGGTCGCGGGAGCGGTGACCGCCGCCCTCGGCTTCGGCATCGTCCCCCAGGTACTCGTCTTCGTCGTCGTCTCCGTGGCGCTCGTCGCGGTGGTGCGCCCACTCGCCGCCCGCCACCGGGGCGACGGACCCGGACTCTCCAGCGGGGTCGACGCCCTGAGGGGACGTCAGGCCGTCGTCCTGGAACGGATCGACGGCAGTGGCGGGGGCCGCGTCAAACTCGCCGGAGAGGTCTGGTCCGCCCGCGCGCTCGACGCCGGACAGACCTTCGAACCGGGCGAACAGGTCGACGTCGTCGAGATCGACGGCGCTACCGCCGTGGTCATGTGACCGAACCCCGCCCATGACGTTCCGGCGTCTGCGAGACTCGATCATCGAAAGCAAACCGGCAGTCAACCGGCAGCGAAGGGCACGGGGAACACGATGTCAGCAGTCATCATCGTCCTGATCATTCTGGTGGTGCTCGTCTTCATCGCCCTGATCAAGACGATCCAGGTCATCCCGCAGGCGAGCGCGGCGATCGTCGAGCGCTTCGGCCGCTACACCCGCACGCTCAACGCCGGACTGAACATCGTCGTCCCGTTCATCGACTCGATCCGCAACCGGATCGACCTGCGCGAACAGGTCGTCCCCTTCCCGCCGCAGCCGGTGATCACCCAGGACAACCTGGTCGTGAACATCGACACGGTCATCTACTACCAGGTCACCGACGCCCGGGCCGCCACCTACGAGGTCGCCAGCTACATCCAGGCCATCGAACAGCTCACCGTCACCACCCTCCGCAACATCATCGGCGGCATGGACCTGGAGCGGACCCTCACCTCCCGCGAGGAGATCAACGCGGCCCTGCGCGGCGTCCTCGACGAGGCCACCGGCAAGTGGGGCATCCGCGTCAACCGCGTCGAGCTCAAGGCCATCGAGCCCCCGACCTCCATCCAGGACTCGATGGAGAAGCAGATGCGCGCCGAGCGCGACAAGCGCGCCGCCATCCTCACCGCCGAGGGCACCCGCCAGTCCGCGATCCTCACCGCCGAGGGCGAGAAGCAGTCGCAGATCCTCCGCGCCGAGGGCGAGGCCAAGGCCGCCGCACTGCGCGCCGAGGGCGAGGCCCAGGCCGTCCGCACGGTCTTCGAGGCCATCCACGCCGGCGACCCCGACCAGAAGCTCCTCTCCTACCAGTACCTCCAGATGCTCCCGAAGATCGCCGAGGGCGACGCCAACAAGCTCTGGATCGTGCCCAGCGAGATCGGCGACGCCCTCAAGGGCCTCTCCGGCGCCTTCGGCAACATCGGCGGCGGCGCCCCCGGCTTCAACACCAGGACCGGCGCGCCCGAAAGGCGAGACGAACCGCCGGTTGACTGACACGTACACGTAATCCTCGTGCATGATCGGTGCGAGCCCCTCGACCCCGACGCCCTCGGAGCGGGGAGGCGACCCACCGATCCTGTAAGGAGATGGCGTTGTCCATCTGGGAAGCCCTGGCGGTCTTCGCCGCCGGCATCGGCGCCGGCACCATCAACACCATCGTGGGATCGGGAACGCTGATCACGTTCCCGGTCCTCCTCGCGACCGGACTGCCACCGATCACCGCCAACGTCTCCAACGCCCTCGGCCTCGTCCCCGGCTCCGTCAGCGGCGCCATCGGCTACCGCCGCGAACTCAAGGGCCAGAAGAAGCGCGTCCTGCGCCTCGGCGCCGCCGCCCTCGTCGGCGGACTCGTCGGCGCGATCCTGCTCCTCGCCCTCCCGTCCGACGCCTTCGACGCGATCGTCCCCGTCCTCATCGGACTCGCCCTCGTCCTGGTCCTCCTCCAGCCCCGCATCGCGGCCGCCGTGAAGCGCCGGCGCGAACGGGCCGGCACCGAGGCGCACCCCGACGGCGGCCCCGCCCTCCTCGTCGGCCTCCTCCTCGCCAGCATGTACGGCGGGTACTTCGGCGCCGCCCAGGGCGTGCTCTACCTCTCCCTCATGGGCCTGCTGCTCCACGACGACCTCCAGCGCGTCAACGCCGTCAAGAACATCCTCGGAGCCCTCGTCAACGGCGTCGCCGCCG
This sequence comes from Streptomyces sp. NPDC088915, assembly GCF_044749825.1. Classification (NCBI taxonomy): domain Bacteria; kingdom Bacillati; phylum Actinomycetota; class Actinomycetes; order Kitasatosporales; family Streptomycetaceae; genus Streptomyces; species Streptomyces sp. NPDC088915. The sequence goes on from NZ_JBIVIR010000008.1 coordinate 328,784, forward strand.
TCTTCTTCCTCTTCGTCGCCGACTTCGACTGGACGGCCGTCCTGCTCATCGCCGTCGGCTCCACGATCGGCGGCCAACTCGGCGCCAAGGTCGGCCGCAGGCTCTCGCCCGCCGTCCTGCGCGGAGTGATCATCGCCGTCGGCGTCGTCGCCATCCTCCAACTGACCCTCAGGTGACGCGGAAGGGCCCGCCTCCCACCGGGGAGACGGGCCCTCGCATGCGCGGCATACGCGGGGAATCAGCGGGTAGGCGTCTACGCGGCGGAGTGGGCCAGCCACTCCGGCAGCGCGGACCGCTCGCTCGCCCGCAGCGCGAGCAGCATCGCGTCCGCCGGGGTCGGCTCGAACGGCTGGTGCAGCAGCGGCATCCCCGCCTGCTCCGGCGTCCGGTCGGCCTTGCGGTGGTTGTCCTCGGCGCAGGACGCCACCGTGTTCAGCCAGGTGTCCCGGCCCCCCTGGGCCCGCGGCACGACGTGGTCGACCGTCGTCGCCCGTCTCCCGCAGTACGCACAGCGGTGCTGGTCCCGTACCAGGACCCCCCGTCTCGACCACGGGGCCTGTCTTCGGAAGGGCACCCGGACGTACCGGCAGAGCCTGATCACCCGGGGCACCGGCAGGTCGACGGCGGCACCGCGCACCCGCAGCTCGGGATGGGCCTGCTCGACGACGGCCTTGGCCTGCAGCACGAGCACCACCGCACGGTTCAGAGTGACCGTCGACAGCGGCTCGAAGCTCGCGTTGAGTACCAGCGTGTCCCGCATGTTGCCCACCTCCCGTGTACCGGCCCGCCCCCTGGCGGGCTTGGATCAACGATGGCCGGGCCGGCCGGGTCGGACAACGCAATTTCTCGCGAAACAAAAGGTGCCCGCTTCTGATCTCTCCAAGACCAGAAGCGGGCAAACAACAAACGAACGATCAGCCTGCCGCGGGAGCCGCGTACTCACCGATCAACTGCGCGCGGCCCAGCGTGTGGAACCGCAGGTTGAACCCGACCACCGCCGGCGAGGCGTCGGCGTCCGGCCCGAGCTTCTCGCCGTCCACCGCGTACACCGTGAAGACGTAGCGGTGCGCCGGGTCCCCGGCCGGGGGAGCGGCGCCGCCGAACTCCTTCGCGCCGTAGTCGTTCCGGACGTGCACGGCACCGGCCGGCAGCCCCTCGAACGCACCCGACCCGGCACCGGCCGACAGCTCCGTCACCGACGCCGGGATGTCGAACAGCACCCAGTGCCAGAACCCGCTGCCCGTCGGGGCGTCCGGGTCGAAGCAGGTGACGGCGAAGCTCTTGGTCTCCGCCGGGAAGCCCTCCCAGCGCAACTGCGGCGAGGTGTTCCCCTCCGCGTACACCTGAGCGTCCTTCAGGACCCCGCCCGGCGCGATGTCGTCGCTCACCACGGTGAACGCCGGCACCGGCGGATGGAAGTCGTGGGGGAGCGGCGCCCTCTTGCCCTCGGACACGTAGAAACCCTCCGTATCGCCCGTCGCCGCCCCGGCGGCCTGCCGCGGCGGCCTTGCGGACCCGAGCCTAGAGCCAGTTGCGACGGCCGCCGACCTCGGCGAGCCACTGGTTCAGGTAAGCCGCCCAATCGGTGGTGTGGAAGTCGTGCAGACCCACCTTGAAGGAACGGAAGGAGTCGCTGCCCTCGGTGAACAGACCCGGCTTCTTGTCCATCTCCAGGACGACGTCCATCTCGCGGTCGTCGGCGACGAAGCTGACCTCGACCTGGTTCAGGCCGCGGTACTGCTGCGGCGCGAAGAACTCGATCTCCTGGTAGAACGGCAGCTTCTGCCGCGTCCCCCGGATGTGCCCCCGCTCCATGTCCGCGCTCTTGAAGCGGAAGCCCAGCTGGAGGAAGGCGTCCAGGATCGCCTGCTGCGCCGGCAGCGGGTGCACGTTGACCGGGTCCAGGTCACCGGAGTCCACGGCGCGCGCGATCTCCAGCTCCGTGGTCACGCCGATGTGCATGCCGCGCAGCTGCTGCCCCGACACGGCGGTGATCGGCGTCTCCCACGGGATCTCCAGACCGAACGGCACCACGTGCACCGCGCCGGCCTGCACCTGGAAGGCCCCGCCGAGGCGCACCTTCACGAACTCGATGTCCTGCTTGTGCTCCTGCTCGCCCCCCTCGACCTCGACGCGCGCCTGGAGCCCGACGGACAGCCCCTCGATCTGCTGGTCGACGTTGCCGCCCTGGATCCGCACCTCACCCTGGACGACCCCGCCCGGGACGACGTTCTCCTCGGTGAGCACCGTCTCCACGGTGGCACCGCCGGCACCCAGGCTCGCGAGCAGCTTCTTGAATCCCATGGTTTTCACTCCTTCTGGTCCTGACCCCTACATACGCGCGAAGACGGTAACCGGTTCCGGTCCGGTCCCCACTACGCTCGGACGCCATGAACGAGAGCCCCGACCGTACGCCGCTCCCGCGGTCCTTCTTCGACCGCCCCGTCCTGGAGGTGGCCCCCGACCTCCTCGGGCGCACCCTCGTCCGCACCACGGAGGAAGGACGGATCGAGCTGCGCCTCACGGAGGTGGAGGCGTACGCCGGCGCGATCGACCCCGGCTCGCACGCCTTCCGGGGGCAGACGGCCCGCAACGCCGTCATGTTCGGCCCGCCCGGACACGCGTACGTGTACTTCACCTACGGCATGTGGCACTGCCTCAACCTGGTGTGCGGCCCCGAGGGCAGCGCGAGCGGGGTCCTGCTGCGCGCGGGGGAGATCGTGAGCGGCGCCGAGCAGGCCCGCCCCCGCCGCCGCTCGGCCCGCAAGGACGAGGAACTGGCCAAGGGCCCGGCGCGCCTGGCCACCGCCCTCGACGTCGCGCTCTCCCTGAACGGGGAGGACGCGTGCGGCGACCCGGACGCCCCGCTCGCCGTCCTCACCGGCACCCCGCCGGCCCCGGCCCTCGTCCGCAGCGGCCCCCGCACGGGCGTCGGCGGCGAGGGCGCCCCGCACCCCTGGCGCTTCTGGATCGAGGGCGACCCGACGGTGAGCCCGTACCGCGCCCACACTCCTCGCAAGAGGGGCCTTGACTCGGGGCGACGAAGTGCGTAATGTGGCCCGAGCCGCTGGATCAGGGCCTGCTTGTTCAAGCACCCCCTGCAGTGGCCATCCACTACTCAAGAAGATTCCCTCGGCGAGGGCGTATTCCGGCATGCCGTAATGCGTTTCGAATGGCTCGATTATGAGTCACCGGGGAAATCCGCTAAAGTAGTGAACACGCCGGAAGGGTCCGAAGCGAAAGCGAAAGGGACCGGAAAGCACCGAGGAAATCGGATCGGAAAGATCTGATAGAGTCGGAAACGCAAGACCGAAGGGAAAAGCCCGGAGGAAA